>CAVWXV010000008.1:0-217904 GCA_963759185.1 uncultured Alphaproteobacteria bacterium
AACTGCCGGCACGGCTGTGACGTTTGCCGCCATTTCACGATCGCCAGCGACGATGCTATGATTTCTTATGGACAAGACTGAGATCATCGCCCGCCTGCGTGCCCGGCAAGATGCCTTGCAAAGAGCCGGCGTCGAGCATCTCGCGATCTTCGGCTCGCGGGCGCGCGGCGACGATCGCCCAGACAGCGATCTCGACGTGCTGCTGGATGTACCGTGGGAGAGCAAATTTTCCCTGATCGATCTCGTCGGGGTCGAACGTCTCATCGGCGAGGCGATCAACGCCCCAGTCTCCGCCGTCATGCGGCGCAGCCTAAAGCCTGATTTCATGGCGCAAATCGCGTCTGACGTGACCGAAGTGTTCTGATGCCCGCCAATGTCCGAGAGCGGCTCGAACATATTCTCGAAGCGACGGCGAACATAAGGGCCCTGCTCGCCGGGAAATCGATCGAAAATGCCCTGACAACTATTTCAGTCGCGCCATTCAAAATTCAAGCCTTTGCAATGCGTCCGATGACCTCCCGCCCCAAAGATCGCGACGCATAGCAAGCGCAGAGCGCTTGAAATTGGCGGCTGATGGCTCGTGAATGAAAGCGTGGGCCGCCTCCAAAACCTCATCCGAGGCAAAAAGAATCGCGTTATGCCATTCTGCCTTGAGTTCCTCGATGACGTCATCGCAGGAGCGCAGATTAGGACGATGCTGTTCTAAAGCAGAACGATGCTTATCAAAATCGATGATTGAATACATGAGTATAATAATGCATTTGAAGCGTGCCTCTTTGAATTCCTGCTTATGCAAAAGAGCTGCATTGCGACGCTCCCAAAGAATCCTCAGGTAAGTGCCCATCGCGCCGCCAATTCCGAGTAGCCCAAGTGCGGATAATGCGTTTTCGATGGTCACGTCGCTCAGTGCCTCAAAATCTCTTCTGTGTCTTGATCAAACCTCTGCAAGCCTAATCGAAAAATTCGGGATGGCGTCGCAGCGCAGCACTTCGTCCGGCGCCTTCTCGGTGATCTCGCCCCAGCCGATTTCTCTTGGCTCGCGATGCACAAAGGTTCGGCGCGTCGCAGCGTCGACGACCCAGAGTTCGTGCACGCCGTAGCGCGCATAGAGGCTGGCCTTATGGCCTCGATCATAGGCGAGGGACGACGCAGCGATCTCGATGACGAGAAGGAGGTCCCCGCCCCTGACTTTATCCGAAGCCAAATCACGCCGATAAAGACAGATATCGGGTTCGACGAATGTCGTCTCCGACAAAAAAATTGAACTTTCGAAGCCAAGCCAAAGATGGTCCGGGCAGGCGCGGGACAAGCTCATGGCCAAGGCAGATTTGATCAACTCATGGGCGGCAAATTTTGGTCCCATTGCCACGATCTCGCCTTCGACCAGCTCAAAATTTTCATCTTCGCCGATGATGCCGGCCTCCTGCATGCGCAGCACTTCCGCCACCGTGAAAGCACGGCGGGGCGGCAGACCTTCGGCAGGTTCGATCAAGTTCGGCATAGAGGTGCTCCTAAGCTCAGCCTAGCACAGCGGCGAGAGAGGTCCAGACGTGCTGAACCTCCCCGCCTCGCGCTCAATGACCCGCCGTAGAAGGCGTCGCAGACGGATTTGCCGGCGCAGGCGTTGTCGCCGCAGAAGGCAAAGGCTCGGTCGTCACATTGGGATCGATCGGCTTTTTGCCGAGCACGGCCTGGACATCTTCATCCTGCAGCCTCGCTTTGCCGATCTGCATGCCGATCGCGCGGACAACCTCCGGCGCGTCGGCATACATGCCATGGCCGATGAGCCCGGTCGACTGCGGCGACAGATCATAGACTTTCACACCGAGCTTATCGAGCGCGGCGCGATCTGCGGCTTTGCGCGGATCGAGCGCGCCGAGACGTGGCCGGTCGCCGGCGAGCCAGCGCGACAAGGACAAGGCCCTGTCCTTCGAAGAAACAAGCACCGAAATATGCGACGCATCGAGGCGGTGGACCTGCTCGCGGAAGACGGAAAGATCGATATCGGGCGCCGCCAGCATCACAGTGCCGAGCTTGCCGTTGAGATCCGGGCTGCCGGCGATGGCCCGCTCGCGCAAGGCTTCCATGGTGAGCCAGGTGCCCAGCGAATGGGCGAGTATATGGATGCGCCCGACATCGGGCAATTCGCTCAGATCGCGCAGCACGCTCGCCAAGGCATCGCGCGCTGCGGTCGCGGATTCGCGCGCCGCTTCGTAGCCGAGAAGATTATCGCTCGAAGGCCAAGCGAAAAGGACAGGCACGCCGCCGAAACGCCCATCCTCGACGATCTGCGCGAGCCGAAACCGCGCCTCGTCATAGCCGGTGTTGAAGCCGTGCACATAAAGCAGGATGTCGCGATTGGAGCCGATGCGGCCCGAGATATGGGTCGCGAGCTCGTTGCGGAAAGAGGCCTCGTCGAGCTCGCGGAGCGACGCCAGCACGAAATGCTGCGACGGGTCGGCGGCGCCGAAAGCCGGCCGCTCGATTTCACCGATCTTATGTTGCGGCGGTATGCTGATCATCTGCAGAGAATAATGGGTCCCATCGCGGCTCATCTCGTTCGCCGCGCCATTTTCGCCATTGCGTGTCGACGCGACGAAGATGGAAATCAAATTCGGCGCGCCCGCCGGCGACGATCCGAACATGTCGCCAACCGTCCCCGAGACGTCGGGAACTCCCACCGATATGCAGCCGGCGAGGAGCACCGTCAGCGCCAGCCCTGTGAGAAGATTGAAAAGGCCGCGGAGCCGCAAAACCGCATCGCCGAGACGATGCGCGACGACATCCCGCCTCTTCCGGGCCGGACGCGGGATCGGGCGAGAATTTATGTGCCAAAAGATGGGGCGGCTCAGCATGGGATGACGGCGGCTCCACTCTTTTGAACAAGGCTCGAAATTCCGCCGCCAAACTAGCGATGGCGAGCTTCCGAAAAGTTTACGGCTTGCAAGACCCGCTCAATGCCGGCGAAAGGTGACGAGAATGGGACCTGCGCAAGAGATTGCGGCAGCCGCACGCAGAGCGGCAAGCCAAACCGGCAGAAAAGACGAAATATTGTCGCAATTTGTAATTTTGAACGATGATGCTATGTGCACATAGCAATGTGCATGACCTCAACTTCCGTACCTGCCGACTATGATGTCGTCGTCATTGGCGCTGGCGCCGCTGGCCTCGCCGCGGGCCGGCAGCTTGCGCACGCCGCTGTCAAATTCACGATTCTCGAGGCACGATCGCGCATCGGCGGCCGAGCCTGGACGTCGGCTGCTGAATTTCCTCTGGACCTCGGCTGCGGCTGGCTCCATTCGGCCGATGCCAACCCTTTCACCGCCATTCTCAGCGGCCTTGGCTTCACCATCGACGAGACGCCGCCGGCCTGGGGCCGTCACAGCCTCGATCTGGGATTTAGCGCCGAGGAGCAACTTGCTTTCGATCGGGCCATGACCAGTTTCTGGCGAGATTTGGCCAAAGCCGCGCGCGTAGCGCCGGACCAGCCTGCGGCCAGTTTGCTCGCGCCCGGCGGCCGTTTCAATGCGCTGATCGCAGCCGTCACGAGCTATGCGAACGGAACCGAACCCGACCGGCTCTCGATCCACGACACCGCCAATTATGCAGACACCGGCCTCAATTGGCGTGTCGTCGAAGGATACGGCGCTGGCATCGCCGCTTTCGGCCATGATCTGCCGGTCAGGCTCGCCTGCCCGGTCACACGTCTCGACCATAGTGGCCGGCATCTGCGCCTTGTGACGCCGCAGGGCCTGGTCACCGCGGAAAAAGTGATCATCACCCTGCCGACCAATCTCCTGGCGCAGGAAACGCTCGCCTTCGATCCGCCGCTGCCGGAAAAACGCGCTGCCGCCGCAGTCCTGCCCTTAGGGATTGCCGACAAGCTCGTGCTCGCTCTCGATCGGCCGCTGAACCTGCCGAAGGACGGGCATCTCTTCGGCCGGATCGATCGCACCGGCACGGCAAGCTACCATCTGCGGCCGTTTGGGCGGAACCTCATCGAGGCCTATTTTGGCGGCCAACTTGCCGCCGATCTCGAAGTCGAGGGGCCTAAAGCCTTCTACGCCTTCGCCGAGGACGAGCTTGCCGGCCTTCTCGGCAATTCGATCAGAGCGCGGCTGCGCCCCATCGCCGAGACCGCTTGGGGCCAGGACCCCTTTGCCCGCGGCGCTTATTCTTACGCTCTGCCCGGCCATGCCGAGGCGCGCGGAAAACTCGCCGCACCGGTCGAGAATTGGATCTTCTTTGCCGGCGAAGCCTGCTCGAAACAGGCGTTTTCGACCGCCCATGGCGCCTATCTGACGGGCATAGCCGCAGCGCAAGCGATCGTCCCGGCCAAGCCTACCGTCACGCACCCGCTTTCGGCACATTGATTGCTGCGAGTTGTCAATTGCTGCAAGCGCGAAAAGCGCTAGATAAGCTACAGCGCGATCGCAACTGAGAAACCGTCCGCAACCCCTTCGACGGCAGATGTCTGGCACCTATAAGATCCGTCTTGTCACATCGATCGGCGAGATCGATGCGGCGCAATGGGACGCTTGCGCCAATCCCGATCCGGCAACGCTGCCTGCCGGCGCCGTCGGTTGCGCCGCGCCTGCCACGCCAAGGGCCGACGGCGAGTTTGCGATCGGCCCTGATCCTGCCGAAACGACGCTTCCCAAAACAGAGCCTGCCGCTGCAGAGCTGCAGAAGGAGCGTTTCAATCCCTTCATCACCCATGCGTTTTTGCGGGCGCTCGAAAGCTCCGGCTCGGTCGGCGGCAAGACCGGCTGGACCCCGACCCATGTGGTGGTGGAAGAGCCGATCGGCGGCAGGCTGATGGCGGTGGCGCCGACTTACCTCAAGACCCATTCGATGGGCGAATATGTCTTCGATTACGGCTGGGCCGATGCCTATCACCGCGCCGGCGTGCAATATTATCCGAAAGTGCAGGTGGCGGTGCCCTTTACGCCGGCGACGGGGCGCCGGCTTCTCGTGTCTCCCGAAGGCGGCGAGGCAGCGCTGAATGCGCTGATCCTCGGCCTGCGCACCTGGCGCGAGAAGATCGACGCCTCTTCGATCCATGTCACTTTCCCGACCCGCTCCGAATGGGATGCGCTGGGGCGCAACGGCTTTCTGCAGCGCACCGGCCAGCAGTTTCATTTCATCAACAAGGTCTATGACGATTTCGAAGGCTTTCTCGGAGATCTCACCTCGCGCAAGCGCAAGATGATCCGGCGCGAGCGCAAGGATGCGCTGGCGCAGGCCGGCGGGATCGAGATCGAGCTTTTGACCGGCGCTGCGATCAAGGAAGCTCATTGGGACGCCTTCTTCCTGTTCTATATGGATACCGGCAACCGCAAATGGGGAAAGCCCTATCTCACGCGCGCGTTCTTCTCGCAGATCGGCGCTAGCATGCCTGAACAGATTCTGCTGGTGATGGCGAAGCGCAAGAATCGCTATATAGCGGGCGCCATCAATTTTCTCGGCAAGGATGCGCTCTATGGGCGCAATTGGGGCTCTATCGAGGAATATCCCTTCCTGCATTTCGAGGTCTGCTATTATCAGGCGATCGAATATGCAATCACCCATGGGCTTTCGCGCGTCGAAGCCGGCGCGCAGGGCGAGCATAAGCTCGCACGCGGCTATGTGGCGGTGCCAACCTATTCCGCGCATGACATTGCCGATAACCGCTTTGCTTCGGCGATTGATGAATTTTTGGCGCGCGAGCGCGCCGCAATCGATGAATCGCTCGACGAATATGCGGAAATGGCGCCATTCAAAAAGGGCGCGTGAGGGGTCTGGCAAGCCCGCATCGCTGAACGCGTTGATTGCGTCGGCTCGGGCCGATCACTTTCGATAAGCTGCGAAATATGATCGGCCGAGCATCGGCTCTATATGATTTTCGATCTGGACAGGCGTGCCTTAAGCGATTTAACCCATGAGCCGACGACAGCGCAGAGGAGCCAGCTATGGTGCCGGCCGATGACAATCCCAACTATGACGACAGCAATATTTTCGCAAAAATTTTGCGCGGCGAGATTCCCTGCCACAAAGTCTATGAAGACGATGTGGCCTTCGCCTTCATGGACATCATGCCACGCATCGAGGGCCATTGTCTCGTGCTCCCGAAATTTGCCTGCCGCAATCTTCTCGATGCCGATCCGGAAGGACTAGGCCAGCTGATCAAGCGGGTGCAGATGATCGCGCGAGCTGCCAAGACCGCGCTCGGTGCCGAAGGCGTCACCCTCTACCAATATAATGAGCAGGCCGGCGGCCAGACGGTCTTCCACCTGCATTTCCACATTCTGCCGCGCTGGGAAGGCGTGCAGCTGCGCCCGCTGGCGAGCGCCATGGAAAGGCCGGACGTGCTTGACGCCCACGCAGCCAAGATCGCCGCGGCGATCGAGAAGAGGGCATAGGCGACGCGCGACCCTTCTCCCGCTTGTGGGAGAAGGTAGGCGCGACCAACGTTAAAGCTCTCTTCAAAAGCAAATCGGGCTTCGCCACAGCAGCGGCGAAGCCCGATTTTCTAAAATTGTCTGTGCCTTAAGTGTTAGTTCTGCAAAGGCACATTCGGGACGATGCCAGAAGGCTTGTCGGTCTCCTCGGTGGCCGTCGTGTCTTCGCCTTCCGGCTCGTCCGGGCCGCCCTCCTCGCCGTCCGGTCCACCTTCGTCATCATCGGTTTTGAGCTTGCGCGCCTTGGCGCGGCGCACTTCCGGCTCGGAGCGCACCCGCTTCTTGCCGGCCTCGACGATGTCGCGTTCGGGCCGCGGCAGCACCGGACCTTCCGGGAAGACGAAGCCGAGCTTTTTGACGCCATCTTCATCGGAGGTGACGACGACACGCACCGTGCCGCCATTCTTCAGCCGGCCGAAGAGCACTTCATCGGCGAGCGGCGTCTTGATCATCTGCTGGATGACACGCGCCATCGGCCGTGCGCCCATATGCTCGTCATAGCCGTTGTCGACGAGCCAATTGCGCGCCTCGTCGGTGAGCTCGATCGTGACATTGCGCTCGGCGAGCTGCGCATCGAGCTGCATGATGAATTTGTCCACGACCTTGGCGATCACGTCATGCGGCAGATGGCCGAAAGTGACGACCGCGTCGAGACGGTTGCGGAATTCCGGCGCGAACATACGGTTGATCGCCTCGATATCCTCGCCTTCGCGCCGTGTCCGCGTGAAGCCATAAGCCGACTTCGCCATGTCCGAGGCGCCGGCATTCGTCGTCATGATCAAGATCACATTGCGGAAATCGATCTGCTTGCCGTTGTGATCGGTGAGCTTGCCGTGATCCATCACCTGCAGAAGGATGTTGTAGAGATCCGGATGCGCCTTCTCGATCTCGTCGAGCAGCAGGACGCAATGCGGATGCTGATCGATGGCATCGGTCAAGAGACCGCCCTGATCGAAGCCGACATAGCCGGGAGGTGCGCCGATCAGCCGCGAGACCGTGTGGCGCTCCATATATTCCGACATGTCGAAGCGGACGAGCTCGACACCCAAGGCGGTGGCGAGCTGGCGCGCGACCTCGGTCTTGCCGACGCCGGTCGGGCCGGAGAAGAGATAGGAGCCGATCGGCTTTTCGCCGTCGCGCAAGCCGGCGCGGGCGAGCTTGATCGCGGAAGTCAGCGCCGCTATGGCGCGGTTCTGGCCGTAGACCACCCGCTCCAAGGTCTCGGTCAGATGTTCGAGCACCTCGGCATCGTCTTTCGACACGGTCTTCGGCGGAATCCGCGCCATGGTCGCGATCGTCGTCTCGATCTCCTTGAGGCCGATCGTCTTCTTGCGCTTGTTCTCGGGGACCAGCATCTGGCTCGCGCCGGTCTCGTCGATCACGTCGATCGCCTTGTCCGGCAGCTTGCGGTCATGGATGTAGCGCGCCGAGAGCTCCACCGCGGCCTTCACCGCCTCATTGGTGTAGCGGACCTTGTGGAATTCCTCGAAATAGGGTTTTAGCCCCTTCATGATCTCGATCGCATCCTCGATCGAGGGCTCATTCACATCGATCTTCTGGAAGCGCCGGACGAGCGCCCGGTCCTTTTCGAAATATTGGCGATATTCCTTATAGGTGGTCGAACCGATGCAGCGCAGCGTGCCTTGCGCCAGCGCCGGCTTCAAGAGATTAGAGGCATCCATCGCGCCGCCCGAGGTGGCGCCGGCGCCGATCACCGTATGGATCTCGTCGATGAAGAGAATCGCCTTTTTGTGATTCTCGATCTCCTTCATCACCTGCTTCAGCCGCTCTTCGAAATCGCCCCGGTAGCGGGTGCCGGCGAGCAACGTGCCCATATCGAGAGCAAACACCGTCGCGTCGGCGAGCACTTCCGGCACTTCATTTTTGACGATCTTGCGGGCAAGGCCTTCGGCGATCGCGGTCTTGCCGACGCCTGGATCACCGACGAGCAGCGGATTGTTCTTATGCCGGCGGCAGAGCACCTGGATGGTGCGCATGACCTCGGCTTCACGGCCGATCAGCGGATCGATCTTGCCGTCGCGCGCCTTCTTGTTGAGATTGACGCAATAAGCGTCGAGCGCGCCCTCTTTCTTCTTCGAATCGCCGGCTTCCTTATCCTTCGACTCGCGGTTCTCCTCATCCTCGACGCCACGCGGCGTCTTCGACGGATCGGACAGGCCGGGACGCTTGGCGATTCCATGGCTGATGTAATTCACCGCATCATAGCGGGTCATGTCCTGCTCTTGCAGGAAATAGGCGGCATGGCTCTCGCGCTCGGCGAAGATCGCGACGAGCACATTGGCGCCGGTGACCTCTTCGCGGCCGGAGGATTGGACATGGATCACGGCACGCTGGATGACCCGCTGGAAGCCGGCGGTGGGCTTGGCATCCTCGCGCCCGTCGCTGACGAGATTGTCGAGCTCCTGATCGATATAGTCGCGCAGATTTTTCCGCAAAAGGTCGAGATCAACGGAGCAGGCCCGCAGAACGGCCGCCGCCTCGCTGTCTTCCGTCAGGCTCAACAAGAGATGTTCGAGCGTCGCATATTCATGGTGCCGCTCATTGGCGACGGCGAGAGCGCGATGCAGGGTTTGTTCGAGATTACGCGAAAAGGAGGGCATGGCGGCTCCGATCTCTCATTTCTTTTCCATGATGCATTGCAGCGGATGCTGATGCTTCCTGGCATAGTCCATCACTTGGGTGACTTTCGTCTCGGCGACTTCGTAAGTGAAGACGCCACATTCCCCGACGCCATGCTGGTGGACGTGAAGCATGATGCGCGTCGCCTCTTCCGGTCCTTTGTTGAAATATTTCCGCAAAACCGTAACCACGAACTCCATCGGTGTGTAATCATCATTCAAGAGCAAGACGCGATACATGTTGGGCCGCCGCGTCTGCGTCTTGGGCCGCGTGATGACCGCCGTGCCGGCACCCGACCCCTTGTCGCCGCCTTTTTGCTGGTCTCTCGATGCCCACAACGGCATGCTTCCGCCTCCCATTCTCGTCACATGGGGCGGACCAACCCCGCCCGCAAGCCGCATCGTCGCCTCTTAAAACGCGGCGCCGCTCCTTCTTCGCGCCGGAAGATCTGCTGGCGCCCGCGGCGGATTGCCCTGGCTGACCCGCCTGCGCCGGACTCGCGTGGCCGAAGCCCCAAAGCTTGGGCCGCTCGACGCTCTCAGCGCCAGCCTGACCAATCCCGGCTGCGCCATCGAGTAGGAGATGATAAACCCGCTTCGCCAGTGTCGACTACCTCTGATTTTGGGCAATCCGCAGGCGTGCTCACCAATTTGCGCGCGCCATGACCACAGGCCATATCACCCCGGGTGAATGCGCTTTATGCAAGATCGAGGCTATTCCGAATAAGCCCATGCGCTGAGGCGTTAGGACGCAATCCCGCCTTGTCTGCGGCTTGCATTCTGGCGGCAATGAGCTGGCTGAGAGCCGGCATCTGTCGGGCGGCGCGTGCCACGCAGAAAGAGGATGCCGAAATTTCGGGCAGTCGGGTTCAAAGAGCCAAGGACGCGCGAACAGCCGTTTAAAATATAAAAGGCCCGACGCAAGTCGAGCCTTCCCCGTCAATTGAGGCGCAAACCAGAGGTGATCATCAACACTGGGTTGCGCAGGCCTCAAGCCCGGCGTTCGAGCCTAGGAGCCTATTTGGCAGCCGTGGTGGTCGCAGCCTGAACTTTGGAAATAGCGCTTTCAAGCGGCTTGAACGCTTCCTTCGCGAGGCTGGTGTAGAGCTCGCCGATCTTCGTGGCCTGCGCGACAAAACCTTCATAGGCGGTCTTGGCGTATTCCGACTGGATCTGAATCGCGTTATCGAGCGACTTGGCACCGAGGATCTTTTCGACATAGGCCGAATTGCTCTCCAGCGCCTTCTTCGAATAGTCGGTCGCCTCGGCGGCTATTGTTTGGAACCCTTTCGCCAGCGAAGCGGCAACCGAAGTCGTTGCGTCGAGCTGCTCTTTGCCGAATTTTTGGATTTCTTCGAAATTATTGGCCATGATTTACTCCTCCGACGGGATACGCGTGCGGCTCAATCAGACGATTCGATTTCAGCCCACGCGAATGGCGACCCCGTGAAAGGGCCGCATGAGAAACGTGTACTGCATTGCACAATCGACGTCAAGATCTTTTTGCGACGCAACATAATCCCACCCTGGCACCCTTTCCGAACCTTTGAGCTATTCGGTTAACCGCCGGGTAACCGGACCGATTTAGCGTGACCGTCAGAACCCGCCCGAACGGCTGGCCCAACATCGGCCAGGCGGCGTCGAGCGGCGCTTCCGATCGGATGCGTGAATCCATCAGAATTCTTGCAAGATCAATAAGTTGGAGAATTCTCATCCGGCTAGGAATGGGCTTTCCGGAGGATGCTCTAAAGGACAGCCGGCCGGCGAGACATCGGGGGTCGCGAAGTATGTCGAAGCGTTGCAGCGCGGTGCATGGTCGTTCCTTCGGCACCGCGGCCGGTTTTTTGGCCGGTCTTGGTCTTTTCGCCACGCTTTCCGCCTCACCCGCCGAGGCATGGCATCGGCACCATCATCATCACCACTATTACGCGCGTCATTTCCGCCATCATCTGCGGCTGACCTTTCACCTGCACCACATGCGGCCGGGTGCCGCGCAGACAACGCAATTCGCGGCACTCGTCGTCGACGGCAACACCGGCCATGAGCTCTACGGCCGCAACGAGAACGCCCTGCGCCATCCGGCCTCGATCACCAAGGTGATGACGCTCTATCTCTTGTTCGAGCAGCTCGAGAACGGCCGCCTGCACCTCGAGTCTCGGATCCCGATCTCAGCCCATGCGGCCGCTCAGGCGCCGACGAAAATCGGCCTGCGGCCCGGCCAGACGATCAGCATCGAAGACGCGATCAAAGCGATCGTGACCCAATCCGCCAATGATGTAGCAGTCGCAGTCGCCGAAGCGGTCGGCGGCGATGAAGCCAATTTCGCCGGAATGATGACCCGCAAGGCACATGCCCTCGGCATGACGCGGACCCATTATGTCAATGCGTCGGGCCTGCCGAACGATGAGCAGCTCACCACGGCGCATGACCTTGCCATCCTCGGTCGCGCGATTCAGGAGCGTTTCCCGCGCTATTATCGCTATTTTTCGACCCATAGCTTCTATTTCCATGGCGTCGCCTACCACAACCACAATCACCTCCTCGGCCATGTCGAAGGAATTGATGGAATCAAAACCGGCTACACACGCGCTTCCGGGTTCAACCTTCTGACCTCAGTGAAACGCGATGGTCATTTCATCGTCGCCGTCGTCCTCGGCGGCGCGAGTTCGGCCAGCCGCGACCGCATCATGGACAATCTGATCGAGGCGCATATTGACGATGGCGCGACCCGCCATTCAGCGCCACTGATCGCCGAAAATCCGGCAGATGAGCACGACGCGACAGATCAGGAAGAGACGGCCGAACGCCAAGACATCGCTCCGCCCAAGACGCCGGTGGCAGTGAAGCCGCCGGCCAAGCCGATGCCGCTTGCCGGAGCGGTCTCGATCGATCCGGCGCAAGACGGCTCGACCGGCGTTCCCATGCCGGTCCAGAGACCCCGCCCCGCATTCGTCTCCGCCGCGCCAAAGCCGATGCCTTTGGAGGCCAGCGAGACCGACCCGAAAACCGGGAGCGCAAAACGCGCCGTCTTCGACGGCACGACAGTGCGGTCCACCGGCGTGACAGCGACGCCGTCGACCTTGCGATGGGTCGTCGGACCGGCGCCCGCGCGCGTCGGCGCCGGCGACGCCAAGCGGGTTGCCAAAAACGAAGATATCCGCAGCGCGCCAGAAGCTACGGGCGCAGTGGTCGACTCCGATCGTCCGGCGGCAGCGCGGAGCGGCTGGATGATCCAGATCGGCGCCACGGATGATGTGGCCAAGGCGAGCCAACTGCTCGCGCGCGCCAAGGCGCAAGGGCCGGGTTCGCTCAGCACCGCCAAGCCCTTCACCGAAAAAATCCAGAAAGGGTCGGAGACGCTTTACCGGGCCCGTTTTGCCGGGCTCGAGGCCGAGACCGCCGAAGCCGCCTGCAGATCCCTCAAACGATCGGGTTTCGCCTGTTTCGCGACCAAGAATTGAGAAGGCGCGCCCCGCAAGGGGTGGACCGCCAGTTGCAGATTATGTTGCGTATGGAGTTCAGTGGTGTCGTCGCATGAGTACATCCTTGGCCTCGTTCACCCGCGCGGCGAGATCGGTCGACCCCCCTTGGTCGGGGTGCAGCCTCTTGATCAGCGAGCGATGCGAACGCATGACGTCGTCGCGCGTCGCCCCTTTCTGAAGGCCCAGGACTTCATAAGCTTCATCTTCGGTCATGGCGCCGGGCCGCGGCGCCACGGCTGGACGGCGGCCCCACGTGTCCGGCTCGTCCTCACGTGCCGCACGCCATCCGGGAAACCGGCGATCGAGATACGCCTCTAGAAAGCGCGCCCCTTCCGGATCGTCGCGAAGACAAAGGCGGTGCAGGGTTTCGCACTGCAGGCGGCTCAGCCGGTCGAGCGATTTGCCCTCGTCGGGACCCGCGAGAACCGTCCCGCTGATGACGCCGGTCGCATGATCGAGCTCCATCTCGATCACCGCCGACCGGACCCGCGAAAGACCGCTCGCCCGCGGGGTGCTGCCGCCCCGGGCCAAAGGCCTGTTGGGAAGGGATTTCGGGGCGGCGGTTTTCTGCACCGCATTCTTTTTGGCTGTTGCGAGAAGCCAAAAGCCG
The DNA here is from genome assembly GCA_963759185.1 of uncultured Alphaproteobacteria bacterium. GTDB lineage: Bacteria > Pseudomonadota > Alphaproteobacteria > Rhizobiales > Beijerinckiaceae > Methylovirgula. Next base: position 13,172 of record CAVWXV010000008.1, read on the forward strand.
ACCAGGCCCAGCCCGACGGCGAGCTCGATCTGCCCGCGCAGCGCCAAGAGCAAAGCAAGACTGAGCACCGCCGCAGCAGCACCCCAATTCAAAAAACGCAGGAGAATCGCCGGATTGGCCCGCACGAAGCTGCGCAGCGCATAAAGCGACAGCCATACGACGAGAAACCCAGCCAGAATATAAGGCATCGCCCTCCCCGCTCCGTCAGCGCACGCGCGATACGTCCATCTGCACCATCTGCACCAGCTTCATCACAGCTTCATCAGCAACAATTGCACCAGAGCGCGTTCCGATCGGATGAAATCATCCGATCGATAAGAACTCGCTCAAAACCAATTGCTTGGAGCATGTCCTTGTCGAAAAAGTCGGTCAACTTTTTCGGGACATGCTCTAAGCACGACCTCCCGAAACCCTCGGGCCAAAAGCATGATTGCATTAGGTTGAATCGTTATCACGCTCCAGGGCATTGTTTTAACGCAAGTCCCTATCCGAAAAGTCCGCAACTTTTCGGGATCATGCGTTACCCGGCCGCAACACCACAGGACCGACCATAGGCTGCCGCCAAGCTCAGGCACTCATGAGATTGCTTGACCACCCCGGACGTTTCCGACAGGTTTCGCACCATGATCATCCAGGCTTGGATCATCCCGGCTTGGATCATCCAGGCTTGAATGTCCTACGCCGGTCCCGTCTCGGCAAGCCGCTTGCGTCGATTCCGCAATCTAAATTTGTTTCACCGATGTCTCGATAGCCGGCACGCGCTCAGCCACGGCCGATCAAAGGCATTTTCGTCGCCATCAGCGTCATGAATTGAATATTCGCGTCGAGCGGCAGGCCCGCCATTTGGACGATGGCAGCGCCGACGAGCGCAACATCGATCATCGGTTCGGCGCCGACTTTGGTCTCAGCTTCGCTCTGCACCATGGGCCGCAACAGCTCGGTCGCGGCATTGCCGACATCGATCTGGCCGCAGGCGATGTCATAGGCGCGGCCGTCGAGAGAGGTCGATTTGGTGAGGCCCGTGATCGCATGTTTCGTCGCCGTATAGGGCGCCGAATGCGGCCGCGGCGCATGAGTTGCGACGGAGCCGTTGTTGATGATGCGGCCGCCGCGCGGCAGCTGCGCCTTCATCAGTCTGATCGCCTGCTGAGTGCAGAGAAAGGTGCCGGTGAGATTGACGTCGACGACGGCTTTCCATTCTTCATAGGTCAGCTCCTCCATCGGCACCGATCGCGCCGCCATGCCGGCATTGTTGAAAAGAAGATCGAGCCGGCCGAAGGCGGATTTGATCGTCGCGAAAGCCGCCGCCACCTGCTCGGGATCGGCGACATCACAGGCCAAGCAGAGGGATTTCGCCGGCGCGCCGAGCGCTGCCGTCTCTTCGAGCAAAGCGAGGCGGCGGCCGCCGAGCGCGAGGCTCCAGCCGGCGCGCATCAGAGCCAGCGCGGCGGCGCGGCCGATGCCGGAGCCGGCGCCCGTCACAAAAGCAAATTTTTCTGGCATGCAGCTGATCTCGTTCGTCACTCCGCGCGAATGCGCAACACGACCGCGCTAGATCTCCTCATATTTGGCGATCCGCCAGACTTCGGCCGCGGCGCCCGTCTGCCAGTCCTGCCAGGCCGGCAGAGCCATCACCGCATCCATATAGGCCCGGCTCGCGCCTGCGACGGGCACAGCATAAGTATGGAGGCGGCTGACAACCGGGGCGAACATCGCATCCGCCGCTGAAAAGGCGCCGAAGAGGAAGCCGCCATCTTCACCGAATTGGCGCCGCGCTATGGCCCAGGCCGCTTCGATCCGCGCGACATCGGCCGCGGCCTCCGGCGTCAGCGCGCGCGTTTTGACCGGCCGGCGCATGTTCATCGGCAGATGCGCGCGAAGCCCCATAAAGCCCGAATGCATTTCGGCAGAAAGCGCCCGCGCCATGGCGCGTGCCGCCTTGTCCCGCGGCCAAATGCAGAGATCCGGATAGGTCTCGGCGAGATATTCGACGATGGCGAGCGAGTCCCAGATGACGAGACCCTTGTCGAGCAGCACCGGACATTTGCCGCTCGGCGAATACCGCAGGATTTCCGCCGTTGTCGTCGCTTCACCCAGCGGAACGACGATCTCCGCGAAGGGAATATCGAAATGGCGCATGAGAATGTAAGGCCGAAACGACCATGACGAATAGGCCTTATTGGCGATGACGAGGGTGAGAGCCATTAGCTGACAGAACGAGGTGAAGGATCAATGGCGGATTGGATCTTAGTCTCGCGCATCATTGCATAGACGAGGAAGGACAAAAAGATCATGCCGGCGCGCAATTGCCTTCAGATCCGCGCGATCATCGCCGCGAATCGAGCACTCTGGAGTATAATTTTTGCCCCCTAGAGCATTTTCAGCAAAAGTGGACACCGGTTTTGCGTCCGAAAATGCTCTAGCTTCTTGAATGAGAGCGGTTTCGAACCGGTTTGGTGTGGACACCAAACCTGAAACCGCTCTAGGGCGCCGGAAACCAGGCATCGGTCTTGCCCGTCAGATGATAGGCGACGAGGCCGATCCATTCATGCATCGCATTGTCGAGCATCGTCATCTCGTCGAGCGCGACGCGCGGCGGGTGCAAATCGCGATTGTCGCCATAGGTCTCATAATCGACTGGATAGGCCGTGACCTTGAAGCCGGCTTTGCGGAAAATGCCCATTGAGCGCGGCATATGCCAGGCCGAGGTGACAAGGAGCCAGGTCTCATCGGGCTTGGGATCGACGAGCGCATGGGTGAAGAGCGCATTCTCCCAAGTGTTGCGCGATTTCTCTTCGAAGATCATTTGATCGGCGGGCACGCCGAGCGACAGCCAGAGATCGCGAGCCGCAACGGCCTCCGAAACGCCCTTGCCGGAAATGCTGGCGGTGCCGCCAGTAAAGACGAGCCGTGCTTTGGGGAAGCGCCGCGCGAGAGCGGCGCCGGTGGTGAGCCGCGCGCCGGGCGGGAGCAAGGTCGGCACGCCGCGGGCGAAAGTGAGATCCGCATCGATCGCGCCGCCGAGCACGATAATGCCGGCCGGCGCCGTAATGTCTGCCTTCGGCGGCGGAAAACAATTCTCGAGAGGCCGCAGCAAAAGCGCGCCGAGCGGCGAAAAGCCGGCGATAGCGAGAAGGATGATGGCGGTCGCGGCAAGACCATGGCCGAACCGCGCCCAATGGCCAAAACTCAAGACGACGCCGAGCACGCCCAGAATCAGAATGAAATTGATCGGCTCGGCGACAAGCCAAAACAGCTTGGAAAGGACGAAGAACATCAGGACCTGCGGGCTGGGCCGATTTGATCGGGCGAGGATTCGCAAAGCTTTTGATCGGAATGCTCTGCGCCGCGGCTCTCATAGGTCAAAGCATGAGGCGATACCAGAGCCGTAACTCTGCGCTGCTCCAGAAGCGGTCACCGATCGCGCCTCAGTCGCGATCTTTCGACGGGCGCGCCTCCCCCTCCGGCAAAGCCTCGTCTTTTTCGGCCTCCGGCGCCGCGGGAATGGCATAGCTGCCCTTGAGCCAATGATGGAGGTCGATATCGGCGCAGCGCTTCGAGCAGAACGGCCGGTCCTTGATGGTCGAAGGCTTGCCGCAGATCGGACAGGGCCGCGGGGTGAACGCTCCGCTCTTTTGGTCTGCGCCTTCGGACATTGCTCTTCCCCACCGTCCGTAAGGGAAACATTGCGACCGCTTAAGTCTACACCCGATTGAGCCAGAGGACATGGGCCGGATAGCCCTCGCCGGCAAGCAGGGCCAAAGTCTCATAAAGCGGCAGGCCGACGACGGCACTGTAAGAGCCGATGATTTTCTGGACGAAAGCGCCCGCAAGGCCCTGGATCGCATAGCCGCCGGCCTTGCCGCGCCATTCGCCCGAGGCGAGATAGGCCTCGATCTCGTCGCCCGACAGGCGTTTGAAGCGCACCCGTGTCTCGACGAGGCGGCGCCGCATCGTCCCGTTCGGCGTGACGACGACAACGGCGCTATGGACACGATGGGCGCGGCCGGACAGAAGCCGCAGGCATTGCGCCGCCTCGTTGATGATTTCGCATTTCGGCAAGATGCGGCGTCCGACGCTCACCACGGTATCGGCGGCGATGAGATAGGCACCGCCGAGCTCCGGCCGGCTATTGGCGACTTTGAGCGCCGCTTGCGCCTTCTCGCTGGCGAGCCGCGCCGCCAAGAGCCGCGGCAATTCGCCTTTTCTCGGTGTTTCGTCGAGATCGGCGGGCAGCAGCGCATCGGGATCGAGCCCCACCTGCTGCAAAAGCGCCAGCCGGCGCGGCGAGGCCGAGGCCAATATGAGCTTTGGCCGCCAAGTCTTGGTCTCCCCTTTCACGGCTTCGCTCTTCGGTTTGGCTCGAGTTTGGTTTGGGCTTGAGACTATTTGAACCGATAGGTGATGCGACCTTTGGTCAAATCATAGGGCGTCATTTCGACGAGGACCTTATCGCCGGTCAAGACGCGAATCCGGTTCTTGCGCATTTTCCCGGCTGTATGGGCGATGATCTCATGACCGTTCTCGAGCTTGACCCGAAAGGTCGCGTTCGGGAGCAATTCCGACACGACGCCTGGAAATTCGAGCAATTCTTCCTTCGACATTTCATTCCTTTATGCGAACCGCGCCTCGCCTATGCGAACCGCCCCGCGCCGGCCGCGCCGGCGGAGCGCCGGGCGCGGCTTGGCATGTCTTTATCGGAAAAGCCAGTCCGCTTTGCCGATAAGGACATGTTCAAAGTCCAAGAGCGGTCTCAGGTTGCCTATCCACACGCAACCATTTCGAAACCGCTCTAATTCAAAAAGTTAGAGCATTTTCAGCCGCAAATCCGGTATCCACTTTTGCTGAAAATGCTCTTGCGCGAGAGCCGATAAAACGGCCCCGCATCACGAAAGCTCTGCCAAGACGTGGGATGAGTTGCGCCGGACCCTAATCGAGAACGGCGGATTTGTGAACTGGCAGAACACATGCGAGCCGCGATTGACCCCGACTTCTTGCAGCCGAGGTGACCGGCGGGCACCCCGCCAACCTTGGGCCTGTGCAGAAACCGCCGAAGGGTCAATGCCGAACGTCCGACGGCGGTTGGCTCAGATCTTCCACACCCGCCGCGGCAGCAGTCGCCGCCGCCGATTTCATAGGCCTTGAACCGGCGCATGGCGAAAGGGATGGTCGCCAGATAGACGAAGCTCAGGCAGACCAGCATTTCCATCGGGAAAGTCGCGAGAAGCAGCACGATCACCGCGACGCCGAAAAGCACGGCGATCACATATTCGCGCGGCACCCGGCCGATCCGCTTGCCGGAAAAATGCGGAATCCGGCTCGCCATCAAAAAAGCGATGACGAGAACATAGGCGATCTCGAAAGGGACGACCCAATGCGTCGCCGGAACGCCGAGAACGGAGAGGCTGAGATAGAGCGGCAGAAGGCCGACGATCGCGCCGGCCGGCGCCGGCATGCCGGTGAAGAAATGCGCCTGCCACGCTGGGCGGGCCGGATCAACGATCATGACGTTGAAGCGCGCCAGCCGCAGCGCGCAGGCGATCGCGAAGACGAGCACGGTGAACCAGCCGAGACTTTTGATCTGGTGCAGATTCCAGAAATAAAGGATCAAGCCCGGGGCGACGCCGAAATCGACGAAATCAGCGAGTGAATCGAGTTCGGCACCAAAGCGTGAGGTACCGCGCAAGGCCCGCGCCAGGCGGCCGTCGAGACCATCGAGAATCGCAGCCGCGATGACGGCGATGACGGCGATTTCGAATTGACCTTCTGCGGCGAAGCGGATGCTGGTGAGCCCCATGCAAAGCGCAAACAGAGTCACGAGATTAGGCAGAATGATCCGCAAGGGCACGGCGCGGAAACGCCGCCGCCGGACTACGCTGACATCGCCCGCGGCCGCCTCGAAGGACTCGCCCGCGGCATCTTGCGCTGGCGATGTGCCAACCGACGTGCCGGCGCCGGAATGGCGAAAAAGGTCTCGGTCGAAAACTCGGGTCATTCTCAAACGCCTCTCGAACTCCAAACGCCTCTCGAACTCACCGCGCCTTCAGCTCAGTTTGAAGCTGCGCGGCGGCTTCTCAGTCCGGAAATCCGCGATAATGGTTTCGCCGGCAATGGCGCGCGCGCCCGGCCCGACGAGAGGCCGCGCAGCCTCGGGCAAATAGACATCGACCCGCGATCCGAAGCGGATGAGGCCGATGCGATCGCCGGCCCCGACGCGATCGCCCGACGCAACAAAGCAGACGATCCGCCGCGCGACAAGTCCGGCGATCTGCACAACGCCGTAACGACCGTTCGCCGCCTCGATGACAAGGCTATTGCGTTCATTGTCCTCGCTCGCCTTGTCGAGATCGGCATTAATGAAGAGTCCGGGCCGATAGACGATCTTGAGAACGCGGCCGGCGACAGGTGCCCGATTCACATGGCAGTCGAAGACCGACATGAAGACGGATATGCGCAGCAAGGGCTCGCTGCCGAAGCCGAGTTCGGGCGGCGGGGTGATGAGACCCACGGCGGCGATGGTGCCGTCCGCCGGCGAGACGACGAGACCTTCCTCCAGCGGGACGAGCCTTGCCGGATCGCGGAAGAAATAAGCGCACCAGAGCGTCAGCGCCAGGCCGATCCAGCCGAGCGGCGCAAAGATCCAGCCGAGAACCAGAGCCGCCGCCGCGAAAATCGCGATGAAGACATAGCCCTCCTTATGGATGGGCACGATCTGCTTACGGATCGAATTGATGATGGACATGAGAAAAGATTATCCCGATTGCCGGACGATGCTGAAAGGCCGGTTCGACGCCCGCGTTTTCATGACTTCATGTCGTTCTTGTCCATGTCGTTCTTGTCCATGTCGTTCTTGTCCATGTCGCTCTTGTCAATGAGCGATGCGATGGCGCTGGCATTCTCGCCCGCGGACATGCGCAGCGCTTCGATCAGGCTCGCCCGGTCGGAGGCCGGCCGATTCTGGCTCAATTTCCATTTTCCTTCGATGCGGCTGATGTCGATCTCGATCCCGACAATGGCATTGAGCATTGCCGCAATGAAATCAGCGGGTGCATCCTCGATCGTCCAAGGCACCGGCTGATTGGCTTCATTGAGCTTCGTCAAGGCACGGATTTGATCGATGAGCCAATTCTGCGCCTCGATCACCTTCAGCCGCCCATAGGCCTGGACGCAGACATAATTCCACGTCGGCACGACCTTTCCCGTCGCCTTCTTGCTGGCATAAAAGGACGGTGAGACATAGCTCTGCGGACCTTGAAAGATGACGAGCGCCTCATGCGAAGGATCATAGTCCTGCCATAGCGGATTAGCCCTTGCGATATGGGCTTTGAGCACGCCCTTTTGCGAGGCTGCCGCATCCAATATGAATGGAACCGGATTGGCAATAAGGCCATCGCGTCCCATGATAACCAGACTTGCCAGCGGATAGGCGCGGATCAGATCGTGCTGAAGCTCGAGGCGATCTTCGCAATGGTAGGACGGCAGATACATGCTTCATCTTATCCGGTCGTGACTTCTTCGTCACGGCCGTCATAAGGCTCGCCTAAGCGCCCGCCTTCCACATCGGGATATTCGTGGGGATATTCGTGATCGAGCTGAAGCCTGGGGCTCGCCGTCTCCGCCTCGGCGGCGCGGCGCAACACTTCCTCGGCTTGGCGCACCTCATTCTGGCGATTCCACATGGCCGCATAAATGCCGCCCTTGGCAAGCAGGACGACATGCGCGCCGCGCTCGACGATCCGGCCCTTGTCGAGCACCAGGATCTCATCGGCATTGACGACGGTCGAGAGCCGATGCGCGATGACGAGCGTGGTGCGGCCTTTCGAGATCGTTTCGAGGGCTTCCTGGATTTCGCGCTCGGTAAATGTGTCGAGCGCCGAAGTCGCCTCGTCGAGCACGAGAATGGGCGGCGATTTCAAAATGGTCCTGGCAATCGCAATGCGCTGCTTCTCGCCGCCGGACAGTTTCAAGCCGCGTTCGCCGACCTGCAATTCATAGCCGTCCGGCAAGGAGTCGATGAAACGATCGATCCTTGCCAATCGCGCCGCCTCGCGCACCTCCGCTTCGCTCGCGTCCCAGCGCCCATAACGGATATTATAGCCGATCGTATCGTTGAAGAGCACAGTGTCCTGCGGCACCATGCCGATCGTGGCGCGCAGCGAATTCTGCGTCACCGCGCTAATGTCCTGGCCATCGATCGTGATATGGCCACAGTACGGTTCATAGAAGCGGAAGACGAGCCGCGAGAGCGTCGATTTGCCGGCGCCGGACGGCCCCACGATGGCGAGCGTCTTGCCCGGCGGCACATCGAAGCTCACGCCCTTCAAGATCTCGCGGTCGGCATCATAGCGAAAGAAGACATTGTCGAAACGCACATGGCCGCCGGTGACGACGAGCGGTTTTGCAGCGGGCCTATCGACGATCTCCGGATGCTGCGCCAAGACATCGAACATCATTTCGAGGTCGATCTTGGCCTGGCGGATGTCGCGATAGACCATGCCGAGAAAATTCAGCGGCTGATAGAGCTGGATCATCATCGCATTGACGAGCACGAAATCGCCGACGCTATTGGTACCGCCCCTGATGCCGGCGATCGTCATCACCATCACCAAGGTGAGCCCGAAAGTGAAGATCAGCGCCTGGCCGAAATTCAGATAAGTCAATGAGGTATAGGCCTTGACGCTCATCTTTTCATAGCGCGCGATCGATCTGTCATAGCGCTCCGCCTCGCGCGCTTCGGCGCCGAAATATTTGACCGTCTCGAAATTGAGGAGGCTGTCGATCGCCTTCGTATTGGCGTCCGTATCGCTCTCATTCATCGAGCGGCGGATCGCGATGCGCCAATTGGTGGCAGCGAAGGTGAAGGCCATATAGGCAAAGATCGTCGCCGCAACCGCAGCCGCATAGCGCCAATCGAATTGGAAAACGAAGACCGCAAGGATCAGCACGAATTCGACAGCCGTCGGGATCGCGATGAGCACGACCGTGCGCACAATGGTCTCGATCGCATTGCGGCCGCGCTCGAGCACGCGGGTGAGCCCGCCGGTCTTGCGTTCGAGATGAAAGCGCAAGGAGAGCTGGTGCAGATGGATGAAGACATCCTGGGCGAGGCGCCGCACCGCATGCATGGCGACATCGGCGAAGACCGCATCGCGCGCCTGGGTGAAGAAAGCCATGCCGACGCGCAAAATGCCATAGACGACAGTCAGGCCCAGCGCGCCGGCAACGAACCCTAAGATATGATGCGTGCCGCCATGCCCAGTCAGCACATCGGTCGCCCATTTGAAGGAATAGGGAATCGCGATGGTGACGAATTTGGCGAGCAGCAACAAAACGAAAGTCGCAAAGACCCGCAGCTGCAGATCGCGGCGACCGCTCGGCCAGACATAGGGCCAAAGCCGCCGCCATATTTCGCGAAAGGACGATTCGCCGAAAGAGCTCCGATCGGAGATAGACGACGTGCCCGGCACAGGAGAAGAAGGCAAGGGTCGTGACATTCGCTCAAGGCCGATCGAGCCCGGATGATACGGCCCGCGTTTCATGACAACACTGCACTCCATATAAGATGGCGCAGGGGAAAACGCATCTTTTGCCCGGCCGGGTCGAGAAGAGGTGAAGATCAGCCGCCGCGAGCGCAAGCAAGCTATATGACTATATACATAGCTTATTCGGCAGCCTGGACGCTGATCGTCTCACTAATCTGAGTGCGGCAGGACGAAGACCTGGCCGGGATAGATCAGATTCGGATCGCGGATCTGGCTGGCATTGGCTTGATAGATCAAAGTGTAGCGAACGCCATGGCCGAGTGTCTTCCGGCTGATCCGCCAAAGGCTGTCGCCGCGCGTGACTCTTGCCGTGCCAATCTCAGGCAGGACGGCGCGGCTGGGATCAGGGGCAGGCGATGCCGCCGCGGCGAGCTTTGGCTTTCCATCGCCGTCTTTGGAATGCCCATCGGCATCGGCGGCTTTCGGCGCATCGGATTTTCCGCCCTCATCTTCGGTCGAAGCCGCAGCTACGCTCGCGGCCAGAGAGGCGACGGCGCCGGCGCTGGGTTTGGCGTCGGTTGCCGGCTTCGGCTCAGGCTTCGGCGCAAGCGCGCCGGCTTCGGCAACGGCCACCGGCACATCGAAAGGCACTTCCGCCCGTGCGATCACCTTACCGTCCGTGCCGATCGCATCCGCGCGGACGACATAATGCCCGGCGGTCATGCCCTTGCCGATCGTCAAAGACCAGCGCCCCTTCGCATCGGCAATCACATCAGTCAAAAAGCTGCCATTGAGATAAATCCGCAAATGGGTTCCGGGCGGCGCAAAGCCTGCGGCGTAAAAGCCGCCTTTGTCGACTTCCGCAGTTTTAATGGCGACCGCGGGTTTCGGCTCTGCTGATTGGCGCGGCGGCGTCTCTGCTTTTCCGTCTTGGCTTGGCTTTTCCGCGCTGGCGCTTTGGGCCGTCGGATCTACCAAAAGCTGGCTTGGCTTGCCTGGCTCGGTGAGCGCGACGACGACGCCCTTTTGGCCCTTGGCGGGAACCGAGACAGTGATGGTCTGGCGCGACTGGACCGGCGCAGCCGTGCCCGATTCGCTGCGCAAGGAGAGCACGTAATTGCCTGGCGGCAAGGCCTGCGGCACGATGACAAAATCACCCAAATCACCCGCCTGCACCGCGCCGATGACCTTGTCTCCGGCCATGAGAGCGATCTTGGCATTTGGCGCGCCATGGCCGGCAACGACTGTTTCGCCCGAAGGCTCGACCCGCACCGTGTCGAATTGCGGAATGACCGGCTGCGGCTTCGCCGCCTCCACGGTCGCAATTTGCGCCGGCTTGGCGGGAGATGGCGCAGGCGCTGGTTTGTCGGTACCTTTTGCCGCAAGCGGCGCTGGGCTCACATTTCGCGGCTGCAAGGGCGGCACGCCCGGCAACAGGCCTTGCCAGGCCAGCACGCCGGCAACGACGGCGAGACTCGCGCCAAGAAAGAGAGCGAGGATTTGTGTGCGCGTCATGTCCCTTTGCCTTTTTTCTTCAATATAAACCGCCCGCCATGAACCCGCCACACGATTTGCCGAGAAGCGGCGTGGCTTTCCGCTACCGACACCCCTCCTCTGAATGCGCATGCACGGCTTGGCAACGAAGCCCCCCTGCGTCGGCCGCGCCCGCCATATGAATTCTGCACTATAGTCGGATTATGACCGAATTGATGACCAAGATCCAAAATATGCTCAAGACCTCGGGCCATCGCAGGATCGGCAACATCTGCGTCTATTGCGGCTCGGCCGCCGGAACCGATCCGCTCTATGATGCCGCAGCGCGCAATTTCGGCCGCATCCTCGCCGAATCCGGCATCGGCCTCGTTTATGGCGGCGGCAGCAGAGGGCTGATGGGCGTCATCGCCAATTCAGTGATCGAACATGGCGGTACAGTCACCGGCATTATTCCTGCCTTCCTGACCGAACGCGAAGGGTTGATCGAAAAGGCCCAGGCGCATGTGATCGTCCCCGACATGCATAGCCGCAAATGGATGATGTTCGAGCGCGCCGATGCCTTCGTCGCGCTGCCGGGCGGCATCGGCACTTTGGAAGAACTCGTCGAGCAATTGAGCTGGGTTCAGCTCGGCCGCCATACGAAGCCGGTGGTGATCGCCGATATCGCCGGCTTCTGGCGGCCGCTGCTCGGGCTTTTCGAACATATGCGCGAGCACGGCTTTATCCAGCCTTCCTTCGAAGTGCGCTATCTCGTGGCGGAAAAAATCGAAGACGTGCTGCCGATGATCGAGGCGGCGCTCGCCAAAACCGATGCGCTCGGCACCGGCAAAGAAACGCTCGATAAGAGGCTGTGAGAGCCGCGCTGACAAGGCAGCTCTCAGTCTGAAATTTGGCTCTCGATCCGTTGCGGTCGTGCAACGGCGATCGTCGCATGGCAGCAATTGACCCAAAGCGGACGATCAATGCTGAAACGCTTGAGGGTTCCGTCAGCAATTTCCCTGCCTACGACAAGTGGGGCTCACCGTCGGCTCGGCGATGGCCGACGGCCAATTTTTGAAGGCCGCTTCGAGGGCCGCGCGGATGAAGTTGTGGCGGATCCGCATCGGCGTCGTGAGGCCTTGTCCAGCCGAAAACCCGCCCCTATGAATCCGTCTAGGATGAGTGCGCGGTTTGTAGCATTGTTAGCGGTTGCCTGTTCGTCCGAGCCCGAGCCGAGTATGAAGCCGGTCCATCTCCTAGCCGCCAAATTGCGCGCTGCATCAGCAACGGTCCACACCTATGTTGCCGTCCGGTCGGCCGAGGTTGACCGGACGCTGCGCGCTGCGAAACTCGCAGCGTTGGCGCCTACCGCACGTGGACTGAGCGTCGCGAAGCGCTTTCTCGCGCGCGCGGAAAGGCGCATCACGCTTATTAGGTTTGGAGTTCAGCGCCCCTTGCGCCGACATGGCCGTGCCCTCGTGGCTGCAGCCTTGGCTATTTTAATCGTGGTCAGCGTGGTGCTCGCCCCAGCGCTGCAAGCCTCCATCGGCGCGTATTTCGACGTGGAGCGCTTTGCGGTTCTACGAAATCTACTTGCGACCACCGGCGGGGCACTCATCGGCGCGACCGCGATTGGCTTCTCCATAGTGATGATCGCAGTGCAGCTCAATTTCGCCCGCATGCCGCACGGGCTGTTCCGGAAGCTCAGTTCCGATTTCCGGCTTCTGGGCGCGTTTGCCTCGACGTTCCTGCTTGCGATCGGCGTCTCGGCGCTCGCCCTCGTGCCGAATGCCACTTGGTCGGCTGTCGTGCTGATCGCAGCGGGCTGGGCTACGCTGCTTATTCTCATCCTGTTTTTCTACGGCTACCGCCGTGCTCTCGCGCTCATCAACCCAGCCGTCCAACTCGGCTTGATCGTCAACGAGGCACTGAAGGATTTGCGACGCTGGACGCGCCGCGCACAGCACATGGCGCCTCTGTTGGATGTCCCAAAGAATGATGCCAAGAACGTTCCATCCTCGACCCATGATCTGCCACGCCTCGCCTTTTTCCAGGCAAATCCGCAATGGACCCGCGCGGCGTACCAGGCGGTGGCACATGCGGTCTCGTTTGCACGCCGCTACACCGAGCAAGGCGATTACGAAGTCTCGGGCAGCGCTTTGACCGCCGTAATCGTCATCAACGCTCACTATGTCGCGGCGAAGGGAAGGACGTTCTTCGAGCACAACCTTATCTTCGATCTTCCGCAAGCGAGCGACGGATTTATCAATGAGACGCTAGAGCAGCTGCGCCAGGTTTCCCAAGGCGCGACCGCGCGTGGCGAGGAAGAGCCGCTTCGGCAGGTGTTGGCTGCCATGGCGGCGCTCGTGCAGACCTACATGGCCATCGACTATGCGAGCCGGAACACCGAGACCAAAGAGCATGCTCGGCTCGCGGCCAGCTATCTCGCCAGCGCCGTGGAAGCCGTTCTGGCGCGTGGCATGCCCGATGTCGTAATGGAAGGCGTACGCCTCATGGGTAAGTCGGCGCAGTTGTTCCTCGCGGCTGGCCTACCGAACAGCGCCGTGGCCCCTGCGGAAAAGATCGCGGGCCTGGCTTGCGTGGGTGCGCTGAAGCCAGAGTTTCGCGCTGTAACACTCGCCGGCATGGAGCAATTGGCGCACCTCACCTTCGATCTGCTACGCACCCCTGCCCATGACATTGGATTTGCAGTCAAAAAAGTGCGGGCCGACGTAGAGTTAATCGTGCGCATGTTTTTGAATGTGCCCGACGCGACGCTGTCCAGCGTGCACAGCACCTATCTCGCGCCCTATTATTCGCTTGCGGAGACGCAAACCCTAGGCACATGGCTCACTGACCTTTGCAACGCAGTCATTGCCGCAGAGAAGGGCGACAAGAACGCTGAAATGGTGCTCCGCCATCTCGAAAGCTGGGCCGAGGAGCTGTACCGCACCGAAAAGGCGCTGTTATTGCTGGCGATCGAGAAGAAATCTCAGCTCACCTTCGATCTTCTTCACTGGGATCGCCCATGTCACTAAATTGCTTTCTGCGGTTGCGCAGGCACCCGCGTCTGACGATCAAACCCGCGAGGAAATTGAAAGACACGCAGGTTGGCTGATCTCAGTGATTTCGTGGATCTCCCGAAGATAAGACCACTACCGACTTCGTCGAAACTTGCTCGACCACTCAGCTATTGTTCGACGTCGCCATCGACACACTTCTCCGTAATAGCGAGTTCGTGGCAGAGAGCACCCGCTCCGTCTTGATCGGTTGGACGTTCAAAGCGGGCCGTCATGCGTCTGGCTGGGGCACGCTTGAAGAAGGCTTGCTGGCCTTGGCAACCCTTGTTCTGTGGAAAGAGGAGTTACAGCTTGTTGCGTGGCTGAAAGCCGAGATCATCAAAAGATTGGGGCAAGAGGACGCTCCTGATTCCGAAATGCGAGATCGCACCGCGCATAACCTCCGCCGGGAGGCTGTGTCCTTGCGCCGCCGGGAGTTCGAGTTGAATCTCATCCATAGTGCGATGGGTCGAGCTTGAGCCCCCCAAACTGCGCGCGCTGCTGAGCGAGATAGCTGATCTGCTGTCGCCCGGCACAGCGGGCGAACACGTAACGCCGGATCTCTTCTAGCCTTCTTCGGATGCGGGCGTGTTTGGCGAGCGCAAATTCGCCAGGAGTTACACTAAAGCCTTCGGTCCCGCCGGGATGTCTGCTTGTGGCACATCTCTGTCATCGGGCCGGCAAAGCTGAATGACTGCTCCCACCCTTTGCTGAAATTGAAACTGAGACATGACCGCCTCAAATACCGCATCTCGAAGAGGACGATCGTGGCAAGCGGGGCGTCATTGCGAGGAGCAAAGCGACGAAGCAATCCAGAAGCGCGTAACAAGACTGGATTGCTTCGCTTCGCTCGCAATGACGGTGGCAAGCATGGGTTCTCATCAGAGAGATCCCCGCTTTGCGCCGCGCCGCATCTGCGCTAATTTCCATCCATGTCTGATAAATTCGAACGGCCGATCCATGTCATCGGCGCAGGCCTCGCGGGTTCCGAAGCCGCTTGGCAGATTGCCCAGCTTGGCGTCCGCGTGATCCTGCACGAGATGCGGCCGCAAAAATCGACGCCTGTGCATCAAAGCGGCGATTTCGCCGAGCTCGTCTGTTCCAATTCCTTCCGCGCCGATGATGCAGACACGAGCGCCATCGGCATTTTGCATCGCGAGATGCGGCGCCTCGGCTCGCTGATCATGGCGGCGGCGGATTGCCATCAAGTGCCGGCGGGCGGTGCGCTCGCCGTCGATCGCCAAGGTTTTGCTGCCCATGTCACGGAAACAATCGCGGCCTGTCCTTTGATCGAGATCGCCCGCGGCGAGATTATTGGCTTGCCACCCGACGACTGGGATCAGGTGATCATCGCGACCGGCCCATTGACCTCGCCGAGCTTCGCCGCGGCGCTGAAAAGCCTAATCGGCGAGGAGGAGCTCGCCTTCTTCGACGCGATCGCGCCGATCGTCTATCGCGACACGATCGACATGGAGCAAGCCTGGTTTCAATCGCGCTATGACAAGGCGGGGCCTGGCGGCTCCGGCGCCGATTATATCAATTGCCCGCTGACCAAAGCGCAATATGAAGTGTTCGTCGCCGGCCTCATAGCTGGCGAGAAGATCGAATTCAAAGCCTTTGAAGATACGCCCTATTTCGACGGCTGCCTGCCGATCGAAATCATGGCCGAGCGCGGGATAGAGACCTTGCGGCACGGGCCGATGAAGCCTTTCGGCCTCACCAATCCGCATGCGCCGCAGACAAAACCCTATGCCGTCGTGCAATTGCGCCAGGACAATCGATTAGGCACGCTTTACAATATGGTAGGCTTCCAGACTAAACTGAAACATGCAGTCCAGGTCGAACTCTTCCGCAAGATTCCCGGGCTTGAAAATGCGCAATTCGCCCGCCTCGGCGGCCTGCATCGCAATTCCTTCCTGAATTCGCCGAAGCTCCTCGATGGGATGCTGCGCCTTAAGGCCGCGCCGCGGCTGCGTTTCGCCGGGCAGATCACCGGCTGCGAAGGCTATGTCGAAAGCGCCGCGATGGGTCTCATCGCCGGCCGCTTGGCCGCCGCCGAGCGCCGCGGCTTCCCGGCTTCCATCCCGCCGGCGACGACGGCGATCGGCGCGCTGCTCAATCACATCACCGGCGGCCATCTCGAGACAATCGAGGCCGGCCGCTCGTCCTTTCAGCCGATGAATGTCAATTTCGGCCTGTTTCCGCCATTAGATCACGATGACTTTGGATTGAAACAATCCAAAGTCATAAACGTGATCGATTCAAATAATTTAGAGCGGGATGCGGGCGGAAAACCGGTTCCCACTTTTCCTCATCCCGCTCTAGCCGCCAAGATTGCAACGGCCGACGGCAGAAGGCTGCGCGGGAATGACAAGGCGGCGGCCAAAAAACGCGCGCTGAGCGCAAGAGCCGGCGCCGATCTCGATGCCTGGCTCGGCACTTGCGCGCCGCTCGCGGCGGAATAGAATTTTATTTTCCCGCGCCGGCTCGGAAATGAGCTGGGAAGACCGGCAAGATACGCTATTGACCGCTTCCCTCTGGCGGCGCAAAAATTGCCTCGTTGATCGTTTGCACGGTCGAGATCGGCAGGTAGAGCGATGACCGAAGAAACCTCAGTGCTCGTGTTCGGCATGGATGAGCTGGCGTCGGCCATTGCCCGCAAATTGCACCTCGACGGCCATGCCGTGGCCCTTCATCAGCCGTCGCCGCCGACGACGATCCGCCGCCGCTTGGCCTTTGCCGACGCCTGGTACGAGGGCAGCGCGACCTTCGAGGGGGTCGAGGCGCGCCGCTCCGACAAGGCCAAGGATTTTCTCGCCGGGCTGCGCAGCGGCCAGTTCATCCCGATCCTCTGGCACAATTTCGATGAGGTCACCGAGCGCTGGCCCTGGGATGTGCTCGTCGACACGCTGCCCGCTAACGGCCGCGCCCGGCGCCCATTGAAAAATCTCGCCGATCTGTCGATCGGCGTCGGCCCCGGCTTCGTCGCCGGCGAGACCTGCGACATCGTCATCGACAACCGTGCCGGCGATCCGGGCGCGGTTCTGCGCAGCGGAAGTATCGGCGAACCCGAACTGCCGCGCGATGATCCTTTCGCCGACGGCAGGCTGGTGCTTGCGCCGGAGGGTGGGCTGTTCCAGGTGTCCCGCTTCATCGGCGAGAAGGTCAATCCGGGTGATGTTTTGGGCTCTGTCGGAACGACAGCGATCGAAGCCCCCGCGGCCGGCCGGCTGCGCGGGCTCGCCCGCGACGGCGCGTCTTTGGCCAAGGGTTCCCCTGTCGCCGAAATCGCCGCTTCGGCAAGCGCCGAAGTCGTCGGCATTTGCAAACGCGATCGTCTGATCGCGCGCAGCGTGGCCTTCGTGATCGAGATGGAACGCGCCGGCTGGACACCGATCTCCCTCGAAAGCCTGTTTTTGAAGCCCTGACCAGGCTTAAGCTCCGACCTCAACAGACGCTGTCCAGCCGCGACGCCCAGTAAACTGGCGTAAGCCAGGCCGGCGCAGCTAAGCTCTGCCATGACTTCGCCGCAACCGAACCTTAGGGTTCGTTTTCTATGGTTGGCGCTGCTTCCGCAAGAATATGCTCCGTCTTGACCAAGGTGTGATTTTCGGCGATTGCGCCGATCAACCAGAGCATTTTCAGCAAAAATGGACCGCTGCGCGGCTTTTGCCTCCGAAAATGCTCTAACTTCTTGAATGAGAGCGGTTTTGAAGCGGTTGCGTATGGACACGCAACCCGAAACCGCTTTAGCAACGCGGCATGAGCAGGCCGCGCTCCGGCTGGATTTTGATAGATGTCGCAAGCCCCGCAAGTTTCCTGCGATCTAAATGCGGATGCCATCCGCTTCAGCCTAGCCGGCCATTGGACGATCGACAGCACCGCGCTTCTGGAAGTTCATATCGCTTCCCTGCTCGCCAAAGCGGTGGGGGCTGGCCGCGCCATACTCGACCTCGGCGGCATCGACCGTCTCGACACGTCCGGTGCCTGGCTGATCGATCGGACGCGTCAGGATCTCGGCCGGCACGGCATCGATACGCGGGTCGAGAACCTGCGGCCGGAGTATGAAATCCTTTTGTCCGAAGCGCATTATCGAACCTTTCCCGCTGCGACCCGAAAGCATCACTTCTATGGGCGCGAGCTTCTCGCCGACATTGGCGAGAGCATCGTCAATGTCGGGCGTGATCTTTTGCAAGCCGTGGCCTTTCTCGGCGAGGTGGTCGTTGCTCTCGGAAAGATCGTGACGGTCCCGTCGCGGTTTCGCGGTACCTCGCTCATCTTTCATATGGAGACCTTCGCCTTCCGCAGCGTGCCGATCATCGCGCTGATCAATTTCCTCGTCGGCTGCATCATCGCGCAGCGCGGCGTCTATCTATTGCAGCGCTTCGGCGCGACGACCTATGCCGTCGACCTCATCGGTATTTTGACTTTGCGCGAGCTCGGCGTGCTCTTGACCTCGATCATGATCGCCGGCCGCTCCGGCTCGGCGATCACGGCCGAGCTCGGCTCGATGAAGATGCGCGAGGAGATCGACGCCTTGCGGGTCATGGGGCTTGAGCCTGTCGACGTGCTGATCGTGCCGCGCCTCATCGCCTTGATGCTGAGCCTG
This sequence comes from uncultured Alphaproteobacteria bacterium, assembly GCA_963759185.1. Taxonomy (GTDB): domain Bacteria; phylum Pseudomonadota; class Alphaproteobacteria; order Rhizobiales; family Beijerinckiaceae; genus Methylovirgula. The sequence continues at coordinate 31,795 of CAVWXV010000008.1, forward strand.
CCGCTCTTGACCTTCGTCGCCGATATAGCAGCTCTCTTCGGCGGCATGCTGGTCGTCTGGGGCTACGGCGGCATCAGCCCCGAGAGTTTTATGACCCGCTTGCAGAATTCGATCGAACTCAGCGATTTCTTCGTCGGCCTGATCAAGGCGCCTTTCATGGCGCTGGTGATCGGCCTCATCGCTTCGGTCGAGGGCCTCGCCGTCGAGGGCTCGGCCAAATCGCTCGGCCGGAAAGTCACGGCCTCGGTCGTCAAGGCGATCTTCACCGTCATCGTCGTCGACGGGCTTTTTTCAATGTTCTTCTCGGCTGTGAGGTTTTGAAGGCGGATGCGCGACCACCCCATCGATCCGACATGGCTCCGGTCCATGGCTCCCCAGACGACGGAGTGCGATCTCGCGATCAAGGTCCGCGACCTTACTGTCGGCTTCGACCAGCAGCTGGTGATGAACGGGCTCGACCTCGATGTCCATAAAGGCGAGGTGCTAGGCTTCGTCGGCGCCTCCGGCATGGGCAAATCGGTTCTCATGCGCACGATCCTCGGGCTCATCCCGAAGCGGCATGGCACGATCGAGGTCTTCGGCACTGATCTCGACAATCTGAGCCCCGGCGCCCGGGCCCGCATCGAGCGGCGCTTCGGCGTGATGTTTCAACAGGGTGCGCTGTTTTCGGGACTGACCGTCAAGCAGAATGCGCAAGTCCCTCTGCGCGAGCATCTCCAAATGTCGGATCGTTTGTCCGAGGAGCTCGCAATGCTCAAGATCGCGCTTGTCGGTCTCAGCCCCGATGCGGCCGACAAATATCCGGCGGAATTGTCGGGCGGTATGATCAAGCGCGCGGCGCTCGCAAGGGCGCTGGCGCTCGATCCCGAACTCGTCTTTCTCGACGAGCCGACCTCCGGCCTCGATCCGATCGGCGCCGCCGAATTTGACGAATTGATCGCGACTTTGCAGAAAACTCTCGGGCTCACGGTCTTCATGGTCACCCATGATCTCGACAGCCTGCATGCGATCTGCGACCGTGTCGCCGCTCTCGCCGACGGCAAGGTGATTGCCTCCGGCCCTATCGCGGCCATGCTTGAATGCAATCACCCCTGGGTACGGTCCTATTTCCAGGGCGAAAGGGCCCGCCGCTTCGGCGCCTCGAATGGCAAGGGCGGGACGCTGCGGACCTGAGCCGGACTTTATGAGCTGAAGAGGACAGATGGAAACGCGCGCCAATTACGCCCTGATCGGGCTCTTCGCTCTCGCGGTCATCGCCTCGAGCTTCTTATTCGTCTATTGGATCTCGGGCACTGGCCGTTCGTCCGGCGAGCACACTTACAAGATCGTGTTCACCGGCTCTGTCACTGGCCTCGGGCGCGGCGGCTGGGTGCTCTTCAACGGCGTGAGGGTCGGCGAAGTCAAAGCGATCGATCTGATGCCGCAGGACCCGGCGCATGTCTATGCGCTCATCAACGTCGATTCCCGCGTGCCGATCCGCATCGATACCAAGGCGCGTCTCGAGTCGACGGGTCTCACCGGCGTCGCCAGCGTGGCACTGACCGGCGGCAGCGCCGATGCCGCGCCGCTCGCCAAACCCGAGGGCGGCGGCCCCGGCGTGATCTATGCCGAGCGGTCGGATTTCCAGGATCTTCTCGAAACCGCGCGCCGCATTGCCGGCCAGGCCTCCGACCTTCTCGACAAGGGCAACAAGCTTCTCGACTCGACGTCCGGCCCGCTCACTGCCTCCGCGAAGAATATCCAGAAGTTTTCCGACGCGCTCGCCGCAAATTCGGACGGCATCAAGGCTTTCCTCGCCGCAATGACGGAAGTCGGCAAGGATGTCGGCCCGCTTTCGGTCAAGCTTTCGAAACTCGCCGATGACACCGATTCGGTCGTCAAGGCCGTCGATCCGGAGCAGGTAAAGGGCATCGTCAAGGACATGGCGGCGCTTTCGGCCAAGCTCAATGCGGCGGCCGGTAAGGTGGATGGCGTGCTCACCAATCTCAACGGCTTTTTGGCGTCGGGCGATTCGAAAGGGGCCTTCGGCGAGATCGCGGAGGCGGCAAAATCGATCCACAAGCTCGCCGACGATCTCGACGTGCGCACGAAAGAATTGACCGCCAATCTCAATCGTTTCGCCAGTACGGGTCTGCGCCAATATGAGGCGCTTGCCGTCGATGGCCGCAAGACGCTTCAGGAAATCAATCAGGCGGTGCGGTCGATCGAGACCAATCCACAGCAGTTCCTATTCGGAAAAAAGCAACAAGTTCCGGAGTATAGCAGCAGCAGCCGTTGACGGTCTGCGGCAGTTTCGGACGCAAGCAGCCGGCCAGACTTACACTTTGCTTTAATCGGCGCTTGCGCATATTGGCGAGCGGCGCGGGCGCCAAAGATGAGGTCGAATGAGAGGCGGATGTTGGTAAGCTCGTCAAGAGCCGACCTCGGCTATCTGCAATCGCGCGGCGATCTCCGGCCGTCTGGCCGATCTTGCTGGCGGCTCGCCCTTTCCTTCTGCCTGCTTGTCATTGTCTGTCTGCTTTTGGCCGGCTGCACGAGTTCGCCGCCAATGACCTTCGATTTGGATCCCTCCGTCGAATTCGGCGATAACCAAAGCAGCCATGGCCAAGGCAAACATGGCCAGCTGGCTGTCTTCGAGCCCACTGCCGCTCTATTGCTCGAACTCTCGCCGCATCGTCGTCCGCACCGGAACGGGAACCATCGCCTATTTGCACGGCGCTCAATGGGCGGCGAACCTCCCGAGCCTGGTCCAGGACCGTCTCATCGGCGGTTTCGAAACAGCGCATGTGCTGCGCGCCGTCGGCCGCCCCGGCCTTGTCGCAGATCGCAATCTGCACACCGAGATCCAGCATTTTGAAGTGGATGTCGCCCGCAAGCAGGCGATCGTCGAAATTTACGCGAGACTCGTTGGCGCGAATGGCCGCGTCGTTACGGACAAGACATTTTCAGCCAAGGTGCCAGCGCCCGATGATCAATTGCCGACCATCGCTGCGGCCCTTAGCCAGGCCTTCGCCAAGGTCATTCACGATATCGTGATCTGGGCTGCCCCGCGGGTCTGACAGCCAAGCCCCGGCCAAAGTGAATCGCCGGCCGCCACCAATCGATGGCGGCGATTTCACGGTCTGCCGATGCAGAATCTGCGGCGTCCTTTATGGCTTTCTCGACAATAGGCTCCCTTCATCATAACGTCGCAGGATAATCTACATTGCATCCGCACCGCCGGACCTTCGGCGGCGGGACGGGTGCGGAAGAAATTCGTCGTTCAGGCAGCTGAGGACGGATCCGAAAGAGCGGCTGAACACAGAGCAAAGACGATGGGACGCGGCGGCTTGGCGGGTCCGACGGCACAAGATCGCCGATGCGCGGGGGAGACATCAGAATGTTCAATCTCAATGAAATTATACAGAATGCCCAGGACGGCAAGGCCGTCGACAATCTCGCTCAGCAATTCGGGATCTCGCCGGACCAAGCGCAAGCCGCGGTTCACGCGCTGATCCCCGCCATTTCCGCCGGCCTGTTGCAAAAGGCGCAATCGGCCGGTTTCGGCGGCATCATTTCCGCCATCACCGATGCCGACCATCGGGCATCCTTTTCGAACCCTGGCGCGGCGCAATCGGACACCGCCGTTCAAAAAGGCACTGACGTCGTCAACGACATGTTCGGGTCGAGCCATATCACCCAACAGATCGCGCAGCAGGCTTCCGCCGTGACGGGTCTGCGCCCCGACGTGCTCGCCCAAATGCTTCCGGTCATCGTCTCCATTGCCCTCGGCGGTCTTGCCAAATCGGCAGAAAATCAGGGGTTTGCGGGCGAGCTCGGCCAATTGGCGAGCGCCGCCGGCGGCCAGAGCGGCGGCATTCTCGGCATGCTGACAAGTCTGCTGGGAAGTCTCTTCGGCGGGGCGCCCGCGGCGGGGTCCGGGCCGGCGGCAACGCAAAGCACGCTCGACAGCCTGACCAAAATGTTCCAGCCCGGCACGCTGCCGGCGGAGATCGGCCAATCTGGCCTTGCGGACCAGATCGGCAAGATCCTCGGCAGCGGCAAGCCCTGAGCGTCGTCCTGAGCTTCTTGCCAAGCGCCGAAAGATGGGGGGTTCCACGCGGCCGCGTCCTGGAAAAGCTGATCAATTTTCCGGTACGGACTGCTGAAGTTTCGGCCGCGGTCGAGCTCCGACGCCGGCCAGCCGCCCCTCAAGCCTGGCCGCTCAGCTCAAATTGGTCGATAGGGGACCATAGAACTTGTTCTGGATCGCGACGCCAATGGCGCGTGCCCCTCCAAGGATCGCGATAGAGATCAATGCGCCAATCATGGCATATTCGATCGCTGTCGCGGCACGCTCGTCGCACAGGAATTGCTTGATACGCTCCATACCGACCTCCGCTCTCCTTTTGCATGAGACGAATGGAAGAACGGTTAAGACGCAATGATAATGGCCCAACATCCGCCGCCTCGACCCTCCATCCGCGAGAAATCCTTTGCCGCTGTTGCCCAGATGAATCTTTTTCTTGCCTTGACACCGGCGGCTGCGATCTCGCCCCGCCGGGCGCCGACAAGGCGGATTTCGCCACAGGGCGCCGCCCGGGCGTTCCGCCCGGGCCTGTTCTCCTGGGATTATTCTCCCGGGCGAGCGGCCTTTTCTCGAGGTCGGGGCTCCGGACGGCAGTGCGCCTCGGCATAGGGAGTGCCCGATTGCGGTGCGCGCCCACCCCGTTTATTTAGGCTCGCGGCTTCTGACGGAGGCTATGTCATCTCGGGGAGCGGGGCGATGCGCGCCGTCAGCTTGAGCAGGTTCTGATCGGAAAATTCGATCCGCATTCAAAACCTCTTCGAGAGTGCCGGCCATCGCGAAAATGCTCTAGCTTCTTGAATAAGAGCGGCGGACGGCGGGCGACGGACGGCACGATCCCAGCAATTGAACGAAGGAGCCTCGGCCCCAGATCTTCTGGATGCCGGTGCCCGCGCCCTGCAACAATGATGCGAGAGCGGGATGAGGAAAAGTGGGAACCGGTTTTCCGGCACGATCAAGTTTGCGCAGATTGCGCAAACTTGATCGCGCATCCCGCTCTAAATTATTGGAATCGATCACGTTTCCGGAGAAATCGGATATATCCGATGTCTCAATCATGGCTTTGGATGAATTCATCCAAAGCCATCGTGATCTAAGCAAATGAAAGTCTCAATATGGCTCGCGACGTTTCGGATTCGACGCCTGTCACGTCGCGCGATGAGCTCGTCGCCTGGATCGAGAGCGGCGCCAAGCCGTTCGAGCTCTTCCGCGTCGGCACCGAGCATGAAAAATTCCCATTTTACGATGCCGACCATACGCCAGTGCCCTATGACGGGCGACCTGCGCTCGGCCGCAAAGGCATTCGCGCGCTTCTCGAAGGCATGCAGAAACAGCTCGGCTGGATGCCGATCAACGACGGTCCCAACATCATCGGGCTGCATGATGAAAAAGGCGGCGGCGCCCTGTCGCTCGAGCCCGGCGGCCAGTTTGAACTCTCGGGCGCGATCTTTGAGACCGTTCATGCGGCCAAGGCGGAAATCGAGGCACATTTCGCCGTTCTGAAGACGATTGCCGACCCCCTCGGCATCAGCTTTCTGACGCTCGGCATGAGCCCCAAATGGCGGCTCGACGAGGTGCCGAAAATGCCGAAGCAGCGTTATGCGATCATGGAGAAATATATGCCGCGGGTCGGCAGCCGCGGCCTCGATATGATGTTTCGCACGTCGACGGTGCAGACCAATCTCGATTATTCGAGCGAAGCCGACATGGTGCTGAAGCTGCGCGTCTCGCTCGCGCTACAGCCGCTCATCACCGCGCTCTTCGCCAATTCGCCTTTCACCGACGGCAAGCTCAACGGTTTTCTCTCGGCGCGGTCCGAGATCTGGCGCCGCACCGATCCAGATCGCACCGGCATGCTGCCCTTCGTCTTCGAGCCGGGGATGGGGTTCGAGCGCTATGTCGATTATGCGCTCGATGTGCCCGTGTATTTCGTCAAACGCGGCGAAACCTATCATGATGTCGCCGGCGCGAGCTTTCGCGATCTTCTGGCCGGCCGGCTCGCAGCCCTGCCGGGCGAGACGGCGACATTCTCCGATTGGGCCAATCATCTGACGACGATCTTTCCGGAAGTCCGGCTCAAGCGTTATCTCGAAATGCGCGGCGCCGACGCCGGCCCGCGTCCCTTCCTTTACGCTCTACCGGCCCTTTCGATCGGCCTGCTTTATGATTCTACGGCCCTCGACGGCGCTTGGGAGATCGTCAAATCATGGAGCAAGGATCAGCGCGCAACCTTGCGCGACGAAGTTCCGCGGCTCGGCCTCGAAGCCCGCATCGCCGGCCGTCCTTTGCGTGATATTGGGCGGGAGATTTTGGCGCTCGTGCGCAAGGGACTTGTCCAGCGCGGCAAAAAAGATGCGGAAGGCCGCGATGAAAGCCATTTCCTCGATCCGCTCGATGCGGTGATCGAAGGCCGCAGCCAAGCGGAAGAATTGATCGCGCAATTTGCTGGCGAATGGGCCGGCTCGGTCGAGCCAGCCTTCACGCAATGCGTCTATTGAATGGGCCGCGCGCCGCGATCGAGAGCGGATTTAGCGCAGATAGGAACCGGTATAGGTGGGGGAATCGTCCTCGCGCAGGCGCAAATGCCGCGCCGCCGGCAAGCCCGACGGATCAGCGCCCACAAGGCCTTCCGTCCGCATGGCCGCCGGCGCCGTGCCGCCCCGCCCCCATTCATGATTAGTCGCTTGATCAGTCGCTTGGCCGAAGTTGTGCGAACCAAATTCGACGCGGACATGCCCGCCGATTTTCGCGCAAGTTTTCGTTCCTTCGACGGAGGTGAAGTCCGGGCCATAGGCAGCGCAATTGTCGAGCGCCATCCAACGTGCAGCCCCGTCGGGCAGGCTCCGGTCAGCCGCGAAGGCTGCGGCGCCGAAGACCAAAATGAAAAGGCTCGAAGCACTGTAAGCGACGGCAAAGCCGAAGCGGCTGGGAAAATTCATGGATCTCTACCGCCAGTCAATTCGTGCCAATCTCGAACTAACGCGCGCATGCGTGCGCATATGGTGAGCAACCGTTGATGAGCAGCGCTTGTTGCCTTCCGGCAGCCGCGATCCGCCTTGATCCCCCAACAGTGATCGCGCAACAGTGCACGCCACTCGTGTCTCGACGAATTTCTTAGAGACGGTTTGAGGCAATATCGTGGAATGATTTTGATTGTCTGCGGGCAATCTCGTCGATGCTGACCGGCGGCGTCTGCGAATATGGATCGGTCGCGGATTTTGCCGTGCACCCGCCTTGTCGTGATCTAATTACGCCAATCGCCGAGAACGGCCTGAACAAGGGCGAGCGCCGCAACAGCGGCCGTATCGGCGCGCAGAATTCGCGGCCCGAGGGAGAGCTGCAAGACAAAAGCTTGCGCCAAAAGGGCTGCCCGTTCGGCGGGGTCGAACCCGCCTTCCGGCCCAATCAGAACGGCAAGCGGTGGAATTGTGGCAAAATTCGCCTTGGCCGCCTGCAGCGTCTCGACCGGGTCTAGGCCATCGGCGTCTTCGTCGCAGAAGATGAGCAAGCTCTCGCTCGGCCAAGCGGCGAGAAGCGCATCGAGCCGCACCGGCGCAGCAATCCGCGGCAAGGTCAGAATGCCACATTGTTCCGCGGCCTCGACGGCATTGGCATGCATCCGTGTTGCATTGATGCGTTCGGCATTTGTATGGCGCGTCAGCACCGGCTGCAGGAGGCTCGCTCCCATTTCCACGGCTTTCTGCACCAAATAGTCTTGCCGCGCATGTTTCAACGGTGCGAAAAGATAATGGAGATCGCCTTCCCTCGCCTGGGGCCGCGTCATATTTTTGGCCAGAAGCGCGGCTGATTTGCGTCCCTGAAGGGTGAGCGCGACCCGCCATTCGCCGTCCTTTCCATTGAAGGCGAGGAGCTCGGCGCCTTCGCCGAGCCGCAGGACGTGGCAGAGGTAATGGGCTTGCGCCCGATCAAGCTCCACGCGCGCATCTTGTGCGAGCGGCGCATCGACATAGAGGCGGCGGGTGGTGAAATCATAGCCGGCCATCGAGGGCCCTCTCTGCGCGACGTCCGGATGCGCTCCGGCAGGCTTTTGCCGACGCCACGCTGCCGCTTGCTCCGCATAGGGCGATTTTGCTATGAAACCAAAAAGCCACATTCACCTCTTTTCATAGAGCTTTACTTCTCTTCATAGGGTCATTCCATGCGATCGAACAGACAGATGGATCGCAGCCGCGGCAGCCTTCGGGCACCGCTTGCCATCCGTTGCAATTTAATGCTCCGTACCGGGATCGGAATGGTGCTGGCAATCTCAGCTTGGACATTCGGGCTTGTCTCGGCCTCTCCAGCGATGGCAGCCGAATGCAATCAGGACATCGGCGTCCTGATGAAAAAGCGGCAAGGGATTATCGACGAGTTGAACAAGCTCGCGAAATCCGCCCCCAAGGGCCAGCTCGACCCGATCGCCTCCTGCCCCAAATTGCGCGGCCTCGCGGTGGTCGAGCAAGACCTTGCCGCCTATCTGAGCAAGAACAAGGAATGGTGCATGGTGCCAGACACGGCCGTCTCGAATATCGAGACCAGCGCCAAGCGCACCAAGGCCATTGCCGGCAAGGCCTGCCAGGTGGCGGAGCAGATCAAAAAGGGACAACAGGCTATCGGCACGGGCCCAAAATTGCCCGCCGGGCCGCTGTGATCGTCGAGCCGCAGGGACGACAAGGTCCCGCAGCGCTTCCAGATTCCGCTCCCGACCAATGGCTGCTGCGCGCAACGCCGGCCATTTGGCGGCCCTTCATCGAGCTCGCCCGCCTCGACCGGCCGATCGGCTGGTGGCTGCTGCTTTTGCCCTGCTGGTGGTCCTCGGCGCTCGCCGACATCGACCGCCACGCGCCGCCCGATCTTTGGCATCTCGCTTTGTTCTTCATCGGCGCAATGGCGATGCGGGGCGCCGGCACGACCTATAATGATCTCGCCGACCGCGACATAGATGCGAAGGTCGAGCGCACGTGCGGCCGGCCGCTGCCGTCCGGCCGGATCGACACGCGCAGCGCCAAAATTTTCCTGGTCGCTCAGGCCCTCGTGGGCCTCGCCGTGCTCTTATGCTTCAATCGCTTTGCGATCGCCCTCGGGCTCGCCTCGCTTATCATCGTCGGGATCTATCCCTTCATGAAACGGGTGACCTCCTGGCCGCAGGCCGTTCTCGGCCTTGCCTTCGGCTTCGGCGCTCTGATGGGCTGGGCGGCGGCTTTCGGCTCTCTGGCGCTGCCCCCCATCCTTCTCTATCTCGGCGCGATCGCCTGGACGATCGGTTATGACACTATTTATGCCCTGCAGGATGTGAGCGACGACATGATCGCCGGCGTCAAATCGACGGCCCTGTTTTTCGGCCGGCATGTGAAGCCAGCCGTCGCGCTCTGCTATGGCACCTGCCTCTGCTTCATCGCCTTGGCGCTGATCGCGGCCGGCGCCGCAAGACCCTTGGCGACCGCCGGGCTCGTCGGCATGGCTGCACATTTCATTTGGCAGATCCGAAGGCTCGATCCGGAAGACCCCGCGCTCGCGCTCAAACTCTTTCGATCGAATCGCGACGCCGGCCTCTTGCTCTTCGCCGGTCTCGCCGGCGAGGCCTTGCGCGACTTACTGCTCTGAGCCCGACACCCGGCCCCTGCTAATCACCGCAGGTCACAATATAGGCGTTCGAATCGATCTTCGCGGGCTCGGCCGAAGCGACCGCCCCTTGGACCGCCTTGGGGATCGCCTTGGGGATCGCCCCGGTGATGTCGTCTGCCTTTCCATAGGCGAGCGGCGCAGAATATCCGTGCGCCTCGCACCAAGCAGAGGCGACAACCTCGCCGCAGCCCTGCTCCTTGTCGAGACAGTCGGAGACGCCATAGCCGCTGGCGGCCGGCAAGATGAAAGTATGGCCCGCCGCCCAAAGGGCCCGATGCGTCGCGGCAAGCACCAAAAGCGCGGCAAGGATCGAAAGAAGCAGGCGCAACAGCCTGCGATAGTCGAGTTCAATGGTGGACATCATTCCCTCCGCGCCGTGCAATGTCCAAACCTTGCGCGTCGATCCTCCGCCATCGAGCCTAACATCGGGTTAAGCAAACCCCTCATGATCGCAAGAGCGGCAAGAAACATAGGGAGGTGAGTCGGGCCCGGATCCAAGCGCCGCGGGTCTATTCGAACCAATTTCCTGTTGAGATGGGCGCAGCCGACTTGGCACTGACTTGGCACTGACTTGGCACTGACTTGGCACTGACTTGGCGCTGACTTGCGGCTGACTTGGCAATGGGCGCTGGAATTGCTCCGCGGCAATGCGGCCCGGAGCACCTTGACCCCTGCCCCGTTCTCGCCCATGTTACAAGGATGACGTGCTTGATCCGCCTCTGCCGGACAATTTGCATTATTGGCTAGCGCAACGCTGGCTGGAGCCGTCTCGTCCTCATTTTAGAGTGCAGATCCGTTCCCCGGCCGGCGCCAGGCTGAAAGGGAAGCCATGGCTTTGCAGCTCTACAATACATTGACGCGCCAGAAGGACGAGTTTATCCCGCTCGACCCCGCCAACCTGCGCCTCTATGTGTGCGGGCCGACGGTCTATGACTATGCCCATATCGGCAATGCAAGGCCGCTCATCGTCTTCGACGTGCTCTATCGCATGCTGCGCCATCTCTATGGCGCCGATCATGTCACCTATGTCCGCAACATCACCGATGTCGACGATAAGATCAATGCGCGTGCAGCTTCGCGCGGCATTTCCATCCGCGAGCTGACCGAAGAGACCAACGCGATCTTTCAAGAGGATGCGCAGGCGCTCGGCTGCCTCGAGCCGACGCTCCAGCCGCGTGCGACCGAGCATATTGCGGCGATGATCACGATCATCGAAAAGCTGCTGGCGAGCGGCCATGCCTATACGGCCGACGGCCATGTGCTGTTCTCGGTCCCGTCAATGCCCGACTATGGCCGGCTCTCCCGCCGGCCGCTCGACGAGATGATCGCCGGCGCCCGCGTCGATGTCGCGCCCTATAAGAAAGGCGAGCTCGACTTCGTGCTCTGGAAGCCGTCGGCCGATGACGAGCCGGGCTGGGAAAGTCCCTGGGGACGCGGCCGGCCGGGCTGGCATATCGAATGCTCGGCGATGAGCTGGACCTATCTCGGCGAGACCTTCGACATTCACGGCGGCGGCATCGATCTCGTCTTTCCGCATCACGAGAACGAGATCGCGCAGAGCTGCTGCGCCTTCGGCCGCGATGTCATGGCCAATATCTGGATGCACAATGGCTTCCTGCAGGTCGAAGGCGAGAAAATGTCGAAGAGCCTCGGCAATTTCGTCACGATCCGCGAGGCGCTCGACGGATTGGCCGGGCGAGGTATCAGGCTTCAACATGCTCAAGACCCATTACCGGCAGCCGATCGACTGGACCTCGCGAGCCTGCGCGAGAGCCAGCGCGAGCTCGATCGCTGGTATCCGATCGCCAAGCAGTTCGCCGCGTCGCCGGCCATACTGGCGCCTGAGTTTCATCGAGGCGCTCGAGGACGACCTGAACACGCCGGAGGCGATCACCATGCATGCGGCGCCTCTATAAGGAGGCCGACGGAAGATATCGCCTTCGCCGGCGCGCGTTTGGCTTCTTGCGGCCATCTCCTCGGCCTCTTCGAGAAGAGCCTCGGCGAATGGACCCATTGGAAGCCGGCCGATTCTGGCGATCGACGAAATCCTGGTCGCACCTGATCAAGGAGCGGCTCGCCGCGCGCCAGGCGAAATTGGGCGGAGTCCGATCGCATCCGCGACGAGCTCGCCGCTATGGGCATCGCCTGAAGGACAACAAAGACGGCACCACGACTTGGGAAGTGAAGCGATGAATGCCGAAGCCTTTCCCGCGCCCGCACTGCGGCCGTTTCTTCCCGCCGACGGGCCGCTCCTCGTGCAGATCTTTCGCGACAGCATCGCCGAATTGACGGCGAGGATTATGACGAGGCGCAGCTCGCGGCCTGGATCGCGCTGCGCCGACGACGAGACGGCCTTCGCCAGCGGCTCGCCGTGCGCCTGATGCTCGTCGCGACGATCGACGGCTCGCCGGTCGGCTTCGTCAGCTCAAAGGCGGCGATCATATCGACATGCTTTATGTCCATCCGAGCGTCGCCCGCAGCGGCATCGGCACAATTCTTTGCGACGCGATCGAGAGGCTCGCTCGGGCGCGCGGCGCGACCATCTGACAGTCGATGCGAGCGACACAGCGCGGCCGCTGTTCGAGAAGCGCGGCTTTTTGGCGCTGCACCGGCAGACGGTCGCCTCGGCGCCGAATGGCTCGGCAATACCCACATGGAAAAGCGCTTCGAATCTCATGACGCACGAGGCCAAAGCCGAATGAGCCGCGCGCGGATCTATCTTTTCGACACGACCCTGCGCGACGGCGCGCAGACGACCGGCGTCGATTTCTCGCTCGACGACAAGAAGCACGTCGCTGCTCTGCTCGACGGTCTCGGCATCGATTATATCGAAGGCGGCTATCCCGGCGCCAATCCGCTCGACACCGAATTCTTCAGCCAAAAAGCCGAAGCTGCGGACAGCACGCTTCACCGCTTTCGGCATGACCAAACGCGCCGGCCGCTCCGCCGCCAACGATCCCGGCCTCGCCGCGCTTCTCGATGCCGATGCCGACGCGATCACTTTCGTCGCCAAGACCTGGGACTATCATGTCCATGTCGCGCTCGGCTGCACGCTCGCCGAAAATATCGACGGCATAAGCCAATCGATCGAGGCCGCATGCGCCAAGGGCCGCGAGGCAATCCTCGATTGCGAGCATTTCTTCGACGGCTACAAGGCGAACACCGATTATGCGCTCGATTGCGCCAAGGCGGCCTATGCTGCCGGCGCGCGCTGGATCGTGCTCTGCGACACCAATGGCGGGACCTTGCCGCACGAGATCGAGCGCATCGTCGCCGAGGTCGCCCGCCACATCCCCGGCGAGCAGCTCGGCATTCATGCCCATAACGACACTGAAAATGCGGTTGCCAATTCGCTTGCGGCGATTCATGCCGGCGTTCGGCATGTGCAAGGCACGCTCAACGGTCTCGGCGAGCGCTGCGGCAATGCCAATCTCGTCTCGCTCATTCCGACGCTTTTGTTGAAGCGCGATTATGCCGAGACCTTCGAGATCGGCGTCGCACCGGCGCAGCTCGCGAGCCTCACCAAAGTGAGCCATACGCTCGACGAACTCCTGAACCGCGCGCCCAACCGGCATCAGCCCTATGTCGGCGCCTCGGCCTTTGCGACCAAGGCGGGCATTCACGCCTCGGCCGTCATGAAAGATCCGGCGACCTATGAACATGTCGTGCCGGAAAGCGTCGGTAACCAGCGCCGGCTCCTGGTCTCCGACCAGGCCGGCAAGTCGAATATATTGGCCGAACTCGAAAGGATCGGCGTAGAGCTCGCCAAGGACGATCCCCGCCTCACCCGCCTGCTCGAAGAGGTGAAGGACAAGGAGGCGCAGGGCTATGCCTATGAAGGGGCGGACGCCTCCTTCGAGCTTTGGCCCGGCGCAGCCTCGGCAAGGTGCCGGATTTTTTCGACGTCGAGCGTTTCCGCGTCGATGTCGAAATCCGCCACAATGCCCCCGGCGAGCTCGTCACCGTCTCGGAAGCCATCGTCAAAATGCGCGTCGATGTCGACGGTGCTGATCTCGGCCGCGGAAGGCAATGGCCCGGTCAATGCGCTCGATCTCGCATTGCGCAAGGACCTCGGCAAATATCACCATTTCATCGCAGGATCTCGAACTCGTCGATTATCGCGTCCGCATATTTCAGGGCGGCACCGATGCGGTGACCCGCGTGCTCATCGAATTTCGCGATGCGTCCGGCGATCACTGGTCGACGGTCGGCGTCTCGGCCAATCTGATCGACGCCTCCTTCCAGGCGCTGACCGATGCGATCACCTATAAGCTCTTGAAATCCGGCGCGGCGAAATAGAATCAATGTCGCGCGAACCTTCTCCCTGTGGGAGAAGGTGGTCGGCGGAGCCGACCGGATGAGGGGTTACGATCAGTCCTGAATTGATAGATCGTAACCCCTCACCCGGCTGCTTCGCAGCCACCCTCTCCCATTGGGAGAGGGTTCGCACACGCCGCAAAAGAAAACGCCCGCCGATGGGAGGACATCGGCGGGCGTTTTTACGTGCGAGCGGGGGAGGAGGCCGGCTCGCAGCGCTTGATAAAGTCACATGCCGGGGGTCTTACGGACAACCGCGGCGATTTCCGACCGGTGGATCCCGAGATCGGCAAGCTCTCGATCGGTCAGCTGAGCAAGCTCGCGGATGCAAACCCGTCTGCGGTGCCAGCTGCGGATCGTCTCAGCAAAACTCTTCAGCGACATTTCGCTTCCGCCTTTCGCCATATGTGCTTCGGTGTCTGTTTCGGTCTGTTTCACCTGATGCAGGCCGGCACTTCGGCGCCGAAACATCCATCAATATTTTTTATAGATAGCTGATTTTGCAGTGCACATGTAGGCCTTAAAGCGAAGGGCTTACATGCATATTTTGCATACCAAGAGCAAATTCAATGGCACTATCGGGGCAATATTTACGCCAGCCGCTTCTTTGCGAGCGTCGAGCCTATAATTCTATTTAATTTTCCTATTGTGGCACGATAATGACGCATAGGTGCGGTGCAATATTTTTCTGAGCGCCTGACACCGGCAAGGCGCCCTATTCCGCTATCTTGTTGCACTAACGTCTCGTCCGCGCAGTGCCACATCCTTCAGCGGGTCATGCCCGGCTCAAGGCCGGGCATGACCCGCTGAAGGATGGGCGCTAGACGTCCGCTTCAGCGAAGCTGAAGCAATGAGAGAGCTTCGAGAACGGCTAGATGCTTATCGGCTCAGTTCTACTCCGCCGCTTCCTTGCGCTTCAGCGGCCTTCGCGCCAAAACTTCCTTCAAATAATGGCCGGTGTAGCTCGCCGGCATTTTGATGATGGCTTCCGGCGGACCTTCGGCGACGATTTCGCCGCCGCCGTCGCCGCCTTCCGGGCCCAAATCGATGATCCAATCCGCCGTCTTGATGACTTCGAGATTATGCTCGATGACGACCACCGTATTGCCGTTCTCCACGAGCTCATGCAGCACTTCGAGCAGTTTCGCGACATCGTGGAAATGCAGGCCGGTCGTCGGCTCGTCGAGAATATAAAGCGTGCGGCCGGTCGCGCGGCGCGACAATTCCTTGGCGAGTTTCACCCGCTGCGCCTCGCCGCCCGAAAGCGTGTTGGCCTGCTGGCCGACCTTGATATAGTTCAAGCCCACTCGCGCAAGCGTTTCCATCTTCTCGCGGATCGACGGTACGGCCTTGAACAGCACAGCCGCCTCCTCGACCGTCATATCGAGCACATCGGCGATCGATTTGTCGCGATATTTCACCTCCAATGTCTCGCGGTCATAGCGCTTGCCCTTGCAGACATCGCAAGTGACATAGACGTCAGGCAGAAAATGCATCTCGATCTTGATGACGCCGTCGCCCTGGCAGGCCTCGCAACGGCCGCCCTTCACATTGAAGGAGAAGCGGCCCGGCAGATAGCCGCGCGCCTTGGCTTCCGGCAGACCTGCGAACCATTCGCGGATCGGCGTGAAGGCGCCGGTATAGGTCGCGGGATTGGAGCGCGGCGTGCGGCCGATCGGCGATTGATCGATATCGATCACCTTGTCGAGATGTTCTAGCCCGTCGAGTTTTTTGATAGGGCGCAGCATGTTCGAGCGCGCCATTGAGGCGGCGTGCCACGGCCTTATAGAGCGTATCGACGACGAGGGTCGATTTGCCGCCACCGGAAACGCCGGTCACGCAAGTAAAGAGGCCCAGCGGAATCTCGACCGACACATTTTTCAGATTATTGCCGGTGGCGCCGGTGATCTTGAGCTTGCGCGCCGGATCGGCTTTGCGCCTCGCGCGCGGCACCGGCACCTGCAGAGCGCCGGATAAATATTGGCCGGTCAGCGATTTCGGATCGGCCATGATCTCGGCCGCCGTGCCTTGCGCGATGATCTCGCCGCCATGAATGCCGGCGCCCGGCCCGACATCGACGACATGATCGGCGGCGAGGATCGCATCCTCGTCATGCTCCACGACGATGACGCTGTTGCCGAGATCGCGCAGCCGCCGCAAGGTCTGCAACAGCCTTGCATTGTCGCGCTGATGCAGGCCGATCGAAGGCTCGTCGAGCACATAGAGCACGCCGGAGAGCCCCGAGCCGATCTGCGAGGCAAGCCGAATGCGCTGGCTCTCGCCGCCGGAAAGCGTGCCCGCCGCGCGGGCGAGCGTCAGATAATCCAAGCCGACATCGATGAGAAAGCCGAGCCGGTCGCCGATCTCTTTCAGGATGCGCTTCGAGATTTCCCGGCGCTTGTCGTCGAGCCTTTCCGGCAGAGAAGCAAACCAGGCCGCCGCGTGGCGCACCGAAAGTTCGGCGACCTCGCCGATATGGCAGCCGGCGATCTTGACGGCGAGCGCCTCCGGCTTCAGCCGATAGCCCTTGCAGGCGGAACAGGGCGTCGCCGTCATATAGCGGGAGATCTCCTCGCGCGCCCATTCGCTCTCGGTCTCGAGATAGCGGCGTTCGAGATTGGTGACGACGCCTTCGAAAGGCTTTTTCACATCATAGGCGCGCAAGCCATCATTATAGGAAAAGCGCACCACCTCCTCGCCGGAACCGTAAAGGATGATCTCCTGCACGGCGGCAGGCAAAGCCTCGAAAGACGTGTCGAGCCGGAACTTGTAATGTTTGGCAAGCGACTCGAGCGTCTGCAGATAATAAGGCGAGGTCGAGCGGGCCCATGGCGCGATCGCGCCCTTGCGCAAAGTGAGCTTGGGATCGGGCACGATCAGCTCGGCATCGACCCGCGGCTCGGTGCCGAGGCCGCCGCAAGTCGCGCAGGCACCATATGGATTGTTGAAAGAGAAGAGCCTGGGCTCGATCTCGGAAATGGTGAAGCCTGAAACCGGACAGGCGAATTTGGACGAGAAAACGATCTCTTTCGCCTCGCCTTTCGCATCCTTCTCATCGGCGAATTCGATAATGGCAATGCCGTCGGCGAGTTCGAGCGCGGTCTCGAAACTTTCGGCAAGCCGCGCCGCCATATCCCCGCGCACGACGAGGCGATCGACGACGACCTCAATGTCGTGCTTGACTTTCTTGTCGAGCACGGGCGTTTCGGCGATCTCGTAAAACTGCCCGTCGATTTTTAAGCGCTGGAAGCCGCGCTTCATATAATCGGCGATCTCCTTGCGATATTCACCTTTGCGGCCGCGCACCACCGGCGCCAGGAGATAGAGCTTCGCCCGCTCCGGCAGAGACAGCACGCGGTCAACCATCTGGCTCACCGTCTGGCTTTCGATCGGCAGGCCGGTGGCCGGCGAATAGGGAATGCCGACGCGGGCGAAGAGCAGCCGCATATAGTCATAGATCTCGGTGACCGTGCCGACGGTCGAGCGCGGATTTTTCGAAGTGGTCTTCTGCTCGATCGAGATCGCCGGCGAGAGCCCGTCGATGTGATCGACATCGGGCTTCTGCGTCATTTCCAGAAATTGCCGCGCATAGGCCGAGAGCGATTCGACATAGCGGCGCTGGCCCTCGGCATAGATCGTATCGAAGGCGAGCGAGGATTTGCCGGAGCCGGAAAGGCCGGTGAAGACGACAAGCTTGTCGCGCGGAATGGTGAGATCGACGTTTTTGAGATTATGCTCGCGGGCGCCGCGCACCGCGATGACGCGCTGAGGCTCGAGCGCGGGCCGCGCAGCGTCGGACGAAGCCGTCGCAAAGAGCGAATCTAGCTGAGCTTTCGCTTGTCGGGCCGTGGGTTTGCGTGGTGACTTCATGGAGGAAAGGTAAAATCCGGAGCCTGGCGGCGGAAGACCAAAGATTGCCCAGCAGGAGGCTTTTAGATAAGCGCTTCCGCGCCAAATTTCGACTTTCTTCCGAGATGTCCCCGGATTTGGCGCGGGTCCGGGGGTGGCTGACAGCTGCTTCGCTGGCGCAAGAGCCGTGGGCGATTGAAGATTAGTTAGAAAGCCGTGGACGCGCCTCCTTCTCCCGCTTGCGGGAGAAGGTGCCGAGCGACTGCGAGGCGGATGAGGGATCTTGAAAGCGGCACCACCCCTCATCCGACCCGGCTTTGCCGGGCCACCTTCTCCCGCAAGCGGGAGAAGGGCCGCCGCCCTTGGTCCACGAGAGCTCTCTTCTGACGCAATAGAATAAGCGGGCGAGCATCCATCTAGGTAGACAGTCCGTCGGATTTGTTCAGTGAGTTACAAGAGTTTGCCTTGCTCATCCCCATTTTCTCTGGCTGCCTTTTTGAACCCTTCGGTAAAGCCGAAAGGAACCTGCGGCCGTTTTCCTTCAAGAATTTCGGCGGCGGTCAGGATTTGAATGCGCGGCACTTTCATGCCGGCGGTCTCATAGAAGCCGGCAGAAGCCGCCTCGCGTATCATTTCTCGCGTCGGCTCGTTCAGAGACAGAAACAAGCCGAGCGCAGCCTTCTCGCGTTCCATCGTGCCTTTGAGGTCGCGCACGTCGCCGGATTTGATGCCGCCGCCCTTCACTGAAATGACGGCAAACTGAGGTTTCTTGTCCGCATCGCGGAAATGCAGATAGCCGTCGATGCCGCGATCCATGCCCTTCTTGCCGCCTTTGTACGGCTGGCCCTCAATTGTCGCGACGATCCATTTTTGAAATTCATGCTTGTCGCGCTCGGCGAGGTCCCGCGCGCCCGCATGGTCCTTCGGCACGCCGTGCACTTCAAATCGAATGCCAGGGAACGCTTCTCTTAATCGTCGCTCCACCAACGCGATGGCAAGATGCGTCACGTCAATTCCGAGCCATTGACGATTGAGCTTCTGTGCGGCGTGAACTGTTGTGCCGCACCCGCAAAATGGATCGAGTACAACGTCACCTTCATTCGATGAAGCTGAAATTACGCGCTCTAGGAGAATTAAAGGCTTTTGCGTCGGATAGCCCATCCGCTCTTGAGCCGTGGCTTGAGGAATGTCTATCCAAACATCATCAATTGGGGTGCCTTCTTGCTCATCCAAATATCGCTTTAAGACTGGCACTGTACCGGGCTTCGTCTGAATGACGATTCCGCTCTTGTAGGCTTCCTCCATTCGCTCTCTTGTCCACCGCCACACGCGCGTGACGCCAAGAAATTCATAGGTGAGATTGGGTCTATTTTTGTTCGGGTTAGTTAAATCAGCAAGGCGGTAACGCCGCTTTGTCTTTGGTTCCTCAAATTTATAAAAGGCTTCTAGATAAGCCGGATCATGCGGCCCGTATTGAGCGTTCCAGGTCCATTCATCCGATTTTGTAACCCGCAAAATGATGTCGTGATCGCGTGCGAATCGGGTAAATGCGAGCCCCTTTGCATTTTGCCGCTTCCAAATAATTTCGTTTCCAAAATTCGTAGGATCAAAGATCGCATCGAGTAAAATCTTAAGATAGTGGCTCGCGGTCGGATCGCAGTGCAGATAGAGCGAACCAGTCGGCTTCAACACGCGATGCAGTTCGATCAGCCGCACGGCCATCATGGCGAGATAGGCCATCATGTCGTTTTCGCCGAGCGCCGACCGCATCGCCTTTAGCATGATCGAGGCGTCGGAATGCGGACCGGTCACGACCTCGTCGAATGCACGCTCGGCGGACTCGTTCCAGTGCCATGTGTCCTCGAAGGCTTCGATCTGCGCGGCAGATTGCTCGCCCGATGGCGCTTTGAACAAAACATTGTAGCTGGCGTTCGAGTTGAACGGCGGATCGAGATAGATGAGATCGACGGACTCGTCCGCGATGCTCTCGCGGAGCACCGTCAGATTGTCGCCGTAATAAAGCTTGTTCGGCATCAGCGCCCCAGCAGCCAAAAATCAAACCGGCCCCTAGCGAAACCCTACTTGCACTGTCAAACGGGATCTGCTAGAACAAACAAAGAACACTTAAGCGCACGCTTGTCAATTCGCTTGTGGACAAGCAGCCGGCCGGCTGCGGCGGATCGAACTTCCTTGTAAGGATGGCCGCGCGGCGCCGATTTTAGTGGCGAGGAGAGGATCATGTCGGGAAGCGTCAACAAAGTCATTCTCATCGGCAATTTGGGCCGCGATCCCGAGGTGCGTCGGATGAATTCCGGCGATAGCGTCGTGAGTTTCAGCCTGGCGACGACGGAGTCCTGGCGCGACAAGGCGACCGGCGAGCGCAAGGACCGCACCGAATGGCATAATGTCGTGATCTTCAACGAGAATTTGGGGAAGATCGCGGAGCAATATTGCAAGAAGGGCTCGAAAGTCTATCTCGAAGGCCAATTGCAGACGCGCGAATATACCGACCGCGACGGCAATCAGCGCAAGGTGACGGAAGTCGTGCTGCAGCGGTTCCGCGGCGAGCTCACGCTGCTCGACAGCCGCGGCGGGGCGCGCGGCGATGTCTCCGATGATCGCGGCGGCGCTTTCGAAGCCTCGGGCGGCGCCAATTTCGGCCGCTCCTCGCCGATGGAGAAGAGCGCCGACAAGCGCCCGGCGACCGCAGGCTCGGGCCGCGTCGCCGATATGATCGACGACGATATTCCGTTTTAGAGGCCATACGCCTTATCGCATCCTTCTCCCGCAAGCGGGAGAAGGAGGACACGAAGCTTCGCTTCGGCCGGAAAAGCGGCCCATTCGGCAATGTTTGGATGCGAGCCAAAACATGGATGGCCGTGACAAGCACGGCCATGACGCCGAGCGGAAAGCGCCGCTTCCGCGGCGCTGCGACCAAGCGTCCGTGCAAATTCCTCGATGATGTCGTAACGAGCTGAGAATATTATAGATTTTCGCTCTACATGAAGCCGCTTCAACTGGCAATCCGGGGCGGATTTGCCTATATTGAAAGCACTGCTTTCCTAACCCTGGATTGATCCGCTTTGGCCGATACTGACAACACCGGAGGAGCCCCGCCTGGCTCCGACATCCGGCCGGTTTCCATTTCCGATGAAATGCGCCGCAGCTATCTCGATTACGCGATGAGCGTGATCGTCAGCCGCGCTTTGCCCGACGTGCGCGACGGGCTGAAGCCGGTGCATCGGCGGATTCTCTATTCGATGTATGAGAACCGCTACCTGCCGGACCGCGCCTACAATAAATCGGCGCGCGTCACCGGCGACACGATGGGCAAATACCATCCGCATGGCAATCTCGCCATCTATGATGCGCTGGTGCGCATGGCGCAGCCTTTCTCGATGCGCCTGCCCTTGATCGACGGCCAAGGCAATTTCGGCTCGGTCGACGGCGATCCGCCGGCGGCCGAACGCTATACGGAGGTGCGGCTTGCCGCTGCCGCCATTCCGCTCCTCGACGATCTCGACAATGAGACGGTCGATTTCCAGCCGAATTACGACGGCCGCGAGCGCGAGCCGACCGTCCTGCCGGCGAAATTCCCCAATCTTCTCGTCAATGGCGCAGGCGGCATCGCGGTCGGCATGGCGACCAATATTCCGCCGCATAATCTCGGCGAGGTCATCGACGCCGTCGTCGCTCTGATCGACCGGCCGGAGATGACGATCGAAGAGCTGATGGCGATCATCCCCGGCCCGGATTTTCCGACCGGCGGCCATATTCTCGGCCGCGCCGGCATACGCGCCGCCTATATGACCGGGCGCGGCTCGATCCTCGTGCGCGCCAAGGTCGAGATCGAGGAGATCCGCAAGGAGCGCGAGGCGATCCTCGTCAGCGAGATTCCCTATCAGGTGAACAAGGCGGCATTGATCGAGAAGATCGCCGAACTCGTGCGCGAGAAGCGCCTCGAAGGCATTTCCGATCTGCGCGATGAATTCGATCGCGACGGCATGCGCATCGTCATCGAACTGAAGCGCGATGCCGTCGCCGATGTCGTCTTGAATCAGCTCTGGCGCTTCACGGCGCTTCAATCGAGCTTTCCGGCCAATATGATCGCGCTCAACGGCGGCCGCCCGGAAACGCTCACCTTGAAGGATTTCCTCACCGCCTTCGTCGATTTCCGCGAGCAGGTCGTCACCAGGCGGATCAAATATCTGCTCGGCAAAGCCCGCGATGCGGCACATCTCCAGGTCGGGCTTGCGATCGCCGTCGCCAATATCGATGAAGTCATCCATCTCATCCGCACCTCCGCCGATGCGGCCGCGGCGCGCGAAGCCTTGATGAGCCGCGACTGGCCGGCGCGCGATATGGCGCCGCTCATCACGCTCATCGCCGATCCGCGCCATGTGCTTTCCGATTCCGGCACCTGCCGGCTGTCAGAAGCGCAGGCACGCGGCATTCTCGAATTGCGCCTGCAGAGACTGACCGCGCTGGCGCGCGAAGAAATCGCCGGGATTCTGGAAAAACATGCCGCCGAGATCGCCGATTATCTCGACATCTTAGGCTCGCGCGCGCGCCTCTTCGGCATCATCAAGGATGAACTCGCAGAGGTGAGATCCGCGCATGCGACGCCGCGGCGAACCATGATCCTCGACAGCGATGCCGATGTCGAAGACGAAGATCTGATCCAGCGCGAGGATATGGTCGTCACCGTCTCGCATTCTGGCTATGTGAAGCGCGTGCCGCTCTCGACCTACCGGGCGCAGAGACGCGGCGGCAAGGGTCGCTCCGGCATGCAGACGCGCGACGAGGATTTCGTCGCAAGGCTCTTCGTCGCCTCGACGCATACGCCGCTTCTGTTCTTCTCTTCGCTCGGCCAGGTCTATAAGGAGAAGGTCTGGCGTCTGCCGCTGTCCGCGCCGCAGGCGCGCGGCAAGGCGCTCGTCAATATTCTGCCGCTCGATCCGGGCGAACGCATCACGACGATCATGCCGCTGCCGGAAGACGAGGCTGGCTGGGAGCGGCTCGATGTGATGTTCGCGACGACAGGCGGCGGGGTTCGCCGCAACAAGCTCTCCGATTTCGCCCAGGTGAACCGCGCCGGCAAGATCGCCATGCGGCTCGACGAGGGCGAAGAGATCGTCGATGTGCAGATCTGCACCGAGGCCGATGATGTGCTGCTCACCACGGCGAATGGGCAATGCATCAAATTCGCCGTCACCGATGTGCGCGTCTTCAAAGGCCGCGATTCCATGGGCGTGCGCGGCATTGCGCTCGGTGAAGGCGATCATGTGATCTCGCTCGCCATTCTGCGCCATATCGAGGCCGAGAGCGCGGAGCGCATGGCCTATCTCAAAATGCGCCGCGCAGTGGCCGGTGAGATCGCGGCGGAAGGCACAGCTGATGCGATCGCCGAGCCTGCCGGTGAAGAAGTGGGCGCCCAAGAGACGGCCCAAGAGACGGCCGGCGAAGAAGCGCAGGCCGGAACCTTGCCGCCGGAGCGCTATGCCGAAATGTCGGCCAAGGAAGAGGTCATTTTGACGATCTCCGCCAATGGCTATGGCAAGCGCACGTCCTCTTATGAATATCGGATCACCGGGCGCGGCGGCAAAGGCATTGTGGCCATGGCGGTCAATCCGCGCAACGGGCCGCTCGTCGCCTCAATGCCGGTCGAGGACAGCGACGAGATCATGCTGGTGACGAATGGCGGACAATTGATCCGCTGCCCCGTCGAAGGCATACGCATCGCCGGCCGCGGCACGCAGGGCGTCATCGTCTTCAACACGGCGGAAGGCGAACGCGTCGTCAGCGTCGAACGCATCAGCGAAGAAGAAGCGGGCGAAGACGGCAATGGCGACAATGGCCATGACAATGGCGGCGAAGAATAAGGTAAGGCACAATTCGTCGGCGCGGTCAGGGCTGTTCCGGCGTCGCTCGCATCAGCGCGAGCAAATCGTCGATCGAGGGCTCTCCCCCTGCCGCATGAGGCTCGCCGGGCGCCACTGCCTCGCTTGATGTCGGCGCATCGCCCATGATTCTGGCCAAGAGCACATCGAGCGGTGATGCCACCTGCACGGTGGGGACCGCAGCGCCGGAAGATTGCAGGTTTGGAGTCTCTTCAAAAGGCTCCGCCGTCTCTGCTGCGGCCTCCCCGTCCCGGCTTTGAAGGGATTTGCTGAGCCAGCTTTGTGGCTGCCGGCGCTCCTCTTGCTGCTCGTCTTCGGAGAATCGGCTCTTGACCGGGGCGACTGCCTCGGGGTTGACCGGCTTTTTGCGCGGCGCACGCATAGGGATCGAAGCGTTGGCCAGAAGCGCAAAAGGCTTGAAGTGACCCGACACATGCATTTGAAGTCTCCCAAAGCATGTTTGGCCGAGCCTAGTCCCTTCTGTCTTGCCCGAAGCTGGTAACCACGCTGCGATGCACACCGCTCACGGGAGAGTGAAGCTGAGGCAGCCCATTTGCTCCTGCCTCGGCGCTCCGTGAGACATCGGATATATCCGATGTCTAAAACAAGAAGTTGGAGCATTTTCGGACGCAAAACCGGTATCCACTTTTGCTGAAAATGCTCTAGATAAAGTCTATGCTCCGCAAAGCCCTCTATACCGGCACATTCGATCCGCTGACCAACGGCCATGTCGATATCATCGAAAGCGCCGCGCGCTTTTGCGATGAGATCGTGGTGGCGATCGGCGTCCATCCGGGCAAGACACCGATTCTTTCCGCCGAAGAGCGCGCGACGCTCATCCGCCAATGCTGCGAGGGGCTGGTTGCCGGGCAAGCCTGCACGCTGTCTGTCCTGACCTTCTCCGGCCTTGCGGTGGAGGCGGCGCGGGCGTCCGGCGCCACCATTCTCCTGCGCGGGTTGCGCGACGGCCTGGATCTCGATTATGAAATGCAGATGGCGGGCATGAACGCCACTATGGCACCCGAGATTCAGACCCTGTTTCTGCCCGCCTCGCCCGGCGTCCGCCATATTACGGCGACATTGGTCCGCCAGATCGCGCTCTTCGGGGGTGATATTTCGAGCTTCGTGCCGAAGCTCGTCGCCGAAACAATAGCGCAAAAGCTCCGCGCTTCGACATAAGAAGGGTCAATTTTATGAAGATGAACCGCCGCGGGCTTTTCGCCGCGCTCTTATTCGCCGCTTTCGCCACGCCGCTCGCGGCGCAGCCGGCTCCAGCGCCGGCGCCTGCCCCCGCGCCAGCAGCGGCACCGGCCCCCGCGCCAGCAGCGGCACCGGCCCCTGCGCCGGCAGCAGCACCAGCCGCTGCGCCGGCACACCCTAAAAAGCGTGCGCCGACACATGCGCCAAAACCCACGGCCGATCTCAAGAACACCATCTATCTCGATACGAAAGACGGGCGGGTCACCATCCTACTGCGCCCCGATCTCGCCCCGAAAAATGTGGCGCAGATCGAGAAGCTGACCAAGGCGGGTTTCTACAATGGCCTGGTTTTCCATCGGGTGATCGCGGGCTTCATGGCGCAGACGGGCGATCCGACCGGCACGGGTAGCGGCGGGTCCAAGCTTCCCAATCTGCCGGCGGAATTCACGCCGACGCCGTTCAAGCGCGGCACGGTCGGCATGGCGCGCACGGATGACCCCAATTCCGCCAATTCGCAATTCTTCATCTGCTTTGCCGATGCGCCTTTCCTCAATGACAAATATACGGTCATCGGCGAGGTGACCAAGGGCATGGATGTGGTCGACAAGATCAAGAAGGGCTCGGGTGAGGGCGGCATGGTCACCGATCCGGACAAGATCGTGAAGATGCAGCTTGCGAGCGACGCCACGCCTGCCAAGAAGCCCGTCAAGAAGCCGGCCAAAACAACCGCCAAAACGCCGGCCAAGACGCCTGCCAAGACACCTGCCAAAACGCCGGCTGAAACACCTGCCGAAACACCTGCGACGCCACCCACGACGCCGCCCCCCCAGGCGCAGTGAGGCGGCGGCACGCCGTGGTCAGGCTCGGCTGAGGCGGCCCGCAAAGGCCGCCTTCAAAGCGCGGAAACGGCTGCGAGGTTTACCTCGCCGCCGGCTTCGGCTATTGCCGACCGCAAATCCCAAGATCACGATGACTTTGGATTGAATCAATCCAAAGTCATGATTGAGAGATCGGATATATCCGATGTCTTGGAAACGTGATCGATTCTCGTAATTTAGAGCGGGATATGCAGATAAGCTTGCGCAATCTGCGTAAACTTGATTGCGCCGGAAAACCGGTTCCCACTTTTCCTCATCCCGCTCTCGCTAGGAGTTCATCATGGCCGAGGTCGAACCCGGTAACACGCTCACGCTCGAAACCACGCAGGGACCCGTCGTCATCCAGATGCGGCCGGATCTCGCACCAAACCATGTCGCCCATATCAAAAAGCTCGTCTCCGAGAAATTCTATGACGGCATCGTCTTCCATCGGGTGATCGAAGGCTTTATGGCGCAGACGGGCTGTCCGCACGGCACCGGCACCGGCGGCTCGAAATATCCGAACCTCAAGGCCGAATTCAACGCCGAGCCGCATGTGCGCGGCACCTGCTCCATGGCACGGGCGCAAAATCCCGATTCGGCCAATTCGCAATTCTTCATCTGCTTTACCGATGCGCGTTTTCTCGACCGGCAATATACGGTCTGGGGTAAAGTGATCTCAGGCATGGAAAATGTCGACAAGATCAAGCGCGGCGAGCCGGTGAAGGATCCGGACAAGATTATTTCTGCGACAGTGAGCTGACAGCCTGCCTCAAGAGGAACGGAGCGCATCTTTGGTGCGTGGACCTTCTCCCTGTGGGAGAAGGTGCCGAGCGCAGCGAGGCGGATGAGGGGTTACAATCGCTGCCGAACGGCTTCATCGTAAACCCCCACCCGGCCGGCTCCGCCGGCCACCCTCTCCCGCAGAAAGAGGGTTTGCAGGCACACCGCCTTTGAACACCTCATCGGTATCGATGGTGTGAATGCTTTAGTGCCGGTCTGCCCTATGCGTGTCGATCTTTTCGACTTCGATCTGCCGCCGGAGCGCATCGCCTTGCGCCCCGTCGTGCCGCGCGATGCCGCGCGCATGCTGGTCATCAATCCGCAGGCGAAGCCGCAATTCGAAGATCGAACCATCCGCGATCTGCCGGAAATGCTGCGGCCGAACGATCTCCTCATCGTCAATGACACGCGCGTCATCCCGGCTAGGCTCGAAGGCGTGCGGCAGCGCGGCGATCGCAGCGCCAAAGTCGAAATCCTCCTGCATCAGCGTGAAGCGGCCAATATTTGGCGCGCCTTTGCGCGGCCGGCGAAGAAATTGAAGGCCGGCGACAAGATCATCTTCACGCAGGACGGCGAAGCGCCTCTCGAAGCCGAAATCCTCGGCGAACATAGCGAAGGCGAGATTCGCCTTGCCTTCGCGCTCGAAGGCACGGCGCTCGATCAGGCGATCGAGACTTTCGGGCAAATGCCTTTGCCACCCTATATCGCCGGAAAGCGCGCCACCGACGCCCGTGACGGCCAAGATTATCAGACGCTCTTTGCGCGCCACAGCGGCGCCGTCGCGGCGCCGACCGCGAGCCTGCATTTCACGCCGGAGCTTGTCGCTGCGATCGGAGCGCGTGGCGTCGTGATCGCACCTGTCACTCTCCATGTCGGTGCCGGCACTTTTCTGCCGGTGAAGGCGAAAGACACGAGCGCGCATCGCATGCATGCGGAATGGGGCATGGTGAGCGAAACAACCGCCGCCGCCATGAATAAAGCCCGCGCCTCAGGTGGCCGTATCCTCGCCGTCGGCACTACGGCGCTGCGCCTCATCGAAACCGCGACGCGCACGGACGGGACGACCCTGCCCTTTTCGGGCGAGACGGATATTTTCATCACGCCCGGCTATAAGTTCAAAGGCGTCGATCTTCTTCTGACCAATTTCCATCTGCCGAAATCGACGCTCTTCATGCTCGTTGCGGCTTTTTCGGGTCTCGAAACCATGCAATCGGCCTATCGCCATGCGATCGCCGAAGGCTATCGTTTCTACAGCTATGGCGATGCCTGCCTGCTCTATCCTCCGGGAGGCGGCTAAGGTGAGCGAAGATTTTCGCTTCGACATCAAAGCGACCGATGGCTCCGCGCGCAGCGGGGAGATCGTAACATCGCGCGGAAAAATCCATACGCCGGCCTTCATGCCGGTCGGCACGGCGGCGACGATCAAAGCGATGCATCCGCAGGCCGTGCATGCGCTCGGCGCCGAGATCGTGCTCGCCAATACCTATCATCTGATGCTGCGGCCTGGCGCAGAGCGCATTGCCGCGCTCGGCGGCCTGCATCGTTTCATGAACTGGCCCTGGCCGATTCTCACCGATTCCGGCGGCTTTCAGGTGATGTCGCTCGCCAAGCTCCGCAAGATCGATGAGAAGGGGGTCGTTTTTCAATCGCATATCGACGGATCGCGGCACGAGCTTTCGCCGGAGCGCGCGATGGAAATCCAACGCCTGCTCGGCTCCGACATTCAGATGCAGCTCGACGAATGCGTGAAGCTTCCCGCCCCCGAGAGCGAAGTGGAGCGCGCCATGCTGTTGTCGCTGCGCTGGGCCGAGCGCAGCAAGAAGGCTTTCGGCACACAGGCCGGCCGCGCCATTTTCGGGATCGTCCAGGGCGGCGTCTGCGTGCCGCTCCGCACGGCCAGCGCCAAGGCGCTCGTCGAGATGGATTTTGACGGCTATGCGCTGGGCGGCCTCGCCGTCGGCGAACCGCAGATGAGCATGCTTGCGACCATCGCGGCGACACTGCCGCATCTGCCCGCGTCGAAGCCGCGTTATCTCATGGGGGTCGGCAGCCCAGATGATCTCATCGAAGCCGCCGGACGCGGCATAGACATGTTCGATTGCGTGATGCCCACGCGTGCCGGCCGGCATGGCCTTGTCTACAGCCGCTTCGGCCGCATCAATCTGCGCAATGCCAAACATGCCGATGACGCGAGACCGATCGATCCGCTGTCACCTTGCGAGGCGGCGCGCGTCTATTCTCGCGCCTATCTGCACCACCTTGTGAAAGCCGGGGAAATTTTAAGCATGATGCTTCTGACGGAAATCAATCTCGCTTATTATCAAAACCTGATGATGGGCATGCGAAGCGCCATAGAAACTAGGCGTTTCGGTGATTTTGCCGCAGCGACGAAAGAGGCTTGGCGCGCAGGCGAAACATTAGACACCATGACTTTGGATTGAATCAATCCAAAGTCATGGTTGAGACATCGGATATATCCGATGTCTTCAGAAACGTGATCAATTCTTATAATTTAGAGCGCGATGCAGGCGGAAAACGGGTTCCCACTTTTCCTCGTCCCGCTCTAGCGATCCAGGAAAAAGAGAAGTTTCGAGAACGAAAAAAAGGCGAGGCCGGCTCCTCCGCCGTACCTCGCCCTCTTCGCTCGCTCGTCCTTGACCTTCCCTCCACCCTTCCTTCTTTGCGAAGGCGCACCTGTTCGGCGCCGGGTTCAGAGGGGAGGCGTCCTCCCACGACTTGGACTCCATGCACATCTCTGAAAGCCGAGATGGCCCCTTTCGGATGGCGAAAACTTTCTAGCTCACGCGTGACGCATTGTCACGCGCGATGATGCAGATTGTCGCAAAAAAGGCAGGCTCTTGCCTATTTCCGCCTCTCTCTTTTGGGGGAAGCCCACGACACGGTAAAACTACCTTGAGAGGCGGCCAAAATCCTCCTCGCCCCTCACATGAAGCGGCCCGCAGGAATTCGTCTCGGCCTATCCAGCCTATTTGAGACGTGAGAGCGGTTGCGGACGACTTGCAGACGCGCAAGACTCCGCGCGGCTGGCAGAGGCATGCATGGGCCTCTGTGCTAAATGTGTCTCTATCCTGTGAGATAGATGCGCGCACCGCATCGGATCGAAGAGACCGCTTCCATCGGAGCGGTTCGCGCTTTAAAGCGGATCCCGATTGCGTGGAACCCACAAGCGGAAGCCCGATGACGCAAGTTGATGGCCCATCTTCGCCGCAACCGCCTGCCGACCAGCCCACGCCGGCGCGCGGCCATGGCATTGGCGGCCGCATCCGCAACTGGTTCTTGACCGGGATCGTGGTTGCGGGCCCGCTCGCCGTCACCCTTTATCTCGTTTGGTGGTTCGTCGACACGATCGATAATTGGGTCAAGAAAATCATCCCCGTAAAATTCTGGCCGGACGCTTATCTGCCCTTCCCTCTGCCGGGCTTCGGGGTGATCTTCGCCTTTCTCGGCCTCACCCTTTTAGGATTCCTTGCCGCCAATCTCGCCGGCCGCACTTTGATCGCGCTCGGCGAAGCCATACTCGAGCGGATGCCGATCATCCGCTCGATCTATAAGAGCATGAAGCAGATCTTCGAGACGCTGTTCTCGCGCACCGGAACATCCTTTCGCAAGGTCGGGCTGATCGAATTTCCCGGCAAGGGCATGTATTCCTTGGTCTTCATCTCGGCGCCGCCGCCCGAGAAGGTCAGCGCCGGCCTCCCGTCCGCGGAAGAGCATCTTTCGGTGTTCCTGCCTTGCACACCCAATCCAACGACGGGCTTTTATTTCTTTCTGCCGGCACGCGAAGTGATCGAAGTTGCGCTGAGCCCCGATGATGCAGCCAAGCTCATCATGTCCTGCGGCGTCATTCAGCCTGACGGGCCGACCGGCGCCGCATCCGCATCGAAGCCGACGAAGCCGGCGAAAGCCTTGGAGGAAGACGCGGCTTGAGTGCTATCGAAGTGACGAATCCGTCTTGACCCGCTAGAGCCGACCCCGATCACTGGGATCGCGCGCGATCCCAGTGATCGGGACAAATCGGCTCGCCATCAAAAAATGAGAGCATGTCCTTGGTCAGAAAAGTCTATCAACTTCTCTGGGACATGCTCTAAAGCGCTGCTGCGTTTTCCTTTAGCTCCCGCTCAGGCCATGGCCGTCTATACAGAAGTCTCCGATACGGATCTCGAAGCCTTTCTCGGCGATTACGATCTTGGCCGGCTGCTCGCCTATAAGGGCATTGCCGAAGGCGTCGAAAATTCGAATTTCTTCCTCCATGCAGAAGCCGGTTTTTTCATTCTGACACTTTATGAAAAGCGCGTCGCTGCGGAAGATCTGCCCTATTTCCTGAGCTTGATGGAACATCTTG
Source organism: uncultured Alphaproteobacteria bacterium (assembly GCA_963759185.1). Taxonomy (GTDB): domain Bacteria; phylum Pseudomonadota; class Alphaproteobacteria; order Rhizobiales; family Beijerinckiaceae; genus Methylovirgula. The sequence goes on from CAVWXV010000008.1 coordinate 62,755, forward strand.
CCGCGCATGGCCTCACCTGTCCGCAGCCGGTGAAGACAAAGAACGGCGCCATGCTCGGACGGCTCGCCGACAGGCCCGCCGCCATCGTCACCTTTCTCGAAGGGGTTTCGAGCAGAAGGCCGACGCCGGGGCAATGCGCGGCACTCGGCGAAGCGCTCGCAAAGCTGCATCGGGCCGGCGCGAACTTTTCCGGCCGCAGGCGCAATGCGCTTTCGCTCGATGCCTGGCATCATCTCTATGAGCAAGGCAAGAGCGGCAGCGAGAGCGTTCAACCCGGCCTGTCCCGTTTCATTGCTGACGAGCTTGCCTTTCTCGAAACAAGCTGGCCAAGCGATTTGCCGCGCGGCACCATCCATGCCGATCTTTTTCCCGACAATGTCCTCTTTCTCGGCGATAGCGTCTCCGGTCTCATCGACTTCTATTTCGCCTGCGATGATTTCCTCGCCTATGATCTCGCCGTCTGCCTCAATGCCTGGTGTTTCGAGCCGGACATGTCGTTCAACATCACCAAGAGCATGGCATTGATCGACGCCTATGAAAACGTGCGCCGGCTTGTGCCGGAGGAGATCGCCGCTCTCCCCATTCTCGCGCGCGGTTCGGCTTTGCGCTTTGCGCTGACCCGCCTCGTTGATTGGCTGAATGTGCCGCCCGGCGCTTTGGTGAAGCCGAAAGATCCGCTCGACTATGTCAAGCGCCTGCGCTTCCACCAAAAGGTCGCAAGCGCCCGCGAATTCGGACTGCTGCGGTGAGCGAAAAAGTCGCGATCTGGACCGATGGCGCCTGCTCCGGCAATCCGGGACCCGGCGGCTGGGGCGCCATCCTCGCCTATGGCACAAGAAACAAAGAACTCTCCGGCGGCGAGCCTGCGACGACCAATAATCGCATGGAGATGATGGCGGCGATCCAAGCGCTCGAAGCGCTCACCCGTCCTTGCGATGTCGATCTTTATACCGATTCCGCCTATCTCAAGGGCGGCATTACGAGCTGGCTCGCCTCTTGGAAACGCAATGGCTGGAAGACGGCTGACCGCAAGCCGGTCAAGAATATCGAACTCTGGCAAAGACTCGAAGACGCAACGCGCCCGCACAAGATCCAATGGCATTGGGTCAAGGGTCATGCCAATGACGCGATGAACGAGCGCGCCGATGAGCTCGCGCGCCAAGGCATGCGGCCATTCTTGATCAAGCGGGCCGCGGGTCTGACAGAACCGCCGAAGGATGCCGAGCGCTAGCCTCTGACACCTTATTTAGATCTGCCCCAGCAGAGCGTCCGCGCCCGAGATCTCCGCCTTGCCGACGGAGTCTTCCACATTGAGCTTCTTCACGATCCCGTCGTCGACCAGCATGGAAAAGCGCTGCGAGCGCAGACCGAGACCGCGTTCCGTCAGATCGAGCGTCAGATCGATCGCCTTGGCAAAAGCCGCGCTGCCGTCGGCGAGGAAAAGGATCTTGCCCGCCGCGCCCGATTGTTTCGCCCAGGCGTCCATGACGAAAGCATCGTTGACGGAGACGACGGCGATCTCGTCAATGCCCTTGGCTTTGAATTCCGCCTCCTTGGCGAGAAAGCCCGGCAGATAATTCATGCTGCAGGTCGGGGTAAAGGCTCCCGGCACGGCGAACAGGACGATTTTGCGCCCCTTGAATATTTCCGCCGTCGTGCGCGTTTTTGGTCCTTCCGGCGTCATCACCGTGAAAGTGGCATCCGGCAATGGGTCTCCGACCTTGATCGACATGGATCTGTCCTCGCAACAGGTTCACGGCATTGTCTAGAACATGTCCTCGAAGCGCCGAAACACTTTCCCGACTAAGGACATGCTCACCGGTTTCGGTGATGAGCCGTGGCGCGCGCCAAACTAGAGCAGATCTCGGCACGCGTGAAGCCGGAAAGCAGGTCCTTTTGGCAAGGCCCGCGGATTTTCGGGCGCCCTAGCGCGCGCCCTGTCCCACGGCGAGCGGCACGGTAAATTCATAAGGTTTGTCGGGGCCGGTCAGGGTCAGGCGCACGAAGATGCTTGCCGCAGGGTTTGCAGGCGTCTCGACCGCGGCGAGAGAAAATGTGTTGTCCGCCGTTTTGTGCGTTTCAAAGGCCCAGCCTTCGGGACCTTCCGCGAAAAGGTCGGCCGCCGGCCGATTGCCACGCCAGACCAGCACCCAATGCGGCTTCGCTTGGCCCGTTTGCACTTGGCCCGTTTGCACTTGGCCCGGTTCCGCGCGGATCGCGACTTTGTCTGCCGCCTCGGCTGCCGGCAGCACGGAAGGCACGCGGGCCAAGGCTGCTGCGATCGCTGCGCGCTCCGGGCTGTCGCCGTTCTGCGGCAGCAGCAGTTCGGCATGGCCCTTCGCCGGCACGCAGATGCGATCGCAAATGGCATAATTGAGGGTCAGTGCGAGGAGCAAAGGCTTTTTCGCATCGGCGGGTCTCACGCGAATCGGAAAAGTGACGCCGCCGCGATAGCCGAACGCCTCGATCCCGCCTTCGTCGAGGCGGCTCGGCGCCGGATAAAGGATCTCCGTACTCGCGACATTTTCCGAACCGGCAAACGAAAATTCGGGTGGCACCCCCGCCTCGCCCGGCTGGCGCCAATAGGTGATCGCAGTTGGTGCGAGCTTGATCTCCACCGCGGTCGCATAGACGCCCTGCGAAAGCGCCATGGAGATGAGCCGCATCTTTGCGGCACCGCCCGCTTGCGCCGACCAGGAGCTCGCAAACGGATCTCCTGTCATATCGGCCTTCAGATCGGACTTAGCATCGGACTTGGCCGCGAGGACAACAAGGCAAAAAAATGCCCCGAGGATCAACGGAGCGCGAGAAATGGGGTGGCAAAAGCGGCCCGCCGACACCAACATATCAACAAGACGTGCAGCGGCGCGGGCGCTCGTCACGACGCTGGAAGGACTTTTGCATTAAATCGTCATAGAATATCGTGGTCCGTTCGACGGTTGGAGTTGTCTCGCATCCAAAGGCGCCTATTTCAATTCGGCACCGATCTGTTCCTATCATGAAAAAAGGCACCGACGAGGCGCGGGCGATGGCGACGACAACACATAAGAGCGAACCGGGACCTAAGGATGGGCGCTATGGCTATCTCGATGGTCAGCTGCTGCTCGCCATGCCCGGCATGCCGGACGACCGCTTCGCCCGCTCGGTGATCTATATGTGCGCCCATTCCGACGAGGGCGCGATGGGGATCATCATCAACCGCGCGGCGCCCAGCGTGAATTTCTCCGAGCTGCTCGTGCAGCTCGAGGTCATCGCGCCCGACGAGGCGATCCGACTGCCGCCAAACGCCGGCGCCGTGCCGGTGCTCAAAGGTGGCCCGGTCGAAACCGGGCGCGGCTTCGTGCTCCATTCCAATGATTTCTATATCGACAATTCGACCTTGCCGATCGACGCGTCCGTGTCGCTGACAGCGACGGTCGACATTTTGCGCGCGATCGCGCGCGGGGCCGGGCCGGGCCGCGCCGTCTTGGCGCTCGGCTATGCCGGCTGGTCACCCGGACAGTTGGAGGAGGAGCTGCAGCAGAACGGCTGGCTGACCTGCCCGGCGGATGCTTCGCTCATCTTCGATACGCCGCTCGAATCGAAATATGACAGCGCCTTGCGCAAGCTCGAAATCGACCCGAGCTTCTTATCTGCCGATTTCGGACACGCCTGAGTCAGGCGTCCGTAACGCCTCATCAGGCGGCGATGGTCGCGGCACCGACGAGCTTGCGCGCCTCGCCTGCGCTGATCGGATGACCGAAGAGATAGCCTTGGGCATATTCGCAACCGAGCTGATAAAGTTCGATCGCATCGGATTCCGATTCTGCGCCTTCGGCGACGACATCCATGCCGAGGTCATGCGCCAAGGCAACGATCGAGCGCAAAATCACCGGCCGCGCCCCCTTGCCATTCTGATGCACGAAGGAACGATCGATCTTGATCGTGTCGAAGGGGAAACGCTGCAGATAGGAAAGCGATGAATAGCCAGTGCCGAAATCATCGAGCGAAAGCCCGGCGCCAAGCTCACGGATATGCGTCAAAATCTGTGCCGCATATTCCGGATTCTCCATCACTAGGCTTTCGGTGAGTTCGAGCTTCAAAGTGCCATGCGCCACGTTGCTGCGGCCGAGCACGGACTTGACGTCGTGCAATAGATCGTGCCGCAACAATTGGCGCGAGGAAACATTGACGCTTGCAAAGAGCGGCGGATCGACATCGAGCGCCCTTTGCCAGGCGGCGAGTTCGCGGGCGGTCCGTTCCATGGCGAAAATGCCGAGATCGATGATGCTGCCGGTCTCTTCGGCGATCGGAATGAATTCCGCCGGACCCAATCGTCCCAGCCGCGGATGGTCCCACCGCAGCAGCGCCTCGAAGCCTGCGACAGTGCGGTCTTCGAGACGCACGATCGGCTGGAAATAGACCTTCATCTCGCCGCGATCGAGCGCCCGCCGCAAATCAGCTTCGAGCGTCAAGCGATCCGCGCCAAAGGTCCGCATCGAAGGCCGGAACACTTCGATACGATTGCCGCCGACACGTTTGCCGAAGCGCACCGCGATTTCGGCATCATTCAGCATATCTTCGCGCTTGGGATGCAATTGTGGATCGAAAAGCGCGATGCCGATCGAGGCCGACAATGGCACTTCGCTGTCGCCGAAGGTGACCGGCGTCGACACGGCGCGCCTGATGATATTGGCAAGAGCGATCACCTGATCCGTCTCGGATTCGGAGATGACGACGACTGCGAAGTGATCGCCGGAGAGGCGGGCCAAAGTGTCTTGCGGCCGCAATATGCGGCCGAGCCGGCGCGCCACCGTCAGCAGGATCGAATCGCCCGCCGAGAGGCCGATCGTCTCATTGACGTGCTTGAACCGGTCGATATCGATGCAGAGAACCGTCGGCCTGATCCTAGGATCGGTCTCGGTGAGAAGCAGCGCCGCCTCGAGCCGGTCGAAGAACAATTCGCGGTTCGGCAGTCCGGTCAAATTGTCATGTACGGCATCGTGCAGAAGCCGCTCCTGCGCGTTCTTCTTCTCGGTCACGTCGGCGAGAGTGCCGACGACACGAACCACATCACCGCCATTGCTCACGACGGGGCGCGCCTTCATATGATACCAGAAGTAATGCCCGTCGGCGGCCCGCAAGCGGAACTCCTGATTGATGCGACCGCATCTTTGTTCAAGCATGGTATCAAGGCAGGCGCGATAGCGGTCACGCTCGAAAGGATGCAGGAATTCGAGCCATGCCGAAGCGGGACCTTCGAGCTCGCCGCGCGCAAGGCCCAATTGTGCCTCGGCTTCGGGACTGAGATAGACCCGATCGGCATCGACATCCCAATCGAAGACGATATCGCCGCTGCCGGCGAGTGCCAAAGCCTTGCGTTCGACATCGCTGATCGCACCATGTGCCAAACTCCCGCTCGCAAAGGCATTCTGCATCACCGTGAAGCCGATCAGCATCACGATGAGAACGAGGCCGCCGATGAGTGCTGGCGAAACGAGATCATTGGTGAGCGATCCGGTGACGGTAAATCCGGCAGCGGCGATCCAGACGAGCAGGAGGAACCAGGTCGGGATCAGCATCACCGCGCGGTCATAGCCGTGCGTGGAGAGATAGAGGACGAGGATGAATCCGACAGCGCCGATGGCGACTAGAGAAATGCGCGCGACGCCTGCCGCGACGGGTGCGTCATAAACGGCAAGCCCGACGAGGGCGACGAGAAAGGCAAGCCAGCCGAAAGCGACATGCGAAGCCCGCACGTGCCACCGGTTCAGATTGAGATAAGCGAACAGAAAAACCAGAAGCGTCGCGACGAGCGACGTCTCAGCACCAGCGCGCCAAATTCGATCGGTGTGCGCCGAGGTGTTGAAGATCTTGCTCCAAAAACCGAAATCGATGCAGACATAGGCGAGCACCGCCCAGGCCAGCGCCGCTGCGGCGGGGAAAATGACGGCGCCTTTGACGACGAAAACAATCGTCAGAAACAGCGCAAGGAGCCCGGCGACACCAATGACTATGCCCTTATAGAGGGCGAAGCTCGTCATTTTGTCCTTATAGGCGTCCGGCTCCCATAAATAGAGCTGCGGCAAATTCGGCGTGCGCAATTCGGCGACATAGGTCACCGTCGTGCCGGGATCAAGCGTCAGGCGAAACACATCGTCATCGGCGCTTTCTTGCCGGTCCGGTGGAAATCCCTGGCTCGCGGTGATTGCCGATACACGCGTGGCGCCGAGATCGGGCCAGATGACGCCCGAGCCGACAAGCCGGAAGTGCGGCGCGACGATCAGCCTCTCGATCTGTTCATCCGTATCATTGGTGAGCGCGAACACGATCCAGCTCGGATGCGTGCCAGGCTCGCGGGCGCGGACTTCGATGCGGCGCACAATGCCGTCGGACCCCGGCGCCGTCGAGACAAGCAGGCGATCGCCCTGCGAGCTATAGTGCTCGATCGCTTTGGTGAGATCGATCGCGGCAGCATCGAGCGGCACGCGGATCGATTCGATCGCCCGCGCCGGCACGATGGTCACGATAATCAGCAGGAGCGCAAGCCAGACCCCACGCTGAAGCGTGATCACCCGCGAAGGGAAGACCGGCAATCTCTTGTCATAAAGGCCAGACAAAGTCTTCAGAGTGAAACAGAGCTCCCTCAAGCATCTCAGCCAAAGTTCAAGCGCTTCGCCGAGAATGCTCTCTTTCGATAAATTCAGAGCGCGTTTTGACGAAAATAGGGATTTCCCTTCTTCTGAGCGCATTCGATCGCCGATTCCGACGAGTTGACACGCTCGCGCCAAACACCCGAATGGAAAATCGGCTCGCCATCACGAATATATCGCATCGCCCACGCGGAAAAGTTGTACCGACCTTTCCAAGCCATGTTGAAAAGCCGCACCGCCGCGCGCCGCAACCCGCGCGCACTCCGGCCCATAAAATCGGTCATATTACGGCTGGCAAGCCCTTGCGCGAACCCGCGGTTTGCTGACCGATCCAAGCCGGCCTCTGCTGCCGCCCGAACGGCGACCTGCCATGGACGGCTCTGCGGATCGGCAAGACTCTAAAGCGGTTTCAGGTTGCGTGTCCACACGCAACCGTTTCGAAACCGCTCTTGTTCAAGAAGTTAGAGCATTTTCGGACGCAAAACCGGTATCCACTTGTGCTGAAAATGCTCTCGCATATCCAACTCCGAGCTGCACTGGTAAGACCAATGCGAGCCGAGGGCAAGTCGGAACGCGGTTTTCCTGCGTGCCTCCACATGGTCCGAAATTAGCATTAGGGACGATCGCGGCGCGGCACACGCAAGGGAAGCGGATCCGTCTCCAAGAGCGCGTAAAGGAGATGATCCTGCCAAACACCATTGATCCGCAGATAGGCGCGCGCGAATCCTTCGCGCTTGAACCCGATCCGTTCCAATAGTCTGACCGAGGCATCATTGTGCGGCAGGCACGCCGCCTCGATCCGATGCAGGCGCAAAACGGTGAAGGCAAATCCAGTCATCGCCCGCACCGAGCGCGACATTAGGCCCTTGCCGGCATAGGGCATCCCCATCCAATAGCCGAGCGTCGCCGCTTGCGCAACGCCGCGCTTGACCTGTCCGAGAGTGAGGCCGCCGACGAGAATATCGTCCGCCTCGCGAAAGATCAGGAATGGATAGGACTCATCATTCTCGAGCTCCTGCGAAAGGCGGCGCAGCCTTCTGCGAAAGGCGGCGCGGGTGAGATCATCGCCTGGCCAAGTTGGTTCCCAAGGCGTGAGAAAGGCACGGCTGCGCTCGCGCAGACCCGCCCATGCCTCATAGTCCCGCATCTCCGGCGGGCGCAGATAGACGCCCTCCCCGCGCACGAAATTGACCGAGTCGATCGCAGGTCCTAGTCGGAACAGAGCCAAGCCTTTCTCCCTCAGCTGGTCCGCAAACGTTCCGCAACGCGGTCCGGCGAATAGACTTTGCCGATCGGCCCGACAGCGGCGACCGTCGGGGCAGAACGCAGCGCTTTGGCGCCGGCCTGACGAATCTCATCGACACTCAATTGGTCGATCTTGTCGATCATTTCCGCGCGCGTCAAAATCCGACCAAGGGCGAGGCTTTGCCGGGCCAGCTGCTCGGAGCGTGCGGCCGGCAATTCGAGGGCCGTCAAAAGTGCCACCTTCAACTGCGCCTTGGAACGCTGCACCTCGGCCTCGCTCAAATCGACTGCCGCACGGGCGAGGCAGTCGAGCGCGACCGGCATCAGCTCGGCGATCTGGGCTTGCCCCGTCGCGGCATAGATGCCGAACAGACCGCTGTCGGAATATCCCCAATGGAAGGCATTGACCGCATAGGCGAGCCCGCGCGTCTCGCGCACCTCCTGGAACAGTCGCGAAGACATGCCGCCGCCGACCGCATTGGCGAAGAGATGCAGCGCATAATGCTCTGGATCGGCATAGGCGGCACCCTCGAAGCCAATGACGATATGGGCCTGTTCGAGACGGCGCTTCAGCCGCCGCTCGCCGCCGACATAGCGGGCCGGAACCGCGCTCGCGATGGCCGAGATCGGCAGAGCCTTGAAGGTCCTTTCGACGGCTTCGACAATTTGCGCATGCACGACCGCGCCCGCCGCGCCCACTACCATGGCGCCGGCCCGATAATGGCTCGCAAGATAGGCCGCGATCCGCTTCCGATCGAAGGAGCGCACATGCTCGGGCGTGCCGAGAACGGGCCAGCCGATCGCCTGATCGGGAAAGGCCGCCGTGCTGAAAAGATCGAAGACGAGATCGTCCGGCGTATCTTCTACGGCGCCGAGCTCTTGCAGGATCACGCCCTTCTCGCGTTCGAGCTCCTCCGCATCGAAAATGCTCTCGGTCAAAATATCGGCGAGGATATCGAGAGCCAGAGGCGCATCGGCAGCGAGCACATGCGCATAATAGGCCGTCTGCTCGACCGAGGTCGCCGCATTGAGATCGCCGCCGGCCGTCTCGATCTCTTCGGCAATGGCGCGCGCCGAGCGCCGCCGCGTGCCTTTGAAAGCCATATGTTCGAGAAGATGCGAAAGTCCATGTTCGTCGCTGCGCTCATGCCGCGAGCCGGCCGCGACCCAGACGCCGAGCGAGATGGTTTCGAGATGCTCCATGCGGTCGGTGACGATCCGCAAACCCGACGGCAGAGTGGTGACTTCGACGCTCATGACGCCGCCCTTCTCTGCCCGTGCATGCGTTCGCGCAGAAACGCCTCGACGCGCGCCTGATCATTCGGCAGCACGTCGAAATGTTCGTCGCGCGCGAAAATATCTTGAAGATGCGGCGGCAATGGCGCGCTGATTCCTGTCGCTTTTTCGACGGCGGCGGGAAATTTGGCGGGATGCGCAGTAGCTAAGACGATCATGGGAATCTCCGGATGAGCGCCGAGCCTGCGCCGCGCGGCACCGACGCCAACCGCCGTATGCGGATCGACAAGTCGGCCGGTCTCGCGCCATAGGCGTGCGATTTCGTCCGTCGTTTCCGTTTCGCCGATGCGCACCGCGTCGAAATCACGGCGGATCGCCGCGAGAGGTGCCGGATCGAGATTGAAGCCGCCCGACTGCTGAAGCGCGCCCATCAGGCGGCGCACCGCGCCGGCATCGCGGCCATAAGCCTCGAACAACAGACGTTCGAAATTGGACGATAGCTGAATGTCCATGGACGGCGATTGTGTGGCCGCGACAGGCTGGAGCTCATAGCGGCCCGTTTCGAGCGTGCGGACGAGAATGTCATTGGCATTGGTGGCGATGACGAGCCGCTCGATCGGCAAGCCCATCATTTTGGCGATCCAGCCGGCGAGAATATCGCCGAAATTGCCGGTCGGCACCGCGAAGGAGACCGGACGATATGGCGCGCCCAGCGCGACGGCGCTGGTAAAATAATACACGATCTGCGCCGCCACCCGCGCCCAATTGATCGAATTGACCCCGGCCAATGCAAATTCGTCGCGAAAGCTCTTGTGATTGAAAAGGCCTTTCACGATGGCTTGGGCATCATCGAAAGTGCCTTCGAGCGCGATGACATGAATGTTGTTTGCTTCGACCGTGGTCATCTGCCGGCGCTGGACGTCGGAGACGCGTTGGTGCGGATAAAGGATGAAGACATCGACTTGCTCGATGCCACGGAAGGCTTCGATCGCCGCGGCGCCCGTATCGCCGGAGGTCGCGCCGATGATCATTGCTCTCTGGCCGCGCGCTTTGAGGACATGCTCCATGAGCCGGCCGAGGAGCTGCATCGCCAGATCCTTGAAGGCGAGCGTCGGACCATGGAACAGTTCGAGGAGGAAGAGATTGTCGCCGATCTGCGCGAGCGGGGCGATCGCAACATGATCGAAGCGCTCATATGCGGCGGCGAGCATCGCCCGCAGAGCCTCGGGCGCGATCGTGCCGTCGACGAAAGGCGCCATCACCGCCTCCGCCACCGCGCGATAAGGGCGCCCAGCAAATCCCGCGATCATCTCGCGCGAAAAGCTCGGATAGGCTTCCGGCAGATAAAGGCCGCCGTCTTCGGCAAGACCGGTGATCAGCGCATCGGTGAAAGACAGCGAGACTGCCTCGCCGCGCGTCGAAATATATTTCACCTTCTCTCCTGAAATTGGGTCGAAATCCGGATTTGCGCCGCCTTTAACATGAAACAAGGCCGGAAGGGGGAGGATTTTGTGGCGTCATCGGCTCTAGATCACGACTTTAGATGGAATCGATCCAAAGTCGTGATTGCAACAAACGGATCATCCGATGTCGTTATAAACGTGATCGATTCCAATAATTTAGGGCTGGATCAGGACGCCGCGGCTTCCGCCACTTTGCGCATCACGAAGGCCACGAACACACCGAGGAGGCCCACAGCGAGGCCGAACCAGGTCAGCGCATAATTCAAATGATTATTTGGCACGTCGCGTTCGGTCGTCCCGCCTTTCGGCCAGCCGGTGGAATCCGGCGGCACATCCGCATCGACGATGAAAGGCGCCGTGCGCGCCAGATGCAAATGGGCCGCGATGACGGCGGGGTCGCGGGTGAAATATTCGCCCTTCTCCGGTGCATCGGCCGGCGTGAAGAAATTGCGGTCCTGCGGCGGCCGCATCAGGCCGGAGAGATGAATGTCTTCGGCCGGCCCCGGCTGATGCCGAAACTTCGGCGCGAGCGCCGAAGGGACGAAGCCGCGATTGACGATCACATAAGCACCCGAAGCGAGCCGTAGCGGCGTCAGCAAGAGATAGCCGGGGCCGACATCTTGCGGGCCGGCGGGAGCAAATACGAGCGCCGTCTCGTCATAAGCGAAACGACCGCTGAGCTCGACATGGCGGTAGTCGTAATCCACGGGCTTGAGACTTGGCCATTCGGCAACATCCGGCAAAGCGACGGGCGGCGCATCGGCACGCGCGGCAATCTGCGCGAGCAAGCCCTCTTTCCAGGTGAGACGATGCAATTGCCAGACGCCGAGACCGACGAGAATCGCGCCGGCGACAAGCGTGAATAGGATCGGCCAGAGGAGCTGCCGCAGCACGCGCGTTCGGCCGACCGGGGAAGCCGCAACTGCCATGCCTACAACAGGACGAGTTTTGATTGAATTGCCGTCATTCGCCATGCTTTGTTTTGGCGCATGATCTCATCCGAAAAGTCTGCAACTTTTCGGGATCATGCTCTAGCTCTCGAGCCGGCCTTGCTCGGCTTTGTTGCGATATTGCAGGGCGACCAAAAGCCCTTTCGCAGGACGCAGGAGCCCGATGCAGACGATCGCGGTCAAAGGCAGAAAGATGACGAGATGAACCCAAAAGGGCGGCTCATAGGCAAGTTCCGTCCAGAGCGCGGCGCCAAGCACGAGAAAGCCTGCGAACAAGGTCACGAAAACCGCCGGACCGTCACCCGCATCGGCAAAAGCGAAATCCAAGCCGCAGATTTTGCAGCGCGGCACGAGGGTCAAGAGGCCGGTAAACATCTTGCCGCGGCCGCAGCGCGGACAGCGCCCGAGGAGGCCGGTCACATAGGGCGAGGTCGCAGGATATTTGTCTTCGCCGCTCATCCCGGTGTCCCAATGGGCGCTGCAAGGAAAAAGAGCCGTCGCCAGCAGCCGCAGTTGCTCGTGCACTACGCGAAGAGGCAAGGCGGCTTAGCGCCGCCTTGCCGTCAGGCTCAATGTTCGACGACGCCACCCCAAGTCCCCCACACATAAATGCAGGAGAACAGGAACAGCCAGACGACATCGACGAAGTGCCAGTACCAGGCGGCAAACTCGAAGCCGAGATGCTGCTTCGGCGAAAACTGCCCGAGGAAGGCGCGCAGCAGGCAGACGCTCAGGAAGATCGTCCCGATGATCACATGGAAGCCGTGGAAACCCGTTGCCATGAAGAATGTCGCGCCGAAGATGGAGCCTTTGAAGGCAAAGGGCGCATGCGCATATTCGTAGGCTTGGATAGAGGTGAAGCTGATGCCGAGGAGGATCGTCAAGATGAGACCCTTCTTGAGACCGGCACGATCGCCGTGGAGAAGAGCATGATGCGCCCAAGTCACCGTCGTGCCTGACGTCAACAGGATCAGCGTGTTGAGCAGCGGGAAGTGCCAGGGGTCGAGAACCTCTATGCCTTTCGGCGGCCAATGGCCTCCGGTGAAGGCATAGCGCGCATATTCGATCTTTTCGCCGGCGAACAGGCTCGCGTCAAAGAACGCCCAGAACCACGCGACGAAGAACATAACTTCCGAGGCGATGAACAGGATCATGCCGTAGCGCAGGCTGATCTGCACGACGCGTGTGTGATGGCCCTCATATTCGCCTTCCTTGACGACATCCGTCCACCACGACGCCAACACATAGAGAACGAGAAGGAGACCTGCGCCGAAGATATAGCTGCCCGGCTTGACGCCATAAAAGGGAATGGCCTTCATCCACATGATGCCGCCGACAGCCATGATGAAGGCGCCGATCGCACCCAGAATGGGCCACGGGCTCGGATCGACGAGATGATAATCGTGGTTCGGTTTTGCGTGCGCCTCCGTCATGACAGCCTTCCTCTTCCCTCTTCTCGGTTCGCAACTGCCGCCGACGGCACGGTCGCGGCTTTTTTTCCAAAGCATGGTTCGGATGAAGTCGGAGAGATTTCTCCGATCCGGACTTTTATCGACCAGCCTGACCAGCCTCTTACGCCGAGCGGCCCCCCGCTCCAAACCTTGCCTCCGGCATTATCGTTTCACGCCGGCCGTTTTCCGCACCCTTGCCTCGTTCCTTAGCCGCGCCCGTCAAAGACGCGGCACATTCGATTTTTCTTGTCCTAGGTCCCCAGCCGTCGACAGCGCGGCGGGATAAAATGTATAGGACAAAGTCACCGTATCGACACCATCCATCGTTTTGTCTTTTTCCAGTTCCGGATCGAGAAAAAACACGACCGGCATGTCCGCCGTCTCATGCGGCCCGAGCCGCTGCTTCGAGAAGCAGAAACAGCTGATCTTGTCAAAATAGCCTCCGGCGGCGTCGGGCGTGACATTATACATCGCCTGGGCGGCTGTTTCGCGATCGGTGCGATTGGTGACCTTAAAGAAGACGGTCGCCGTCTCGCCCGTGCGCAGCGTGATCTGCGAAATGTCGGGGACAAAGCTCCAGGCAAGCCCATGGCCCACATTCGTATCGAAGCGCACGACAAGAGTGCGTTTGCCGCGCAACGCCGGCGCTGACTTGGCGATTTGCGGTGTGCCGGCAAAGCCGGTTCGCGCGCAGAACAGCCGATAGAGTGGAACCGCGGCAAAAGACAGGGCAAGCATGAGTGCGACCGTCGCCACCACGCCGCCGGCAATCAGCCCGCTCCGCCCGCTGGCATGGTTTTCGTGGGGTGGTTCGGGAGAGATCGGCATGGGACCCGTCACAAAGGCCGGTTGAGGACGCCGGGGCCGAGCTTGGCGATCGTCACCGCATAAAAGAGCAGCACCAAAAAGCCGACCGCGAGGCCGATGGCGACATTGCGCTGCCGGCGGCTCTTCAACTGCTCCGGCGTGAGGGTGACTCCGTTGAAATCCTTTTCGGTGCCCATCGCTTACCTCACGCGCCGCTCAGCAACGCGATCACCCGTTCACTCAACAGTTCGGCAAACAGCAAGAAGAGATAAAGAATGGAGAAGCCGAAAAGCCGTTTGGCACATTGATCCGCCGCGGCACCGGCACGGACGCGATAGACCCGCAAAGCCATGCCGATAAAGACCGCACCGAGAGAGACGGACAATAAGCCATAGACCGGCGAAGCGAAGCCGATAAAAAAAGGTGCGACGCCAAGTGGCGCCAAGACGAGGCTATAGATCAAGATCTCCAGCCTGGTGCGATTGGCGCCCTTCACATTTGGCAGCATGGGAATGCCGGCGCGGCTGTAATCCGATGCGCGCACGAGCGCGAGCGCCCAGAAATGCGGCGGCGTCCATACGAAGATGATGGCAAAGAGCACCAGGCTCGCCAGGCTCAGCTCGCCCGTTGCAGCGACATAGCCGACGATGGGAGGAAAAGCGCCGGCCGCGCCGCCGATGACAATGTTCTGCGGCGTCGCACGCTTCAGCCACATCGTATAGATCACGACATAGAAGAAGATGGTGAAAGCGAGCAGCGCCGCAGCGGCCCAATTGGCGACGACGCCCAGGGTGAAGACGGCCAAGAGCGACAGAGTGAGACCAAAGGCCAGAGCCTCGGGGCCGGTGACTTTGCCGGTCGGGATCGGCCGCTTGCAGGTCCGCTGCATGACCGCGTCAATGTCGGCGTCATACCACATGTTCAACGCCCCCGACGCGCCGGCGCCCACGGCGATGGCGAGAAGCGAGGCAAAGCCGACAATTGGATGAATGTGATTGGGGGCAAGCAACAGGCCGGTGAGCGCGGTGAAAATGACGAGCGACATGACACGCGGCTTCAACAGCGCGATGTAATCGCCCGGGCTTGCGACCGAGATCGCGACGGGCCCCATCACCGCGCCATTGCTTTCCCCAACAAAACTCATAGCAAAGCCCAATTCATCGAAACGTCGCCCAAAATAGAACCGCTATCGAACATTTGCGCGACGCCGCCACCTTAAAGCCGGCGCCATGCTTCCCCAATTCAAGGGAATGGCCGCAGGGCCATTCCCAATGCCTCATCCGCAATGGCTGTTCCTCAATGGTCCGCCCCGGTGATGCGCGGCAGGGTTTCGTAGGTATGGAACGGCGGCGGCGACGACAGCGTCCATTCCAGCGTGGTCGCGCCCGGGCCCCAAGGATTGTCGCCCGCCAGCCGTTTCTTTGCGAAAGCGTCGTAAACCACATAGAGGAAAATCAGGACGCTGAAACCAGAAATATAGGCACCGATCGAGGAGACGAAGTTCCACTGCGCGTAGGCATCAGGATAGTCGATATAACGGCGCGGCATTCCCGCGAGACCAAGGAAGTGCTGCGGGAAGAAAGTGAGGTTGATGCCGGCGAACATCAGCCAGAAATGCACGTTCGCCAGCCTTTCATTATACATGTAGCCGCTCATCTTCGGGAACCAGTAGTAGAAGCCCGCAAATATGGCGAACACGGCGCCGAGAGACATCGTGTAGTGGAAATGCGCGACGACATAGTAGGTTTCGTGCAAGGCGCGGTCGACGCCGGCATTGGAGAGCACCACACCGGTGACACCGCCGACGGTGAACACGAAGATGAAGCCGATCGCCCAGAGCATCGGCGTGCGGAAGGAGATCGAGCCGCCCCACATGGTGGCGATCCAGGAGAAGACCTTCACGCCCGTAGGCACCGCAATCACCATCGTCGCGAAGACGAAATAACGCTGCGTGTCGAGCGATAGACCCACCGTATACATGTGATGGGCCCAGACGAGGAAGCCGACGACACCGATCGCCACCATGGCATAGGCCATGCCGAGATAGCCGAAGACCGGCTTCTTCGAGAAGGTCGAGATGATATGGCTGATGATGCCGAAGCCCGGCAGGATCAGAATATAGACCTCGGGATGGCCGAAGAACCAGAAGAGGTGCTGGAACAGCAAGGGATCGCCGCCGCCGTTCGGATCAAAGAAGGTCGTGCCGAAGTTGCGATCGGTGAGCAGCATGGTGATGGCGCCGGCGAGAACCGGCAACGACAGCACCAGAAGGAAGGCCGTCACCAGAACCGACCAGGCAAACAGCGGCATCTTATGCAGCGTCATGCCGGGCGCGCGCATATTGAAGATGGTGGTGATGAAATTGATCGCGCCGAGGATCGACGAGGCGCCGGCGAGATGCAGCGACAGGATCACGAAATCCATCGACGGCCCCGGCGTGCCGAGTGTAGACGAGAACGGCGGATACAGCACCCAGCCGCCGGCGAACCCCTTCATGCCCGGCGCGCCGTCGACGAACATCGAAATAAGGAGCAGCGAGAAGGAGGCCGGCAGCAGCCAGAAGGAAATATTGTTCATCCGCGGGAAGGCCATGTCGGGAGCGCCGATCATGATCGGGACGAACCAATTGCCGAAGCCGCCGATGAGCGCCGGCATGACCATGAAGAAGATCATGATCACGCCGTGGCCGGTGATGAACACATTATAGAGATTCTTGGCCGCATCCGCCGCCGTATCCGGCGACGCACCATTGAGAATTTGAGCGAGGAAGGGGAAGATCTGAACGCCCGGATTCTGCAGCTCCATCCGCATCGCGATCGACAAGGCACCCCCGATGAGGCCGGCGCAAATCGCGAAGATGATATAGAGCGTGCCGATATCCTTGTGATTTGTGGAGTACAGGAAGCGCCGCCATCCTGTCGGATTGGCATGCGCCTCGTGATGGGCAGTCGCGGTAGTCGCCATCTCGGGTCCCTCGGTGTCTTTTAGAAGCATGCCTCGGAAAGCTCGGTCACCTTTCCGATGCGGCAGGCTTGTTTTTCCTTGCTTTATAAAGCGCCGATCTTTCCGATTGTGTGGCGCGCAAGACGAAACCGCGCAACCGGAAAAACTCTCGCCCGATCCAATTCAGTGCTGCGCCGCAATGGTCCTGTCATTATCGGCATAACGGACCGCCTCAGGAGTCGTCGCGGCAGCGAATTTCTTCTTCGCTTCCGCGAGCCAGGCCGCATATTTCTCCTCGCTCACGACACGGAAGGCGATCGGCATATAGGCGTGGTTCTGGCCGCAGATCTTCGAGCATTGCCCGTAATAGACCCCTTCGCGCTCCGCCTTGAACCAAGTCTGGTTCAAGCGCCCGGGCACGGCATCGACACGAATGCCGAAGGAAGGAACGGTGAAGGAGTGGATGACGTCAGACGAAGTGACCTGCACGATGACCGTCTTGCCAATCGGCACGACGGCCTCATTGTCGACTGAGAGCTGGCGGATATCGCCGGGCTTCAAATCTTTCGCGTCCTTCATATAGGAATCGAAGGCGAAGCCGCCGCCCTGATCCTTCGGATAATCATAGCTCCAGTACCATTGATGGCCGGTGACCTTCACCGTCACATCGGCCTTCGGCAGGATGAGCTGATGATTAAGGAGACGGAACGAGGGAACCGCGATCACCACAAGAATCATCACCGGAATGATCGTCCAGGCCAGCTCGAGCCCGGTGTGATGGGTGAGCCGCGACGCGGTGGGATTCGCCTTTTCGTTGAAGCGAAAGATCACATAAATGAGCAGGGCCAGAACGAAGAGGCTGACGACGACGATGATCGGCGTCAGGAGGAAATTGTAGAAAGAATCGATCTCCCGGGCGATCGGCGTCACCGGGTCCTGCAGGCCGATTTCACCCGGGTCTGCATGTCCGGCAGCGGCCAGAGCCGGCACGGCAGGAAGCGCCGCCGAAAGGCAAAGAGCGCAAAAGCTCGTTATGATCGCGCCGAAGGTGCTGCATGCCCGGCGGGCAAAAAACGGTGGTGTCATCGATCTCATCATCGATCTTTCGCTCCCCATGCCACCGCCCGCAGCTCATTCGCGACCTTTTTTGCGGCGTCGATTGCCGGGCAGACTTGTGGCTGAACCGTTCCAAACCACAAAGATCCTTGCCATGCAACAACCCTTCCTTCAAAGCAGCTTGCGGCATAAGGGCGCGATCATCGGCGAGTCGCTTGTAATTTCGCAATGCAGCGATATGGCAGCGCAGGAAACGCGTGGCCAGAACGCGTGGCTAGAAAAACCGCCTCCGCAGCGGTGCTTGACACACAAGGTGCATTTGCTACCCACCCCAATAGATAAATGATTCGTCGCGCTTTTCGCCACGATCTCGATTCGATTACGTCATAATCGCCCCGATTTGGCGAAGTAACGAAAGCAAGCGTGGCGGCGCATGCTCCAGCCGCGGGGCCGGCAGAGGAAAGAGCATGACGCGACTGCTCACAGCGCGATCGCAGCAAGCGCAATTTCAAAAATACCTCCAAGAATACCGCGTTATCCCAAAGCAAATCACCATGATGCGTCGTTTCTTCGTCCTCGCCCTTTCAGCGCTTTTTCTCTGCAGCGGGACAATGGTCGGGCGAACGCAAGGCGTCGTCAAATCCAAGCATGGCGATTGGGAATTGCGCTGCGAGACGCCACCCGGCGCCATGCATGAGCAATGCGCGTTGCTGCAGAGCGTCACCGCGGAAGACCGTCCCAATGTCAATCTCGTCGTGATTGTCCTGAAGACGGCCGACGGGAAAAACCGTCTCTTGCGCGTCATTGCGCCGCTCGGCGTGCTTTTGCCTTCCGGGCTCGGGCTCAAGATCGACAATGCGGATGTCGGCCGGGCCGGTTTCGTGCGCTGCCTGCCCACAGGCTGCGTCGCCGAAGTGGTTATGGAGCCGAAGCTCATCGAATCGCTGAAAATCGGCCACAATGCCACATTCATCATCTTCCAGACTCCGGAAGAAGGAATCGGCATTCCGCTCAACCTCACAGGCTTCGGCGAAGGCTTCGACGCCTTGCCGTGACCCAGGCGGCAAGCGCGGAGGCCAAGCGCGGCGGCCAAGCGCGGCGGCCAAGCGCGGCGGCATTGCCAAAATTATTGTCTGCCGGCAAATTTCTCGTGTAAAGCCACAGCTGCTTTCACGTGAAGGGGATTGGGACAAGTGTCATGCAGCGGCAGGCGATTTCGGTTTCATGGGGGGCTGCAGCCGCGCTTTTGTCGCGTGCGGTCGTGCCGGCAATCGGTTGTAGCAGTCGGATGCCGCTGCGCCGCGCGCATTGGCCGGCCATCTTCGGGGCCATTCTCGGCCTTGCCGCCTGTAGCTCACCACCCGGCAGTTTCGACGTCGAAGACAGCACCCAAACCAAACTCACCACTCTCATGGCGATGGTCCAATTCAAGAAGCCGCCGCAGCAGCCTGAGCCGACCGATCATGTGATCTGCCCGGATATCGTTATTCTCGACGGAACCGCGGACGATCGCGTCTATGGCAAAGGCGAAGAGACAAATGCCAATGTGCGCTATCAATTCTCGCTCAATGACGTCGCCCGCGACTGCCAGATCGACGGCGCCCGGATCAGCCTGAAAGTGGGTGCCGCCGGCAAAGTGCTGCTCGGCCCGGTCGGCAGCCCTGGCAATTTCACCGCACCGGTCCGCGTCGCAGTCATTCGGGAAAGCGACCAGCAGCCGATCGTCAGCAAGCTTTATCAGGTCCCGGTCAGCGTCCCGGCGGGCCAAACACAGGCGCTCTTTACCCTTGTCACGGAGCCGCTCGACGTGCCCTATACCCACGCAAATTCGCAGCACGACTATACGATCAAAGTCGGGTTTGACGCGGCGGGCAATGACAAGAGACAGAAGGCGATGCTGCACGCGACCGCGTTAGCCCCCAACAGACCCGCTGCTTCGAAATCATCCAGCGATTCGCCGCACCATGGGCATCACCGGCACGCGAATCCTCCAAGCGATGGAAATTAGGCCGCGAAGTTCTCGCGAGGTTCTGCCCGCATGACACGGCACTTGGCACTGGCGACGGAGCGCTTTCCGCTCGCCGGCGCCTTCGTTATCTCGCGCGGCGCCAAGACGGAGGCGATCGTCGTCACCGCGACGATCGCGGCGGAGGGTGTCAGCGGGCGCGGCGAATGCGTCCCTTATGCGCGCTATGGCGAAAGCGTCGACAGCGTCGTCGCGCAGATCGAATTTGTGCGCTCCGCCATCGAATCGGGCGCCGACCGGCTGCAATTGCAAAAGCTTCTGCCGGCCGGCGCGGCACGCAATGCGCTCGATTGCGCTTTGTGGGATTTCGACGCCAAACGGCAAGGCATTCCCGCCTATAGGCTCGCCGGCCTCGACGCTCCAGCGCCGGTCACGACGGCCTTCACTTTATCGCTGGGCACGCCGGAAGAGATGGCGGCCGCCGCCACAGCGGCCGGCGCGCGCCCTCTCCTCAAATTGAAGCTCGCCGGCGCTGGCGATGCCGAACGGCTGGCGGCCGTTCGTGCCGCAGCGCCTTCGGCCATTTTTATCGTCGATGCGAATGAAGCCTGGTCCGAGGCGGATCTAAAATCCAATCTCGAAGCCTGCGCAAAGCAAGGCGTCGCCCTCATCGAACAGCCGCTGCCGGCCGGCGCCGACGCCGTCCTGGCAGAGATCGAACATCTCGTGCCGATCTGCGCCGACGAGAGTCTGCATGATCGCCACGATCTCGCGGCATTGCGCGGCCGCTATGATGCCGTCAACATCAAGCTCGACAAGGCCGGTGGGCTGACTGAGGCCCTGGCGCTGCTCGGCGAGGCCGAGCGGCTCGGCTTTACCGTGATGATCGGCTGCATGGTCGCCACTTCGCTCGCCATGGCGCCGGCAATGCTTCTCGCCGCGCGCGCAAAATACGTCGATCTCGACGGGCCGCTGCTGCTGGCCCGCGACCGGCCGGACGGCCTCACTTATGAGGGCGCGCTCGTCCATCCACCCTCCCCCGCCCTGTGGGGATGAAAGGAACGGCCCAGAGAGAGCGCTATACCGGCAAAGTGCGGCGCCGGCGTAGAGCGACGGCAACCAAAGTCAGCCCGAAACCTGCCGCCGCCAGCGCCGCCATGCCGAGATAGGCGCCAACCCCATAAAGCTGTGTCAGCCGGCCACAGGCCATTGTCGCCAGCGCCATGGTGAGCGCCATGGCGGCGGAAGACCAGCCTTGCATGCGGGCGCGGTGATTGGGACCGGCGAGCCAGCCCAGAACCAGCACGGCGCCCATATAGGTCGCGGCAAAACTCAGCGCATGCATGAGCTGCAAGCCGAGCACGATGCCGGGACCCGGATTCATGCTCATCGCGAGCCAGCGCAGCATCGCACCCGCCGCGCCGAGCATCAAAAGCATCAGCGCATGACGGATGCCGCGGACATAGCGGCCGCCGAAAATGAACAAAAGGCTCTCCGACATCACTCCGATTGCCCAGGCGAGGCTGATGACCCCCGGCGCAAAGCCGCTCGTCTTCCACTGCAAGGTCCCGAAAGCGTAGATTTCGGCATGACTCGCCTGCACCAGCGCCGCGGCGATAATCACGACAATCGCCAAAGGCAGCGCGTGATGATCTTCCGTCAGCCCGCCGCGCACCGCATGATCGACGCGCAGCTTGCGCATCGTCAAAGCTGTCGCTACAGCGGCGATGGCGGCCAGGATCGCCAGCAGCGCCAGGGCAAAGATGATCCGCTCACCGGGGAAGACGCCAACGATCAGCCCGGAGAGCAGCATCATCGACAAAGCGCTGAGCGAGGCGCCGACCCTGATCCGGCCGAAGTGAATGCGGCGCAGGCCGATCTTCTCGAACCGGCGGATTTCGGCGAGCGCGAGCGCGTCGGCGAGCGCCGGCATGCTGCCCTGCGCCGAAATCGCCAGCACCGAACCGAGAAAGACGAGAAGGAAGCCTTGCGCGAAGCCGAGGCCGAAATAGCCGATCGCCATCACGCAGGCGCAAAAGGCGAGCGTCGCCGCAATGCCGCGCCGATCGGCGACATAGGCGATCATCGGCATCAGCAGCACGCGCAGGATCAAAGGCGTCGCAAGTGTCGCCGCGATCTCAAAATCCGAGAGGCCGCGGGCGGCGAGCCAAACCGGAAAATAAGGCAAGTGCAGCCCGATCGGCAAAAACAGCGCGGCGCTGAGGCCGGAAAGACGCCAGACCGTGGCGCCTTCGATCCGCTGTGCGGCAGTTTTCGATCGCGACACCTGCCAGCTAATCCATGACCGCAGCTTTGAGAATGCAGACCATCATGGCCGAAGCCGGCTCCTTCGACAGATTGCGGATCACATGCGGCCGATCGCAGCGATAGCGCAAGGTCTCGCCCGCCCGCGCCAGTTCGATGACGCCGGCGACCTCGACCTGCAATTCCCCCTCCGTCACCGACAGGCATTCGACCGAGCCGCGCTGATGCGGATCGGATTCGAGCACGCCGCCCGGCTCCGCCGAAAACCCATACCATTGCAGCCATTCGACCGTCTTGATCCAGCCGATGATCGACAGCCGGCATTTGCCGTCGTCGGAGACGAGGATCGGCGTATCGCCCTTCGAGCTTTTTTCGAGGAAGGGCTCGTCCTCGCTGACCTGCAGCACGCGTTCGATCGAGACATCGAGCGCCTGCGCCAGACGCCAGATCGTCGCCAGCGTCGGATTGGTCTCATTGCGCTCGATTTGGCTGATGATCGATTTGGCGACGCCGGATTGCTCCGAAAGCTCGGACAAAGATAAATTATAGGCCTTGCGCAGCTGCTGGACCGTCTTGCCGAGCTGGCCAGACACGGCAAGCGCGCCCGCCTCCAGAGCCTTGACCTTGTCGCGCCCCTCAATGCCCATCAACTGATCTCGCTTTGCCCCGCGTCATTCAATCGAACGCTATAATATACGAATTCGTTTGAAATATCGAACGAATGTGAAGAAATGAAAAAATCGCGATGCGAGCCGGGCCGTGGCGCCAGGCACGCTGGACGGCAAGATGATCGAAAATGCGGGAAGAAATCCGAAGCCACGCGGCTGGTCGAGCGAGGCAATCCTCGTCTCGAGCTTCAGCTTCGGAACGTCAACCGAACAGCACCAGCTTGTCAGCGATCGGCAGCCTATCCAGCCGCGCCAATGCCGCAAGGCGTGGGTCTTGGCGTTCTTCTTGGCTTCGATGCTGAGCGGCGGAAGGCAGAACGGCAGGCGCCGTCACGGGCAAAGTTGGAAAAGCTGGCCCTGGCTGCCGCAGCGCTTCGGCCTCGCTCGGCACAGCGCGGCGTGGCGCAACAACGCGTTCGAGCTCCGGCGACATTCCGGCGGACGGCGGGGAAGACGGCGCATTGAGGCGCAAAACGCCGCCGAGCGCGCGCGCCTGCGCTTCGATCCGCGCGCATAAATTCTCGTCCTGGCCCTGCGCCCGCATCTCCACCACGAGCCCGTCGAGCTGCTGCCCGACATCCTTGAGGCGCTGGACGAGGAGGCGGATCGAAGGATCGGCCGGCAGCGCCCGCTGCTCCGTCACGACCTGTTCGAGCCGCGCCATGGCGACGAGCACCTGCCGCATTTCATCGACGCGGCTGCGGCGGGCGAATTCGCTGAGAAACCAGCGCCCGCGCACGGTCTCC
The DNA here is from genome assembly GCA_963759185.1 of uncultured Alphaproteobacteria bacterium. GTDB lineage: Bacteria > Pseudomonadota > Alphaproteobacteria > Rhizobiales > Beijerinckiaceae > Methylovirgula. Next base: position 86,183 of record CAVWXV010000008.1, read on the forward strand.
ATGACCGCGGCTTCGATCGCCTCATAATCTTCGTCGCTGAGGCCTTCCGGCGGTGGGATCTTCATCCTGTGCCAATTGGTTTCGTTGCAGCTCGAATCGTTCGCTCGCTCAGTCTGCGCTGCAGGAAGATAAAATCAAGCGCGCTTCGTCACCTTGTGCCAGAGTGCATCGAGGCTCCAGGGGCCGGGACCGGCGAAGACAAGATGAGAAACACGAAGCAGAATTGGATCGCGCTGTCGCCTTTGTTCAGCAGCGGGAAGAAATTATGCGGCGCATGCACCATGAAATAGGCGACCGCCATTTCGCCGCAGAGAATGAAGGCCACTGGCCTTGTGAAAAGGCCGAGCAGTAGGAGAAATCCGCCGAGCGCTTCGAGAACGGCGCTGGCGCCGATCATCGACATCAGGCCATGCACAGGAAAAGGCGAAGGCGGAAAGCCGAAGAGTTTCGACGTGCCATGCTCCAGGAAGAGAAGCGCCGTCACAATGCGCAGTAGGCTCAAGGCTCGCGCCGTCCAAAGCTGATCCATCTTCGCCCGCCCTTTCGCTTTCCGCCAATCCTTCATAATCGGCGGTGGGAAAACCGTCGTTTCAAGGATGCGTGATCGCGTAATGTCTCAGGTTGAATTTCGGCCCACGGCCATTTTGCGACCTTCCGGCCGAATTTGGCAAAGGCTGGAATGGATCAGCAGCGCCACGTCGTAGAAGAAAAAAAGGCCTGGATATCGCCTAGCCGGCCTGCTCTCGCAATCATCTTGAAGCAATGTGCGTTTGTTTGCTCCTGAACCGCGTGTCTCATGAGAGCATTTTCAGCAAAAGCGGACACTAGGTTTACTGAAAATGCTCTAACTCTTTGTTTTAGAGCTCGGATATATCCGAGCTCTCATAATGAGAGCGGTTTCGAACCGGTTTGGTGTGGACACCAAACTTGAAACCGCTCTCAGTGGCTGAATCGGATGTCTGGTCCTTTGAACAAGGACCAGACTGTTGGCCATTGGGGTCAACGCTGCACGATATCGTTCGATCCCGGCGTGAAAGAAACACCGCGGAGGACCTCGCCGAAACCGGCCGTGCGAAGCGTCTTGAATCTCTCGCCCGTCGGGAGACTCGTTGCCGCCAGATTGTCGCTGATCGCGACCAGTCTGTTCGGGTCGGCACCCTGGTCTCCGTTGCCGCTCACCGTCGAGGTAATGGCCCAGATCGTGACGGTGCCGTCGTGGTTCACGCGGCCCGTGATGTTGCGGAGGCCATCAGTGGCCGGCGACCACGGCAGGAGGGTCGCTGAGTTGTTGCCAGTCGGATAGAAGGGCACGGTGTAAGGCACGCCGAGATTGAGGCCTGCGGTCAGAGTATAGGCAAGCTGCCAGCTTCCCGTCGCGCTGTTGAAGACCCATTTTTCAAGGCCGGCCATTGTCTGCGCGGCCGCAGCCGTATAGCTGCCTGTCGTCGCATCATAAGTCGCCGTGCCATTGCCTTCGTCGGCGACATAAAGCGTTGTGGCATTGGCAAACCAGACGCCGAATGGGAAATTCGTCACGCTACTGGACTTTGCCGAGACCGTCGGAAAGCCCTTGAGGACGCACATATTGTAAGGCGTCACACCCACTGTCGTCAAAGTCGCTGCATTATAGCTGATCGGCGCCGTCGGCAGGCTCGCGTTCGCCTGGGGAACGCCGACACCTTTCGGGCATGCTGACCCCGACGTATCGATGAAATAGACCGTATCGACGCCGTTTCCGCCGCTGCCCTTGGTCAAATAGAGGACATTGCTGAAAATCGTCAGGCCACGGAAATTGGTGTCCTTCCCGACCTTATCTGCCTTCAACCCCAGCTGCGTGACACTGAAACTGCCGACGGGCGTCGGTAATCCCGGAGCTTGCACCGCCTCCGGCTCTTTCGAGGCCGTGAGGATTTGCGCGCCGGCGCCGAGGACGACGCCAGCCGGCTGCGGATTGGAGCCATTGCCGGCATTACCTGCAGTATAAATCAGATCGGCGCTGCCGCTATTGTTCAAGATCGCCGCGCGGCCATTGTTGCCGCTATAGGCGTTGGTTTCCGTAAAGTGGAATTTGCCGTGTGCGTCGACCTGCGCCACGACGCGGTAATAAGCCACGGTCACGGGATTTGTCGGATCGACGACGCCCGGCGTGTTCGAATTGGAGGCGTCAAGCGCGCCAAGAGGTGCCAGATAACCCATAAAGGTCACGTAGCGACCGTCGGTCGAGAGATTGAGCGCATCTTCCGACTTCGACGAAAAGCTGCCGACCATATAGTTCTGCGCCGGCCAACCGTGAGGCTCCTGCCCGTTCGGCACCTCAAGCGAATTGATGAACCGCCCTCCCAGGTCTAATTGGTCGAGGACGATCTTGGCGGTGATGCCGAAAGATCCATCGACAAGCGCATTGTTAAATACATAGGGATAGGTGCCGTCGTTCGTCGCGGTCGCGCATCCGGAGGTGCAGTTGGGCGGCAGCACAGTGCCCACCTGGATGTTGGAATTATTCTCATAGATGACACGGCTGACCACGAGATTGCCCGGCAAGAAATGGCCAATGTCCTCTGCGCCGAAGCCGGGATGGCCCGCCTCTTGAGCAAAGGCGGCGTGACCGCCCGCAAGACCGGATAAAAGTACCGTGATTGCTAGGCATGATTGGAAAACATGATGGCGAGAAAACATGTGCGAACCCTTGGTTGCCACAGAAAGATGGTGCGCAACGCGGCCGTCAGCGCAAGCTCCGGCGAAGCGTGCGCGAGTTCATATGCCCGTGTTCTATGACAGCCATGCGAACGGGAGGCTCGAAGCCGGCCGCACAGCAATTGCCGCTTTTGGATATTTTAGAAGTAGGTGATGAGCGCGGTCCGTGAGCGCGCCCGGCTGAGCGCAGTTCAAATTGGCCTCTATCGCTTCGATTCGGGTTTTTGAGGCTGAACGTCTCCGGGTGTAGGCGAAGAGTTCGCGATAACGGCGCCAATTAATGACGGCTTTGAGAGTTCGACCCTCACCCTTTGCAGAAATTCAAACTAGCGACCAGTGAACGGCCCCGTCGAGCTAGCCGCGGACGGGCTGCCCTCTTCCGCTGCGGCTGCGGCCTCCCCATATCTGCTTCAGCTCTCCTGTGTGAGCGACGAGCCATTGGCACCGCTCACCCATCACATCATGCGAGCATGGCCGCATCGGAACAGTCCCTCGGCTCTTCCAGACCATGCTCCAAGGCAAAGACCTTCATGTTCGACCAAGCCCATAAATTCCTCCTCGACGACCGGATCGACGAGATCGCCAATTCCGGGCGCGAGACCATCTCCGCTTCGGCTTCCGCATCGGATGCGGCATTGCTCAATTCCTATTCGCGCAGCGTCTCGGATGTCGTCGAAAGCGTCGGCCCGAGCGTGGTGCGGCTCGATATCCGCCATGCCGACGGCCGTCGCGCCGGCTCGGGCTCCGGTGTCATCGTCTCACCCGACGGCCTCATTCTGACCAACAGCCATGTCGTGCAAGGCACCAAGCGCGCCGAAGTGACGACGCTCGATGGCCGCAGCCTTGCCGCGCGCGTGCTCGGCGATGATCCAGACACCGATCTCGCGCTTTTGCGCGTCGACGACAATGCGACGCTGCCTTCGGCGCGCCTCGGCGATTCGAAGCAATTGAAGCGCGGCGAGATCGCGATAGCCATCGGCAATCCGCTCGGCTTCGACGCGAGTGTGACGGCCGGCGTCGTCTCGGCGCTTGGCCGCTCGCTCAGGTCGAAATCCGGCCGTCTCATCGATGACGTCATCCAGACCGATGCGGCGCTCAATCCCGGCAATTCCGGCGGCCCGCTTGTCTCCTCGCGCGGTGAGGTCATCGGCATCAATACCGCGATGATTGCCGGCGCCCAGGGCATTTGCTTTGCGGTGGCGGCCAATACGGCGCGCTTCGTGCTCGGCGAGATCATCCGCCACGGCCGCGTGCGGCGCGCCTATCTCGGCATCGGCGCCGGCACCATCGCACTGCCGCGCCGCATTGCGCTGCGGCACGGCCTGACGGAGGCGACGGGGGCGACGTTGACGGCGGTCGAGGCCGGCGGCCCGGCCGATGAGGCGGGCCTCCTCACCGGCGATATTCTCATCGCTGTCGATGGTGCGTCCGTCACCGGCGCCGATGATCTCGTGCGCCTGCTCGATGCCGAAAAGATCGGCCGCACCATCCCCCTCGATGTGCTGCGCCGCTCCGAGAAAAGGCGGTTTTGGGTCGCGCTGCGGGAGCGGTAAGATCCTCCGCGCCGCGCCCGGTATTTAACTTGCACGGGCGCGGCATAGCCCAGGAGCGCTGCCGGAGGCAACCTGCGCCCACCGGCTTCAGGCTAGACCAGCGAGGAGAGTGTTATGGCCGAGGGGGCATTTATCGCGTTGACGGACCCGCCCGCCAAGAAAGACGCGGCCTATCACGAATGGTATGCCGGTTTCGTGCCCATGGTCATGGAAATTCCGGGCGTGCTGTCGGGCCGGCGCTATTCTCTGGCGGCAAGCCAGATCGACACGCGGCCGGTCAATCTGTTTCTGACGGTCTTCGAGCTCGATGATGTTGAGGCGGTGCGGCATCGCTTCGCCGAACGCTTCGGCCTGCGCACTGCAACCGAAATGCTCCGCCTCGGCGAAGGCGTCGACCAGCAGACGATCATGACGACCTTCTTCGAGAAGGTCTCGGACAAATATCCGGGCCCCGGCGCGGCGGAAACGCCGATCGACCAGCAAAGCATCATCATCTCATTGTTGAGTGTGCCCTTGGACATTTTCCCGGGCTTCATCGATGCCTATCACGCCAATCGCCTGACCGGCCACGTGACGAGGCCGGGCGTGATCTCCGGCCAGCTCTATCAAAAGAGCCAGCAGCAAGTGCAGAATACGATCTACCCCTTCATCGCGCTTTATTACAGCGGTGAAGGCCAAGAGCTTTTGCAAAAATGGCCGAAGCCGCCGACCAATTGGAAATCGATCGCCGCGGCCCGCGAAACCGACCCCTCATTGCGGCAAGGCGGCCCGCTTTACAACATGGCAAACCGCGACTTCCTCTATGAGCCCTATGTCAGGCCGGACCCGGCAACATTCGCGCCTGCTCCCAAACCGGCCGCGGCGGCTCCGGCGCCAAAGCCGGCCGAGGAGTGAGGCGCTAGGCCCTATAGGTGGCTGCTCAGATTTCGACCGGCTCGCCCGCTGCCTGCCAGGCCTGCATGCCGCCCGGATAATGCGCGCGGACGTCGTCGCGTCCTGCGGCTTGGGCGAGTTCCAGGGCCTTCAGCGACCGGCCGCCGGCCCGGCAGGACAAAACGACCCTTTTGCCTGCTTCCTTCGGCAGCGCCGCGGGGTCGAATTTCTGCAGCGGATTGAGCACCGCGCCGGGAATCCGGCCGGCGGCATATTCATTCGGCTCCCGACAATCGACGAGCAAAATCGTGCCGTCGGCGAGCCCCTGCTTCAATTCCTCTATGCTGACATTTTCGACCATGACTTTGCCCGGTGCACTCATCTTCGAAATCCATGGCTTGAACGCGGCTGTCGCCGAGACTGCGAGAAGGAATAGGCGCTGGACTGCCAAGACACAAGAGGGGAAGCCATTCGGCAAGGACCGCGGACGCTTTGGCCGGCGATCCGGCTTAACCCTTTTGGCAGAGCGGCGGGCGCGCGGCTTGACGCGTCACAGACGACGGGGGCAAGACGACGGGGGCAAGAGAACCAAAGACGCGGGTTCGCAGATCCTGCCCGGGAGCCAAGCTTGCGCCGCAAATATTATGTGCTGGACGTCTTCACCGAGCGCGCGCTTGCCGGCAATCCGCTCGCGGCGATCGTCGATTGCGACGGGCTCGAGACCGAAGCAATGCAGAAGATCGCCGCCGAATTCAATCTCTCGGAGACGATTTTCGTCCTGGCGCCGCGCGATCCCGTGAATACGGCACGGCTGCGCATCTTCACGCCGCAGGCGGAGCTTCCTTTCGCCGGCCATCCGACCGTCGGCGGCGCCATCCTCGTCGCCGAACTGCGTGCCGCAGCCCTGCTGCGCGCCCAGGATCTGCGCGTCGTTCTCGAAGAAAATATCGGCATCATCGCCTGCACGGTGAGCCATCGGCCCGGCCGCGCGCGGCGGGCGCATTTCATCATGCCGAAACTGCCGTCCCGGATCGGCTTGCCGCAGGACAAGGATCGGCTCGCCGCCGCGCTCGGCCTCGCTGGCGCAGAGATCGGCTTCGACCGGCATGTACCGACCGTCTATTCGGCCGGCGTGCCTTTCACTTTCGTGCCGGTCGCGAATCTAGCCGCGATCGCGCGGGCCAATCCGCGGCTCGATCTTTTCGACTTGGCCTTCGGCGCCGGAGCCCAAGGCGCGGCCTTTCTCTATACGCACGAGACCACCGACCAGGCGCATGATTTCCACGCTCGCATGTTCGCGCCGAGCCTGGGCGTGCGGGAAGATCCCGCGACCGGATCGGCGGCAGCCGCCTTTGCCGGCGTCATCATGGCATTCGAGAAAGTCCAAGACGGCAGCCACGCTCTGGTGATTGAACAAGGCTATGAGCTTGGCCGCCCGAGCCTGATCACGCTCACCCTCGATGTCGAGCAGTCCGTCCTCGTCGAGGCATCGATCGGCGGCGCCGCGGTGATCGTCGCCGAAGGCACGCTCGATCTATGACCATCCCCGCCATGCCACCGACGCGCATCGAAAAGATCGCCGAAATCTCCTATCGCCTCGTCGAAGACAATGCCTGGCGCTTTGAACAAGACCGCGCCGGAGAAATCGAGGCGCATTGGCAAAAGCGCGTCGCGCAAAATCCGCATCTCTTCAACGGCCGCGTTCTGCTCATGCATCGCTCGGAGGTCGTGGAGGCCGGCGGCGAGCGCCGGCTCGACGGCAGCTGCTTTCTCGCCGATTACAAATCCTTCATCGCCTGGCGCGACTTCGGCTGTCCGGATGAGACGATCGCCAATGTCTTCGCCATGGCGGCGCTGCGCTCCGCCGACGGCGCCTTTCTGCTCGGCGAGATGGGTCCCACGACGGCGAGCGCGGGGCGCATTTATTTTCCTGCAGGAACGCCCGATCCGGACGATCTCAAAGACGGAACGATCGATTTCGAAGGTAGCGTTTTGCGCGAATTGAAAGAGGAGACGGGCTTGAGCCTTGATGATGTGCGGCTCGACGCCTCCTGGAGCGTCGTCTTTCAAGGTCCTTACATTGCTTGCATGAAGACGATCCGCTCGACGCTCTCCGCCGCCGAACTCGTCGCCCGCGTCGACGTCTTCCTTGCGCAAGAAAAAGATCCCGAGTTGGCGCGCCTGAAGCCGGTCTTTTCGCCACGCGATCTCGAACAAGACCGCATGCCGGATTTCATGCTCGCCTATATGCGTCATATGTGGGGCGAAGAAGGCTGACCGCCGGCGCCGCTGGCATCTCACACATGATAGCCGTGGCGAACTTCCGAGGCATGGACGAGCCCGAGCGCCTCGCGGCCCAGCCCGTCCGCGCAGGCCGCCGCCGCTTGCGCAAGCTCGCTCTCGATCTGATCATAGACCTTTTGCTCGACATTGCCGGTCGACAGGTCGGCAGCGAGCACGGACTGGTAGCGATGGATCTTTTCCGTGCAGGGAGCGCCGGCAGGAAGATTGGCGAATCTGGCGGCAGGCGCAGCGGGCGGCGGTGGCGGCGCCGAAGCAACCGGCTGCGCCTCGTTGCAGCCGCAGAGCAAGAGCGCGGTGACGCAAACGACCAATGACGAAACCATAGAATGCATAGCGACCCCCGGCCAGACGACAGCGGACTCACGCCCGTGAAAAGCAATGATCATCGTCTTTGCCTCAAGGTCAAGCGCGGGCGCGCATAGCCGGAGCGCCGCTGACATCGGCTCCCGCCAGCATCAAGGCTAGATGGCCATCGTATTGGTGGACGAGGCTGGCACATGCACAGTGTCGTTTCAGATCCGCGGCGCTGCCTTGTTCGACGATGCGGCCATAGCACTTGACGACGACGAGAACGCAAAGCTGACGTTTCGGCGCTCCGTCGCGATGCCGCGCGGACGAAACTCAATCAAATCCGACGCAAATTACAAACGCGATTGGAAGGCGGAAGGGAATAGGCCACGCGACGTGAGGTGCTTTGCGCCGCGCCTAGCTCTGCAATGCAGCGCGGCGCTCCATGTCGAGCCGAGCCGCCCAGCCTCGACCGCCCCAACCAATAGGAGCCAGCTATGAAGAAGCGCCCATCAAAGCTTATCGCCTTGCTCCTCTCCAGCGCGATGATCGCGGCGCCCGCGGCCGATACCGCCATCGCCTGCACGCGGACACTTTACGTCGGTGCCGACCATCTCGTCCTCACCGGACGCAATATGGATTGGGAAGAGGATATGTCTTCCAATCTCTGGGCCTTTCCGGCCGGCATGAAACGCGACGGCGCCGCTGGTCCCAAATCCATTCATTGGACATCCAAATACGGAAGCGTCATCGTATCAAGCTATGAAGCTGGCACCGGGGACGGCTTGAACGAAAAGGGACTGGTTGCAAATCTTCTTTACCTGGCGGAGTCGGATTATGGAAAGGCGGACGAGAACCGCCCGTTCCTTTCCATCGCCGCGTGGGCGCAATATGCGTTGGACAATTACGCCACAGTTGCCGAAGCGGTCGAGGCGCTGGCGAAGGAGCCCTTCAACATATTGGTGCCAACGCTTCCGAACGGCGCCAAAGCCATCCTGCATTTAGCTGTATCAGATGCTTCAGGAGATTCTGCCATCTTTGAATATGTCAAAGGCAGGCTGATCATCCATCACGGCAAGCAATATACCGTGATGACGAACTCTCCGGTCTATGATCAGCAGCTGGCGCTGAACGCCTATTGGCAAGATATTGGCGGCACGGTCTTCCTGCCGGGCACCAGCCGCGCGGCCGACCGGTTCGCACGCGCATCGTTCTTCTTGAACGCGATCCCCAAGCAAGCCGATCCGCACTTCATCAAAAGCGTTCCGGAGCAATCCTTCACCTATCAAGCCGTGGCCGACGTCATGAGCGTGCAGCGGGCCGTCAGTGTGCCTCTGGGCATCACGACCCCCGACCATCCGAACATTGCCTCCACCATCTGGCGCACGGTGTCGGATCAAAAGAACCTAGTTTATTACTTCAACTCCGCCACAAGGCCCAACACCTTCTGGGTGTCACTGGCCAAGCTCGACCTCAAGCCCGGTGCACCGATCAAGAAACTCACCATACAGAACGGCGAGATTTTCTCCGGCGAGGTCGCCCATCAATTTAAGGAGGCCAAATCGTTCAAATTCCTACCGGCGTCGCCAAATTTTTAGAGCACATCATCGATGGCGCCATCTTCTCTAGTCAAATCGTCTCGGGGTCAGGGGCAGACCCGCCAACTCCCCCTTGCCCTGCCCGGCCGCTTCGTTTACATCTTGTTAGAACCATTCGAATCTGAGGTTTCCGTGGTTTTTGCGGCGGCATATGCGCAAGCGCCCCAAAGCGGGCTGACCGGAGCGAGGCTTACGCCCGCCGCCGCGTCTTTGCGTCTGCGCGCCTGCTTCGACCTTCTGCCGTCCGGTCTTCTGCTCCTTATCCGCCCCTGAGGGCCGTCCGGGCTTTGCCTGGGCACTCAGGGGCGCGCTTGAGCCAGAACAACCCAGACGAAGCCGGATCATTGCCATGACGGATCAAACCAATCAAAGCGGCGAAGAGATCGCCAATACCGAACGCGTCTTCATCTTCGACACGACCTTGCGCGACGGCGAGCAATCGCCCGGCGCCTCGATGACTCTCGAAGAAAAGCTCGAAGTCGCCGAACTCCTCGATCAGATGGGCGTCGATATCATCGAGGCCGGCTTTCCAATCGCTTCCGAAGGCGATTTCGAAGCCGTGTCGGAAGTCGCCCGCGTGGTGAAGCGGGCGAGCGTCGCCGGCCTCGCCCGCTCTGCGGCGAAAGACATCGATCGATGTGCGGAGGCCGTCCGCCGCGCCGTGCGCCCGCGCATCCACACCTTCATTTCGACCTCGCCGCTGCATATGAAATATAAGCTGCAGAAAGAGCCGGCCGAAGTGCTCGAGATGATCACCGCGAGCGTCACCCGCGCGCGCAATCATGTCGCCGATGTCGAATGGTCGGCCGAGGATGGCACCAGGACCGAGATCGATTTCCTCTGCCGCTGCGTCGAACTCGCGATCAAGGCCGGCGCCGGCACGATCAATATTCCCGATACGGTCGGCTATACGGTGCCCGAAGAATATCAGGCACTCTTCGAAACTGTGCGCGCCCGCGTGCCGAATTCCGACAGAGCGATCTTCTCCGTCCATTGCCACAATGATCTCGGCCTTGCGGTGGCCAATTCGCTCGCCGGCGTGAGAGGCGGCGCGCGCCAGATCGAATGCACGATCAACGGGCTCGGCGAGCGCGCCGGCAATGCCGCGCTCGAAGAAGTGGTGATGGCGCTGAAGGTTCGCGGCGACCGCCTTCCCTATCGAAGCCACATAGATGCGAGCCTGCTGACGCGGGCTTCAAAACTTGTCTCGGCGGTGAGCTCTTTTCCGGTGCAATATAATAAGGCGATCGTCGGGCGGAACGCCTTCGCGCATGAAAGCGGCATCCATCAGGACGGCATGCTGAAACATGCGCAGACCTATGAGATCATGACGCCGGAAAGCGTCGGCGTCGCCAAAACCTCGCTCGTGATGGGCAAGCATTCCGGCCGCCATGCCTTCAAGGAGAAGCTGAAGGAATTGGGCTATGAGCTCGGCGACAACGCGCTCGAAGATTCTTTCACCCGCTTCAAGGATCTCGCCGACCGCAAGAAGATCATCTATGACGAGGATCTGATCGCCCTCGTCGATGATGAGATCGTGCATGCGCATGAGCGGATCAAGCTCATCGCGCTGACTGTGATCGCCGGCACCGGCGGGCCGCAATCGGCGGCGCTGACGATCGAGGTCGATGGCGAGAAGATGACGCATCAGGCGACCGGCAATGGGCCTGTCGATGCGATCTTCAATGCGATCCAGGCGCTGGTGCCGCATCATGCCACGCTCGAGCTTTATCAGGTGCATGCGGTGACGGAGGGGACCGATGCGCAGGCGGAAGTTTCCGTGCGTCTCGCCGAGGAAGGCAAATCGGTGACGGCGCGGGGCGCCGATCCGGACACGCTCGTCGCCTCCGCCCGCGCCTATATCGCCGCCTTGAACAAGCTGATGGTCAAGCGCGGCAAGAACCGGCCGGAGATCATGGCGGGCTAGTGGGCTGAGGCTCGCCGAGCCAAAGCGCGTGGCGTCTCACCGGCACGCGTCACAAGCCCATGGGTCTCTGGAGCGGGATAGCACTCATCGAGACGCGAACCGCCGCGTTGCGTCCGCGGCCAGATCAGAGATCATCTGCGCGATGCCCAGTTGCAGCGGAACCCTCGGCATCCAGTCAAGCTCAACCCTGTGCCTTGACGATGTCCAGCACATTGACGGGCACGTCAAACGCGCGCGGGCTTATTCGCTACGCGCAAGGGCCGACCAAGTTCTCTTTCGATTAAGTCGATAATCTCGATGAGGCTGGCGCCTCGACCGCTGCCAATGTTGAATACCGGCGAGTTGGCGTCGGCGAAGCCCGCGGCGTCTGCGAGCGCGATGAGGCCTGTCACCACATCGGTGATGTAGATGAAGTCGCGTACTACCTCGCCACTGCCCCAAATTTCGACCGTCTTGCCCGCCATAAGATCGTTGTTTTCGCCGCCAAGCAACCCGCGGGGAAATCGACAACATCCACGACCGAGACTTCATCGCCCCGCTCCAGCAGCGCCTTGACGACGTGGCGACCAAGAAAACCACAACCGCCGATGACCACGTGGGATGTCATCGCATTGCGCTTTTCACATAGGTGGTCGCATAGCGAAAACCCGCTTTGTCTGCCGAGAACGGCAGGAGGCGTTCCAACGCATGTAGAATGGTCCCATCGACAGGCAGCGGCTCTTCCGGGTAGTCATCCCAGGCAAGCCTGAGGTCGAATAGCGGCTTCAGCGCTGCGGTCCGCGCCCAGAACATGGTCCCGACAGGGAAATCGAAATGGTTTGGCAGCGGCAGGGCGAGCCCCATGCATTGCGCGAGTTGATCGGCGCATGCGCGGTTGTCGTCCCAGCCGCCAAGGTAAGCATCCTCCGCAAAGACGAGACCAAGGCCTTCATCCTCGGCGAACGCCGCCTGCACAACGTCCAGCATAGCGAACTCGCCGCCGACGAGGTGCTCCCACAGGAAAGTCCGCCATCGGTCACCGATTTGCGCATCGACGTGCAGACTACGCTTGCCATGGAAATGGCCGACAATGTCGTAACCCGACAGTAAGCTCTCGCCGAGTGCGCTCAGCATTGACCCGATGTCGCGCCCGCGGTTGGGAACGACGATGATCTTTGTCCGCCCAAAGTGCGATGCCGCGATGAGCTTGGAGAGCTCCGCCGCCTTGGCGGCGCTTGTCGTCGTCACATAGAGATCGACGGCCGTCGCGTTGCACTTTAGCCGTCTGACAAAGTCCGGAAGCAGTTCCGGATAGTGGAAATGCGCATGGACAGCGATGCGGCGAGCAGTTCCGCTCACCGGCGGCCTTATGCCCGGCCGGAGGATTTGATGGGCCCAACGCCCGGCAGGTCGGCCAGTGCGGATGTAGTGCGCGAGAGGATCCTCGCCGCTTGCCTCGTCGAACCGCGGATTGTCTGAGGCATAAACCAGAGGATGGAACCCTTCCAACGGTCGCCGGAGGACCTGGCCTGCGCGCGGCTGTTGCCGAGATGCGACGAGACGCGACGCATTTAAATATCTTGAAAGCCCCTCGTCAGCGCTCAGCGTGTTCGCCAATATTCCCAGGTACAGATTCGCGTTGAAGGCGTTATTTTTCGATATCAATGCGTGGTCGCGTTTGACTTGGTCGAGCCCCATTATTGCATTGCGCCCCAGTTCATCGATTGCCTCGACATAACGTGCCATGTTGAAGCGCGCCTCGGTCACGGTACGGATTGCCTTCGACAGGTTCGCGAGGCGCGCCGGATTGCCCGCGAGATCACATATCAACTGCGCGGCCGCTCCTGCGTCGAGATAGGGTACGACGAGCTCCCGAGTATCTACGGTCTCGGCCAGGATCTCTGCCACACCGCTTGCTTGGTCGAAGCAGATGACCGGGACACCCCTGAGCGCCGAATCGATCGCGACATTCGGCAGCGGGTCAAGGCGTGACGACAGGAAGAAGATATCCGTCTGATCGTAGATAGGCCCCACGTCTTCAACCTCGTCCATGAAGACGAAAGCATCGCTCAGGCCGCTTCGCTCGATTTGTTCTTTCAAATATTCCAGATAGGGCTGATCGAATGCGTAGCACTTTCCAACCCACGCAAACCGAACCTCGCGATTTGGCATAGCGCGATGCACTATGGCCGCGGCAGAAATGAAAAAGTCCACGCCCTTCCTGATGTTGACCGTGCCCATGCCGACGACGAGCAGCGAGTCCTTGCTGTCTTTCGGCCATAGGCCTTTGACATCTGTTTTGGCTGGGGCGTTTGTGGACGAACCGGGGCTCGACGGTAGTTTCGTTTGGCCTTGCGCTAGAATTTTGAAGCCTCTGGCTGCTAAATTTCTATAGTCCTTGGTTGCGGCCGCTGCGACGATGCGAGCCGAAAAAACGATCTGCGAAGCCGTCTCAAATAATGAGCTTAACGTTCCAACAGGCCTGTAGTTGCTCGAAAATTCGTGCACCAGCGCAACCACAGGCACACCCATTTTCTCGATATTTGGAACAAAACATCTGGTTTCGACACTGTTTGCGATCGCATATATCGGCGCATAGACTTTCACCAATCGGTCGACAACAGCTTCGAGCTTCTGCCCCTGCATCGGAAAGTCGTCTGGGAGGCAAACGACTGCAGCCGCCACCTCGTTGAAAGCCTGCCGGATCGCACCGCCACGCTTGAGCAAAACGACAACATTATAGCGTTTGCTGAATTCACGAACTAAATTCCACGCCAGGATCGGCGCGCCTGTCCTCGAGGCGTCATGCGCGATGACCAGAATTGTGTCCCGGTCAGCGTTTGAATTACCGGTCCATGCATCCGGTTTGACCAAATCCAGAAGTTCGCTGGGGACTAAATCAGCGCGTTCGCTCTTGATAAATCGAAGCGCAGCCCCGATCAGCCTGGTAAACCACATTCCGAAACGCCACCAGGGCGAGGCGTTGATGCGGTCCAGGTGATACAAATATTCAGCGATTTGCGCGTCCTTCTCAGCGATTTGCGCATCCTTCTGGGCGATTTGCGCATCCTTCTGGGCGACAAGTTCAGCATTTTCCATCCAGCGCGCGCCAAGATGCGAAAATCGTTGACGCACGGCTGCGATATCGTCGCTCTGCGTCAACCCACAAAGCTGCCTTATCGCGGCGGGTGCCTCAGCGCCGACGGCAACGACGCCGAGGCCATAGCCGTGCAGGAATTCGAAGCTCGGCAGCTCCTTCTTCAATTCGCCAAAGAACCGCCAGACGCCGAAATCGTCCCATCGCACATTCGTGTCATGAAACAGCACGATTGCGCGCTCCGAGAGTTTCGGCCGCCAGGTCTCGAAATCGTGACGCACGACCTCATAGGTGTGATACCCATCGATGTGCAGCAGGTCGATCGTCCCGTCTTCGAACGAGCCGCACGCCTCATCGAAATTCTTTCGCAAGAGTTCGGAAAACGAAGCATAGCGTTTGTCGTGAAAGTCTTTCAGCTCATTGTAGATTTCGTCGCCATAGAATCCGCCGTGGGGATCGCCCACCCAAGTGTCCACCGCATAACAGCGGGTCTCAAGGCCCGATTGCGCGACAGCTTCGCAAAATGCGGCATAGGACACGCCATAATGAGTTCCCAGCTCGACGAGCACTCGCGGCTTGCAGGCCGCGGTGATCCAAAAGGCGAAGGGAACGTGGCCCCACCAAGCGCTCGGCTTACCCAATCGTTCCGGCGTCCAGAGGAGTGGTTCGAGATCTGACATCAGCTGGGAAGCGAGATTTGCGCCTAGCACAATTGCTCTTTTATTTTACGCATGATCGGACGCATCACGTTGCGCTTCATCAGCCAAAGCGCGCGACGGCTAGCCTGGCTTTAATATGGGGACATCATGCGCGTCGCAATATATACAGTAATTTTTGGTGATTATGACGCATTAAAGCCTCTGGTGGAGCAAGACTTTGACCGCGAATTCTTTTGTTTTTCCGACATCCCTTCTCCGAGGAACGTTGGACTTTGAAGAACTATTAGAGTTTCTCGGCGCTATCAACGCTGAAATTTAAGCGGATGGCAGCGGCGAGATCGACCTGCGTTAAGCCAAGCATAGCGTTTGTCGCAAAAGTCTTTCAGCTCATCGCAGATTGCGTCGCCGTATTGACCATGCGCCGCTGGGCCGACCGCGTGGGGAAGCATCGCCGTTTCCTGCATCCGGCGCACCTTGAACCCGAAACGCTCGCCCTTCTCGCGGCGCATCTCGAAGAACATTTTCGGACGCAAAACCGGTATCGACTTTTGCTGAAAATGCTCTGGCTCGCCCTCACGCTGCAGAATGGCCATCGGCTCGGCCTCACCTATGGGCTCTGGGCGACGGGTCTTTGGCTCGACCGATCCATTGCGAAGCACTGGTCGCAGCCACGCGCCGACGCAAACCCGGGAGGCCAGAGCCTCGCGCGTTCTTTCTCGCGCAATGGCGATCGGATGCAGCCTGTTGGATTGCGAGCGCGCCGATGGCCAAGCCGATCGCCAATGCGGCGATCAATCGCTTGCGCGATCTTGCCTTCTCGTTTACATCCTGCCCCCTGCAAAGCGGGGCACTTCCTACAAGTGTCGTTCTTTGCCGAGGTGGCTGCGGCTCCGGCCATCGATGGAAGATCTAACCAATTGAAAAGACTTGGTTAGGGCGCATAGCTCAGTTGGTAGAGCAGCTGACTCTTAATCAGCGGGTCCAAGGTTCGAGCCCTTGTGCGCCCACCATCGAAATCAAAGGCTTAACGCAATTTCTTTTCGATGCCGCTCATCGATGCCGCTCAAGTCGCGGTATTGCGCGCTGGCAGAAAGCGGCAGACATGTTCGCCGACGATACGAGCATCTCGCGCCGCTGGAGACGCCTTTCTGAAAAGGGATCAACCCTTTGACACGAGGGGATAATCCCCTTCTTCTCTGTCCTTCCATCCTTGCGCATAGGCGGCAACTGGCCCGGCTTGAACCAAAGCGAGCCTTCATCAATCGATTTAATAGATCATAATGACAATAATAATGAATTTGATCGATTGATTATTACTCTGCATCCTAGGAGCAATTCAAACCGGGATGCACTCGATGACAATAGCTGAGCCGCAGATTTGCGACCAATCCGACCTTGCCTCTTCGCCCGTTGATTTGACCCTCGAACCGATCGGCCTCGGCCGGCGGGCTCTCGGCCTGGTGCCTGGGCTTCTGCTCACAGGCGGGATCGCTGCCGCCGGCTTTGCGCTGAACAAAGTGCCCTATGTCTCGATCCTGAGCCCTCTGATCCTCTCGATCCTGCTCGGAATGCTGTTTCGCAATCTCGTCGGCCTTCCAGCCGGGACCCAGCCGGGGATCACCTTTTCGCTGCGCCGAATCCTGCGTTTCGCGATTATCCTGCTCGGGCTCCAGCTCACCATGGCGCAGGTCGCCGAAATTGGCGTGACCGGCGTCACGGTCATTGTCTTGACCCTCATCGCCTCTTTCGTCTTCACAACGCAGCTGGCGAAGCTCATCGGCGTGGAGCCGAAGATTGCGCAGCTGATCGCGGCCGGCACCTCGATCTGCGGCGCTTCCGCCGTCATAGCCACCAATACTGTGACCAATGCGCATGACGAAGACGTCGCCTATGCCGTCGCCTGCGTGACCATCTTCGGCTCGCTCGCCATGTTCGTCTATCCGCAGCTTCCCGGCCTGCTTCATCTCGCCCCGCGGACCTATGGGCTCTGGGCCGGCGCCTCGATTCATGAGATCGCGCAAGTGGTCGCGGCCACCTTCCAACATGGTCATCAGGCGGGCGAATTCGGTACCATCGCCAAGCTGACGCGCGTCGGCCTGCTCGCTCCAGTCGTGTTGACCTTGGGCTTCTTGGCCACGCGGCGCCAACCCGGAGAGGGCGAGCCGACGATCGCCGCAAAGGCGCCGATCCCCTGGTTCGTCTTCGGCTTTCTCGCCCTCATGGTCTTCAACAGCGTGATGCCGCTTGAGGGAACGACGAAGCTCTGGACCGTTGCGGTCACGACCTTCCTTTTATCCGTGGCACTTGCGGCCATGGGACTTGAAGCCGACATGCGCAAGCTCCGCGCCAAAGGCTTTCGGCCGCTTCTCCTCGGTCTCGCGGCCTCTCTTTTCATTGCGACTTTCAGCCTCTGCCTGGTTAAGATCTTCGCCTGACCGGGCGGGTGAAATGACATTGGAGCAGCTGCGCATTTTCGTTGCCGTCGCCGAGCGACAGCATGTGACGCGGGCGGCTCAGGATCTGCGGCTCACTCAATCGGCCACGAGCGCGGCAATCGCCGCGCTCGAGGCGCGTTATGCGACGAAACTGTTCGACCAAATCGGCCGCCGCATCGAACTGACTGATGCCGGCCGGCTGTTTCTGGTCGAAGCGCGTGCCGTACTGGCCCAGGCGGCGGCGGCCGAAGCTCTGCTCGACGAGCTCGCCGGGCTCAAACGCGGCACGCTTTCGCTCGCCGCAAGCCAGACGGTGGCAAATTACTGGCTGCCGCCACTGATGCATCGATTTCGGACGCTCTATCCGGGCATCAGCTTGCATCTATCGATCGGCAATACCGAGCAGGTCGCGGCTTGGGTCAATGAGATCGCCGTCGATCTCGGCTTCGTCGAAGGCGAGGTAGAAAACCCGGCGCTCTCCATCACACCGATTGCCGAGGATGAACTCGTGCTCGTTGCCAGCGCCCATCATGCCTGGGCTGCGCGGGAGAAGATTACGCCGGAGGATCTCGTCGCCACGCCCTGGGTGCTGCGCGAGGCTGGCTCCGGCACGCGCGCCATATTCGAGACCGCGCTGGCAAGCTTCGGCCTCTCCATCGCCGATTGCACCATAGCGCTCGAACTTCCTTCGAATGAGGCAGTGCTCGCCGCCGTGGAAGACGGTGCCGGCGCAACCATTGTTTCGGAAGTCGTGGCGCGCTCCCGGATCAAGGCAGGCTCGCTGCTGCGCCGCGACATCGCTCTGCCAAGACGGCAGTTCTATGCTCTGCGCCACAAGGAGCGCTCGCTGACACGCGCGCAGCGCGAGTTTCTGAAGCTGATCGCGGACGACGCCCATCCGCTGCAATGCCGCAGCAGCCGGGCCGAGTGACAGATCCGAAGGGTTGCCTTTAGGGTGGCATCATGCCGCTCGCCGCCGGCTATCGAGGGTCCGCGGGCGTTGGCCTATTGCTGGTCCTGCGGCGTCGCCGCCACGAGCTTATCGTAATATTTCAAGACGAGGTCGATATTGCCGGGAAATTTAATCGGCCCCACCGATTGCAGCGACGCATTCAATTCGTCAAGCTGGTCCTTCTTGTCCTTCGCGCTCAACGTCTTGTCGGCCTCGACCTGGGCGATTTGCTGCTTTATGACAACCGCGGCGCCGACATATTTCTTGGTCTGCGGATCAATGCCGGCCATCACCAAGTCGATGTTGTCGGCAACGCCCTGATATTCCGCATAATTCGCGAATTTGTATGTTTTTGCGACAAACTCGAGCTGCGCGATCACCTTCGGACTGGGATTTTCGGATTCGGCATCCGAGAGTTTGCTGAGGATCGCTGCGATCGGCTTCTGCGCCAAGAGAAAGGCCTCGATCTGCGGTGCGGTGAGCGCGATTTGTTTAATCGCATCCTCAGCGGCATCAGATTGCTGCTCCGCCGCGAGGACATCTCGGCTCGATGAGATGACCGTCAATGGTGCTGTGAGCGCCAAGCCCAACACACCAACAAAAGGGCCGATAGCCAAGGGGTTCATAATGAAGCGCATGGTTGATCCTTGATTGCTGCAATCACTTGTCAAAGCATGACGTCAATTTAGACGCCCAACAGCACCATAATGTGACGGACCGTTCGTGTCACCGCGTTGTTTCCGGCGTCGGTCCGGGAAGAAGCCTAAATGTCACAAATCAAAGCTCGATCACGATGACTTTGGATTGAATCAATTCAAAGTTATAAACGTGATCAATTCCAATAATTAGAGCGGGATGCGGGCGGAAAACCGGTTCTCACTTTTCCTCATCCCGCTCTAGTTTCATTGCGGTGCGACCGCGCCTTTCACCGTCTCGATCAATTGCTTCAAGGTGAAGGGCTTGGGCAGAAAGCCGAAATCCTCGCCTTCAGGCAGATTTTTGGCGAAAGCCTCTTCGGCATAGCCCGAGACGAAGATCACTTTCGCCGTAACCCCGCGCTTGCGCAATTCGCCGAACATTGTCGGCCCGTCCATCTCCGGCATCACCACATCGGAGATGATGAGATCGATCTTGCCGGAATTTCTTTCCGCCACCTCCAGAGCCTCATAGCCAGTCGCCGCTTCGAGCACGGTATAGCCGCGCGCGGTCAAGGCACGGGCGCCGAATGCACGCACCGCCTCTTCATCCTCGACGAGCAGGATCGTGCCATGGCCGGTGAGATCGGCAGCAGTTGTCTTGGCAGCCTCTTTCTTCGCCTCCTCTTCGCCTTCCACCGGCACATAGCGCGGCAGAAGGATGCGGAAGGTCGTGCCCTCGCCCACCGTCGAGTCGCAGAACACATAGCCGCCGGTCTGCTTGACGATGCCATAGACCATCGCGAGACCGAGGCCGGTGCCCTTGCCGACCTCCTTGGTCGTGAAGAAAGGCTCGAAGATCTTTTCCTTCAGATCGGCGGGAATGCCATGGCCATTGTCCGCGACCTCGATCGCGACATATTCGCCCGGGACCAGCGCCTTCTCGTCGAATTCGGCGCAATCCGCGGCGGTAATGTTGCGCGTGCGCAATTCGATCCTTCCGCCGCCCGGCATGGCGTCGCGGGCATTGACGACGAGATTGACGATCACCTGCTCGAACTGATTGAGATCGGCCGTGACGAGCCAGAGATCGCGGCCATGGCGCAAATTGAGCGTGATCTTCTCGTCGACGAGGCGGCGCATCAGCATCTGCAGATCGGAGAGCACATCGCCGAGCTGCAGCACCTGCGGCCGCAGCGTCTGCCGGCGCGAGAAGGCGAGCAGCTGCCGCACCAGTCCCGCGGCGCGATTGGCGTTCTGCTTGATCTGCATGATGTCCTGGAACGACGGATCGGTCGGCCTGTGGTTCACGAGCAAGAGATCCGAATAGCCGATGATGGCGGTGAGAACATTGTTGAAATCATGCGCGATGCCGCCGGCGAGCTGGCCGATCGCCTGCATCTTCTGCGATTGCGCGAAATTCTCCTGCAAGGTGCGCAGCTCGGTCGTATCGAGCGCATAGATCGTGGCGCCAGGTCCATCGGCCTCGTCGGCGGCGGAAATGAAGAGCCTTGCCGAGCGGTCGCGATCGCCGCGCAGGCTGACATCGACGGGCGCTATGTCGCTCTTGGAATCAGCGGCGGCGACGACGGCGGCTTCGAGCGCGGCCCGGTCGCTGTCGAGCACGCCGGCATAAATGCTGCGCGCGACGGCCTCGGTGCCTTTGAGCGCGTCGGGCAGCAGTTTGGCGAAAGCCGTATTCGATCGCCTGATGCGGCCGGTTTTGTCGACGATGGCGATCGCAATGGGAGTCGAATTGAAGACGCGTGCGAAGCGAACCTCGGCGGCGCGCAGGTCCTCCGCCGGCTCTTCGCCCGGCGCCCGATTGAGAACCAGCGTGCGCGACGCGCCAGCCGTGCCATCCTGGCCGAAGGCGACACGATGCAGCAGCCGCACCGGCAGGCTCTGCCCATTGCGGCGCTTGAGATCAATGTCGAATTGCTCGGTCAGCACATCGCCTGGCGCGCCGGAGACGCAGGCGAGCAGCGCCGCGCCGCCGCCAGCGACGAAATCGCCGAGCTGCAAACCGCCGGAACCGACCTGGGCAAGATCATAATCGAGCCAGCTCGCGAGCGTCGCATTCATATAGGAAACTTCGCCGGACGGATCGCAAGAGAAGAAACCCGCCGGCGCGTGATCGAGAAAATCGATGGCGTGCTGCAATTCCTGGAAGACGTTCTCGTGCCTCTCCCTTTCCCGCGTCACATCGGCAACCGACCATAGAGTCACGCGCTTCGCATTGACGAAGGGCAAAGGCCGGACCCTGATGCGATACCAAGCGACATCGCCATCGCCAACGAGCGGCGGCGTCAGCCGCAACTCCTCGGCGCTGCGTTTGCTGTCGCGCGCGGCTTGGGCCAGGCGGTAGATCGCTTCGGACACTTCCGGCGTGCCGGCAAACAACCGCTCGACCGGTTTCAACGCGCTCGCATCGCGCGCGCCGGCAAGCGAAAGATAGGCCTCGTTCGCATAGAGAATCTTGCCATCCGCATCGGTGGCGATGAAACCTTCCAGCCCGCTGTCGCAGATCAGCTTGGTGAGATCATTACGGGCTGTCTGCCCGGCGAATTGCAGGAAGCCCACCGCATAGGCAAAAAGCGCGAAAATGCCGATGACGGCGAGCAAAGCCAGAAGGCTGATGACGAGGCCTGCCGCCTCATCCTTCGGCAAGAGCGAGAAGGCCGCCGCGGTCGCAACGAGGCAAGCCGCAAAAAGCAAGATCAGGACCGGGCTGCCAGCGCGTTCCGTGCGATCGATCGCGGCAGAAATCGGCTGGTCGGTCATGAATGGTCACCTCTTCGTCCGATCGCAACCTTCGAGCCTGGGATCTGAGTGCGCCGGAGACGGCACGACATCGTGCCACGAAACGCAGCGTCAGTCAGATACTAGCGTCAGTCAGATACTTATGCGCTTCCACACGCCGGCGCGAAAGCGTCACCTGATCTTGAAGCTAAGAAGACGATGGAATGGAACAGTTCCAAAAGTCCAGCGCATTGGTAAAAATTATAGCTTACAATTCCCTTAAATAATAAATATTGCGCGCCGGCCCAATAGGCTCTCTTTCACTTGGCAGATTTCACTTGGCAGATTTCACTTGGCAAACTTCACTTGGCGGATTTGACCCGCGCCGGCGCTGTCGAAACGGAGCAGCGGCGCGAGCCCGGCAATCGGGAACAAGCGTCGCGACGGCTCGCAATGACGGCGGCAGGCACAGGATCTCATCAGAGAGATCTGGCATAAGTCGGCCCACGAACTGTGGCTCTGGTGGATAAAATAATCCTGACACTTGAAGACAGAGTGTCACGTCTTATCCACTCGTTGAGCGCAATCCGCGCCACACCTGCGCTTACGCCTATGCCCGACGCCGATTCTCCAAACTCATCCGGCTTGGCGCGGCCTGGACTATACTTTGGATGTAAGGACCTGTAATATTGATGGAAACGATGGTCCGGCGCATGGTTTCGAATTGGCCAGGTGACGGGAACCGTTCGAACGGAACCGAGCGATGTGACCGACTTGGCACCGTCTTAGAGCCGATCCTGATCGGCTCTATTTCAAAGATCTGGAGCGTGTCCTTTATCGGAAAAGTCTGTCAACTTCTCCGGGACATGCTGTAGGGATCAAATGGAGATGCGCCGCTGCTTATGGCACGACCATCTCCCGGCCAGCCCTCGACTGGCGTCGCAGCAGATGCTGCGACAAATCCGAGGCCGCCACATTCTAAAAAAGAGAGGAGGCGGTGTTAACCATTTATTAACCTTAGCCGCGCGCCGCTCGGTCCGGCATGTTAGAGTTTCTTAAATTGTGGCGAACTGTCAAACGAGTGGCCTATGCTGGCCTTGAGTAAACTGCTTGTCGAGAACAAAGCGTTGATGATCGCCGCGGCAGCGGTGGCGTTTTTCGTTGCCGCCGTGCTCATTCTGCTCGTCTTCCGGCTCGCTTTCGGGCGCCGGCTCCGCATGCCGGGGGGACGGGCCCGACAGATGCGGCTTGGTATTGTTGATGCCTTCGATCTCGATCGCCAGCGGCAGCTCGTCATCGTCCGCCGCGACAATGTCGAACATCTGGTCATGATCGGCGGCCCCAACGACATATTGATCGAGTCGCAGATCATCAGGACCGAAGCACGCGGCCGCGACAAGGAGATCAGGGAAAGGGAGCCAAGCCATGTGCCGGCGCCTTCCGCCAAACCGCATGCAGTGGAGCCCAAGCTAGCCATCCCGCCGACCATGCCGGAACTGCAGCCGGTCGCCGCTGCCGAAGATCATATTGCGCATGCCCCGGCTCACGCTGCCGCTGCCCGCTTGCCTGGTGTCGCACCGACCGGCCAGCCAAACCGGCCGCCGCCGATCGCTGCTCCAGCACCGCGCCGCAGCCAGCCGGCGCACCCGGCAGCTACGCCTCCTGCGCCTCCTGCGCCAGCATCCGCAAAGCCCCAGCCGGCGCCTGAGGCACCAGCTGGCGAAGGGGACTTGCTGGGCAGACCGCAAATGCCCAAGCCGCCTGTCGGCCCGACGCAACCGCAGCCAGCAGAGGCAGGAGTGCAACCGCCAGCCTTTTTGCGCTGGCCGGCACGCCCTGGCCCCACGCCGCCGACACCGCCGCAGCCGAAGCGGGCCGGGCCATCGCCCACGCCCTCGGCTCGGCCGTCCATCGCTCCGGAACAGCCTGCCGCGGGGCCGCCGGTTCCCTCATTGGAAGGGCTTGAATCGCTCGAAGAGGAAATGGCGAAGCTTCTCGGCCGTGGCCCGACCAAGCCGTGACGATCGCTGGCGCGATGCCCTAGACCACAGCGCGATCAAGATGGACACGCTCGGTATGGGCCAATAAAGCCTTGGCTCACCTCTCAGGACAGCCGAACCAACCGGGAGCAATGCAATTTTTTGCTGCTGGCTGCGAGGCAGGCGCTCCGGTCTCGGCGGAAGCTGTCGCTGCCGCTGCCGGCGGAGCACCTTGAGTTCTGGCCGCTCGCCGGGTCGCCTTGCGAGAGCTGAACGGCTTGCGTCTGCGCAGGACAGCCGAACCAACCTGGAAACATGCATTTGACTGGCGGCTTCTCGCCAGGCGCAGGAGCAGCAGCCACCGCTCCAGTTGCCTTCTGGCCGCCCTGATCCTGCGCATGCCCCGGCTCGTTTTGCGAGAGCTGTACCGCTTCCATATAAGTCACTGGCGGATCGGTCAGATATTTGCGGCTCGCCGACGTAGTGAGGCGAACGCCTTGGTTGTCCTTTTTGGCACCCGGAAGAGTGACTTCCTGGCCCCAGGGCATGGTGAAGCACATGGGCATGCCCGCAACCGAATTACAATTTGGCCCGTCTACAGGAACATATACGCCTTGGCTCGGACCAGCATCGGCACCGGCCGCAGAACCGGCACTCGGCGCCGGCCGGCGCGAATCGGCCTTGGCCTTGCGCAACGCCGTGCCGTCAGGATCCTTCGGCCAATCCGGGCTGCGCGCGCCTTGCGACTGCGGCGGCGGCAAATCATTGGTCGGCGGGACGACGAGCGCCGGACGCGGCCGATAATCGATAACTCCGTTATTGTCGTCTACCGATGCCGGCTTGCCGCCGCCGAACGGCGCGCTGACGAAATTCGTGACGGAACTGAACATATTGCCGTCGCTGGCCTGCGCCTGCGCCGGCGACGCTGCCGGCAAAGCCACACATAAAAATGCGCCGACGGCCGTCGAGGCGAGACCGATATGGCGCAGCAAGCCTCTTTCGAAATCCATGACCTTCCCTCATCCGATCAGCGATACGGATTACCTTATCTCCATTTTTGCCAGCATTCGCGGCAATTTGGAGGCCAAAGCGATCTGCGCGGAAGTCATTCGGGCATCGCCGCTTTGTTCGATGCCCCTTCCCGGCTCGGCGCCACCTCTTTGCCCAGCAGGGATTCGTAAATGAGGAGAATGACGCCGATGGTGATCGCGACATCGGCGAGATTGAAGACATACCAGGAAAAATTGCCGATGTGGAAATGATAGAAATCGGCGACATAGCCATAGAAGAAGCGGTCGCAGGCATTATTGCCGAGCGCGCCGCCGATAATGAGGCCGAGCCCCAGCGCCGTGAGCATGGTGCGGCTGCGCCAAAGCCAAAGGATGAGAAGCGCCGTCACCACCATGGCGCCTGCCGTCAGTGCAAAGCGGCCGACCCCGCTCCTCGCGCTCAGCAGCGAATAGGAAATGCCGGGATTTTTCGCATAGACCACGTCGAAAAAGGGCGTCAGCCGCACCGGCTGATGCTGCGCGATTTCATAGAAATAGATCAGCCAGATCTTATTGGCCTGATCGAGGACGAGCGCTAGAAGCGCAGCGAGAAGACCGATCCACCTTGGCTTCATGCAAAGAGCCCGAGCGCTTTCAATTCGCGCAAGGCCGCGGCATCGCGCGGCGTCACGTCGGGAAATTCCGGATCGCTGCCGACAAGGCTCGAGAATTTCCAGGAGCGGGCGCATTTGCGCCCCTGCGCACGCACCGGAACCACCGCGACGCCGGGCACTTCGGCCAAGCGAAAAGCCTCCGCCGGCCCCTCGCCAGCCACAATCTCCGCATCCGAGGTGATGCAGACCTCGGCGAAATCGATGCCGTCGAGCAGCGCGCGCAGATCCGTATCGGCGATATAGACCTGCGGCGCAGCTTCGAGCGATGAGCCGATCCGTTTGTTCGCCCGCTCGATCTCCAGCGCACCGGTGACGACCGAGCGGATTTTTCTGATCGTCTCCCATTTGGCGGCGAGCACCTCGTCGCGCCAGGCGGCGGGAACGGAAGCAAAATTTTCGAGATGCACGGAGACGGCTTCGGGATAGCGCGCGAGCCATGCCTCTTCGCAAGTGAACACGAGGATCGGCGCGAACCAGAGCGTGACGGCGCGAAAGATCGCTTCGATCGCTTGCAGCGCCGCGCGCCGCTTCAGGCTCGACGGCGGATCGCAATAGAGCACGTCCTTGCGGATGTCGAAATAGAAGGCCGAGAGATCGCTGGTCATGAAATGCGACAGCGCCGCAATGATTTTCTTGTAATCGAAAGCCGCATAGGCGGCGCGGATCTCGCCATCGAGCAAGGCGAGCTGATCGAGCATCAGCCGTTCGAGCTCGGGCATGTCCTCAAATTCAATGCGGATCTGCGGATCGTAATGGGCGAGCGAGCCGAGCATCCAGCGGATCGTGTTGCGCAGTTTCTTATAGGTCTCGACGAAAGTTTTGAGGATCTCCGGGCCGATGCGGAGATCGTCGGAATAATCGAAGGCCGCCACCCAGAGGCGCAGAATATCGGCGCCGGCGTCTTTGATGACGGTTTGCGGCGCCGTGACATTGCCGAGCGATTTCGACATTTTCTGGCCCTTCTCGTCGAGAACGAAGCCATGCGTCAACACCGCATCATAGGGCGCGCGGTAGCGCGTGCCGCAGCTCTCCAAAAGCGAGGAATGGAACCAGCCGCGATGCTGGTCCGACCCTTCGAGATACATCACCTCGTCTTCACCGCCGTCGCGCAAGCGGTGAATGCCGGCGAGTCCTGGAAAATGCACCGGATCTTCGAGCGTGAAGGCATGAGTCGAGCCGGAATCGAACCAGACATCGAGCACATCATCGATCTTCTCGAATTCGGCGGGATCATAATCGGGCGCGAGAAAACGCGTCGCGGCATCGTCCGCGAACCAGGCATCGGCGCCTTCGACCGCGAAAGCCGCGGCGATCCTTTCATTGATCTTTTCGTCCGTTAGGATCGCCTTCGTCCGGCGTTCGACGAAGACGGCGATCGGCACGCCCCAGGCGCGCTGGCGGGAGACGACCCAATCGGGACGATTGGCGATCATGCCGCGGATGCGGTTCTCGCCCTGCGGCGGATACCAGCGGGTACGCAGAATTTCGGTCAGCGCGATCTCGCGCAGCGTGCCGGCATTATGGATCTGCTTATCGAGCGCGATGAACCATTGCGGCGTGTTGCGAAAAATCACCGGCTTTTTCGAGCGCCAGGAATGCGGATATTGATGCTTCAATCTTCCGCGCGCGACGAGATTGCCGGCCTCGATGAGGGCTTTAATCACCGCCTCATTGGCGTCGCCCTTATTGCCCTTGTCGTCGATGACGCGCTTGCCGGTGAAGCCCGGCGCCTCTTCCGTGAAAAAACCGTCGGCATCGACCGTATAGGGAATGCGTGTGTCGATCCCGCGCGCTTCGAGCGCCGCTTTGTTCATCATCCATATGTCGAAGTCGTCGCGGCCATGCGAAGGCGCGGTATGGACGAAGCCCGTACCGGTGTCTTCGGTGACATGATCACCGTCGAGAAGCGGGACATCGAAGTCGTATCCCGGAACTTTTCCCGCTAGAGGATGTCTGCAACTGAAACTGCTCTTGTTTGGAAGAGTCCAAAATTGCGTATCCAGCGAAAGCAACAGCTTATATCCTGTTACTTTTGCAGCCTTGAAGACTTCTCCCGCAAGGCTCTCAGCAACAATGTAGCGCGAACCTACGCGTAGTAGACTTTGTTCCAAGACGCTAGTTACCTCGAATAGGCCGTAGCGAATTCGCGACGAAAAACTGATCGCTCGATTTGCTGGTATGGTCCAAGGAGTTGTTGTCCAGATCACAACGGAAGATGAGAGAAGCGCGTTTCGCAGAGCTTCTTGTGTTTCAAACCCTTCTACTGGTGTCCGGAGAGTTCCGGCGTCTTTCACTGGAAAAGCGACATAGACCGTGTCGCTGACATGGTCCTCATATTCGACTTCCGCCTCGGCGAGCGCGGTCTTTTCGACGACGCTCCACATGACCGGCTTCGAGCCGCGATAGAGCAGACCATTGGCGGCGAATTTCATGATCTCGCGAGCGATCTGCGCCTCGGCCGCATAGCTCATGGTGAGATAGGGGTGATCCCAATCCCCTACCCCGCCCAGCCTGACGAATTCCTCGCGCTGAACGCTCACCCAATGTTCGGCGAAGGCGCGGCATTGGCGGCGGAATTCATTGACCGGCACCTCGTCCTTGTTCCTGCCCTTGGCGCGATATTCCTCCTCGATCTTCCATTCGATCGGCAGGCCGTGGCAGTCCCAACCGGGCACATAATTCGAATCCTTGCCAGCCATCTGCTGCGAGCGGGCAACAAGGTCCTTCAGGATCTTGTTGAGCGCATGGCCGATATGGATATGGCCATTGGCATAGGGAGGGCCGTCGTGGAGCACGAATTTCGGCCGGCCGGCCGCGGCCTCGCGCAGGCGGCGATAAAGGTCGATCGTGGCCCAGCGGGCCAGAATCTCCGGCTCCTTCTGCGGCAGGCCGGCGCGCATCGGGAAATCCGTCTGCGGCAGATAGAGCGTTTTCGAATAATCGGGGCCTTCAGCCTTTTTGGCCGCCCGCGTCGGTTCATTCATGAGTGCAAAGGCCTGATCGAGCGCGGCTTTCCCGCGGGAATGTCCTGAGCTTCGTCCCGGCGGCGCGCTCGCCGCCAAAGGCGGCGTCAGGCGCGGGCCGGGCCCGTAATTCGGCTTTGCGGCGCAACAGATCTCAACATGGACGCCTTCTAAAACATTTCCAGGCAAAGGGGAAATCCGGCCAACCCCGGCAAGGAGCGGAAAGCAAGGCGAAGGCCAAGCATTTTCCCTGACCGCTCCCCGCTTCTTAGCCGATCGCTCGCGCTGCCCGCCAGAGGCACCATTGCCGGCGCCATTGCGGCAACTGGACGACAGTCTCAAAGGGCTCATAGCGGCGCTTGTCCATCTGCCGCAAATAGGCTTCGCAAAGGCTCACCGGCAAAAAACCCGCGGCGGCAATCCCCGCGCCAGCTAAGGGAATGGCAGCGAATTTTTCGAGATGCCAGCGGGCGAGGCTGCGCAGCTCGGCCAAGGCACCGCGCAAGGCCGGCGAGGCAATCCCCGCCTGCACGACCTCGACCAATGCGCCATGCCGATCGAGCACATCTTTGGGAACATAGACCTGCCCCGTCGCCGCATGCCAGGGCAGTGCCCGCATCAGGCCAGTAATGGCATAAGCGATACCGGCATGGGAGGCGGCCTCGGCGAGCTCGGCGCCGGCCTTTCGGTCGAGGATCATGGCAGCAGACTGAAACAGCTGTCCCGCTGTCGCCTTCGCATAGGCTTCGAGCATCTCCACCGAGGGCATGGGCGCGCCATAGAGGTCGAAGAGCCGCGTATCGATCAAAGCCAGCAGCGGCTCACGCGGCAGAGCGCAGTGCCTCAGCGTGTCGAGAAGCGCGGCAGCGACAGGATTGGCCTCGGCCTCGCTTTCGCGCTCGCCCGCCAAAATCTCCCGCCACCATTGAAACCGGATCTCACCGAGGATCGGCTCTGACACCAATCGGCGCACCCGCGCGATTTCGAGGCCGAAGGCATAGAGCGCGTGAACATGCGGCCGCTTCTCTGTCGGCAGAAACAGAGAGGCGAGCCAGCGGTCGGGATCCTCGCGCCGCAACAGCGTGTCGCAATGGTCATATGAGGCCACGAGCGCGCGCATCAGGGCACGGCGAGCAAAGCCGCCGCCACGCGCCGGTCTTCGCCGAGCAGGATCGAATAGGTGCGCGCCGCAGCGCCGGTCGCCATCGGTTCCGCCATAATGCCGGCCTCGCGCAGTCTTTCCCGCAAGCTTGGCTCCAATGGCACCAGCGTTGGCCCGGTGCCGATCAAGAGATGTTCGATCATCCCCGTAGCCTCATCGAAGACGGGGCCGAGAGAGGCGATCGAAATATCCTGAGGCGCGACCGCGTCCCAAGCGCTTATGCCGGAGGGCAAAGCGAGGATCGAGCCACGATGCGACATGCCGGCGAAACAAAAGCCGCCTCCGCCATAGCCTTCGATGACATGTCGGCCGGGCAGGAACCCGGCATATTTCGGCTCAGTCATCAGCTTCGTGGCGGATCGCCCTCACGCTCGGTTTCGCGCCGCGGCGCCCGTCACGCTTTTTTTCGCCTGCGTCTTCGTCGGCTTGACGGCCGTCGCCGGCGGCGCGTCCGCGGTCTCATTGCGCAGGCCGAGATAGATCAGCATCGGCGAGCAGATGAAGATCGACGAATAGGTCGCGACGAAAATACCCCAGATCATGGCAATTGAGAAGGAACGGATCACTTCGCCGCCGAAGATCACGAGCGAGAGCAGCGCGAGAAAAACCGTGGTCGCAGTCATGATCGTGCGCGGCAAGACGGCGTTGATCGACATGTCGATGAGCTGATCCGTCGACATGCGGCGATATTTGCGCCTCATCTCGCGAATGCGGTCGAGCACCACCACCGTCTCATTGAGGGAATAGCCGACGATGGTCAAAATCGCCGCGATCGATGTCGTGTTGAATTCGAGTCGCGTCAGCGAGAAGAAGCCGACGGTCAAGAGAAGATCATGCATGGTCGCAATAATGGCGCCGACCGCAAATTGCCATTCGAAGCGGAACCACAGATAGGCGAGCACGGCGATGATGGCGAGGACGATGCCGAGCGTGCCGGATTGCACCAATTCGCCGGAGACGCGCGGGCCGACCACATCGACGCGGCGGAAGTCATATCTGGCTTCGAGGGCCTTTTTGACGCGCGCGACCGTCGCCTCCTGTGCCGTGGCGCCGCCCTTTTGGACGCCGAAGCGCAACAGCACATCGGAGGCGGCGCCGAAGCCTTGGACTTCGACTTCGCCGATTCCCAATTGCCGCACCGTCGTCCGCAGATCTGCAATATCGGCTGCGCCGGATTTGGCGCGCAGCTCCATCAATGTGCCGCCAGCAAAGTCGATGCCGAAATTCATCCCCAGAGTGAGGAAGAGAACGACCGAGATGATCGATAGGGTCGCCGAGAAAGGATAGCTCACGCGCCGAAAGCGCATGAAGCCGAATTTCGTATTCTCAGGCGCGAGGCGCAGAAGCTTCATCAAACGAACCTTTGGGATGCTGCCCGTCTTTAACGCGATCTATATCGGCAGCTTGGTCGGGCGCACATATTGGTACCAGAGCGCGATCATCATACGGGTCATGGTCACGGCGGTCACGATGGTCGTCAAAATGCCGAGCGCGAGCGATACGGCAAAGCCGCGGACCGGGCCGGAGCCGAAATAGTAAAGGATGGCGGCCGCCACGAACATTGTGACATTGGAGTCGACGATCGTCGCAAAGGCGCGTTTGAAGCCGGCATCGAGCGAGGCAATGATGGAGCGGCCGGCATGCACCTCCTCGCGGATGCGCTCATAGATCAGCACGTTCGAATCGACCGCCATGCCGATCGTCAGCACGATCCCGGCTATGCCCGGCAAAGTGAGAGTCGCACCAAGAAGAATGAGCGAGGCGAAGATGATCGCGATGTGCACCAGAAGCGCAATATTGGCGAAGACGCCGAAGATGCCATAGGTGACGAGCATATAGCAAAGGACGAGTGCGGCGCCGACATAGGCGGCGTGCTTGCCGGCATTGATCGAATCCTGGCCGAGGCCCGGCCCGACGGTTCGCTCCTCGATGATCGAGAGCTTCGCCGGCAGCGCGCCGGCGCGCAGCAGAATAGCAAGATTATTGGCCAATTCGACGGTGAAATGACCGGAGATCTGGCCCGACCCGCCGGTGATCGGGCTCAAGATGCGCGGCGCCGAAATCACTTTGCCGTCGAGCACGATGGCGAAAAGCCGGCCGACATTTTCCGAGGTGACTTCGCCGAAGCGCTGACCGCCTCTGATGTTGAAGCGGAAATTGACGATAGGCTCCTGCGTGCGCGAATCGAAGCCAGGCTGCGCATCGGTCAGATCCTCGCCCTCCACCATCACCCGTTTCTCGACGGGGATTTTGCCGGGCTGATCGGCCTGATCCAGAAGCTCGTATTCATTCGGGTCCTCGCCCGGCGGAGCGACGAGGCGGAACTCGAGCTTCGCGGTCGTGCCCAGGATCTGCTTGAGGCGATCCGGATTCTGCAGCCCCGGCACTTCGACGAGAATGCGGTCATTGCCTTGGCGTTGGATATTGGGCTCGGTCGTTCCCAAAGCGTCGACGCGGCGGCGCAGAACTTCGATCGATTGATCGACGGCACGGCGGATCTTGTCGTTGATCGCCGCATCGGTGACGAGAATTTGAATGGTGCCATCGCCGGCGTCCTTGACGTCGAGCGGACGCGCCCCGCCGGCACCGAGCAAGGCATTGCCGATCGGTGCCTCCATCTGCTGCAGCTTCGGAATGATTCGGGCACGCTCGGCGGCGTCGGCAATGCGCAGCTGCACGCCGCGCGGCAGAACGCCGATGCCGCCGGTGATTGCGATCTTCTCCTGGCGCAGCAGGCGGCGCAAATCGTCGCGCACATTCTGCACCTCGGTCTTGATCACGGAAGCGGAATCGACTTCGAGCAGAACATGCGAGCCGCCTTGCAGATCGAGCCCAAGGACGATGCTGCGCACCGGAATCCATTTCGGCACTGCGTTGACGAGCGCACTACGCGTCTGCGGCGGCAGCAGGCTCGGCACGATGACGAGCAGGGCCAGCACCGTCATCATCAGGATGGCTACGATCTTCCAGGTCGCAAAACGCAGCATGAGGAGGCATCATTCCTTGGATTTGAGGTACTACCTGCGCTCGGAGGAGAAAGGCGCAACGAGGAAGTCTGCGCCAACCCTCTCCCATTGGGAGAGGGTGCCGCCCATAGGGCGCGCTCCGGCCCTTCATCTCACGCATTATCCTTGACCGGCTCGCCCTTGGCCCGCACATCGGCGATCATCGAACGCACGACCCGGACCTTCACATTCGGCGCGATTTCCATCTCGACTTCGCTATCGTCGACGACGCGCGCAACTTTGCCGATCAGCCCGCCGGTCAACACGATCGTATCGCCGCGGCGGACATTCTTGATCATCTCCGCTTGCGCCCGGGCGCGTTTCTGCTGCGGCCGCATGATCAGGAAATACATGATGACGAGGATGAGCGCGAAGGGCGCGACCTGCATGAGAATATCGGTCGGGCCAGGCTGGGAACCAGCGGCTTGAGCAAAAGCCGGAGTGATAAACAATTGCCTACTCCTTGACAGGCCTCTGCGGGCCTCTTCGGATCGGCGCGGACTATAGCTTGCGCCCCGCCGAAAGCAATGCCGGACCGAACGCTTGGACATCCGCCGAGATTACAAAGCCGCCATGCAACCCGCCCCGGCGGCTGGACGCGGCCTGTCCTACCCGCTAAAGCGCAGCCAAACAGGGGCAGAGCTATGACAATTCAAGATGAAGCCGGGCTTGCCGGCCTTCTGGCGCCGGACACCGCGTGCGGCATAGAGCGCCATCTGGCGCGTATCGCCGAGCTTCTGGCAAGGCTGGTGCCGGCGGCGCAGAAGGCGATCGATTTCCAGTCTGCCGATGCCTTCGTCTGGCAGGCGGATATGGCCCAACTCCACCCCGTCGCCAAGGTCAACCGCGTCGATATGCATCTTCTGCGCGGCATCGACCGGGTGCGCGACATCCTCACCGACAATACCGAACGCTTCGCCAAAGGCTTTGCCGCCAATAATGCGCTTTTATGGGGTGCGCGCGGCATGGGCAAGTCTTCGCTCGTGAAGGCTGTGCATGCCGATGTCAATCTGCGGCTTGCCAGGACGACCGGCTTTCGGCCGCTCAAACTCATCGAGATCCATAGAGAAGATATCGAGAGCCTGCCGCATCTGATGGGGCTGTTGCGCGACAACGCCTTCCATTTTCTCGTCTTCTGCGACGATCTCTCCTTCGACGCCGACGACACGAGCTATAAATCCTTGAAGGCCGTGCTCGAAGGCGGCATCGAAGGAAGGCCCAATAATGTGCTCTTCTATGCGACCTCTAACCGCCGCCATCTTCTGCCGCGCGACATGATGGAGAATGAGCGCTCGACCGCCATCAATCCCGGCGAGGCGGTGGAAGAGAAAGTCTCGCTGTCGGATCGCTTCGGCCTCTGGCTCGGCTTCCACAAATGCAGCCAGGACGAATATCTTTCAATGGTCTTCGGCTATGCGGAGCATTTCGGCTTAAACCTCGCGCGCGAAAAAATAACGGCCGAAGCGCTCGAATGGGCGACGACGCGAGGCGCCAGATCCGGCCGCACGGCCTGGCAATATATTCAGGATCTCGCGGGAAGGATGGAGAAGGTCACGGAGTGAGGGGGGCGAGAGGGGCGGCTGTTGAGCCATCTGCGACATTCGCCGTGTGAATGCTAATAGCTGCAAAGGGGAAAGCCGCCATTCGTCGGCCCACTCCGAATGGCGTGACTGCGATCTCACCGCGGACATTCGCACTGGAGTGCCGCAGCACTGAGTAGCTCACCGGCATGACCGGCAGACCGGCAGAGAGGTTAGCTAGCGGAATTATATACTTGACTCCCTGACGCTAGGAAATTCGTACTATTTTCATTTAGGATCACCTCGCTGGAGGGGACCTGGATGTCTGACGCGGCAGAAAAGACGGTTGGCGGCGCAACAAGGGTGCTGTTCGGCACTATTGCCTTCATTTGCCTCATGGTGGGGATTGAAGGCATGACCGGCATGGAAAAACTCTCCGTCGGCCTGTCGGCGCTCTTGATAGCGGTGGGCGCGATTTGCGCTTACGCGGCGTTCTTTTGGGAAACAGCGAAGAAGGTTTTGAGCAAAGAAGCTCAAGACGCCATCGGACAGTTTTCGCGTCATAATGCAACCAAAGCATCGCTTCTATTTGCCATCCTAATTTCAATAATTTTGTCGCCATACGTCGAACAGCACCGATGGCCGTTCTCGTATCCAGCGGACCCGGCAATCGAAGCAGAGAATACGACACTTAAAGAACAGGCACGACGTGATGCCGTCATGGCGGCTGCCACAATAAATCAGAAGAACAACGAAATCGCTATTGCGAACGAAGCGGCCAATAAGTGGAAATTCTCATCACGCCTACGCGCTGTTTCTATAGAAGGAAACAATTCCAGGTGTACGTATCAATTCGTTCCCGATACAAAAACGAGGCGAATGTTTGTATTCTGGGAAGAATTATTTCGCGCTGGCGATTGGAAAGGAAACGTATCGAATAACGATGCGCTTGATGGCACGATACAATATGGCATAACGATACGCGCTGGGGCAATATCAACCATCGGGTTTAGATGCGGCAGCGAACTGCAAAAGGCGCTTACGGATATTTATCCTAACCCTCCCGCTAGATTTGTGGCCGATCAAACAACGGAATTTTTGAAAACATGCGGGCCGCAAAATTGCGTGCAAATAGAAGTGTCCTACTAAGGTGTCATGCCGATGCCTAGCGCAAACCCAGTAACGGCGGCTTCTCTCGAAAATCTTGGTTTCTTGATATCTTGATTTTCGCAACGATACGAGGTCGGGATTTGACCCGATTTCAGCCAATAGCCACGCTGTTGGGAAAGGCGGCTCAAGATCGAAATGCTATCTTCGCTCGTTATATTGCGAAGGTCCGAAAATGGCGGATACTGTTGAAAAACTTTGTTTTCCTCAATGATCACAATTTTGCAGGGCCGTGGGCCTGATAGACGAAAAAGGACGTGGGGGATACATAATTTGACGATTAACCGGAGGGAGACGCCGCAGAGGAATTGAGGCGGCGTTGAACCGCGATCCCCGCCCGAAACGTCATTCGATCGGATTTTTCTCGTCACTCATTTTTCGAGTTTTTCGACAAAATCGGCGCCTAGCAGACCTCACCTCCTCCTACCCCTCCACCAGCTTCGGCGTTAGCATTTCGCGGCGCTGCCGCGCCTCCCCTCTCCCCGTGAGCAAAGCGATACGGGGAGAGGG
Source organism: uncultured Alphaproteobacteria bacterium (assembly GCA_963759185.1). Classification (GTDB taxonomy): domain Bacteria; phylum Pseudomonadota; class Alphaproteobacteria; order Rhizobiales; family Beijerinckiaceae; genus Methylovirgula. The sequence goes on from CAVWXV010000008.1 coordinate 121,888, forward strand.
TCAGGGTGAGGGGCTTGGTGATTGGCTGCATAGCCAACTCGGGCCTGCCCGGCTTTGCCACGAGAAATGTTGGAGCAAATCCCCTGGCCCCTCACCTTACCTCTCCCCGCAAGCGGGGAGAGGAGCGGCAAGCGTCCTTGCGAATCGATCACCCTACCCTCCCTTGATGAAATCGAGAAAGGCGTGGAGCACCGGCAGCAGATCACCCTACCGCTTCGGCGCCCTAGCTTCTTCCTCCCATACATACCCCGCCGCCTCGCGCAAGACTTGCGCATCCACGCCCAGCTTCATCGCCGCGCGTCCCGTCTCCCCGTGAGCAAAGCGAATGCAAGTCGGCTGTTGCCGACTTGCACATTCAAAATCCCAACTCGGGCAAGCCCGAGTTGGGTGCGGGGAGAGGAGCGGCAAGCGTCCTTGCGAAGCGATCAGCCGAGACGCGATGATCGCATTCCATCCATCCCAGAAACTCAAACAGACTATCGAATAAGCGCCATCTTCGCGAAGACCAGGCAAACTCATGCATAAGGGGTTCGGGAAGATGATACCGAAGGCAGTGATTTCGACCGCGACGGCGGCTGAAATTCATCGTCTATCGCTTAGTGCTTCGGCGCCGGCCGCGAGTTCGACGATCTCGGTCGTGATCTCTTCCTGCCGCTGCTGGCTCTCGCGCCGCGACAATTCGGAAAGCTTGCTCTGAATATTGGTCTTGGCGGCGGCCATGGACAGCATCCGCGCCTCATTCTCCGCCGCAAAAGTATGCATCGCCGCATCGCAGAGCTGAGCAAAGACATATTCGGCGGCGAGACTTTCGACCAGGGCCGGCGGCGAGAGAGTCGTCAAGGAGGGAAATTTGGCGATCGATTGCTTGAACCGCGCAAGATCGAGCGGTAGGAGCGATCGCCTTGTGATCTGCATGCCGCTCGCCGGCGCAAAGCATGGGAACAGAATGTCCACATCGGTCATCCGGCCGTCTGCGACCGCGGCGTAAAGCGCATCGGCGACGCGATTGGCACTGATGGTCACGGCGCCGGCCTGCGTCGCCATCGGCGCCGACCAGGCCGAACCGATTCCCCGCTCGCCGGCAATCGCGGCGCCTCTTGTGCCAAGAATGAAGACAGCGGCGCCTTCGAGGTCCTGCCCCGCCGCGTCGAGGATGCGCTCGCTGAAAGCTCCGGCGAATCCTTGCTCGGCGCAGAACAAGATGAGACCCCGGCTTTTACGGCCAACGACCGGCCGCATCGCCTCCCCCGCCGGCAACAGAGCGAGCGCCTCGCCCATCGCCTGCGCCACGACGTCGCTATAGGCTTCGATACCCGGCAACAATGACCGTGCCTGTTGCGCACGCGAAGCGGCGATGCCGCGCATGGCGGTCACCACCGATTCGAGCTGACGCACATTGGTGATCTTCGCGACAATATCGGCGAGACGCTCGGCCATCACGCGGCACTCGGCTGAGAGACCGAAGCCGTGGCATCAATATGCGCCGCTAGCGTCGAGAGGCTTGCTTTGAGCAAGACGCGACCGGCCTCGTCGAGGTGGCCGCTCGCCTCGATCGCGGCAATGAGAGGTCCCACCGTGCGATCGAGCCACCCGGCAAGCTCCGCACGAAAGACGGCGAGTTTTTCAAGCGACAGCGCATCGAGAAGACCGTCCTGCAAGGCGAGCAGCAGCGCGACCTCATCGGCAAGCCGCAGCGGCGCATATTGCGGCTGGGTGAGGATCGCGCGGATTCGTCGACCCCGCGCGATCTTGCCCTTGACCTGCTGATCGGTGATGCCGCCGAAGCGGGTGAACATTTCGAGCTCGAGAAACTGCGCATAATCGAGCCGCAGCATCTCGGCCGCCCCGCGCAGCGCCGGCGCCTGCGTCTTGCCGCCGACGCGGCTGACGCTCGTGCCGACATCGATGGCCGGCTTCTGGCCCTCTTGAAAGAGCCGGCTGTCGAGCACGATCTGCCCGTCGGTGATCGAAATGAGATTGGTCGGAATATAGGCGGAAAGATTGCCGGCATCGAGTTCGGCGAGCGGCAAGGCCGTGAGCGAGCCACCGCCCATGTCTTTGCAGAGCTTGGCGGCGCGTTCGAGCAGACGCGCATGCACATAGAATATATCGCCGGGATAGGCCTCGCGGCCCGGCGGCTGACGCGTGAGCAGCGCGATTTCGCGATGCGTCGCGGCATGTTTGCTGAGATCGTCGATGACGACCAAAGCATGGCCGCCACGGTCGCGGAAATATTCCGCCATGGTGAAGCCGGTGAATGGCGCGATCCATTGCAGCCCCGGCGCGGCCGAGGCGCTCGCGACGACGAAGATGCAGCGCTCCGGCGCGCCATGGGTTTGGATCGCCTTGATGATGCGTTTGACGGTCGAGGACTTCTGTCCGACGGCGACATAGACACAGATGATGTCGCTGCGCTTTTGATTGATGATCGTGTCGACTGCGAGCGCCGTCTTGCCGATGGCGCGATCGCCGATGATCAATTCCCGCTGGCCACGGCCGAGCGCGAACATGGCATCGATCACGAGCACGCCGGTCTGCACGGGCTCGACAACGAAATCGCGGTCGATGATCGGCGGCGCCGGCCGCTCGATCGGTTCGTAAGATTCGACATCGATTGCGCCGTGATCGTCGAGCGGCCGGCCGAGAGGATCGACGATGCGGCCGAGCAGGCCTTTGCCGACCGGCACGCGCGCCACTTCACCAGTCCCGTAGACCTTGTCTCCGGCTTCGACCGCCTCGGCGGCATCGAGAAGAACGCAACCGAGCGCATCGCGGTCTAAAGTCGTCGCAAAGCCCATTTGCCCTCGTTCGAAACGAAGCAACTCGTCGAGGCGCACGTCGGGCAGGCCGGAGACGCGCGCAATCCCATCGCCGATCGCTTCGACGCGGCCGAAGCGCTCGGCCCTGGGCTTGAGCTCTGTCGTGCTGATTTTCGCTGCAGCGTCCTGCAGCCAGCGCTCGACATTAGCGGGTATGTTCGTTTGCACTACTCAGCTCCCTGACGATCCGATCGAGATCTTCGCGCAGGCTGTTGCGCAGCGATGCCGTGCGGCCATGAACGTCGATTCCGGCAATCAGCGCAGGATCGGCGCGGAAGGTGAACTGCCTGCCTATCCCGAAAATTTGCTCGAGCGCCTGGCGGACACGAGCGCCCGTCTCCGCCGACAAAGGCGCTGCGGTCACGATCTCGATTGCCTCCTCATGCCCGGTTACGGGAGCGAAGGCAGCCCGCGTTTGCGGTGGCAGCTGATTGAATTGCGCGCACAGGCCGGCGACGAAAGCGTCGAGACCTGCATCCGGCGGGATCCGGCTCAGGAGACGGCGCGCGATTTCGACGGCGAGATCCTTGGTGCGCGCGATCAGAGCCTCTTCGATCGCGGCGCGCTGGCGCGCCGCGGCAGCTTCCGCCTCGAGGCGCAGATCGGCAATTTCCTTCATTGCCGCATCAAGCAGGCGGGCCTTCTCTTTCGCAGCGTCACTCTGTGCAGTGGCCAAAAGCTGCTCGCGCTGCACCTCAATATCGGCGCGCGCGCTTTCCATCGCGGCCTCGGCCTCCGCAGCTTGCTTGCGGGCGGCGGCCGCCTCTGCCAGAACGGCGTCCGTTTTCGCCTGGCGCTGCGCGATGATCTCCCGCACCGGCCGAAACAGAAATCGGGCAAGGATCCAGACAAGGATCAGAACATTGACGGTCTGGAGCGCCAGGGTCGACCAATCGATATGCATGGTCTCAATGGATGAAAGGGTTGGCGAACAGGACGAGCAGCGCGATCACGAGGCAATAGATCGCCATGGTTTCGATCATCGCGAGGCCGACGAAGAGGGTTCTCGCAATCGTGCCGGCCGCCTCTGGCTGACGCGCGATCGCATCCATGGCGGCGGCGACGGCGCGGCCTTCCGCGAGTGCCGGGCCGATGGCGCCGAAGGAAACTGCAACCGCGGCGGCGGCGATGCTGATGATTTCGAGCAGGTTCATGGATTTGTTCTCCGCGTGGAATGAGCAGGAGCGCCGTCGGTCACCGCGCCACCGATGAAGACCATGGCGAGCACGGTAAAAATATAGGCCTGGACCGCGCCGATGAGCAGATCGAGCGCCATCAGCGGGATCGGCACGATGAGGCCGGCCAGCGAAAGCACGATTGCGATGATGAAGACGCCGCTCATAATGTTACCGAAGAGGCGAACGACCAGCGAAAAGGTGCGCGTAAAGGTCTCGATGATATTGAGCGGGATCATCACCACGCTCGGCTCGGCGAAGGTCTTCAAGAAGCCGATGACGCCGCGCGCGCGTATGCCAAAATAGAAGACGGCGAAGAAGACGATCAAGGCGAGCGCGGCATCGGTTTCAATATGCGCGGTCGGCGGCTCGATTCCGGGAATCAGCGACGACCAGTTCGAGACCAGAATGAAGACGAATAAAGTGCCGAGCAAAGGAAGGTAAGGCTGCGGCGCAACCCGCATCGTCTCGCGGATCTGATCCTCGATAGCGCCGACGAACAGTTCGAGCGCAGCCTGCCAGGCCGGCGGATTGATCGCCAAAAATCGTGTCGCAACGAAACTCGCGAGGCCGATCGCGCCCATCAATCCCCAGGTCACGACCACCGGCTTGGTGACCGCAACGGGGCCGATCATGATGAGCGTGGTGGTCGCAAGCGGCGAGCCGATCATGCTACGTCCCCTATCCGCCGGCCTATGACGATCCGCGCGCTCATGACGCCGAGCAAGGCAGCCGCGAGAGGCAAGGCGCCAAAGCGTGCGACGAAATATAGGCCCGCGCCGGTCATGAGAAAGCGCATGATATGGAGGGCTGCGGCGCGCCACGCCGATCCACCTGAGACGAGCAGATCGACAGTGCGCCAAAGCAGCAAATAATGCCCGGCACCGATAGCGGCACCAAGGCCAAGCGCCACAGCGATCTCGGCAAGGAGAACGTAGCCGCCGGACGAGACGACAAAACTGGTTGTCATTGCCGATGCATCCATCTCCAAGCGGACCAGCAGCCGATGACGACGCCGAGCAGCATCAGCGGCGCGCTCCAGAAAATGCCGGTGCCCAATCTTGTATCGAGCCAGCGGCCGGCGAAAAGTCCGATCAGGGCCGGCATCACGATGATCCAGCCGAGCACGCCGATCTGGCCGACGAAGCGGATCGCGGAGGGCTCGCCTTCGCCCTGCCGGCGCTGGCGCGCACGGCGCACTGAATCGAGCATGCCGTCATGCGCTTCAGCTTCGGCTTCGCGCTGGGTTTCGGCCGGAGCTCCGGCGTGTTTCTGTCTCTCGTCGCTCACGGCCCGTCTCCGAACATGCCGCTGCGCTGCGGCCGCAGAAAGCGGATGATCTGCCGGACCGCAGCCATTTGCAGCTGCATGTTTTCGGTCCGGGACGCGCGTTCGTCTTCCGCGGCCTGGCGGAATTGAGCAAGCGCCACGCCTTCGAGACGATCGAGATCGTCGCCGACGAGCGCCTCGCGCGTGGCGATCGCGACCTGTTTGCCGGCGCGAACCGAGAACACCCCGTGGCGCACGGCGCAGAAGCGCTGTACGCCGTCGCTCTCACGCCAGGCGATGACGCAGACCGTCAATGCCGTCAGGAAGTCGGCATGGCCTTCGAGAATCCCAAAACTCCCGGTCGTGTCTTCGGCACGTACGGCAACGACATTCTGCCGGTCGGCGACGATGGCGGTCGGTGTGGTGACGAGCAGTCTCATGTCTGCACCAACTCCGGCACCCTGTTCTGCTTGGTCCGCGCGTCCTCGACCGTGCCGACCATATAGAGGGAGCTTTCGGCGAGATCATCGCAAGCGCCATCGAGAATCGCGCGGCAGCCTTTCAGAGTTTCCGCCAAAGGCACGGAGCGCCCGGGCGTGCCGGTGAAAGCTTCGGTGACGGCGAAGGGCTGGGTGAGGAAGCGCTGCAGACGGCGTGCGCGCGTCACTGTCAGCCGATCCTCCGCCCGCAATTCTTCGATCCCCAAGAGCGAGATGATGTCCTGCAAATCCTTGTAGCGGGCGATGGTCTCGCGCACCCTTTCGGCAAGCTGATAATGTTCGACACCGACGATAGTCGGATCGAGCAGGATCGAGGAAGATTGGAGCGGATCGATCGCTGGATACATGGCTTCTGCCGCCAGCGCCCGCGACAGAACGATCATGCTGTCGAGATGCGCGGAAATGGCGGTGACAGCGGGATCGGTAAAATCATCCGCCGGCACATAGACGGCCTCGATCGCAGTGACCGAGGCGCCGGCGACCGAGGCGATACGCTCATGCAGATCCGCGACTTCAGTGGCCAAGGTCGGCTGATAGCCGACGCGCGACGGCAGCCGCCCGAGCAGGCCGGAGACTTCGCTGCCGGCCTGCACGAAGCGGAACACATTGTCCATGAGCAGCAGCACGTTCTGATGCTTCTCGTCACGGAAATATTCGGCAATGGTGAGGGCGGTGAGGCCGACGCGCCAGCGGGCGCCGGGCGGCTCATTCATCTGGCCATAGACAAGGACGCTGCGGTCGATGACGCCGGAGCGCCGCATTTCGGCGAGGAGCTCATGGCCTTCGCGCGAGCGTTCGCCAATTCCGGCAAAGACGGAAATGCCCTGATAGCTCTTCACCATGGCGTGGATGAGCTCCATCACTATCACGGTCTTGCCGACGCCTGCACCGCCGAACATCGCGGCCTTTCCGCCTTGCGCCAGCGGCGCCAGAAGATCAATGACCTTGATGCCGGTTTCGAAGACGGATGTTGCGGCGCTGCGTTCGGCCAGCGGCGGCGCGCTGCGATGGATCGGCAAATGAGCCATATCGGCCGGCAAGGCGGGTCCATTGTCGCGGACGGCACCGGTGACATCGAGGAGGCGGCCGAGGACGGCATCGCCGACCGGCACTTCGATGGGGCCCCCGGTCGCGGTCACGCTGACGCCACGGCGCAAGCCTCCGGTCGCCTGCAGCGCCACGCCGCGCACGGTCCTCTCATCGAGATGGGCCTGCACTTCGACGACGAGCCGTTCCGGCCGATCCCATTCGATCACCAAAGCCGCGTCGACCTGCGGCAAGACCCCGTCGAAAGCGACGTCCACGACGGCGCCGCGAACGGCAACGACCTCACCCTTCACGCGCAGCGGTTGATCCATCGCTTGGTCCATATCTTTGCCTCGGCGACGACGGCGCCGGATGCCGCAACCTAGGACCCCGGTGCGGATTATCACTTGCGATCGATCAAATCGCATTGCAGCGGCAAAGCTTCATGGCGTTGACGCCGTCTGAGAGGTTTGGCATGCGGCCGCCCCGGCCGACATGATGGAGAATGAGCGCTCGACCGCGATCAATCCCGGCGAGGCGGTGGAAGACAAAGTCTCGCTGTCGGATCGCTTCGGCCTCTGGCTCGGCTTTCACAAATGCAGCCAAGACGAATATCTCGCCATGGTCTTCGGCTATGCGGAGCATTTCGGCTTAAAACTCGAACGCGAAAAAATAACGGCCGAAGCGCTCGAATGGGCGACGACGCGAGGCGCGAGATCAGGCCGCACGGCGTGGCAATATATTCAGGATCTCGCGGGAAGGATGGGGAAGCTGACGGAGTGAGGGGAGTTCGGCCGTTGACCCTTAGCGGACATGCCACTCGCGCCGACTAATGTCTGTTTTCGAGGCTAAGCGGACATCACGCAAAGATGCGGGCGTGTCCGCTTTGAGCGGCGTCGAAAAGCTGTTCGCAATTTTCATCCTGTGATTCCGTTATTCGAACAGCCTGGAATGCCGGGAGCCGGCGTCGCCTCGGGGCGGGGCTTCCAATCAGTTCAGAGAACGCCTACAATTCACGTCGGTTCGAGGGGCATCCGGGGGATCCCGATTAAGGCTGCCGAGCCGCGCGTCCCAAGGGTTTCCGGGAGAACTCCAACATGCAAATTTCTCACCGAATTCGCGCAGGTCTTGTCGCTCTGATCGTTACGATCGGCGCAAGCGTTTCGTCGGCGGCCTACGCCGACAGCGGCTTTGTCCGCATTTCGGTGGTGAAGGGTGGCTGGTTCATCGGCGCGCACGGGGGATGGGGCACGCTGATATTTCATGGACGGCGATATCCTTTGTCGATCGGCGGCGTGGACGCGGGCCTCGTGTTCGGCTTGTCGGAGACAACCTTTTATGGCCGGGTCAGCCACATCCGCAGGCCATCGGACGTCGCGGGCGTCTACGGGGCTGCTGGGGCTGGCGCAGCGGTGGTGATTGGCGTGCGGGTGATCGAACTTACCAACGACAAGGGCGCCCTTTTACAGTTGCAAGGCCGACAAGTCGGCTTGATAGCCAATCTCGACCTCAGCGGGCTTGTAATTTCGCTGCAATAAACGCGGTGGGCTGTTCCGATAGTAAGGAAGGGCTTGCACTTCACTGTCGGCCATATGGTCATTGAAAACTAATAGACTGAAGGCGGCATACTCATTCAAATTCGGTCGCGCAACGGCGTGCCCCGTAACGTAATGTGCGTTTGAACTAAGCGCATGATGTCGCCTATTGGCGCGAAGCGGACATCGGCATATCAAGCGGATTTATAGATCGCCGGCGCTTCACAGGCCGCCCGCAGCGCGCCGTCGCAGCAGCCACTCCTTTCTAGCTACCCCTCCACCAGCTTCAGAGTCAGGCATTTCGCAGCGCCGCCGGCCTTCATGAATTCCGACAAAGGCGTGAGCAGCGGCGTAAAGCCGGCGCTGCGCAGACGATTTTGCAAATTCTCCGATGCGTCATTCATGAAGATGTGGCCATTAAGATCGACGGCATTGCAGCAGAATTTCAGCGCATCATTTTCGTCGACAGCAATGCGTTTGTCCGCCGGCACAAGCGCTTCGATCAGAGCGCGGGATTTTTCATCGAAAGCCGCCGGGAAATACAGCAAAAATCCGCCCGCCAAGGGACACAGACATGTGTCGAGATGATAGAAGCGCGGATCGATAAGATTTAATGCTGCCGTCTTGCGCCCGAGCAATTTCTCCAAAAGCGCCGGCACGGATTTATCCGAGCGGAAGCCGTGCCCGACCCACAAAAGATCCTGCCCGCGATCGAACAGAGCATCGCCCGCTCCTTCGAACGGGAGATCCTGCGGCCAATCCAGAATCTCAAAGCCGTTTTCGATGAACCAGGCGCGGTCATGGGCCTCTTCGCCCTGCCTTTCGATGCTGCGGAAACGGCTGATGATCACCTTTTTGCCGAGAACGAGGCCGGCATTGGCGGTGAAGACGAGATCCGGCAAGCCGGGTTGCGGCGGCTGCAACAATACTTTCGCATATTGCTCGATCGCGTTTCGCAAAGCGTTCCATTGCCGGCGCGCCAAAGCATCATCCGTATTGGCGAAATGCCCTTCCATCCATGGATTGATCACATAAGCGATTTCGAAATGATCGGGTGGACACATCAGGATCGTCTGCGCGAGCGAGGTCATAAATCCCATCCATTGGCATGTTGGCCGTTCGCGCCTATTCCGCCGCCTCGGCGTTAGCGCACCCTTCCGCCTCCCGGACAAAGGCGAGCGCATCGCATAGCACTTTTGCATCGGCGCCGGGCGTCACCGCCTGCGTCGCCAGATGCCGGCGGAAGGCGCGCGCGCCTTTCAGCCCGTTGAAGAGACCCAATATGTGCCGCGTCATCGAAGCAAGCGGCACGCCCTCATCGAGCCTGGCCTCGACATAGGGGATGAAACCTTCGACCGCGGCAGTGCGGCTTTCGCTTGCCGGCAGCTCGCCGAAGAAAAGCGGATCGACGGACAGCAGCAGCGCCGGGTCCTGATAGGCGGCGCGGCCGACCATAATGCCGTCGACCCCTTCCATCTCCGCCTGCATTTGCGCGAGGCTGACAAGCCCGCCATTGAGCACGACGGGCAGATCCGGATAGTTCTGCTTCAAGGCCCGCACCAGCGGATAGTCGAGCGGCGGCACATCGCGATTTTCGCGCGGCGACAGGCCTTTGAGCCAGGCCTTTCGGGCATGCACGATGAGCGCGTCGACGCCCGCCGCGACGATAGATTCGGCGAAACCGAAGAGCGCCTCCGTCTCCTGATCATCGACGCCGATGCGGCATTTGACCGTCACCGGAATTTTCACCCGCGCCTTCATCGCAGCGACACAATCGGCGACGAGTTCCGGCTCGCGCATCAGACAGGCCCCGAAGGCGCCGCTCTGCACCCGCTCCGACGGGCAGCCGATATTGAGATTGATCTCGTCATAGCCGTAGTCGGCCGCGATCGCCGCCGCTGCGGCGAGATCCGCGGGCTCGCTGCCGCCGAGCTGCACGGCAACCGGATGCTCGCCCGCATGAAAGCCGAGAAGCCTGTCCCGCGCGCCATGAAGCACGGCGGCGCTCGTCAGCATCTCCGTATAGAGCCTTGCGTGGCGCGTGAGCAGGCGATGGAAGAAACGGCAATGCCGATCCGTCCAATCCATCATGGGCGCAATGGAAAAGCGAGGGGCTTCAAACGACATGGCGGCTTTCTAAAACATGTTCCGAAAAAGGTGAACGGGCGCGCGGTTCGTTTCCCTTCGCCGCAACCTCCCCTCGCCTTAGCCTATGGTGAAGAAAGCTTGGCACGCGCGCTGCTGCTCTATCCCGCGAGGCGGGCATTTTCAATTGGGACGTGCCATTCCGGATCACTCCTCCCGCCGAGGGTCTTGAAATGAACCGGCCGGGGATAGCGATGCAGCATAATGCAACGCGCGAGCTCTTCGATTATTGGAACGCTTTGCGCGGCCACCGTGCGGCGCCCGAGCGGGCGGAAATCGACCTTGCCGCCATTCGCGGTCTCATCGCCGATATGTTCATGCTCGAAATCGATGCGGCGCATCGCTTTCCTTTCGTCTTGTCCGGCACGCGCGTCAATGCGCTCGCCTGCGCCGAACAGAATGGCCGCTCCTTCGTCGATCTCTGGTCGCCGCAGGAGGCGCGCAACATTGCGGCCATGCTTTTGACGGTGATGGACGCATCCTGGCCGATCATCGCCACGGCTATCGCCACGCCCGAAGGCTGTCCGGATCACGAGATCGAAATTCTGCTTTTGCCTTTGGGACGCCGCGGTCAAGACCGCGCCCGCATTCTCGGCCTGATCGCGCCGGCGACGCCACCGTCCTGGCTCGGCTTGCTGCCGGTGAAAAATTTGAATCTTCTGTCCCTCCACGCGATCGATGACGCGATGACGCCGCTTAATTTCCGCGCTTTGTTCGAGACGCCGCCAGTCTCACCACGAGCGCAGCCGGCCGGCAAGCCGGCCCGAAACATTCGGCATTTGCGGATTTTCGACGGCGGACGCCAAATCTCCTAACGAAATGCTCACTTCTCATCAGTGCCGATAACGCCGCCTTAACTCGTCATGCGTCAATTTACGGCCATCCCCGGCGCCCGGCGCAATATCCCATGGACCTGAACGTCAAGCCCCTTCATAAGCCAATCGAGCGGCGACGGCATCAGCGCGTGGAGATCTCGCTGCTCGGCCGCTATATGCTCGAAGACCAACGGGAATTCCCCTGCGTGACGACGGATATGTCGCCCGGCGGGCTGGCTTGCATTGCCTCGGTGCGCGGCGCCATCGGCGAGCGGGTCGTCGTCTATCTCGACCAGATCGGCCGCGTCGAAGGCAAGATCGTCCGCCACACAGACCGCGGTTTCGCGCTCGCCTTGAATTTGCCCTATGCAAAGCGCGAAAAAATCGCCAATCAGCTCACTTGGCTCGTCAATCGCGACATCCTCGGCCTGCCGGAGGACCGCCGTTTCGAGCGCATCGTGCCGCTGCGCCGGCATTCGATACTGCGCCTCAACGGCAAGGCCGAGCATGTCGTCAAGCTGATCGATATCTCGATGTCGGGCGCTGCGATCAGCACCGCGCTCAAGCCGGCGATCGGCACGAAGGCTGTGCTTGGCCAGACGACCGGAGAAGTCGTCCGTCTCTTCGACGGCGGCTTCGCCATCGCTTTCGATCAGATGATCGAGGCGGACCGTTTCGACGAGAACATCATGCTCTAGATCACGATGACTTTGGACTGAATCAGTCCAAAGTCATGATTGAGACATCGGATATATCCGATGTCTTAGAAATGTGATCGATTTCAAAATTTAGAGCGGGATATGCAGATAAGCTTGCGCAATCTGCGTCAACTTGATTGCGCCGGAAAACCGGTTCCCACTTTTCCTCATCCCGCTCTGACGAGCTGAAACTCGGCGATGGGTTCGAGGCCGCGCGCATAGCGCCGCCAATTCGTGACATAATGCGCCGCATTTTCCCGCAATTGCGCCGCCATCGCATCATCGACGCTGCGTATGACCCGCGCCGGACTGCCGACGATCAGCGAATTGTCCGGAAAGACTTTGCCTTCGGTCAAAAGCGAATGGGCGCCCACGAGGCAGTTGCGGCCGACCTTGACGCCGTTCAGCAAAGTCGCCCCTATGCCGATGAGGCTGTTGTCACCGATACTGCAGCCATGCAGCACCGCATGATGGCCAATCGAACAACCCGCGCCTATGTCCAAAGGATAGCCTATATCCGTATGCAGCAGGCAACCGTCCTGCACATTGGCGCGCGCGCCGAGAAAGATGCGTTCATTGTCGCCACGCAGCACCGAGGCGAACCAGACCGATGCCTCCTCCGCCAACCAGACATTGCCGATGATCTGAGCGTCGGGAGCGACCCAATAGCGATCTGCCGCCGGCAAGGTCGGGCCAATTCCGTCGAGCGCATAAAGAGGCATGTCCCGGTCTCCGCTTCCTCCGCACGATCGAGATCGCATCGCACCGAGGGCATGTTCCTATGACTTGGCTGATGACTTGGCTGATGACTTGGCTGAAAGGCTCGGCCTCGTGGCGATGGCGTGGCGGTCGCGAACAACGCCGCGCGGTCAAAACTCTTCGAGATCGAAATCGAGAATGGCGATCTGCAAAGTGAAGCTCTTACCCTTCGGATCATCGGCCGAAATGACGCCGAGAAAATCATCGCCCGAGTTCAATTCGACCGAATTGGTCTTCTTCGGGCGCGGAACGATCTTCAGCTTGTCGTTCTCGAAGAGGCGTCGCAAATAATCCTGCAGGATCGGGCGCTCGACCGGAATCTTCATGGCAAAGGCGAAGGAGCGGTCGCCGTCTTCATCATCGACAACGATCGAGCCGATCACGCGCTCGCCGAAATGCACATCCGCATCTTCGGGATTGCGCTTGGCTTGCGTCACCTTGATGCCATCATTGCCGAGGGCCTTGCGCAAAAAGCCCTGCAATTTGCGCAATTCGACTTTGTCAAACATTAACTCTCCAAAACGGATCGATAGGAGTGAAGCGGCAGGATCGCGTCGAGCCGAAAATTCCGCGTCGAGCCGAAAATTTTCGCCGGCAGCCACAAGGCCGCGGCAAGGTCCGCGGGCCGGCATTGCCAGAAAACCGAAAGCATCGCAAGCCCGCTCAGCCAAGCGGCGTCTTCGCGGCCAGGATCTGGTCCATGGTGCGGGCGGGTTCGGCGCAACCAGCCTCGCCGACGACCCGCGCCGGCACGCCTGCAACAGTCTTGTTATGCGGCACCGGCCGCAACACGACGGAACCTGCGGCAATACGGGCGCATTGCCCGACCTCGATATTGCCGAGAACCTTGGCGCCGGCCCCGATCAAGACGCCGCGCCGGATCTTCGGATGCCGGTCGCCGGTTTCCTTGCCGGTGCCGCCCAAGGTGACACCTTGCAGGATGGACACATCGTCCTCGACGACCGCTGTCGAGCCGATGACGAGGCCGGTCGCATGATCGAAAAAGAGACTATTGCCCAATTGCGCCGCGGGATGAATGTCGGTTTGGAACACCTCCGACGAGCGGCTCTGCAGATAGAGCGCGAAATCGCTCCGCCCGCTGCGCCAAAGGACATGCGCGAGGCGGTGCGTCTCGATCGCATGGAAACCCTTGAAATAAAGCAGAGGTTCGATGAGCCGCAGGCAGGCGGGGTCGCGATCCATGACGGCGAGCATGTCGGCGCGGAAGGCGGCGCCGATCTGCGGCTCGCGCGCGATCACGTCGAGATAGGTCTGGCGGATCAGATCGGCCGAGACTTCCTCGTGCCCAAGCCGCGCAGCGAGGCGATGAATGATCGCCGATTCCAGAGTTTCGTGATTGAGGACGGTTTCGAAGATCCAGCCGGTGAGTTCCGGATCGCGCCGCACGATTTCTTCGGCCTCCTCCCGAATCCGCGCGAAAATCGCATCGGCAGGCTCGACACGCTGCAGCTTGGGGCCCGGCTTCGGTGAATGGCGGAATGTCACGACTACCTCTAGACGGCGACCGCGGCAAAGTGAATTTGCTGCGCATCCTATCATATTTTTGACCCTGGTGCAGCACCCTTGAGGCATCACCCGAGGCTATCGAGAAACTCAAGAACGCCTCGCTTGAACACCGGATCGCCCACCGCGCGGTTATGGTCGCGGTCGGGAATAGGAAGCATATGGGCATGCGGAAACAGCGTGCCAAGCCGTTTCGGATCGCCGGCCACCTCATCCTTCGTTCCGACGGCGATCAAGACCGGCAGGTCGATTGCGCCGAGTTCCTTCTCGCTCAAGGTCTGACGCGCGCCGCGGCTGCAGGCCGCGAGCGCCTTCAGATCGCTTTTCGTCGCCTCGGCGAATTGCCGGAACATCTTCTGGATGGGGTCCGTCAAAGCATCGACCGAAGGCGCTTCCATGGCTTCCGCCACGCCGTGCGGAACGCTGGCGCCTGCGACGAGATTCTCACCTATGCCGCCGAGAATGAGCGAACGCACGCGCTCCGGATGAGATTTGGCGAGAAAGGCGGCGATACGCGCGCCCATCGAATAGCCCATCACATCGGCTCGTTCGATCTCGAGGTGATCGAGCAGATTGCAGGCATCCTCCGCCATCAGCGGGATGGCATAGTCCTCAGGCTTATAGAGCTTTTCGCTGCGCCCATGGCCGCGGTTGTCGAGCGCGATGACGCGTCGCCCGGCCTCGGTCAAAGTCTTGACCCATTGGGTGAAAACCCAATTGATCGCATGGGTCGATGCAAAACCATGGAGCAAAAGGATCGGATCGCCGCGGCCCCCCGCTGCGGGCGGCTCGGCGATATAGGCGAGCCGCAGATTTTGAGAAGTAAATTCGTCCATAGGCTTCCTGTCGCGCGCCAATCCGCATCTCGCGGGACCGGCCCAACCAGCAGCGACCACTGAAACGGTGCAGGCTAACTCAGCCTTGGCTAAATCGGGGCAATCACGTATTTCTACCTAAAAGGCTGCTTCGTACCAAGCTCCTAGGGCAAAATGACTTTCGAAACCAACATGTCAGCTGCCGCACGTCGACATCTCGTAGCCGGGGATATCCTTGCGACAGATGGACGGCTAGATGTTGCGGGATACTTATATGGAATCGCTGCTGAATGCGCAATAAAAGCAATGATGATCGAGGCGGGAATGCGTTTAACTTCTTCAAACCGCAATGATCCCTTTTATGCGCACTTTCCGGAATTGCGCACCATATTAAGAGATGCATCTCAACGCCGTAGAAGTTCTACTTTTTTGTCATTTATTCAAAACGACTCCTTCATGAACAATTGGTCGATACGCATGCGTTATTCCGATGGCAAAGCGATAAAAAGAGAATGGGTAGATGCATGGAAAGAGCAGGCTCACGGTGCAGTCTCTGCAATTGGAACCTGAGGCAACCCAAAGGAATTTGATATGGTGGTGCGTTTCGATGACAGCCTTCTCGTTCTTGCGAAAGTTATAGCTGACCAATTAGGTGAAGCTGCTCTGTCGGCGGGCGTCGTATTGCGAGACGCGACCGGACGTCTAACATTTTTTTTGCCCACAGAAATAGATAATCTTGTTCTTGAAGAACTGTCTGCTCGAATACATTCGGCGCTCGGTCATTATGCCAGAACGGACAGAGTAATTGCCGGGCCAACAGATTTCGGTGCATACGAGATTTTACATGATCAGATGCTTCTTCACATTCCAGTTGAGAAGTACAAGATACGCTTAATTGATAGACGGCTAGCTGGCGCTGACTGGCTACGGGCACCGGCCCCTGCTGCTGCGCCGCCGCCACGGTTTGTTTTTGCGAGCTTGAAGGGAGGTGTTGGCCGATCCACCGCGTTATCCATTGCGGCGGCAGATATAGCGTCTCGCGGACGCCGTGTATTGGCAGTTGATCTCGACATGGAAGCTCCGGGACTTGGAGCCATGCTACTCGACGATAACACCCTGCCAGAATTTGGCTTGATCGACGCCTTAGTCGAAAACGGTATATCTGGTCTCGATGATGCGTTCCTCGCAGATCTCATTGGCCCCTCCAGTTTGGCAGAAGGACACGGCCGTATTGACGTCATCCCCGCATTCGGACGACGGTCCCTCCACAATCCCGGCGAAGTTTTAGCGAAGATCGCCAGGGCTTATATGGAAGATATAAGCAGCGACGGAAGCATAGCATCAATTCTTGACCAAGTGCGTTCGCTTGTCGATCATTTCGCCAATGCCGATCGCTATGAAGCGATCCTAGTAGATGCTCGCGCTGGGCTACACGAAACGACGGCAGCAGCGATTCTGGGACTTGGAGCAGATGTATTTCTGTTTGGCCTTGACGAGCCGCAAACCTTCCAAGGGTATTCGGCCCTGTTAGCACATCTCGCACGTTTTGTATGTCCTGGCGAAGCAGCACCTGAATGGATTGAACGATTGACGATGGTTCAAGGCCGGGCTCTTGACGCAGGCTCGTTGGCTAGTTTCGCGGAAAAATGCCAAACTCTTTTTACGCGCTCTGGACTTTGTCCAAGTGGGGCGGCCAGTTCTCTTGTACCACTCCCAGCCGAACCATTTGGTAATGTTCCATGGGACGATAACGCACGGGATGAAGATCTAAGCCTCGACGAACATACGAAACCGCGGGACCCCATAGCAATTATCGACGATGAACGATTTCGGTTGTTCCAACCCATGCGTCGGCGTGATCTCCTGTCACGCGAGGTCTACAGATCATCCTTTGGCGCACTTATTGACCGAATTAACGAGGCCCTTCCAGGCGACAACGAGGACGTGCGGTGACCATCGTTCCAAAAGACTATGCCGCCATTCGTGCAGCGATTGCTGCCATTCCCGGCGACGTGTCTAATGACGCGGTTGGCGATCACGCACCGAAGCTACACGATATATTTGCACCGGAAGGGCATACCGCAGCATTGGACCCGGCAATTCCAATTGTCGTTGGATCTCGCGGCGCGGGCAAGAGCTTCTGGTCTGGTGTGCTCGGACAAACAGAAACAAGAGAAGCGGCTGACACCGCTTATCCTCGGCTCGGTTTAAAGGACTTAACCGTAGCATTTGGATTCACCGGCGCGGTTGGCGGCCCCGAGGGTGTAAGTGTTGAAGCTTCAAATCAGCTTGTCCCCCAAGACGCCAGCCCCGAACAGGCAAAGGCATTTTGGTGGGCTACAATCTTGCTTGCGGTCGCGCGGTCATCAGGACAACGGCCAAAGCTATCAGAACTCTTGCCGCAAGCATCTGACTGGGAGACTCGTGAAGACTTAATTGATCAGCATGAGCAGCGACTTCGTAACAGCAACAAGACTCTGCTCATTATCTATGACGCGCTCGACACCATAGCTACCAATTGGCCGCGGAGAAGAATGCTTACTGAAGCCTTGCTCGAAGTCGTCTGGGCAATGCGTGCATACCGATCCATCAAGCCAAAGCTCTTTTTGCGCCCTGATCAAATTGATGATGATGCGCTGCAATTTGTTGAACTTCCGAAATTGCGCACCGGCGCCGTTCGACTTGTCTGGGAAGGGACGGACCTATATGGATTGCTTTATTCAAGGCTTGCGCTAGCACCCCAAGAAGATGCAGCGTCAGCTTTCAGCAAGCTACTTACCTCCCTCGGATTCGCTTCGACCACTAGTCGAAGCATGATTCTCTCTCGCCGATGGCCACTCGTTTACGATCCGCTGAGCCAGGCTAAGCTGATGGAGGTGCTTGCGGGACGCTATATGGCCCAGGGTCCAAACGGCTATAAGAAGGGCAAAACCTATGACTGGCCGTTAAAGCATTTGGGAGATGCCTTCGACGAGGTAACCCCTAGGAGCTTTCTTGGATTAATGATTGCCGCCGCAAAGCGCGGAAGTACCCCTGATGACCGCGTGGTTACTGCGGATGGCATTCGTCATGGATTGAGAGAAGCCTCCAAGACGCGAGTAGATCAACTACATTTGGAATTTCCCTGGATCAAAGGTGTGCTCGCGCCGCTTGCGGGGCTCCTTTTGCCACAGGAAGAACAAGAAGTCTTCAAGGTGTGGCAACGTGCCCAAACTATTCAATTGCTAATTGGGGATGCGGAAAAGAACCGTTATCTACCTCCCTTCCCAATGAACAAACAACCGATGGGGCGTGACTTGTATGAAGCCCTTAATAGAATTGGCGTCATGTTTCGGCGGAAGGACGACCGCATCGATATGCCTGATCTCTTCCGTGTTGCTGCGAAGCTGTTGAAGAAAGGGGGCACCACGCCCCTCTAGGATACGTTGAGAGAGGGTCGCGGACGGGCTACACAAGCCCACCATTTTTCCTTATGCTGGCCTGAGTTTTCTCAAGCTATGAGCCCAAATATGGCCGATCACGTCACGCCGCATTTCCACAATCAGCCGGGCGTCGCACAAGTGCGCATCGGCGCCAAGGAATTCATGTGCGTCGGCGCCCTGCCGCCCTTCGACCATCCGCATATCTTCATCGATATGGGCGATGACAAGGATGCGATCTGCCCCTATTGCTCGACCCATTATGTCTATGACGCCTCGCTTCACGGCGGCTGCGAGCCGCCCGAATGCGCTTATCTTCCTGCCGAGTCTGTCTAGCTCGGCCAGTATCGTCCGAATATGAGCTAGGATGAGCGACGCGCCGCATGCGCTGATTGCCGGGGCCGGGATCGGCGGGCTCACCGCCGCGCTTTGCCTTGCCCGCGCCGGTTTTCGCGTGACCCTTCTCGAACGCGCGAAGCTTTTGGAAGAGGTCGGCGCGGGGCTGCAAATTTCCCCCAATGCAAGCGCCATTCTGCGCGATCTCGGCGTCCTGCCGCATCTTTCCGGCGCAGCGCTGGCGCCTGAAGCGCTCTGCATCAGACGCGCCCGCGACGGCGCCTCATTGCAGCTTCTGCCGCTCAAGGATGCGGAAAAGCGCTGGGGCGCGCCTTATCTCCTCATCCACCGCGCGGACCTCCAAAAAGCGCTGCTGGAGACCGTCGCGCAGGAAAAATCGATCACGCTCGCGATGCAGACCGAGATCGCCGGCTTTGCCGCCACCAAAAACGGCATAGAGGCCGTGGCGCTGCATGGCCCGATCAGAACGATCTATAGGGGAGATTGTCTGATCGGTGCCGATGGCCTGCGCTCCTTTATCCGGCAGCGGCTCGGCGCGCTGCGCCCTGGAGCGAAAGCCGCCGCGCCGGCCGCCGCAGCCATGCCCGACAAAGCGAGATATGTTGCCTGGCGCAGCCTGATCGACGCAGAGCAAGTCGCCCCGGCGCTGCGGCGGCCGGAAAGCACGCTCTGGCTCGGCGACAAGGCGCATCTCGTCCATTATCCCTTGCGGAGCGGCGCCGTCATCAATGTCGTCGCCGTCGTCGAAGATAAAGTCGCGATCGATTGGACGGCGGACATTTGGTCACAAGCAGGCGACGCAAATGAAATCCAAGCGCGCTTCGCCACATGGCATGCTGAAGCCCGCACCCTGATTGCCGCGGCCCGCGAATGGCGCGAATGGCCGCTCGTCGATCTCGATCCGCTGCCGGAATGGACGGCCGGTCGCGTCGCGCTCTTGGGCGATGCGGCGCATCCGATGTTGCCTTTTCTTGCCCAGGGCGCCGCGCAAGCGATCGAAGACGCCGCCATGCTCGGCGCCATGCTGTCTCCGAATTCTCCCATCGAATCCTGTCTTGCCGCCTATGCCGCGGCGCGCCGGCCGCGCGCCAACCGCGTGCAGGCCTTCTCGCGCCGCCAGGGCCATATCTATCATCTCGGCGAGCCGATGGTTTTCTTCCGTGATCTCGTCCTGCGAACAACGGGCGGGCGTCAGCTCCTCGGCCATTATGATTGGCTCTATAGGACAAGGCCGAATATAAAATGAGAAATGATCTTTCTCACATGTGACTTATTTGATTTGTTGATATGCCGCTCACGGCATTTTGACGCCATTTTGGTGAGGCGGCTCCAGCCATCGGCACGAAATCCTCTGGTTTTTTCGAGATTGCACCAGACTTCGCTGGCGAAGCGCTTCCCCCCGGCACGAAAATGCCGTTACCTTACATTCCATCTGTCGGAACGACAGCAGGAGCAGGCTTTGCATTTCTCTTTCGATTGCGCGACGAGATAGAAGCATGGGCGCGCGAACTCAGATGCCTGAGCCTGAGCTGGAACGGCCTGACCTGCGCACGGCGCATGTCATTGTGATCGCCAATGAAAAAGGCGGCACCGGCAAATCGACCCTTTCCATTCACGTCGGCATCGCGCTTTTAAAGGCGGGATTTCGGGTCGCGACCATCGATCTCGACACGCGCCAGCGCACACTCACGCGATTTTTGGAAAATCGCCGCTCCTGGGCCGCCAATGCGCCTTGGGAGGTAGAATTGCCCTTTCACCGCACACTTGAGCGTGGCAGTTCGGACAATCTGCGCGACAATGAGACGGTCGAATTCGGCGCTTTCGCCGCGGCGATTGCGGAAGTCGAACATGCTTATGAATTCGTCGTCATCGATACGCCGGCCTCGGATTCCTATCTGATGCGGCTCGCCCATTCGCTCGCCGATACGCTCATCTCGCCGGTCAATGATTCCTTCATCGATGTCGATGTGTTTTCGCGCGTCCATCACGACAGAACGCAGCGCGGCCAGGTCGCGCATTATGCCGACCTCGTGCTCGAGGCGCGCCGCAAACGCAAACTCGTCGATCAAGGCATCATCGATTGGGTGCTGGTGCGCAATCGCATGTCCTCGATCCAGTCCAACAATGCGAAACAGATCGGCGCGAGCCTCGCCCGGCTTGCGGTCGAGCTGCAGTTTCGTCCGGCCGAGGGCCTGCACGACCGGGTGATTTTTCGCGAACTCTTTCCGATCGGCCTCACCGCCCTCGATCCGATCGAGGAGGCCATGCGCAACGGCACGCTCTCGGCCTCGCAAAACGCGGCGCGCAAGGAGATCGAGAGTTTGATCGAAATGCTGCAATTACCGGAACGCGGCCACGGCCTCGCTCATCTGCAGGCGCGGCATGAATGGTATCAGCGCATCGCGCGCTATTATCGCGATCTCGGCACGGCCAGCCCCACCAATTGAACGGCGAGCCGCTGCGTCGGCCTCAGCCCTCCTGCGCCAGATCGGTGACGACTTTGGCGAGGCGGTTGACCACCGAAGCCCAGCCGTTCTCGCTGCTCATCATGGCATAGACGGCGGCATTATCCTTGGTGAAGCCGGCATGCTCCAGCCGCACATGCGTGCCGTTCGGCAAGGGCGAGAGCGTCCAGGTGAGAACCGTATCGATATAGCGGCCAAAACCCTCCAACTCATGCGAGCCGCCACGCCAAGAATATTGCAGCCGCCAGAACGGCTCGGCCGCCAAAACCTCGCCTTCCGAAACGCCGTCCCAAGGCCCGACCGGCTGGGTGCGGAAGGTGAATTTATGCCCGACCTCAGGCGAAAAATCATTGGGCATGAACCATTGCGCGATGAGATCGGCCTCGGTCAGCGCCCGCCAGATCGTCTCGTCCGGCTCGATCAACATCCCCTCAATTGTGATCGCGGGAAGCTCCGCTTCAGCGCCTTCGGCCATGGCTCCCGCTCCTCGTTTTGTTTTTGCCGCAAAATCCGCCAGCGGCTTTGATGCGGCCACGCTGTCCGCCGCGAGTTCATACTGCTCCACAAGAGCGAAGACCACGCGCTTCAATGCGGCTTCAACCTTGACCTCTGAGGTCTTGTTCAGGCGCAGCCGCCGAACCGTCCAGAGAATCTCAACGCCAGGCTCATTGAGCGCATAAACCTCGATCGAGGCAGCATCGATGCCCTGAGCGCGAAGGCCTGAAAAAATCATGGCTTCAAGTTCGGCTGCAGTCTTCATTTCTTTCGGCATTGCCATCC
This sequence comes from uncultured Alphaproteobacteria bacterium, assembly GCA_963759185.1. Taxonomy (GTDB): domain Bacteria; phylum Pseudomonadota; class Alphaproteobacteria; order Rhizobiales; family Beijerinckiaceae; genus Methylovirgula. The sequence continues at coordinate 143,989 of CAVWXV010000008.1, forward strand.
TATCGTAAGGCGGCGCCGATGCGCCGCTTGGGGGCTCAATCAAAGCAAATGTCATGCTCCCGAAGCCTTTCTGATTCGAGTCCGCCGCCACGCTCGATTGGCACAAAACCTGCTTTTGGTTGCGACACAAGTGACATGTCCTTTCTCGCGAGGGAGATAGGAAATGCTTCCTACAACAATATTGGTCGACGAAGTCCCGAGATGCGTGGTGCGCCCGACGGACAAGAAGGATCTCGACCGTTTCATCCGCAATGCCAAGAAATATCTGCTGGCCGAAAACACCGAGGCCAAGGTCAGCCATCGCGGCGCCGACGAGGCCGAAGACGGCAAATGGCGCGAGGCCTTCGCCTTGCATAAGGCCTGGGGCGGCGCCGACGACACTTTTTTCGGAATACCGCTCTGAGCCCATGCGCTGCAGCCTGGTGCGGACGACGGGACTCGAACCCGTATGACTTGTGGTCGAGGGATTTTAAGTCCCTTGCGTCTACCAATTTCGCCACGTCCGCGAGGCGCAAAGGCGTTCAGGCCGGTGCGGCCTCATGAAATAGGGGCAATCGGCGATCTTGTCGACGCCTAGGGCCGGGCTTGACAGCCGGCGCATCCTTCTCCCGCTTGCGGGAGAAGAAAACCCGCCCGCCCCTCATCTATTTGTCGCGATCGGCGCCTGAAAGGCGAGCCCCAGGTCCCAGGGGAAATAGATCCAAGTGTCCTGCGAGACCTCGGTCATGAATGTGTCGACATAGGCCCGCCCGAGCGGCTTCGCATAGACCGCCGCAAAATGCGCCTTGGGCAAAAGATCGCGCACGATCCGCGCCGTCGCGCCCGTATCGACGAGATCGTCGACGACGAGGATTTTGGCGCCACCGTCGGCTCGCGCGATCTCTGCCGCGACCGGCTTCAAAATCTCTAACTTGCCCTGCTTGTTGTCGGCATCATAACTCGCGATGCAGATGGTTTCGACGATGCGCAGATCGAGCTCGCGGGCGATGATCGCCGCCGGCACAAGGCCACCGCGGGTGATTGCGACGATCGCGGAAAAAGGCCCGATCTCGGCGAGCCGCCAGGCCAGCGCGCGGGCGTCGCGATGAAACTGATCCCAGGAAACGTGAAAGGCCCTCTCAGCCGCAAGATCGCTCATCGCGGCTCATACTCTTTCGGTCTGCAGGCGTGCGAGAAAGGCTTCGATCTTCGCCGCAGCTTCGGCGACTTTTTTCTCATCCTTGCCGCGCACCACAATCTCATTGTTGTAGCGGCCGTCGGCCATGGACGGATAGGAGCCGATGCAGAGATCGGGATGAAGATCGGCGACAGCGCCGAGATCCGCCGCATAAGTTCCTTCCGCCACATTGCCGGCGACAATGGTCCGCGAGACCGTGCGCGGTCCCACGTCGAGCTTGGGGCCGACCGCCGTCAGCATGGCCTGCATGATGGCCGGCACGCCGGCCATGACGATGACATTGCCGATCCAAAAGCCCGGCACTTTCGAAACCTCATTCTCGACCAATTCAGCGCCGCGCGGAATCCGCGCCATGCGCCGTCGCGCCGCATTCAAATCCTCGGGCTTCATCCATTGCAAGAGCAGTGCGATGACCCGCGGATCTTCCGCAATCTCGACGCCAAAGGCCGCCGCCACCGCATCCGCCGTCAAATCGTCATGCGTCGGCCCGATGCCGCCGGTGGTAAAGACATAAGTATAGCGGGCGCGCAGCGCATTAAGCGCTTCGACAATCTCGCCGATGATATCGGGCACGATCCGGACTTCGCGCAAATCTATGCCGATATCGGTGAGATAATCGGCGACGAAGCCGATGTTCTTGTCCTTGGTTCGGCCGGACAGGATCTCGTCGCCGATGACGACAAGCGCGGCGGTCACGGAATTGGCGGTCACGAATTTGGCTTCGGTCATGGCTTGCGTCTTGGCTTACGTCTTGGCCTGTCCTCGGCAGAAGATCTAGCATGAAGAGATAGGCGTTTCGATCGTTTCGCACACCATCCTGGCCGAGCCCAGGGGCAGATGTCCCAACCTTTCGAAAACAGACCTAATTTCAATATGATATGATGGTCGAGAGCAGCCACGGCTGGTGCAATGAGCGGCGGCGGGGCCGGCCTCGATTGCTCAGATTTTATCGACCGAAGCGGCGCCCGCGTCGGCGCTTGGCCCAGCCCTGGGGCTCGTGGGCCGCGCCACCGTCCGCTCGTCGAGCGCTACGGTCTTGATGAGGGCGAAGACGGGATCGCCCTGCGTAAGCCCGAGTTCGGCCACGGCGCGGCGCGTCGCCATCGCATAGAGCTTCCCATCGCCATCAAGCGCGATGTCGACGAAAGCGAAGGGTCCTTCGACCGCGATCGCCTCGACCTTGCCGGCGAGCGTCCCTTGCACGCTCACCTGGCTCGGCCGCGCCTTGGAAAGCGTGACATCGGTCGCCTTGATGATGATGCGGGCTTTGGTGCCTTCGGGACCCGCCGGCCCGGCGAGCCAGATCGTGCCCGCCGGATGCAGCAATTCGGTCAGGCCATAGGCCGTGTCGGCCTTCCCAACCCGCGCGATGAGCACACTCGAATGACCGAAACGCGGATCGTCGGCCGCGCTCGCGGTCTCGGCGAGAACGTCTTCAGGTGCGCCGATGGCCTTGACGCGGCCATTCTCCAACACGACCACGCAGGCGGCGAGCCGGGCGACCTCCTCGATCGCATGCGAGACATAGACGATCGGGATCTTGAACTCGTCGCGCAGAGTTTCGATGAGTGGCAAAATTTCGAGCCGGCGCTGCACATCGAGCGCGGCGAAAGGCTCGTCGAACAAAAGCAGCCTCGGGCAAGACAAGAGCGCGCGCCCGATCGCGACGCGCTGGCGCTCGCCGCCAGAAAGCAGGCTCGGCCAGCGCCGCAGCAAAGGGCCGATGCCCAAAGTTTCGACAACGGCATCGAAGCTAATGCTGCGCGCATGGCGTGGCGCGAACCAGCGCCCGAAACGGAGGTTCTGCTTGACGTCGAGATGCGGAAAGAGATGCGAATCCTGAAACACGAGGCCGATGCGGCGCCGATAGGGCGGCACGAAAATGCCGGCTGCGACATCGGTGAGCACGCAATCATCGAGGATGACATGGCCGGCGTCCGGACGCTGCAGCCCGGCAATGAGGCCGATCGTCGTCGATTTGCCGGAGCCGGAGCGACCGAAAAGCGCGGTGATCCCGTCGCCGTTCTTGAAGGCGATGTCGAGCTTGAAATTGCCGAATTGGCGGCGCAGGGCGACATCGATCATTCGATGCTCGCGAGTCTTTGCTCGGCGCGCCGCTGGATGAATTCCGCGGCGATGAGGGTCGTCAGAGCAATGGCAATCGACACGCCGGTCAAGCGCAAAGCATTGGCATCGCCGCCGGGCACTTGCGTATAAGTATAGATCGCGGCCGATATGGTTTGCGTCTCGCCCGGAATATTTGAGACAAACGTAATGGTGGCGCCGAATTCGCCGAGCGACCTCGCAAAGGCGAGGATCGCGCCGACGATGATGCCCGGAAGGGCGAGCGGCAGGCTCACCAGAAAGAAGGTCATGGGCGGGTTCGCACCCAATGTGCCGGCCGCCTGTTCGAGCCGCTGATCGATCGATTCGAAAGAGAGACGCATCGCCCGCACCATCAGCGGAAAGCCCATCAAGGCGCAGGCAAGCGCCGCACCGGTCCAGCGAAAGGCAAAGACGATGCCGAAATGATCGGCCAGAAACGAGCCGATGAGGCCTCTGCGGCCGAAGCTTAAGAGCAGCAGATAACCGGTGACGACCGGCGGCAGCACGAGCGGCAGATGGACGATGCCGTTGACGAGGGTCTTGCCGGGAAACTGCCAGCGCGCCAGCGCGAAAGCCGCGAAAATGCCGAACGGAAGCGCGCAGGCCGTGGCGACGACGGCAATCCGCAGGGTGAGAAAGATCGCCGTCCATTCCGCAGCCGAGAGGTCGAGCACTGCTGTATTACCTGAGATATTGCAATGCGCGGTTTTCGGGCCATCATGCCGCGCTGTCAAGCGGGCGATGGGGCGGAGAGGGAGGCACCCAGCGCGCCCGCTGCTTTGCGCCAGGAGCAGACCTTGGGGTGCGCTATCCTATACCCGGCGAGGGGACTATGCGCGTCGGTGGCGAACGCATCCGCTTAAGATCGGAATGCCGGCCAGGTTCGGCTTTCTCGACTCCAAAGATAGCGTCAACGGCGGGCGGGAGTTTGGAAGCAGTTCCAACGTGTTCCATTAACTTTTCAAAAATATGCTCAAATAGAGAATTCTGGGGATCAGCACCGTCCAACGTGATCGAAAGCCCACAACGATCCACCGACCTATTGTACTTAAGAGAACTCCAATGAATGAGCGACCCATACATCGCTACAAGATTTGGCAACTCGCCGGGAATGGGCCGGCCGAACGGGAAAAGCCAAAGCCGGCACGCCAAGTCGAAGATCTCGTGGCTTTGATGGCGCTTTATGACTATCGACCTCTGATCGAGACGGAATTGCGGGGCACTTGTTCCCTTCCTAACGGCGGCTCCTCGAATTGCAAGACGACAACGATCAGTCCGGAAGCGGTCAATCTCGTCTATGACGTGCAAGCCGGCGCTCCGACCAAGCGGTCTGACGAGATACGGACGGGATCAGCCATACACCTCAACCTCGACCGGATTGGCACTTTCCATGGCGTCGTCGCCTCCAAAAAACCGGAAGGGTTTCGGGTTGCCGTCGACGACGAATGCAAACCCCTGCTGCGAAACGAGCTCACCCATATGGCCGCCGAGCACGCTGTCGGTCTTCTTGAGGGTTCCGCGGCCACGAAATCAAACATCACGAGGATCGAGCCGACCATCAAAAGCTGTAACTTCCTCGATCACACAGGTACCTTAAGGACGGGAATAGTCATTAACGTTTCGCAGATCGATGCTCTGATCAAAGCGCGGATCATTCCGCCACTTGGGAGCCGCGTCACCTTCCGCGGCTCGATCCGGCGTTTGGCGGATGTGACGCGCACTTTCGAAATGGGATTTGCGGTAAGATTTTGTAACCTTATTCCCCCGGAGGAATTTTCCGCGGCCATTAAATTATCAGACGAATAGACTCTCCTGAAGCTCGACCCGCGCGTCATGACCCCCTCGGTTATTTGTTCCGAAGGGCGGCATGCATGTGCCCGCTCTGCGCAGCGATTTAAAGGCCGTCAGAACTACCATTAGAAAAAGCTCGCTGAGCGTTCCCCAAAAGGAGCCGCCGCGCCGAAAGGCTGGCCATCCAATGACAATCCTCGTCGCACCCAAGGCGAGCCGCGCCGCCTAACGGCAACGTCCGCTTTAGAGCCAGAAAGGCAAATGGCGAACTTCCGCATAGAGTCAAGATTGCCAGTTCGCCAAAAGACTGCACCGCGCCACGAGCTGACCTTTGGTGCCGCACTATTAGAAGACATTGGGCTCGGATAGACGGTCGCGCTGTCGCTCGTCTCGGTGATCGCTCTGATGAAATTCTCGGGTGTCGTCTAGAATTGATAATTCGAGTATTGGCTCTGAAAGGGTCAGCGCGTCATCGACCCCGATGCCGAGGTAACGCACCGTGCTTTCGCGGTGGCGCTGGAAGCCAGGGCCACCGGCTTGGTGGCGCTTCTCGCTCGCACGGCAGAGATATCTTGGCTGGCGAATCCGAGAGATGGTAGCGGAGCCGCGCGATGTCTATCAACGCTATTGAACCACCTAAGAGTCGTGGCCAGCAACGTCATTTGCGAGGGTAATATTGGCCTCGTGCGATCGCAACATCTCCATGAGGTCGCTATGCAGGGCTTCGTCACGCGCGCGCGGCAGCATCTCACGTAATTTTCGAACCACCCAGCCTTGGCCGCGATTGAGGAAGGTGATGCGTTCGCCGAGATCGGCGATTGCCATTGCTTTGTCGTAGAAAACGCCGATTTTCGGCGAGGGCGTCTCGCCGCGCATCTTGATGTGGCGGATTAGCATGGCGCACCAGTGCGCTTCATCCCGGTGAATGGTCCGCATCAGCTCCGCGACCGGACCAGTGCCGGCTGCGCGTGCGCTCGCGAGCGTAACCTGCGCACCGGCAGATTCTGCCTCAAGTAGTTCATTGAGGAACGCGATCAGCTCTTCCTTGCCGACATAGCCCATATAGGCGTCGTCCGCATCGCGCATCGAGCAGGCGGGTGAATTGACTTCTACGGCGGGCTCATCATCTGGTCGGTTCGTCATGGCGCAATGTCCTCCAATGTAAGAGAGTTCAACCGGGCGCGGCAGCGGAAGGCGAGCTTTGCGGAGTCAACATCATTGCCGTCGTGGCGTTCGCCCACGCGATCGACCATGCCGCGCTTTATCTTCCGCCGGAAGGTGTCGGGCGAGCGACAGGCCGAGGCACTGTCGACTGCCATGCTGGCTGCCCCGCATCAGCGCCACGGACGACCAGACATCCGATAATAGGAACTGCATGAGAAGGACGTCCCGACTGGATATCACCGCTGACCTCTCTTGCCGACCGGCTGCGTCAGCATAGGCCCGTAAATGGCGACGAAGCCAGCAAATGCAGCGATCCAAGTTATCGCTGCGCCATACATCAAGGGCAACATCAAGACGGGTAGAAATTCCATCATGACTTCGCGCAAGCATAGCCACGACCACGGCGAGATAGATGAGCTGTGTCGCTCTCGATGCGACGAGATCGTGTCCTGTGTGGCCGAGCGTCGCCCGCGTCATCATGGCGAGCGTCATGGTTCCGATGGCGCCGACTGCCCAAACATGAATGCCAGCGGCACGCGATGGGACGAGATCGGGCCAGAGAGCATGCGCGCCTGCGAACAGAAAACCGACGGCGGCAAAGAGAAAACCCGCATGGAGCACGAGCACCAGCCGGTCCGATCGCGTCGCCCAGCCGCGCCAGCGCGCCAGACGCCAAAAATTGGCGATGCCGGCAGCGAGCAGTGCTGCGCCCGTCCAGCTTTGCTCGGAGGCGGCGATCCATAAGACGAGGGCAAGCGCCGAGAGCACCATGACAGCGCCATCCGATTTGCCGAAAGGCACCGGCCGCGCCATCGCCCCCTGCTTGGCAAGCCAATTATGCGTAAAGCTCGGCACCACGCGGCCGCCGATGAGAAGGATCAGAAATACGATGACAGCGAGACCGGTACGGGCGGAGATCGCGGCGCTTCCGGTCATCGCCGCCTCGATATGAAAGCCAGCGTTGGCTGCTGCAAGCATAAGCACCAGGACGACGACCTTGACGTTGCGCTGATTGTGCCCGGCGATCACTTCCCGACCTGCGACGGCCGCGAACACGGTGAGAAAGGCTGTATCCAAGAGCGCTGCCGGCAGCCAGCCGATCGCCGCGGAGACGAAGACGGCGATGCGACCCACGACCCACAGCGCACAGAGAAGGGCAAGCGGCCGGCCGGCAACCGGCAGACGGCCCGTCCAATTGGGGATGGCCGTCAGCAGGAAGCCAGCGACCACGGCCGAGCCATAACCGTAGATCATCTCATGGACATGCCAGTCTACCGGGGAGAAGGCGGTCGGAATTTTGATCTCCCCCGTGAAGAAAGGCGGCCAGACGGCGACGCCAGCCACGGCCCAAAAAGCTGCGACAAGAAAAAATGGGCGAAAGCCGCGGCTCCACAAGGCCGCCCCTTTCCACGATCTTTGCGTCTCGGCAGTCCGTTTCATGGTGGATCGATTCCAGCGGCCAAGCAGCTTGATATTCGCTTTTCTTGCATCAGAAGAACATGAGTCCATGGGCTCCGGAGACCGCGCCGAATGCAGTCAGCGCGGCGAGCGCAAGCAGGATCACGTGCAATAGACTCATGTTGCGAAGAGCAGAGGCGGGGTCACGGCATGCCTTCTGCTCGAAGCTCTCGTGCAACAATGGCTCCAGCACGAAAACGATGAGCATGAAGATGAGCCACAGCCCGAGCATGGCCCCCATCCACCAGAAGTGCGGATCGACGAAACGGCCCCAGAGGTCCAGCCGGTAAGTCATCCAGAGGCCAGTTGCGCCCACCAATGGAATGGAGAAGCGGACCTGAGCTGAGAAGCGCCGTTCTACGGCTTTAAACAGCGCGAGGGCTTCCTCTGCAGTGGAACGCGACGCGGCGAGCGGCAGCACGGCGAGCGTGATGAAGGCGACACCGCCGATCCAGTGAATGACGCCGATGACATGCAAGGCGCGGGCAATCGTAACATCGTCCATCGTAAGATTCTTCTCGAACAGATTGGAAAGGATGGCAGCGGCAACTCAGGCAATGAGTTCCGGAAGCGCCTTGGCAAGGATTGCGCGCATGGCCGCAAGGCCGGGATCATCGGCGCGGCTCATGATGCCGATGAGCTGCAGCCAATGGTCGTCGGATGCGGTTTCGAGAAAGCCGCGGACGGTCGAGGCGACGACATCCCACTGCGGCCGGCCCACAGACTGGGCGACAGTCGCAAGGCGCTCCGAAAGCGCGGGATCGTCGAGCGCGGCGACGAGGCGTAGCGCCACTTTTGGATCGTCGAGAGATTCGATCAGTTCTCCAAGCATGGTTGGCCTCACTGAACCAGCGGCGAGGCCGCGCCATCGAGCGCGACACCCCGGATATCCGCTCGCCCGATCAGCAGCGAAATATATTGCGCCGTCGCCTGCCGGCGCACATGCGCGTCGAGATAGGCAGCAATGCGCTCTTTGACGGCGTCAAAGGGCAATTGGCGACCTTCGATCGTCCGTTCGAGGCGGATCAGATGGACGCCATAGCGCGTCTCGACCGGGCCGGAAATGTCGCCAGGCGCGAGACCGACGAGAGCCTGCTCGAATTCCGGCGTCGTGTCGCCTGGACCGATCTGGCCAAGGCTGCCGCCGAGTTCGGCCGATGGACAGTCGGAGAAGGCGCGCGCCAGTTCTGCGAAACGCTGCGGGGCGTTCGCAAGAGCCGCTGCGATCGAGAGAGCTTTTTCCCGCGCCGCAGCGAAGGCGCGAAGCATCGTCACGCCGCGCTGCAACAAGGATGTGTTGGGCTTCGTAGAGAGGTGGACGTCATGAAACGCTGACGATTGTTGTCATAGAAGCGACGCAGGCTCTCCTCATCGGCCTCAGGGATCGAAATTTCCTGCTCGATCAGCGCACGCAGGCACGCATCCTCTTCCGTCTCCTTGCGCCCGTCTCCGTCTTCTTTCTGTTCGACCGGGATCTCGAGGCGCCGCGCTTCCTGCAAGCAGCAGTTCACGGATGACGAGCGCGCGTAGTCGCTGCGCGCCAGCTCTCCACCGGGCTGCGGGCCGGAAAGTTCTGCACTTCGGCTGCGATCGCCTTGCGGGAAATGGTGACGCCATTGACGGTCACCGGCGACATCGCGACTCGCTCGTGCGGGCGGCGAGCATTCGTGGCCGGTGGCGATGCTCGTGCAATGTTCTCGTGAGGCAACGCGATCGGTCGCATGATCGATGTCGAGCGTAGTCATGGCTCACTCCGCAGGCTGGCGCGTCGGGCGCGCAGGCATCGGTTGCGCGGCAGCAACGGGCGCAGAAAGAGGAGAGGCTGCCTTTCGGCAGCGGTCGCGCGGCAAAACGCGTGCGCACCACCTGATAGCCGGGACGACCGAGATACCAGACCGGCGCGCTCCAGATATGGACGAGCCGCGTGAAGGGAAAGACGAGGAAGATCGTCATGCCCAACAGCAGATGCGCCTTGAAGATGGGATTGACGTCGGCGACATAGGCCGCTGCTGCCGGCTGCAGCGTCAAAATGCCTTGCGCCCAGTTCATGAACTTCACCATCTCATGCCCATCCATATGGTGCAGCGACACGAAAATCGTGGAAAGTCCGAGGGTGAGCTGCGCCCAGAGCATCATGAGGATGGCGATGTCGCCGAAACTCGAGGTCGCGCGGATGCGCGCATCGAACAGTCGGCGATGCGCGAGCAGCGCGATGCCGATGAAAGCAGGCGATGCCAGCAAGGCCGCCGACGGTGATGGCGAGTCCCTGTTTGAAGCTATGGCTGATGCCGAGCACGTCGAACACGCCGATCGGCGTCAAGAGGCCGGCGGTATGGCCGGCGAAAATCACCAGAATGCCGATATGGAAGAGGTTCGATCCCCAGCGCAACTGCCGGCGCCGCAGAAGCTGCGAAGAGCCCGTCTTCCAGGTGTATTGCTCGCGATCGAAGCGCAGAGGCTGCCGAGCAGGAAGACAGTCAGGCAGAGATAGGGATACCAGCCAAAGAGGGACGCGTTGATCGTTGCAGACATGGTTCATCTCCCTCACGCGGTGTTGCGCACGGGCCGGGCGGCGGCACGCATCTGCGTCCGCAGGCGGTCAACCGAGCAGCCGTCCATGCTCTCGCCTGGCCCGAAGGTGACGGTTGTCTCCTCCCATGCGGCATCAAGCGCTGCGAGATCGTCAGCCTCTCGCTCCGGCGCCGCCGTATCCGGAACGGCGGCGCGTATTCCAGCGATCGAAAGCAGCGCAATGAAGATCGCCGCATAGGGCGTATCCCTCTTGACGAGCCGTTCCTGGAGAGCGGCGAGGATATGGCTCGTATTCGTGAGCAAGGCGCGCGCTTCGCCGAGCGGCTGACGTCGCGAGATATTCGAGAAAGAGCGGCAGATAATCCGGCAGCTCATTGGCTGCCAGCATCAGGCCACCTTTCTCATAGAGCATGGCGAGATCGACCATCGCCTGTCCGCGATCTCGGCTTTCGCCATGCACATGCTCGAAGAGATGCAGCGACAGCTTTCGCGTCTTGTCGAACAGATCGACATAGCGCTCCTGCAGCTCATAGAGATCGAGCGTCTGGAGATCGATGAAAAGGACCGTGAGGCTCTCGCGCCCCTTTGCGCTCACCATTCCATCCGATGCGATCGCCGCGGCGATCTCCGGGACGGCGGCGACAAGCTCCTCCGTCGGATAGGTCAACAATGCCGAGAGAGCCTTGAAGGTTGGAGTCATGCACAAGCCCGTCATTATACGATCTCCATCGGATTGGTGGCTTTCTTCGTCTGCTTGGTCGCGAAGAGATTCGTTTCGGAAGAACCGCCCGAGCAGCCGTTGCCGAAGGAAAAGCCGCAGGAACCGCGCAGATCGTAGGCGTCCTCGCTCCATTCCCGATGCGCGGTGGGAATGACGAAGCGATCTTCGTAATTGGCGATCGCCATTACCTGATACATCTCCGCGATGGCAGCGCCGGTGAGCCCGACCTTCGCAGCGATGCGTTCATCGATGCGTCCATCGACCGTCTTGGCGCGCATGTAGCCACGCATGGCGAGCATGCGCTCGAGCGCCAGCGCCACCGGCTCCTCATTGCCGGCGGTGAGCAGATTGGCGAGATATTTGAGCGGAATGCGGAGCGAACGCACATCCGGCATCTCGCCGTCGATGCCGATCTTGCCGGCAGCCGCAGCCGATTGAATCGGCGAGAGCGGCGGCACATACCAGACCATCGGCAAGGTGCGATATTCGGGATGGAGCGGAAAGGCGACCTTCCATTCCATCGCCATCTTCCAGATGGGCGAGCGCTGTGCCGCTTCGAGCCAGGCTTCCGGCACGCCGTCGGCACGTCCCTGAGCGATCACCGCCGGGTCCTTCGGATCAAGGAAGAGATCGAGCTGCGCCTGATAGAGATCCTTCTCGTTGGGCGCGCTCGCCGCCGCTTCGATGCGGTCGGCATCATAGAGTACGACGCCGAGATAGCGGATGCGCCCGACGCAGGTCTCCGAGCACACGGTCGGCTGACCGGCCTCGAGGCGCGGAAAGCAGAAGATGCATTTCTCCGACTTCCCCGAAGACCAGTTGTAATAGATCTTCTTGTAAGGGCAGCCGGAGACGCACATGCGCCAGCCGCGGCACTTGTCCTGGTCGATGAGGACGATGCCGTCTTCCTCGCGCTTATAGATCGCGCCCGAGGGACAGACTGCGACGCAAGCCGGATTGAGACAATGCTCGCAGAGCCGCGGCAGATACATCATGAAGGTATTTTCGAACTCGCCGTAGATTTCCTTCTCAATGCCCTCGAAATTCACATCCTTGGCGCGCTTCTCGAACTCGCCGCCGAGAATTTCTTCCCAGTTCGGCCCCCACTCGATCTTCTCCATGCGTTGGCCCGTGATGGCCGAGCGCGGACGCGCCGTCGGAAAGGCCTTGGACTCCTTCGCAGTCTGCAGATGCTCGTAATCGAAGGTGAAGGGCTCGTAATAATCGTCGATCTCCGGCAGGTCGGGATTGGCGAAAATATTGGCGAGGATGCGCCACTTCGCGCCGATCTTGGGCTCGATACGGCCATTGGCCTTGCGCCGCCAGCCGCCATTCCAGTTGCGCTGATTTTCCCATTCGCGCGGATAGCCGACGCCGGGCTTTGTCTCCACATTGTTGAACCAGGCGTATTCGACGCCTTCGCGGTTGGTCCAGACATTCTTGCAGGTGACGGAGCAGGTGTGACACCCGATGCATTTGTCGAGGTTCAGCACCATTGCGATCTGAGCACGGATCTTCATTGTGCGGCCTCCTTCGGCGCTTCGGGCGTCAATGGATCTTCGAGCCAATCGACCTTCGCCATCTTTCGTACGACGATGAATTCATCGCGGTTCGAACCGACGGTCCCGTAATAGTTGAAGCCATAGGATTGCTGGGCATAGCCGCCGATCATATGGGTCGGCTTCAAGACCGTGCGCGTCACCGAATTATGAATGCCGCCGCGATTGCCGGTAAGCTCGGAGCCCGGCGTGTTCACGATCTTCTCTTGGGCGTGATACATCAGCATCATGCCCGGCTTGATGCGCTGGGAAACGACCGCGCGGACGGTCAGCGCGCCATTGATGTTGAACACTTCCACCCAATCATTGTCGACGATCCCAGCAACTTTCGCGTCAGTCTCAGAGATCCACACCACCGGGCCGCCGCGATTGAGCGTCAGCATCAAAAGATTGTCGGTATAGGTGGAGTGGATGCCCCATTTCTGATGCGGCGTGATGAAGTTGAGGACGATCTCTTTGTGCCCATTGGGGCGCAGGCCCTTGACGGCAGGAATCGTCTTGAGATCGACCGGCGGCTTCCAGGTGACGAAGCCCTCGCCGAAGGCGCGCATCCACAGATGATCCTGATAGAGCTGCTGGCGGCCGGTCAGCGTGCGCCAGGGGATCAGCTCGTGGACATTGGTCCAGCCGGCGTTGTAGCAGACCTTCTCGCTCTCGATGCCGGACCATGTCGGCGAGGAGATGATCTTGCGCGGCTGTGCCTGAATATCGCGAAAGCGGATCTTCTCGTCTTCCTTCGGCAGAGCAAGATGCGCATGTTCACGGCCGGTGATCTTCGATAAGGCTTCCCACGCCTTGACCGCCACTTCGCCATTGGTCTCCGGCGCGAGCATGAGGATGACCTCAGCCGCGTCGATGTCGGTCTCGATCTTCGGCAGGCCCTTGGCAGCGCCATCGCTATGCACGCCATTGAGCGCGCCGAGCGCTGCGACCTCATGCTCCGTCTTCCAGGCGATGCCTTTGCCACCATTGCCGATCTTGCTCATCAGCGGGCCGAGCGCCGTGAATTGCGCATAGAGATTCGGATAGTCGCGCGTGATGACGGCGACCGCGGGCATGGTCTGGCCGGGAATTGGCGCGACTTCGCCGCGCTTCCAGTCCTTCACATCGAGAGCCTGGGCGATCTCCGCCGGCGTATCATGCTGAACGGGCGTGAGGACCACGTCATCCTCTACGCCAAGGACTTCCGGTGCGATCTCGGAAAAGGCTTTGGCGAGGCCCTTGTAGATCTCCCAGTCGGAGCGCGCCTCCCAGGCAGGATCCACCGCCGCCGAAAGAGGATGGATGAAGGGGTGCATGTCGGAAGTGTTGAGATCATTCTTCTCGTACCAGGTGGCGGTCGGCAGAACGATGTCGGAATAGACGCAGGTCGTGGACATGCGGAAATCGAGCGTCACCAGGAGATCGAGCTTTCCTTCCGGCGCTTTCTCATGCCAGACGACTTCGCGATTGCGCACGGCTCCTTCAGCGCCGAGATCCTTGCCCATGACGCCGTGCTTGGTGCCGAGCAGATGTTTCAGGAAATATTCGTGGCCCTTGCCGGAGGAGCCGAGAATATTCGAGCGCCACACAAACATGTTGCGCGGCCAATTCGCCGGATCGTCGGGATCATGACAGGCGAGTTCCAGCTCGCCTGATTTGAGTGCTTTGGCGACATAATCCTTCGGCTCGAAGTCCCGCTGCTTTGGCCTTTGCCGCAATCGTCAGCGGATTTTGCTTGAGCTGCGGCGCCGACGGCAGCCAGCCCATGCGCTCGGCCCGAACGTTGTAGTCGATGAGACTTTGGTTCCAGTCGCCTTCCGGTGCCGTGGGCGACAGGATTTCCGCAGCCGTTAAAGTCTCATAACGCCACTGATCCGTATGCGCATAAAAGAAGGAGGTCGAATTCTGCTGGCGCGGCGGACGCGCCCAATCGAGCGCGAAGGCGAGCGGCGTCCAGCCGGTCTGCGGCCTGAGCTTTTCCTGCCCGACATAATGCGACCAGCCGCCGCCCGATTGGCCAATGGCGCCGCAGAACACCAGGAGGTTGATCACCCCCCGGTAGCACATATCCATATGGTACCAATGGTTGATGCCGGCTCCGATGATCACCATCGAGCGGCCGTTGGTCTTCTCGGCATTGGTCGCGAATTCGCGGGCGACGGTGATGATGGCATCGCGCTTGACGCCGGTGATACGCTCGGCCCATGCCGGCGTGAATGGCACGTCCTCGTCATAGCTCTTGGCGACATTGTCACCGCCGAAGCCGCGATCGAGGCCGTAATTGGCCATCATCAGATCATTGACGGTCGCGACCTTCACACGCTCGCCATCTGCGGCGGTGAGTGTGCGGACGGGCACATTGCGGGTCAGGATCTCGCCATGCTCGGTCGCCACGAAATGTTCGGTGGCGCGGCCGCCGAAATAAGGAAAGTCGACCGCCGCGATCTCTGCGTTCTCACTTGCGAGAGTGAGCCTCAGACGCACATTGCGACCCCGGCCGTCCTTCTCTTCCAAATTCCATTTGCCGGCCTCGCCCCAGCGATAGCCGATCGATCCCAAAGGCGCGGCCAGTGCGTCCGTACTTTCGTCGATGGCGACCGTCTTCCAATCCGGATTGTTGGTCTCGCCAAGGCCACCTTGCAGTTCTGAGGCGCGCAGCAGTCGGTCCGGCACGAGCCGTCCGTCGCGCGCAGTGAGACGCACCAGCAAGGGCATATCGGTGTAGCGGCGGAGATAATCGTCGAAATATGGGACCTGTCGGTCGAGGTGATATTCGCGCAGAATGACATGGCCCATGGCGAGGGCGAGGGCCGCGTCCGTGCCCTGCTTCGGATTGAGCCAGATGTCGGCGAATTTGGTGGCCTCGGCATAATCAGGGCTGACGACGGCGCTCTTTGTACCCTTGTAGCGGACCTCAGTGTAGAAATGCGCATCCGGCGTGCGCGTCTGCGGCACATTCGAGCCCCAGACGATGATGAAGCCGGCATTGTACCAGTCGGCGCTCTCCGGCACGTCGGTCTGCTCGCCCCAAGTCTGCGGCGAAGCCGGCGGCAAATCGCAATACCAGTCGTAGAAGGACAAGTTGACGCCGCCGAGCAGCGAAAGATAGCGTGAGCCTGCCGCATAGGAGACCATGGACATGGCTGGGATCGGCGAGAAGCCGACGATCCGGTCCGGGCCATGGGTCTTCGCCGTATAGGCATTGGCGGCGGCGACGAGTTCGTTCACCTCCTCCCATGTGGCGCGCACGAACCCGCCGTGGCCGCGGATCGAGACATAGGATTGGCGCTTGCCCGCATCTTCCACGATGGAGGCCCAGGCTGCGACCGGCGGCAGACTCTTCCGCGCCTGCCGCCAAAGTCTCAGCAAGCGACTGCGGATCAGCGGATATTTCACCCGCGCGCCGGAATAGAGATACCAGCTGTAGGAGGCGCCGCGCGCGCAGCCGCGCGGCTCATGGTTCGGCAGATCGGGCCGTGTGCGCGGATAATCGGTCTGCTGCGTCTCCCAGGTGACAATCCCGCCTTTGACATAGATCTTCCACGAACAGGAGCCCGTGCAATTCACGCCATGCGTGGAGCGCACGATCTTGTCGTGCTGCCAGCGCTTGCGATAGCCGTCTTCCCAGGAGCGATCCTCATTGGTCACAATGCCGTGGCCATCGGAGAAATCATCGACTGTCTTGCGGAAGAACATCAGCCGGTCGAGAAAATGGCTCATTTGGATGTGCCCGCTTGAGTTTGAGGATTGGATGCCCGCCGCGAGGCAAGGAGGCTGTCGGCCAAGCCTAAAAGAGCCGTTGCCCAGGCGGCGAGCGCGATGATCATGAACGTCCTTGATAGCGGCATGAGGAACGGCGCCTGCATGACCTCCGCCAAGCGATAGGTGCACACCGAATACATGCCTAATGGGAAGACTCCGCCCCAATAGAGCGGGTCATAGGTGAATGGCACGCCGCAGATCAGGTAGCGCCATATGCCCAAGACCACGAGCATGGGTATCCACCAACTCCCGATGGCCCAGAAGAACAGTGTGAAGCCCTTCACGAAGGGCGCAAGCGCCGTGACGATCGGAGAAAGTTCCGACTGGCCCAACAGGGTCGTGCCAGCCAGCGTTGAAATCGCCACGGCGCCCATGTTGATCCAATAAGGCGGGGTGAGATCTTCCGCCGACATCGGCAAGAAGGTGTAGCGGAAAAAAATCAGCGTCATCAGCCACAGATACAGAGCGCCACCGCCGAGCCACAGGACAAGCGCCGTAAACATCAGCGGCTGCTGCAGGCCGGGAGAAACACCGGAAGCCAGCATCAACACGGTCAATATGGAGACCGATTGGGTGGCGACAACGCTGACCAGCCAGCCGCCATTAAGGCCATCGACCAGAGTGGGTTTGTTCACTTTGACGGTGAGTATAGCGAGCCCGCCATACATCACTACGAACCAGAGTACTCCACCGACAATCCAGAAAAACGGCGGCCGGCCCAACGGCTCCCATTTGAAGCACGAGCTGGCTGCCGAACACGCCGGATGCTGCGACCACGGTAAAGTATCCGACGCCGCGGCTGTGGCTGCATATGTCGGCAGCGAACGCATCCGGGTAGAGCCAGACGCGCGCGACCGTCGCCGTCACCAGAGCCACGAAGAAAAAAGCATTGAGCCAGAACAAGACGGTCGGCACGACGGGTATGCCATGCAGATGGACGGCAAGGGCGACGATGCCGGTAGCCATAACGAGCGCGAAATATGCCGGGTGCAAAGTTATGAGCTCGTCGCGCCTTCCGCGTGTGAAACGGAGTCTCATGGCAGGGCATCCATATCGGCTGAGGCGGCCGCCGAGGACCATCGCGAGAGACATGCAAGTCCAACCGCAAAGGAGCCCCCAGCGATGCCGACGCCAAGCGCGGCGGTGAGCGCTTCGCGGATGCGGATCCCGATGATGGAGAAGATCGTCCAGACCGCGAAACAGACAGTGAAAGCGGCCGTGCTCATGGCGAGGGGTCTGCGCTGATCTCCACGGTCGGCGGCTTGGTGAACGGACATTTTGGGCCTCGGGCCTTTTGCATTTGGCGCAGCGGATTGGCGCCCAGCGCGCAAACTGCTTCACGGTCCCGAAGCCAGCTTTGATTTGGATCACTAAAACTAAGCTTAGCAAAGAAGTCGCAGTCATTCGTGCATTGTTACGGTGTAATATTGCAATATAAGGCTGCGCATTTGACTTATGTTTACTTAATAATTGACATTTATCAATTTGCCTTGTTGTCTCCTACGCGTTCGATCTCGGGAGGCCGTCCGTGAGGCATGACGATATCGCCGCAATTCGCGACCTGCCCTTGTTCCGCGACATGCGGGACGACGCTTTCGCCGCGCTGATCGAGGCGGGATTTCTGCAGCGATTCCCGCCTGGCGTCGTGCTGATTGAGGAGAGCGACCACGCCGATTTCCTCCACATCGTGGTGGAGGGGCACGTCGAGATGTTCGCGACGACGGCAGGGCGCGAGACCACGATCGAGCTGCTGCGCCCAGTCGGTGTCTTCATTCTCGCCGCAGTGCTCAATGATCAAGTCTATCTGCAATCCGCCCGCACGCTCGAAGCTTCGCGCATCCTCATGATCCCGGCCGAGAAGGTGCGCATGACAATGGCCGCCGATCCGGCATTTATGCGCGCGATTGTCTTCCAACTTGCACGAGCTTACCGGACGGCGATCCGGGACTTGAAGAATCAGAAGCTGCGCACGGGCGCCGAGCGCCTCGCCAATTGGCTTTTATGCACGAACCGCGAGCAAGGCGATCAAGGGCGCATTGAGATCGCTTTCGAGAAAAGGACTCTCGCCTCGCACCTTGGCATGACGCCTGAAAATCTGTCGCGCGCCTTCGCGACGCTCCGCGCCTATGGGGTCACCGTCAAAGGATCACATGTCGATCTCATCCAACCACAAGCGCTTGCGCAATTCGCGAAGCCCGATCCGCTGATCGACGATCGGGAGGACCAAATTTCATGAACAGCCGAGGCACAAGGCGGGGGTGATGCCACTGATAGCTCGGCGGCCGACGCAAGAAGGTCTGCTTTCGCGCTACAAGCGCGCGATCTGAGCTTCCGCTTAGGGTCTTGAGCAGAAGTTTAAATCATACTGCGAGCGATCGACGTGCTGCCCGACCCCGGCGCCGGCCGCCGACGTGCTCCTTCGGCTGACGAAACAGAACTCAATGCCAAAATCCACAGTTTATTTGCCCGCTGCTTTCCGCGCAGCCTTGACCAGCAACGCCGCGCCGGCACAGCATGCTTTACTCGGTTTGAGTGTTTGCGTTGCAGAATAAATCATGCCCTTAGCTTGGCTCCGGCGCCGAAAAGAAGCCTCTCAGCTCGCCAAAAGCGACGCGATCTTCCTCATCGCTCGATTTGGTGACTGCGCGTATTCTGTCGCCGGAATGCGCGTTGCATACCGCTGCACTGCTGTCGACGCGAACCGGCCTCGCCATCATTGGGTTAGAGTGAAGCGCGAAATTGCGCGCAGGCAAGGTATCGGGATCGGGGTGAGCGGTGCCGATCGGCGCCCATCATAGCTTTCGCGTCAATTTGTCAATCGGTGCGTTTGAACCGGTTGAAGCTTTTCATCGTGCCGCTTGGAAATTTGGCGGGGCGACGCGCGCCGGAGTGCGGGACCTTGGACGGTGCAGGGATCAATGAGATCATTGCCGGCGCCGAGGCGAGGGCCGAGCAAGAGTCGGAAATGCGAAGACGCGAAGCAATGAAGGCGGCAGCGGTGCGCACCATGGCTTCGGCCGCGCGGATTGAAGAGGCGCGCCCGCTGCCGCAGCGTAGATCGATCAGTTCAGGATGATTGACCCTCTGGACGGCCATCGGGCGGAAGATGCTTCGTTGCCCTCTTGCGCAGCAAGTACCTTTTGGACGCCCAGCGGCTCGTCTGCTCCATATAGCCAATGATGAATGAAATCCGCTGTTTTTAACGCCTCTCCTCTTGTGACTTTGCGCGAAGATACATGCATGAGAGAGCGAAGAAATGACGCATTTGTCGTTGAAGTAATCATGCTCCACCTCCCCGTGTTCGGTGGTGCTGGCCCCGCATCAATATCGTCACGCGAAACCTATGGCTGAAAATTGTCATCGGCCTGTTAAAAGTATGCGGGACGCCATTTTCCTGACTTGCTGTGTCCTTATTGCCACTTCCTTCGTCTTCATCACGGCCGGTTAGCCGAGCGCCCTATGCGGCCGCCAATCTGGCGACACGTTCACCGCCCGGCCGCCGTCCTTGCTGCCCTTGACTGGGCGCGCGCTGGCGCTTCCCGGGCGACTCGCTTTCAGCGCCGATCCGAAATGCGGTAATGCTCGTGGTGTCTCAGAGCGTGCATTTTGTGGGAATGCATGTAAGTCGAATGAACTCTATGAACTCGGTGTTGAGGCGACCGGTGCGCTTGATCCAAGCTGGCGGTTTCAAAGACGGCACGGCAGCGTGCGCTCAAGTTCGCCTTTTTCGCTGTCATGCAGGCCGTCACGCAACTCACGTCGGGGATTTCCGACGAACACAAGCGGAAGGCATCAGGCGTGCAGGCCTCACGCTGCTCGGCCGTGACTTCGAAGGCCTGAGCATGCACGGAGGCACCCAGACTGAAGGCTGCAATCAGAAACACGCGACACGCCGTACTGGCTAAAAAAGCAACGCGGTTGGCGCCCATGATAGACCCCTCTCCGTTTGGCTGCGACGCCGAGAATCGTCCACTCATTTCGTAGCACGTTGATGCCGCCTTGAACGCTGCTAGAAAAATTAATTCACAGGCTTTGAGGCTGTCCGGCATCACGGTCCTCGCAAAAGCTGGAATCGGGCTTTCTACATGCGCAATGAGGGAAACCGCGCACTTATAGGGATCTGAGAATGCGCGAAGGCTATTCAGGGCCGCTTCCGACCATCGGCCATGACCGCGGCCACGGCGTCACCGCGTTCCGCGTCTATCGCGAGGAGCTCTATTGCAGCCATTGGGGCGACGTTCCGCTCCACCGGCTCGCGCTGCCGGACAAATTGCCGGTAATCCACATTCCGCGCCGCCGACGCTTTATCTGCACGCGCTGCGGCGGCGGACACGTCAGCATCCGATCCGTTTGGCCGGTGGCGCAGGGGACAAGCAAGCCGCATTCGCGCAGGTGACGAAGAGCCCGTCGAGGCCGTGGCTTTTGAGATGGGCGACAGAGGGTGGTGCGAACCTCATGGCATCAATCGCTTGACCGGCAAGTCGCTACGTACTCCATAGCTTCGGCTATCACTTCCTCGTAAGAAGAGTCAGCGATGAGCCCGCCTAGCTCCTTGCTAGCTTCCGGATAGCGAAGATCGAGCATATCTAAAGTCATTACGGCGATGGCTCTTCTATCATCGCGGGATTCGTTATTCATCTCTACCACGATATCCTGCGAGAGTTGCGAAATGGCGCATTTGAGGTCGTCTGAAAATTGAGCCATCGTCGTCTCCCGAATGCAGGCTTTCCCGATCTCTTAGTCAAATACAAAACGACCTTGCCAAGCCGCACTCACGTTGTGAACTTTTAACCCGCAAGCTGCGCTCTGACAGAGATCAAAACCTGAAAGAAATTTGATGTCGCTCGTGCCCTGCTTTTCGAGAAGCGCGGCCGGGCTATATTTTGTGTCCTGTCCCTTGCGCCTTATGCGCGCGCCAATCCGGCGAGCCAGACACCTGCCGGCCGCCGCATTGCGTGCAGACGAAATGTCGGCGCCGGGTAATCGTCGGGAACGGCAGTTCATCCGGGAGGCCGAGAGCGGCGAAGGTGAGCGGCGCCGCATGCAAGCAGTGCCGGGGTTCTCAAGGCGTAGGGGTATACCCCATGTTTTTTCGATTTTGGTGCATTTGCCGCATCTCATAGAAGGCTAGTGCTGCGACCAGCCCACCAACCACAATAAAATTTATCCTCGCTGATAGTGTCGCAATGCCCAACACCCACGTTGACGCGACGAGCCATGCTGCAAGGGCGACATTGATCCATTCTTCCCACCCCCTAAAAATCGATAATTCGACCAATTCGACCAAAATGATTAGAACTCCGAGCAATACAGCGTTTCGCATTGCCGCCGCTTCGAATTCGAAAAGAAGCGTCCATGGAGACAGGCATAGCCAGATGCCAAGAAGCCAGGTTGTCCAATCGGTCCATTGTTTTGGGAGATAAATATTCGCTGTCGGCATCTTTTACCCTCCGGCCCGCGGCCTTTCAGGCGCGGTTGTTTGCGGCTCGGGCCGCATGGATCTGGCGCTTGACGGATAAACCATTCTGGGCTGCGCTGCGGGCATGTGCAACTTGTACTCGGAGACCAAAGGCCAGGCCGCAATCCGGCAGGTCTTTCGGGTCGAGCCCGACGCCGCCGGCAATGTCCCGTCGCTGCCAGCGATCTACCCGGACACGCTGGCGCCCGTCGTCCGCAATGCGCCGGACGGAGTGCGTGAGTTGGCGATGCTCCGATGGGGCATGCCGACGCCGCCGAAGTTCCTGAAGGGACCGATCGATCTCGGCGTGACCAACATCCGGAATGTCGGTTCTTCGCATAGGCGGCGCTGGCTGAAATCGCGCTTCGACTCCAGCGGCCGCTGCCGGTAGAAATGGTGCGAATTGTCGCCACGGGCCAAAAGGCCGATCCGATTACAGAATAGGGGAGACACAAACCCGGCCGGTCTCGTCGGTCGTGAACTAGGGCGCGTACTCATAAATCGAAGTTAGTCGGCAACGGCTAGTAAATGTCCGCTCTGGAGCTCATTACGGACTCTCGTCAGGGATCGGGCCGAGTCCGAAAAGCGCCAAGAGCCGACCTTGGGAGCTTCCCGGTTCCGGACATTGATGGCCACTCAACTGCTGCCTTTGGCATCTGGCCAATCGGTGGCCTGGCGTGCTGGTGATCGTAGTGCGCCGGCCGAGACCATCATAGGTGAAGGCAGTAGCTTTGCCCGATTGCCCCGGATAGGTGATGCCGATGAGGCGGTTCTCGGCGTCCCAGGAACAATTGCGCGACCCGTCGGCGAGCAGATTGCCATTGGCGTCATAGCTCAACGCCTGGCCCGATAGATTCGTCAATTGGTTGAGATTGTTGAAGCTCGCGGTCTGCGTCACCGGGCTCGGGGAAGGCGCTGGCGCTGCGTGATCTGCGAGGTCTGGCCGAGATAGCTCGGGCTGAAGGAACCGAAGCCGCTTGCGTGGCTGATCGGCCCGCCCTGTCGCATCATATTGGAAGGTCTCGGCCCCAGCACTAGATGCTTCAAAGCATCGAAGCCAACCGATGGCATCGCTTACGCTTACTATGTTCTGGCTGTCGATTTGCGCAAAGTCTTTGTGTCGCTCGGTGCCGGGAAGGGGCCGGTTGTCAGGTCCATCGGAACCTGGAGAAAGTCATCCTGTCTTCCCGGATAGCCGAGAAAACGCACGACCAGTGCGGTCACGTCATCCGAGGCAGGGATCCCGTCAGAGAACCGGTCCAGCTCGGTGGCGATGCTGTCCAGCAGACCATCGAGAGCGACGGGCCCGGAGGAGGCCAACACATCAATCAACCGCGCCTCTCCGAAGGCTTCGCCTTCCCGGTTGAAGCATTCCGCGACACCGTCGGTGACCAGCAATAGCCCGTCGCCCGGCTGCAGCGCGATCGTCAGGTCCGTGTACACCGCCTCCTCGATCAGCCCGACGAGAGGCGCGCCGCGCGCCGTCACCACCTGCACGATACCGCTGGCCCGCAGCACGTAGGGCATGACGTGCCCGCCGCTGCAGAAGGTAAAGAGCCCGGTGCGCGCATCCAGGATACCGTAGATCACGGTGACGAACAGCGAGATCGGGTTGCGCGCGATTAATTGCCGGTTGGCTTCGGCCAGGCAGGGCCCCGGCGACAGGTCCCGCAACGCGAGTTCTTGCAGCACGGTGCGCACGAGCACCATGAACAGCGCCGCTGGCACGCCTTTGCCGCTGACATCGGCGACCACGATGCCCAGTCGATGATCATCCAGCCGAAATATGTCGTAGAAATCGCCGCCGATCATGCGGGCCGCGCGCATGAAGGCGCGGCCCTGGTAACCGTCGTGGCTGGGGAAGCAGGCTGGCAGGATGGATTGCTGCAGCGTGCGTGCGACCCGAAGCTCTTCGTCGATCTGGTTCTGCTTCTGCAACAAGTCGGCGTTGATGGTGGCCAGCTCATGCGTGCGTTCGGCAACCTCGGCCTCCAGCCGCGCTTGATGGCGCAGCAGCCGGTCATGCAGATGCACGTTGTCCAGGCCGACGCCGACCGACGCACACATGATGTCTATGAGGGTCAGATGGTCAGTATCGACCGGTGACTCGGCGTGGAAATACACGGCCGCCAGCCGATGGTCAGGCGTGCGGATGGGACGAACGAAATCATTCTGCCAGTTTAGACCGATGCCCCCGGTCAAGACGAGCCCGATCCGCGCGGCCACGGTTTCGGGCAAGGCCTCGCGATAAGGATGCCCCTCCGCCAATTGGAAACTGCCAAGGGCGGCTACCACCAGCATCGGCGGGTCGCCGTCCTCGCCGTATCCTTCGGTCGGAATAACCACCACCCCGTCACCGGACTGGCCGGAAAGCTCGGCGACTTGACGCAGCAGCGTCGTGGCGAAGCTGGTCAGGGAATGGCGCGCGAAAAGCTCTGGGGCGCCGGCGATGATGCGTTCGAGTCCCCGCCGGCTGCGCTCCAGCGCCACGATGTCCGAATAGGAGCGCAGGGCCGCGATGGTCGCGGTGAACAGCTTCTGGGCGGTCAGCTCGGTTTTTGATTTGTAGTCGTTGATGTCATAATTGACGATCACCTCGCGTTCCGGCGCCTGCCCGGGCTGGCCGGTGCGCAAGATGATCCGCAGCCGCGTATTGTGCATCTGCTGGCGTATTTCGCGCACCAGCTTCAGCCCGGCATCGTCGTCTTCCATCACCACGTCAAGCAGCACCACGGCGATGTCCGGACTTTGCCGCAGCACCGCGGCAGCCTGACGTCCTGAATAGGCACTGAGGATCTCCACCCCACGCCCTTGGAACCAGACATCAGCCAGCACGACGCGGCTGATCGAATGGACGCTCTCATCGTCGTCGACGATCAGCACGCGCCAGGGCGTCGCGGTGGAGCGCCGCTCGTCTGTCTCCGGCAGCGCGTCGTCGAGCAGAAAGTCGGCTTCCGGCTTCGGCGCGTTGCTCATTGCGGGATGCTCAATGGAATGGTCACGATGAATCTGGTGCCGAGCCCTGGCGTGGACTGGCAGTCGATCTGCCCGTGCAGCGTCTCGGTCACGATATTGAAGACGATGTGCAGGCCGAGCCCGCTGCCGCCCGCGCCGCGCTTCGTAGTGAAGAACGGGTCATAGATCCGCGACATATTCTCCGGCTCGATGCCGCGCCCGTTATCGTTGACTGTCAACGCCACATTGGCACCATTCGGCACCGCCGTCAGTGCGATCGTGCCCGCCGTGCCGTGGTCGTAAGCGTGGGCGATGGCGTTGGAGACGAGGTTGGTCAGCACCTGCGCCAGTGCCCCCGGATAGCTGATCAGGTGGATATCTTCCTCGCAGGCCATCACGAGACTGTGCCCAGCCTTGCGCACCTCGGGCGCGAGGCTAGCGATCAGCTGTTCGAGGTAAGACTTCAACTCGAAGCTGCGGTACTGTTCGCTCGCCTGGTCGACTGCGATCTGCTTGAAACTCTGGATCAGTTGGGCGGCCCGTTGTATGTTGTAACGCAGCAAGTCGGCGCTCTGGCCAGCCATGTCTACATAAGCTTGCAGGTCGGAGCGTTTCATCCGGTTCTCAGTGAAGACGTCGCGGAACTCGCCGGTCCGTTCGCCCAGATAGGTCGCGGCGGTCAGTGCCACACCGATCGGCGTGTTGATCTCGTGGGCCACGCCGGCGACGAGCTGACCTAGGGCTGCCATCTTCTCCGATTGGACCAGTCGGTCTCGCGCCTGTTCAAGGTTGTCGAGGGCAGTGCGAAGTTCGTCTGCGGTGCGCTGCACCTCTTCGATAAGTTCATCCTTGGCGCGGATCGCCTGTTCCAGCAGGCTTGACTGGACGCGCATCAGCACGTCGACCTCTAGGATACCTGGGGCCGCCGCGCCACCCTCCACGAGCACGGGCTCATAGGACCACTCGCGCGCCCGCGACAGCGCAGCTTCTACCGCTGCGGCGACCGTCGTCGCAGCGGGCAGGATGAGTGGCTTGGTATCCATGGCTGCGACGAGCTGTTCCACCGGGCGCTTGATGTAAAGGTCGCGGGCCATCGGCTTGCTGAGCGCGGCGAGCAGGCTCTTACGTGACAGCACGCCGAAGATGCGCTCTCCCGCGCAGACGATGCAGGCCGGCAGGTTGCGGTCGGCGGTGAACCGCTGCTCGACATCGCCGGTCCTGGTGCCCGAATCGACGATCGCGTCCCACAGCTGCAGGTCGCCCAAGGTCGGGGACGCTTGCTGCCTTGTGGCATTATTGGGTGCGGTGAGGTCCATAGGGTCTCGTCAAGCCAGCATGTCGAGCCCGATGCTCGCATTGCCGCAGAAGAGCTGGATCAGCTTGTGGTCCACCGCTTCGAGCTGCCGCATCGTTTCGATGTAAAGGGCCGTAGTCCGGTTCATACGTGAATGGAAATAGACGATGCTGTACTTGGTCATAAATATGCTTTCGCGTGACTGGATCACCTCCTGCAACGCGCGCACGACGCTTGGCTCAAGGATGGTCGCGGGACGGTTGACGAGAGCCGTGAACCGTCCCGACGCTGCCACGACCTGCAGCTCGTCGACGGTTGCGTTCCGTTCGTTGTCTCCCTCGAGCTTGGCGCTGACCAGCACCGCATCGATCCCGACTTCGAGCAGGGAGCCTAGCTGCAAAAGCACGCCGGAAAGAAACAGCTCCATCGAACGTATCTGGAAAAGCGACGAGGAAGCGGTGATGATCTTCTCCAGCCCCCTGCGGCTGGTCTCGATCGTCATGATGTCTTTGTAAGAGCGCAGTGCCGTGACCATGGTGCTGAACAGCTTCTGCGACGTGAGTTCGGACTTCTCCTTGTAGTCGTTGATATCGTAATCGACGATCACCTTGCGCTCCGGGGCCTGGCCGGGCTGGCCGGTGCGCAGGATGATTCGAACATAGTCGTTGCCGAGGGCGCCGCGTATCTGGCGCGCGAGATCAAGACCGGCGGTTTCGGTCTCCATCACCACGTCAAGGAATATCACCGCGAGGTCCGGGTTGGCGGCAATTACCGAATAGCCCTCCTTGCCGGAAAAAGCCGACAGGAATTGGAGGGAGCGATCACGGAATTTGAAATCACCGAGCACCATCTTGGTCACGGCGTGGATTTGCTCCTCATCGTCGATGATCAGCACCTTCCAGGCATCGGGGCCCGTTTCGCTGGACAGACCGGCGGCATCCTCTGCAAACAGCAGTTCATCATTGGTTTCAGGCATTGGGCTCATCCACCTTGGCTGTATCACTGGGGGTGCGAAGCGGAAAACGAACTGTGAAACAGGTGCCGTGGCCGGGTTCGCTCTCCACCGAGATCTGGCCACGAAGCGTTCCCGTGACGAGGTTGTACACGATATGCAACCCTAGTCCGCTGCCGCCGCTGCCCCGGCGCGTGGTGAAGAAGGGATCGTAGATGCGGCCGAGCAACTCCTGCGGGATACCTTTCCCATCATCCGCGTAAGCGAGTTCGACCAGTCCGTCGTCCAGCAATTGCACACGAATCGACAGGTGACCTGCCGCACCGGGATCATAGGCGTGCATCAACGAGTTGAGTAGGAAGTTGGTCAGCAATTGCGACAGCGCACCGGGATAGCCGTCGATCTCCAGATTTCTCGGGCATTCGACGGTGATCCGGTGGCCGGTCTTGCGCAGCCGCGGCCGCAGGCTGAGCAGCACCTCGTCGATATAACCCTTCAAATCGAAACGCCGGCGCTCGCCGCTGGTCTGGTCCACCGCGACCTGCTTGAAGCTCTGGACAAGCTCGGCCGCACGCTCGCAATTGGTCACCATCAACCGCGTTGTCTCAGTCAGCAGGCTGACGAAGGCGACCAAGTCGCTCCGTCGCAGCTTGTTCTCTTCCAATATCGCCGAGAGTTCGACCACCTTGTCATAGAGATGCGATGAAGCCGTCAGCGTGTTGCCGAGCGGCGTGTTGATCTCATGTGCCACGCCGGCGACCAGTGAGCCGAGCGAAGCCATCTTCTCCGCCTGGATGAGATCCTGCTGGGCCTGGCGCAGAGCCTGCTCGGCCCGCTTCTGGGCGGTGACGTCGAGCATGATGCCGTTGAATCGACGGGTCCGGCCGAGCTCGTTGGAACTGCGCCGGCCTTTTGCGACGACCCAGATGATGCTGCCATCCAGCCGGCAGAGCCGGTAAGTCGCCTCGTACACGCCCGCATCGCCGCCGGCCTCGCGCGGATGCAGCTCTCCGCTCAGATATTGTCGAATCGCGCGGGTGACGCGGGCAGCATCCTCCGGATGGATATGACGTTCCCAGACGTCCTCGTCCGTTGCGGGCTGGTGTTCGTCGAGATAGCCGAGCATCCGGTAAAATTCTTTCGACCACCAAGTGGTTCGCTGGCTGAAATCCACTTCCCAGATCGCCGAATGGGTACCGGTGACCGCAAGGTCCAGCCGTTCCTCGCTGGCCAGACGTCGCTTGGTCACGTCGTCCAGCCAGACCAGCATTGCGGGAACGCCTGCAAAGCTGATTGCCTCCGCGCTCATCAACACCCAGACGGAACGCCCGTCCTCGGCCTCCAGACGCAGTTCGCGATGCGCCAGCGCCTGCCTGCCGGCCAGCGCGGCCCGGACCATCCGGCGATCGTCAGCATTGGCCAGGAAACGATCGAGCGGAGGCCAGACGCGACGCGTCGGCTCGACCGCCACCATTTGTGCGAAATGCGCGTTGCTGTAGCGTATGGCGAGATCGGGACCTACGATCGTGACGCCGATGGGGCATTGCTCCAGGATCGCGGTCACAGTCTCCGCTTCGGCCCCCGCCTGCACAAGGTCGATCAGTCCCGATACATCAGTCACACCTACAACCTCCCGCAACCGAGCCGTTCCCGGGCAATTGTGCCCGGCCGGCGGTCTTCAGAGATCAACCCTTTACATTTACTTTGTGCTCAAAAGACATTATAATTTGTTGTTATTAGTTTAGTAGCATCATTTTCCGCTGATTAGACTTTTCTCTGTTAGCGACCAGGCTGGCGCTGCGCCGTGTTCAAACCGAGTGAGACGACGCAATGGACATGCAGGTCGAAAGTCTCGCCGATGGCGTCACCAAGGTCAACCTCGTGGGACGGTTGGACATTCTGGGGGCGCAGCAAATCGATCTGAATTTCAGCATAGTCGCCGGGGGCCACCGCAAAGTCATTGTTGACCTGGAGCAGGTTCCGTTTCTTGCATCGATGGGTATTCGTACGCTGCTTATGGGGGCGAAAGCCGTAAAATCGAAAGGCGGCTCCATGGCGTTGCTGAAACCCACACCGGATGTCGAGAAGGTACTGATCGTCAGCGGGATCGACGCCCTCGTGCCCATCCTGCACGATCTGGAAGCCGCCATCAGTGCCGTGTCAGGTTAGCCTTGCGCGCCCCGCAATCAATCGGAACTGTGGAACCCATGCCTGAGACACTGGTCGTCCAGGCCGAAATGGCGGAACTCGCTCACGTCGGTGAGTGGGCTGACGCCGTCGTCGAACGTTTGGATTTGCCGCCCTCGATGTCGTTCGCGATCCACCTCTGCTTCGAGGAAGCGGTCTCAAACATCGTCCGGCACGGCTTCGTCGGCCTTCAGGGCGAGGCGCGGCTGAACAAAGACGTGCGCCTGGCTCTCAAATGCGAGAATGGAGCTGTCACCGCGACGATCGAGGATCACGGCATAGCCTTCGATCCGCTTGAGGTGGCTGCCCCCGCGGCGGCTACCACAATCAGCGAGGCGGCAATCGGCGGCCTGGGGATTCACCTGATACGACAATTTGCGCAGCATCTGGCGTATGAGCGGCAGGACAGCATGAACCGCCTCACCCTGCGCTTCGATCTGGCGAAATCTGACGACTGAACTTCCGGCGGCGGGCCGTGGTGTCGACGCATGCATTCTGCTTGCGCGCCAAGGTGGTAAATCGAGATTGGTCTATCGATATCGAGGCCTTTTTGAGTAGGCTCCGCAAGCCGATGCTCTTCGGAGGCTCAGGAAGACGGCGAAAAAACAGAATCGGTCCTCACCGGCTCCTCCGCCTTCTGTACCGAGAAGATCACGCCGCACCGTCAGACGAATGCATAGGCCATGGAACAATGCGGGCTGGCTGAGACACGCATTGATGAGCGGAGGGAAAGGCGGCAACGGTGGCATTGGTCCCGAAGCCGGCAAATGAAAGTCACAACCAGTAGGTTCACTGCGGCACTCGTCGTCAAGCCTACACGCCGGGCACGCAAAGGCTTCTTGCTTGGCAAGGTCCTCGTTTTTGGGTCCAAATCGTACGGGACTAGGTCCGCTTTGGGTCAAAAGCCGAATTTAACTTACCCAACCCAACCCCCATCCCCCTCACCTCACCCCGACCCGCTCGATTTCCCATTCGAGCATCACGCCGCAGCTGCCGAGCACGCGGCGGCGGACTTCTTCGCCGAGATCTTCGATATCGGCCGACGTCGCATTGCCGCGATTGACGAGAAAATTGCAGTGCAGCTCGGAGACTTGCGCATCGCCGATGACGAGCCCGCGGCAGTGTGCTGCATCGATCAGCTCCCAGGCTTTGCGGCCCGGCGGATTGCGGAAAGTGGAGCCGCCGGTGCGCGTATTCACCGGCTGCGTCGTGCTGCGCGCCTGCGCGATCTCCGACATTTCGGCCCTGATCGCCGCTTGATCGCCGGGCTTTCCGACGAAGCTCGCTTGCGTGAAGATCACATTCTTCACCGCGCTATGGCGATAGGAGAAGCCCATGTCGGCTGCATCATAGCGGCGCGTTGCGCCCATGCGGTCTATGCCTTCGCAAGAGATGAAAATGTCCTTGATCTCGCCGCCAAAGGCGCCGGCATTCATCTTGAGCGCGCCGCCGATGCTGCCGGGAATGCCGCGCAGAAATGAAAAGCCGGCGAGCGAGGCCATGGCCGCTGCGCTGGACAGTTTGACGTCTGCGACGCCCGCGCCGACGGTGACGACCTCGCCCGCAATCGCCATTGTGTTGAAGGAAGGCCCGAGCGCGATGATCACGCCTTCGACGCCGCCGTCGCGCACCAGAAGATTCGAGCCCTGGCCGAGCGGCAGGACGGGGATCGAGGGATCGAGCCGCGCTAGAAAATAGCTGAGATCCTCGGCATCTTCCGGCTGGAACACCGCCTGCGCCGGCCCGCCGGTCTTGAACCAGGTCCAAGGCGCCAAGGGCATATGGCTAAGGAGCTTTCCGCGCAATTCGGTCATATTGCGGGAAAGATCGGCGGTGATGTCGGGGAAGCTCATCACCTCAACTCTCACGTCTCGGCCGCGGCGGCAAGCTGCCCCGGCAAAGCATAAGCCCATTGGGTGATATTGCCGGCGCCGAGGAAGATGACGTAATCGCCCGGCTTGGCGAGGCTACGGATCATTTCGGGCAGATCTTCCGGACGTGGCATGGCGAGCGCTTGCCTATGGCCATGCGCCTTGAGCGCCCCGACGAGGCTGTCGCGATCAGCACCCGGAATGGGCGGCTCGCCCGCTGCATAGACATCGGCCACGATGACGACATCGGCATCGTTGAAACAGGTCGCGAATTCGTTGAAGAGCGAGGCGAGACGCGTATAGCGATGCGGCTGCACGATGGCGATCACCTGCGCCTTGGTCGAGGCCCGCGCCGCCTTGAGAACGGCCGCGATCTCGACCGGATGGTGGGCGTAATCGTCGAAGATGCGGACGCCGTTCCATGTGCCTGTCGGGGTAAAACGGCGTTTGACGCCGCCGAAATTGGCGAGCGCCGTGCGGATCGTCTCGGCACTCATGCCGAGCTCATGCGCGACGGTCAGCGCCGCCGTCGCATTGAGCGCATTGTGATGGCCGGGCATCGGCAGTTCGAGATTGTCGAATCTGATCTCATGACCAGACTTGCGGTCGCGCAGCAGAACCGCGAAACGCGATCGGCCATTGGCGAGATCGACATCGACAAGCCGCACATCGGCCTGCGGATTTTCGCCATAGGTGATGATGCGGCGATCTTCGATGCGGCCGACAAGCTCCTGCACCACGGGATGATCGAGGCACATCACCGCGAAACCATAGAAGGGCAGATTTTCGACGAAGCTGCGAAAGGCCTCCTTGATCGCGTCGAAGGTCTTGAAATGATCGAGATGCTCAGGATCGATATTGGTGATGATCGCAATATCGGCCGGCAGCTTCAGGAAAGTGCCGTCGCTCTCATCGGCCTCGACCACCATGAAATCGCCGGCGCCGAGCCGCGCATTGGTGCCATAGGCATTGATGATGCCGCCATTGATGACGGTCGGATCGAATTTGCCGGCATCGAGGAGCGTCGCGACGAGCGAAGTGGTCGTCGTCTTGCCATGCGTGCCGGCGATCGCGACGCATTGCTTGAGGCGCATCAGTTCGGCGAGCATTTCGGCGCGCCGCACGACGGGCAGGCGCCGCTCGCGCGCGGCGACAAGCTCCGGATTGTCGCGCTTGATCGCGGTCGAGACCACGACCACTTCCGCCGCGCCGAGATGGCTGGCATCATGGCCGATATAAACCTCGGCGCCCTTGTTGCGGAGGCGTAAAACATTGGCGTTTTCGGCCTGATCCGAGCCTTGCACGCGATAGCCGAGATTGATGAGCACTTCGGCAATGCCCGACATGCCAATGCCGCCGATCCCGACGAAATGGATGGGACCGAGTTCACGCGGCAGTTTCATCTGTGTTCTCCAGCTTGGCCACATGCAGGACGAGATCGGCAAGCCGCTCGGCTGCGTCCGCAATGCCGCTGCGCTTTGCCGCCGCCGCCCTTTGCGCAAGGCTCTCAGGATCGGCGAGCGCCGCCGCCAAAGCCGCGGCGAGCCATTGCGGCGAAAAATCTTTCTGCGCGACAATTGTCGCCGCGCCCTCCGCCGCGAGATGCGCAGCATTCGCCGCCTGATCCTGATCGATCGCATGCGGAAAGGGAACCAGAATCGACGGCCGCCCGATCACTGCGAGTTCGGCCACGCTCGAAGCGCCGGCCCGCGCGATGACGAGATGCGCTGCCGCCATGCGCGCCGGCAGATCCTGAAAAAAGCTCGCGACTTCGGCAGTGACGCCAAGCTTTGCATAGGCCTGCCGCACCCTTGCTTCATCCTCGCCGCGCGCCTGCTGCACAATGGCGAGCCTTTGCCGCATCGCCTCCGGCAGGCGAGCTATCGCTTCGGGCACTATATCGGACATGATGCGGGCCCCTTGCGAGCCGCCGGTGACGAGAAGATGGAATTTTCCGGCATGAGCGTCTGGATAGGCATGCTTTGCCGCTTCAGCAACCTTGGGCCGCACCGGATTGCCCGTCGTGGTGGATTTGGCTTCGATCGCCGCGTCAGCGCCTTGCGGCCCCGGCAAGCCGCGCGCAATGGCATCGACGCGGGAGGCAAGAAAGCGGTTGGCGCGCCCCATCACGGCATTTTGCTCATGCAGGATCGTCGGAATGCCGAGAAGGCTTGCCGCAAAGACCGGCGGCACGGTCGGATAGCCGCCGAAGCCGACAAGAACGGCAGGGCGCAAACGCAGCAGCAGGACCAAAGCTGCCAATGTGCCGATACCCAAAGTGACAACGGCTTTGAGACGGGCGAAAAGCGACCCGCCGCTCGGTGTGGCCGCTGGAATCTGATGAATGGCGCGGGCCGAAAAATGCCCGCCATAGCGCTGCGCCCGCGCATCTGTGACAAGTTCCACGGCAAGGCCGCGGCGGCCGAGCACATCGGCCAGCGCCTCGGCCGGAAACAAATGTCCCCCCGTGCCGCCGGCGGCGAGGAGAACCAGCGGTTTGGACCTCATCCCTGCCCGTCCCCGGACTGCATGAACATGACCTCCGTGCGCGGACGCTTGCGCATCACCGCAATAAGAAAGCCCATGCCGAGCGCCAGCGAGATCAGGGACGAGCCACCATAGGAAACGAAGGGCAGAGTCATGCCCTTGGCCGGGATGAGCCGCAGATTGACCGCCATATTGATGGCGCTCTGAATGCCGAAGAGCATGGTCAATCCGGCCGCTGCGAAACGGCAGAACGGATCTTCATTGCGCGACGCCGACAAGAGGCCACGCAGCACGATGAAGGCGAAGATCGTCACGAGAAGCAGACAGGTCGCGATGCCGAATTCCTCGGCGGTCACGGCGAAGATGAAATCCGTATGCGCGTCGGGCAGGATGCGTTTGATCGTGCCTTCTCCAGGTCCTTTGCCGAACCAGCCGCCGGAATGAAAACTGTCGATCGCCGTGTCGGTCTGAAATGTGTCGATGACGCCATGGGCCGAGCTCGGATCGATGAATTTGATGACGCGCGCACGCACATGCGGCACGAGCTTATAGGCGATGAGCATGCCGCTTATGCCGATCCCGCCTATGCCGGCGACCCAGAACCAATGCAGCCCGGCCATGAAGAAGAGTGCGGCCCAGACCAGCGAAAGCAGCATGGTCTGGCCGAAATCCGGCTGCAGGATCAACGGCACGATCGCTAGCGGCAGCAGCAGAAGGGCGAGTAGATTGCCCGGCACATCCTGCCTTTTGCCGCCTTCCGCAAAAGCCCAGGCGGCAAGGATCACAAAGGCCGGCTTCAAAAATTCCGACGGCTGAATGCCGAAGATCCAGCGCTTCGCACCCTTGACTTCATGACCAAAGAGCAGGGCCGCGATGATCAGCACCATGGCAACCGCAAAGATGATCAAGGCCGAGCGCCGCACATGCCGCGGCGACAGAAAGGAGGTCACGAAAAGCACGGCTATGGCTGGAACGAGAAAAGCCATCTGCCGATTGACGAAATGGAATGGCGATAGGCCCAGCCGCTCGGCAACCGGCGGGCTCGCGGCGAGCGTCAGGACGAGGCCGAGCACGATCAAGGCGCCGAGCGCGGCGATGAGCCAACGATCGACCGTCCACCACCAATTCGCCAGAGCCGAACGTTCCACGCGCGAGACCATTGCCGCCTCCTCAGCTCAGCTTAGGTTCGGCGAGCTTGGCGCGGACCAGCTCGCGAAATCTGTCGCCACGTTTCTCGAAATCCGGGAATTGATCAAAAGACGCGCAGGCCGGCGAGAGCAGGACGATCGGCATCTCGGTCGCCGCCTGTTCCGCATCGCGCGTCGCCCGGTCGACAGCTTGATCGAGCGTACCGCAGAATTCATAAGGAATTGCATCCCCGATCGTGCGGGCGAAGAGATCGGACGCCTCACCGATGAGATAGGCCTTCACCACTTTCGAAAACAGCGGCCGCAAAGGCTCGATGCCGCCCTCCTTGGCGCGGCCGCCGATGATCCAATAAATGTCGTTGAGGCTTAAGAGCGCCTTTTCCGCGGCGTCGGCATTGGTCGCCTTGGAATCATTGATGAAGAGAACCTTGCCGCGGCGGCCGATCTCTTCGAGCCGATGCGGCAGGCCGGGAAAGGTCGCAAGGCCTTTATTGACGAGATCAAGATTGAAGCCATGCGCGCCGAGTGCGGCGACCGCGGCGGCGGCATTCTGGCCGTTGTGCGTGCCGCGCAGCGACGCAATGCCAGCAAGATCGGCGATGGTCAGCGAGCGGCCCTGCACGCGGCGAACGAGACGCGTGCCTTCGAGAATGATGGCATCCTCGATCTGCGGTCGCGTGACAGAGACGGAAGTACCCGGCTTTCTTCGCTGCCGCAGCCGCTCGGCGATGGCGAGCGTCACCGCATCGTCAATAGCGATGACAGCGATATCGGCGTTTGCGACGAGGCGTTCCTTGACCGCCGCATAATTCTCCATCGTGCCGTGGCGATCGAGATGATCCGGCGTGACATTGAGGAGCACGCCGACCCAGGGATCGAGCGTCGGCGCGAGATCGATCTGGAAGGACGAACATTCGATCACATGCACGATCTCCGGCGACGGCGGCGACAGCGACAGGATCGGTATCCCGATATTGCCCCCTACCTCGACGCGATAGCCGAAAGTCGCAAAGAGATGGGCGATGAGCGCCGTCGTCGTCGATTTGCCATTGGTGCCGGTGATGGCGACGAAAGGCGATTTCGGCGCGATCGCCCGGCGCTCGCGGCAGAAGAGCTCGATGTCGCCGATGATTTCGACGCCGGCCTCTCTTGCTTTTGTGACGATCCAATGCGGCTTCGGATGCGTCAGCGGCACGCCCGGAGCGAGGACAAGCGAGTTGAAGCCCTTGAGATCAAGGATCGAGAGATCCGTCAGAGCGAGACCCTCAGCGGCGGCCTTGTCGCGCGAGGCCGGCTGATCGTCCCAGACCGCGACTTCAGCGCCGCCGGCCTTGAGCGCTTCGGCGCTCACGCGCCCGGAAGCGCCAAGACCGAAGACGGCGACTTTCTTGCCGGCGAAAGAGGTGAGAGGAATCATCTTCACCTCAATTTCAAAGTCGACAGCCCGACGAGAGCGAGCACGAAGGCAATGATCCAGAAGCGCATCACGACCTGCGGCTCGGACCAGCCAAGCTGTTCGAAATGGTGATGGATCGGCGCCATGCGGAACACGCGCTTGCCGGTGAGCTTGAACGAGACGACCTGGACGATGACGGACAAGGTTTCGAGAACGAAGAGACCGCCGACAATGCCAAGAACGATCTCATGCTTGACGATGACAGCGACGGTGCCGAGGAGACTGCCCAATGCCAGGGACCCCGTATCGCCCATAAAAATCTGTGCAGGGGGCGCATTGAACCAGAGGAAGCCGAGGCCTGCCCCGATCAAAGCCCCGCAGACGACCGCGAGTTCGCCGGTGCCCGGCACGTAGTTGATGTGAAGATAGTCCGCATAAAAGAAACTGCCCACGAGATAGGCGATGATGCCGAAAGTCGCGGCCGCGATCATCACCGGCACGATCGCGAGCCCGTCCAGCCCGTCGGTGAGATTGACCGCATTGCCTGCGCCCATGATAACGAAGGGCCCCAAAACAAGGAAGAACAAGCCGAGATCGACGACATAGCCCTTGATCGCCGGCAGAGCGAGCCAGGTCGTGTCGGCCGTGCCGATCTTCGTCATCGCGTAGCAGGCCACAAGCGCAATCAACGCCTCAAGCGCGAGCCGCAGCTTGCCGGAGAAGCCCGCGTGGCTCTGCTTCGTCACCTTCAAATAGTCATCGTAAAAGCCGATCAGGCCGAAACCGCAGGTCACGAGAAGCACGATCCAAACATAGCGATTGGCGAGATTGGCCCAAAGCAGCGTCGAGACGATGAGGCCCGACAGAATCATCAGGCCACCCATTGTGGGCGTGCCCTTCTTCGTCACCAGATGCGATTGCGGGCCGTCGGTGCGGATCGGCTGGCCCTTGCCTTGTTTCAGGCGCAAGGCGGCAATGGTGCGCGGACCAAAGAAAAACACGAAGAACAGCGCCGTCGCGGTGGCGCCGCCAGTGCGGAAGGTGATGTAGCGAAACAGATTGAGCGGACCGAACAGATGCGAAAAATCCGCGAGCCAAGTGAGCATAAGGAGCAATTCCTAGGATGCGGCATTTGTGCCGGAATAGCGTGACTTCAGCGCTTTGACGATGACGTGCATTTGGCTCGCATTTGATCCTTTCACGACAATGAGGTCACCCGCATCGACAGCATCGCTCACAATCGGCTCGAGCTCCGCCGCATTGGCGCGCCAAGCGCCTTGACGCTTTGCAGGCAAGGCATCGAACAGATGTTTCATCATCGGCCCGGCAGCGAAGACGAGATCGATATGGTTCATCTGCATATCTATAGCCAGGCCGGCATGGAGATCATCGCTGCGGAGACCGAGCTCGCGCATATCGCCGAGCACGGCAATGCGCCGGCCGGACTCCGCATGCGTCGGCAAGGCGCCCACGAGCGCCAGCGCCGCCCGCATGGACGCCGGATTAGCATTGTAGCTCTCGTCGATTAAGGTGAAGCGACCCTGTTTGGTCGCCAATACGAAACGCCGTCCACGCCCCTCCGGCACTTCGAAAGAGGCGAGTGCGCCGGCAGCCGTTTCGAGGTCGAGGCCGAAAGCCTCGGCGGCAAGCAGCACGGCCAGCGAATTGAGCGCGACATGGCGACCCGGTGCGCCGATCCGATACGACATGGGGCGGCCGTGGATTTGCGCCTTCACCACGGTTTGGTCTTCGGTGAGCTTCACATCGATCAGCTGCGCATCGGCCCGCCCGTCGCCGCCGAAAGTCGCAATATGACCCGCCGCAGAGGTGCGCGCCGCGGCAGCGAGACGCCCAAATTGATTATTGTCGCGATTGAGGATGGCGACGCCGCCCGGAACTAGGCCGGAGAAGATTTCCGCTTTCGCATCGGCGATGGCCTCGACGCTTGCGAAGAATTCGAGATGCACTGGAGCAATAGCGGTGATGATCGCCACATGCGGCCTTGCCATCGCGGTGAGCGGCGTGATTTCGCCCGCGTGATTCATGCCGATTTCGATGATTCCGAAACGTGTCGCGCGCGGCATGCGGGCAAGCGTCAGCGGCACGCCCCAATGATTATTGTAGGAAGCGACGGAGGCATGTACGGCGCCGGCCTCCCCGAGCACGAGGCGCAAGGCTTCTTTGGTCGAAGTCTTGCCGACCGAGCCCGTCACGGCGACGATCCGGGCCTGTGTCCTTGCCCGCGCGGCGCGCGCCAATCTTTCGAGCGAAGGCAACACGTCCCGGACCACATAGAGCGGACCCAGGCCTTTGAGGGCATCGGCCTTGGCTTCCTCGACCACGGCCGCCGTCGCGCCTTTCTCGAAGGCGGCGCCGACATAATCATGGCCGTCGCCCTTCTCACCCTTTATGGCGAAGAACAAATCGCCTTCCGCCAATGTCCTTGTATCGATGGAAATGCCCTCGGCTGAGCCCGGCAATCCGCCACTGACACGCGCTTCAAGCCGGCCGATGAGAGCAAAATTGGTCCATAACGGCTCCGTCCACGCCTGATTTTGCGACAATTCTGACCTCATGCCGCAAAATCCCTCAAGGCGGCGCGGACGCTCTGTTGATCGGAGAAGGGAAGCACCTTGTCGCCGACGATCTGGCCGGTTTCGTGACCTTTGCCGGCAATCAGCAGCACATCGCCCGGCGCCAGCATCGCAATGGCTTCCGCAATCGCGGCACCGCGATCGCCGATCTCGCGCGAGGTCACATCAGCAATCCCGGACATGCCCTCCAGAATGGCGCGGCGAATGGCCGAAGCTTCCTCGGAGCGCGGATTGTCGTCGGTGACGATCACGACATCGGCAAGGCGCGCCGCCACCTCCCCCATGATCGGCCGTTTGCCTCTATCACGATCGCCGCCGCAGCCGAAGACGGTGATGAGCCGAGCCGCGGTCAGCGGCCGCAGGGTCCGTAGAACCTTGTCGAGCGCATCCGGCTTATGGGCATAATCGACGAAGATCGGCGCCTCCTTGTGGCGGCCGACGAGTTCGAGGCGGCCCGGCACGCCTTCGAGTTTTTCGAGCGCGGCGAAGACGGAATCCGGCGCGCCGCCGGTCGCGAGCGCAAGGCCGGCGGCGACGAGCGCATTTTGCACTTGGAACGCGCCGGCGAGCGGCAGGCGGAGAGAGAGACTTCGGCCGGCATGCTCCAGCAACAACTCGCTCGCAAGAGCTTGCGGACGCGCATCGAGAAGGCGCAGCGCCGCGCCGCACCGTCCAACGGTCAGGATTTCGAGGCCGCGGGCCCGGCACAGAGCTTCGACCCGCGCCGCGACATCGCTGTCGGCATCGATCACCGCCGGCTGCCCTTGCGGCAGCAAGACCTCGAAGAGGCGCATTTTAGCGGTGAGATAGGCGTCGAGATCGGCATGATAGTCGAGATGATCACGCGATAGATTGGTGAAGGCAGCGGCGGTAAGATGCAGACCATCGAGACGGCGCTGATCGAGCCCATGCGATGAGGCTTCGAGCGCAAGATGCGTCACGCCATCCGTCGCAAGTGCGGCAAGGGTTTCGTGCAAACTTACCGGATCGGGCGTCGTCAACGCGCCATAAGTGACGGTGGAAGGCGCGACGAGCCCAATCGTTCCGAGCGACGCGGCGCGATGCCCCAAAGCCTGCCAGATCTGCCGCACGAAGACCGCGACCGAGGTCTTGCCACTGGTGCCGGTGACGGCGACGATGGTGTCCGGCTGGCGGCCAAAGAAACGGGCGGCGGCGAGCGCGAGGGCGCGGCGGGCATCCGCAACCTTGACGAAGACCGCGCCGGATAAAGCCGGCTCGGGCGCCCGCTCGGCGATGATCGCAGCGGCGCCGCGCGCCACAGCGTCGGCGGCGAAAGAAAGCCCGTCGGCCGTGCTGCCGGGCACGGCAAAAAACGCATAGCCCGCGGCGATTTTGCGGCTGTCGGCGTTGAGGCCGGTGATCTCGCATCCGGCAACAGCCGCATCGAGGCCTGCCGTGGGCAGGACATCGGCCAAGAGATCGGCGAGCCGCATCAATGCGCTCCGGGGGTGGCGGGCATATTGGCCGCCGTATAGCCAGCCTTGGCGAGCAGCGGGAAAGGTTCCGGTGGCGGCGCCGGACGCGGCGCTATATCGAGCAAAGGGGCGGTCCGCGCGATGATCTTGCCGGTGATCTCGCCGGCGTTCCAAGCGGCGGTATGATAGCCATAGGTTTCCGGCAGGCCCTGCGGCTCGTCGAGCAAGGTCAGATAGAGATATTTGGGCTTGTCGGCCGGAACGATCGCCATGAATGTCGTGAACACTTTATCCTTCGAATAGCGGCCGTGGATGATCTTGTCGGCCGTACCGGTCTTGCCACCGACGAAATAGCCTTTGATATCGGCATCTCTCGCCGAGCCGGTCTCGGCATTGAGGCGCATCAGATAGCGTATCGCCTCGGAAGTCTCGGGCTTGATGACCCGCGGCGCATTCTTCTTGGCATCCTCTTCGCTGCGCTTCAAGAAGGTCGGCTTGATCATGATGCCGCCATTGACCAGCGCGCCGACCGCCATCAATGCCTGCAGCGGCGCCACATTGAGACCTTGGCCGAAGGCGATCGTCATCGTATTCAATTCGCCCCAATTCTTCGGCACGAGCGGCTCGGCCAATTCCGGCAGTTCGGTACGCAGACGGGTCAATTGGCCCATTTCGCGCAGAAAGGCCTTGTGGCCAACGACACCGACCATCAGCGCCATTTTAGCGGTGCCGATATTGGAGGAATGAACGAAGACCTCCGGTACGGTCAAAATCCTATGAGTGGCATGAAAATCGTGAATGGTGAAGCGGCCGTAGCGCAATGACTGGCGGGCATCGACACGCGAGTTGAGCGTCACTTTGCCGGCATCGAGCGCCATGGCAATGGACAATGCCTTGAAAGTCGAGCCCATTTCATAGACGCCGACCGTCATTCTGTTGATGCGATTGGGATCGAGCGCCTCGACCGGCTCATTCGGATCGAAATCCGGCAGCGACGCCATGGCGATCACCTCGCCCGTATTGACGTCGAGAATCGCGGCAGCCCCTGCCTTCGCCTTATATTTCTCTATGCCTTTCGCGAGTTCGTCACGCATGGCATAGGTGGCGCGCAGATCGAGCGAGGAGACGACCGGCTTCAAATCATCGCGGGTCAGTTTGAACCCGGCGACATGCAGATCCGCCAAGCCCTGGCTGTCGATATATTTCTCTAGTCCGGAAATGCCGATCCCGGCGATATTCGCGTAACCCAGCACTTGCGCCGCGATCGGGCCGTCAGGATAGACACGCTTGTTTTCCTGCATGAATCCAATGCCGGGCAGGCCGAGGTGATAGATCTCCTGCTGCTGCTCCGGGGTGACGGCGCGCTTTATCCAGACAAATCCTCTGCGCGAGCCGAGCTTCTCTCGCAATTCCTTGGCGTTGAGTCCGGGCATGATGGATGTCAGAAGATCGACAGCCTCATCCTTGTCGATGATGCGCCGCGGATCGGCAAACACCGAAGTGATCTTGATATCGGTCGCGAGAATTTCGCCATGCCGATCGAGAATGTCGGGCCGCGCCGCCGCCACCGTATCCGAGGCGCCGCCGTTGCCGTTTTGCGGCTGCTGGGGCAGCAGGCCGAAATAGGCGAGCTTGCCGGCGACAACGCAATAGACGAGCATAAAAACGCAAGCGATCAGCTTGATGCGCCGCGTGCTCTTGTCGAGCTTGGTCGAGAAGATCCATTTGAACAGGCTCTTCTTGCGCGGCGGCGCGGGCGAGGGTTCCGCTGCAGCCCCGCCAGCCCCTTCATGCGTCGCAGGATCGAGCTCAACCTTCATGGCTTTCCCTCATCTGGGCTTGGCCGAAGGCGTTGTGGGATCCTGGATATTCATGTCGCGCGGCGTATTGGTCGGTGCGGCAAGGCCGAGCACTTCGAGCTTACGGGCGATCGCATCGTCCTTCGCGCGTTTTTCGGGAAGCGCATCGATGCGCACGATCTGCATCAAGCTCGGCGCTTGCATATTGAGGAAGCGGTCGGCCAAAGCAGCAACCCGCTCGGGCCGCGCCAGATGCGCGAAATCCGCGCGCAGCACGCCGATCGCATCCTTCTCGGTTCTGATTTCATGCTGCAGATGGACGATCTCCTCGGCATAGAAGATCGTCTGATATTTGACCGAATAGGC
The DNA here is from genome assembly GCA_963759185.1 of uncultured Alphaproteobacteria bacterium. Lineage (GTDB taxonomy): Bacteria > Pseudomonadota > Alphaproteobacteria > Rhizobiales > Beijerinckiaceae > Methylovirgula. The sequence goes on from CAVWXV010000008.1 coordinate 186,184, forward strand.
GTAGATCGCCGAGCCGATGAGCGCCACGATCGCCGCCACGTTGAGAAAACGGACCATTTCAGCCGCCTTTCCGCTTCGGCTTCGCAGCACGCTTTTCCGGCTGCGGCTTTGCCCGTGGCAATTGCGCAAGGAGAGCGAGCGCCGGATCGGCCGCACGCGCCGGTGCGCCCGTACGCGTGGCAAAGCGCAATTTCGCCGAGCGGGCGCGGGGATTGCGGATCATCTCGGCCTCGCTCGGAAGAATGGGCTGTTTGCCCGGCACGATGAAAGTCGGCTGAGGTCTTTCCGGCTCGCCCGGCAAAAGCCGTGAGCGGGCCTCGCCATGGCCGGAACGGCTGGCGAAGAATAGTTTTGCGATCCGGTCTTCGAGCGAGTGAAAGCTGACGATTGCGAGCCGGCCGCCCTCCCCCAGCATGCGCTCGGCGGCGACGAGCGCTTTCACCAATTCGCCGAGCTCGTCATTGACGGCGATGCGAAGCGCCTGAAAGCTCCGCGTCGCCGGATGAATGGCGCCGGGCTTTGCCGGCGCCGCGCGGGCGATCGTCTCAGCCAAGCGCAAAGTCGTCGTGAAAGGCGCATGCGCACGCTCCGCGACGATCGCCTTGGCGATGCGGCGTGAGGCACGCTCCTCGCCGAAATAATAGAGAATATCGGCGAGCCGCGCCTCGTCTTCGCCATTGACGAGATCGGCGGCGGTCGGCCCTTCGCAGCCCATCCGCATATCGAGCGGACCATCCTGGCGAAAGGAAAAGCCGCGCGCCGCCGCATCGAGCTGCATGGAGGAAACGCCGATATCGAAGACGATGCCGTCGAAGCGCGCGATGCCCTGCGCCAGCGCAATCGATTCGAGCGCCGAAAAAACGCCTTGGACCAGCATGAGCCGGCCGGCCGCTTCGGCCACAAGATCTTGGCCCGCGGCAATAGCTGTCGGATCACGATCAATGCCGAGAACAAAGGTGCCCGGAATGGTAAGGATGGCGCGCGTATAGCCGCCGGCCCCAAAAGTCGCATCGAGAAAGATTTCGCCAGGCTTTGGGCTAAGCGCAGCCAAGACTTCGTCGCGAAGCACGGGAAGGTGGCGAGCCGGTCCGCCGGCGGCGAAAGTTTGCGCTTCGCCGCGGCCCGCCGTCATTCCCGTGCTCCCTGCGACCGCGGCCCATCGGGCGCCGCGTAAAGGGAATTGAGCTGTTTGCGTATATCGCGCACCCGATTTCTGGCCTCCTCGAAATGCGCCCGAAAACGGCCCGGTTCCCAAATCTGGAATTTGTCGCCCTGTCCGACGAAACTCACCTCCGAAATAATGCCGGCATAGGATTTGATCATCTCGGTGAGGATCACGCGGCCCTCCGAGTCGATTTTCAAAATCTCGCTTGCACCGAACAAAGCTGTCGAGAGAAGATCGCGCTCCTCTGAATAAGGCGCATGAAGCGCCAAAAGCTGATCGATCTCCCGCAATAACGCATGGCCGCCGCATTCGACCGTCGCCGCATCGAGCGAAGGATGAACGAAGAGGCCGTCGAACCCGTCGCGCGCCAACACCGCCCGAAAACTCGCCGGGATCGATACTCTGCCCTTCGCATCGAGCCGGTTGGTGAATTGCGAGACGAAACGGTCCACGATTTCGCCCCTCGACTCCGCGCCCCTCGACTCTGGGCGCTTCTACGCCACACCCTTCGCCCCAGAGCCGCACGCGGGCAGCGCCGCGCCAACCACCACCCGCGTGGCAAGCCGTCCGGACTTGGAACAACCCTCTGCTTGCTGCCGGGAGATCATGGGATATCATGGGAATATATGGGGGTCAATCTAGGTGGCTCCCCCACGCAGCATGGGGAGACATCAGGGTGAATCGTGCTCCCATTTGAAATCGTTAAGGTTAATGGCCGGTTGCGAAAGGGGCCGCGCGCCAAATCAGTCGCGTGGCGAGCATCGGATGTCGAAAATGGATTTCAGCGCCGTTGGCCGCGCCGATCTCGCATGCACCAGCGAAAATGCGCAAATCTACGCGTTCACGCGGCGGCGATGACCGATTGATGTTCTCTATACGTTCTTTACGAACAGCCCCGCAGCATCTATCTTCCGAACCCGATCCTTCCGCGCGATTTCGGAGGTCACGGGTGCATTCTGGCGAAACTCTCACAAAGAAATTCGAAGAGCGGCTTTGGCGTGCTCCGATCGGTTATGCGATCGAGATCAATGACGCCGGGCTGGTCTTCGGCGCGGGCACTGTCCTCGCCCAGATGACGCGCGATTGGGAGGGCGCGCAGGTTCTCGCGCTCGACAATAGTAACGAGGAACGCATTCTAACGCTGCTTTCCGCTGTTTATGGTCGGGCCGTTTCGCCCGATGTGTTCAGGCACATTGAGGGTGCCTCGGAGCAATGGCGGCGCGGCGACAAAGCGCTTGCAAATATTCGCCTGGCCTTCGCGCGGCTGCCGCGGCTCGAGACCCGCACCGATGCCTATCGCTTGTTTGTCGCCGAGGACCTCCTCGACAAAGGCATGTCGCCTCGCGCTTTGATGAGGGAACTAGGTTTCGATCGGGCGGCGCGCGATCTCGCCAGATATGACCCGAGCCAGCCGCGCGTGCCCGCGGGCAATGGCAGGCAAAGCGGTGAATGGGGCGACGGCGGGGGCACCGAGGCCTTTGTCGGTGCTGTTGCGACACGTGCCGGCGCAGGCTCCTTCGTGGCTGCGATCACGCCGGAGACGCTTGTAGCGCTTGCCGCTTTTGCTTCTCGCTTCACCGTACCGACGGCGGTCCTCGGCGCGATTTTCATTCCTTCGCCCAATGACGGCGGTGTCTCGCAAGGCACGCTGCCGGATCAGCCCGACACAAGCTACAGGCTTGATCGACCGGCCGGAACGCTGATCATCACCACCAAAGCCAGCGACGGCACGGATATAGCGATCCGGGCGCAGAACCGTGACGGCATCTATGTCGATGTTGAAACGGGCAAACCGATCGGCCGAGACCTCCGAGGTGATCTTTTCATCGAGGGGGATGCTGTCAAGGACGCGATCCAGACAAGGAAAGATGAAAATCCGCAGGCCGGTGCGGATGCGCAGGCCGATCAGAACGCCAACGAGCCGAAGCTTTGCCCGGCACCGTTGCCCAGATACGCCGCATGGCGCGAAAGACCGCGCCAACGATTACGAGGACGATGTCCATGCACGCGTCAATCCGCTCGCGCCGATACCACGCGGCTTTGCGGTCATGCTTCGTGATCCCAAGACCGGCCAACCGGTCTATTTCGACGATTGCTTTCGCTATGCCGGCGATCTCATCGACGGCGACATGCAAAAAGGCGACTATGCCGACGCCAAGGGACCTGGCTACGCGAGAGCGCTTCGCAGCTCCTTCCAGCAACAGTATGGCGTGATGGCGGATCTGCTGGATAGCGCCGGGCGACAAACCCGCGCGGCCGCGGCCGTCGGCGCGCGCGTCAAATGGTATTTTGCCGAAGAAGAAGCTGCCGATTTCGTCCGAGAGCGGTTCGAAAAGAAATCATTCTTCAACGATATTACGATTGGCTATATGCGGCCGCGCAAAGAGAGGCGCCGATGAGGCCCGGCTATGCCTGCGCGATCACCGCCATTTGGGAGCCGCGCGCGGAGACGCCCGAGGCCTTGGCGCGACGCTATCTTTGCGTCACCGATCGATTGAAGAGGATCGACCCCGTTTTCGGCCAATGGTATGTCTGGACGAGCGAGACGACGGAAGTGCCGCTCGATCGGCAGCCCGACGTGCTCGCGAAAAAAATCGCCCAATCGGTCGATCTGGACGTGAATGGCGCACCGGTGCCGGACCTCGGCTATCGCTATACAGCCATAAACAGCAAGACGGATGGACCGCCGTCGCGCGAATTCGCTTTGAGGATGCGGGCGGGAGGATCATGGCGCAGCCCCAGGTATCAGAACAGCGTAGAATTGAGCACGCTTTCCGGCATTATCCCTGACCCACGCATTGTGACTTATTCGATCGTCGAACAGGCGGTCGTCGCCTTGGCCGAATGTTGCGATGCCGCCTGGTGCAGCGCGTTTTCTTCAGAAATCCCACCTCTTTGGCAGAACAAGCGCGGACCCCGTTTCGAGCTCGCCTGGATCTCCTATGTCGCGCCGCGCCTCGCTCAAACGATCAGGCCGCCACAGACGGCGATTGTCGAACGACGACTCGATGGCGGTCTTCTGATGGCGGCGACGACGGAGGCTTTCACTGTCGCCAATCCCGCTCATATGGCGGTGGCGCGCGATATCGAAGCGGCCGTCGCCCCGCTCAGGGCTCTGCCCTGGCCGCCAGATCCGGAGCATGGCTGATCATAAGGAGATTTTAAGAATATAGGTATTCGCAGTTTTGTTCTGACATCGCGCCAGTGTTTTCAATTTATCTCGCCCAAACATTCCTGTTCGCTCGGCACCAATTTTCAATGTCAGTGCCGTTCATGTCCGGGTTAGTTCTTTTCTGGCCCTTCCAAAGTCCGATCACCGTGTGGCCCTGTCGACGAAGATCGCAAGCTGCGATGAGTGCCGCTTCCTGGCTCCGCCCGACATGAGATGTAACACGTTTCCCAGTCTGCCAGAATTGTTCGCCTCATCTCACATCTCCAAAGCAACCCGCTCTCCAACTTGCAGCAAACTTTTGTGGTCGGCAAGCATCCCCCGTAATCGCTCCGGGCGTGATTGGCCGGGCGCCAGGGGAGACTATGAATGAATTCGAAGGAGCTGACTTCCACCCCGCTCAAAATGAGCGCGCTGGAGATCGCGGACCTCAAGGATAAGTGACGCGTGCTTTGGGCCTGGGCCTCAAATGGTATTTCGCCGAGCAAGGTGCCGCCGACTATGTCCGCATGCGTTTCGAAAAAAATGGATTTGGCGACATCGTCATCGCTTATATGCAACCGATGAAACGCAAGTGTTAGCAGCACACTAGAGCGGTTGAATCTCCAACTACAAGGCCATTTCAAATAGCGCCGCTGAGCGTGTCGATTTCAGGATTCGCAACTCGATCATCACACTCAGCGTGATGACGCCCCCATCCCCTCGGGCTTCGGGCCGCCCATCGCCCAATCGATCAGCTCGACCGTATGCACGACGGGAAGATCCGTGCCGCTCGCGATCTGCATTAGGCAGCCGATATTGCCGCAGGCCACCACATCGGGATTCATGCGCTCGATATTCGCAACTTTGCGCTGACGCAGCCGCCGCGCGAAAAAAGGCTGCAAAAGATTATACGTGCCGGCCGAGCCGCAGCAGATATGGCCTTCCGGCACGTCGCGCAGCGAAAAGCCAGCCTGTTGCAGCAGGTGCTTCGGCAGATCGGTGATCTTTTGGCCATGCTGCAAGGAACAGGCGGAATGATAGGCGACAATGATCTCTTTTGGCGCCGCGGCCGGCAGATCAAGGGTTGCGAGATATTCGGAAATATCCTTGGCGAGGCTCGAAACGCGCGCCGCCTTTTCGGCATAGGTTTTGTCCTCGCGCAGCAGAAAACCATAATCCTTGATCGTCGTGCCGCAGCCCGACGTGGTGATGAGGATCGCATCGAGGCCTTGGCCTTCGATCTCCGCCGTCCAGGCATCGACATTTTTCCGCGCGAAATTGTTTGCCTCCGCGTCGCGCCCCATATGCAGCACGAGAGCGCCGCAGCAGCCCTCATCCTTCGGCAGCACGACTTCGATGCCTAAGCGCGTCAAAAGCCGGATCGCTGCTGCATTGATCGCAGAATTCAGCACTGGCTGCGCGCAGCCGGCCAAGAGCGCGACCCTGCCCAGTCGCGGGCCTTGCGCCGGATAGGTTCCGGGCCCGACACTTTCTTCAGAGGTCTGAAGCTTGCGCGGCGCCAGCGCCAGCATGGCGGAAAGCCTGTCGAAGAGCGACGGCACCGATCCGCTGTCGCGCTTGGGCAAGGCGCCGAAGACGCGTGTCGCGAGCGGCCGCAGAAAAGCAGCGCTCGCGAGCGCCAGCCGAAACCGCTTCGGATAGGGCAGCACTTTGGCGAGCAGCATGCGCAGCGCGCGGTCGGCCAAAGGCCGCCGATAGGTCTTCTCGACGTAACTCCGCGCATGATCGACGAGATGCATGTAATGCACGCCCGATGGGCAGGTCGTCATGCAGGAGAGGCAAGAGAGACAGCGGTCGATATGTTTGACCACTTCCGCCGGCGCCGGCCGGTTCGTCTCCAGCATGTCCTTGATCAGATAGATTCTTCCGCGCGGGCTATCGAGTTCGTCGCCTTCGAGCAGATAGGTCGGGCATGTCGCGGTGCAGAAGCCGCAATGGACGCAGCTCCGCAGGATTTTTTCGGAACTCGCCATATGGCTGTCGGCAAGCTGTTCTTCGGCAAAGGAAGTCTGCATCTCTCACAATTTCCAAAGCGATGATTTAGACCCCGGCATACATGCGGCCGGGATTGACGATATGATCGGGATCGAAGCTCGCCTTGATGCCTTGGCTGATCTGCATCAGCGGTGCGGCAAGCGGCTGAAAGACATTGACGCGCCCACGGATTTCTTCCGGAGCTCTGATGAGGGTCGCATGGCCGCCCTCGCTTCCGCCGGCTTCGGCCAAAGCCCCGCGCACGATCGCAGCGCCGGCATCGCCTTCGGCTGCGACCGAAAGCCAGACGAGGCCACCGCCCCAATCATAGAATGCGCGCGCCGCAAGTCTACGTTTCACCGCCGCGACGACATCCGGGCCACGGCCCGGCGCGACCGAAAGACGCCAAATCGCAGAATCGCGCGGTTCGGCCAGCGGCAGGACATCGCGCACCGCATGCCAGAGTTTTGCCGCCCGCTCAGGCGCAAGCACTTCTGCCGTCCCGAAAGACGCCAAAAGCTTTGTGAGCGCGCCGCAGCGATAATCGACAGAGGCCGGCGCGCCTTCAAGCCGCAGCAGCGTCAGCGCCTCGGCCTCCAGCAATTCGAGCCCCGCTGGCAGATGCGCCGCGCCGGTGATCTGGAAGGGCGAGGTGAGCCCGGCGGAAAGCGCCGCAATGGCCTTGCTGTCGTCGAGGCTATGGAGCGCGAGAGTCGATACCGTCTCCGGCTCCGGCAAGACTTTGAAGGTCACTTCGGTGAGGACGCCGAGCGTGCCATAGGCGCCGCAGCCGAGTTTTACGAGATCGAGGCCGGTGACATTCTTCATCACCCTGCCGCCGGATTTGACGATCTCGCCGAAGCCATTGACCAATCTGATGCCGATCAGATGATCGCGCGCGGCGCCGGCCTGAATGCGCCGCGGGCCGGAAATGTTGCAGGCAGCGATCGCGCCGATCGTCGGCGCGCCGTCGCTGCCGAACAAAGCGCGGTGATCCATGGGCTCGAAAGCCAGCCGCTGTTTTTTTGCGCGCAACGTCGCCTCGATTTCGGCGAGCGGCGTGCCGGCGCGGGCCGAGATCACCAATTCGGCAGGTTCGTAAAGCGTGATGCCGGTGAGCGCACGCGTCGACAGCACGCGATCGGCAGCGACCGGCCGGCCGAGATCCGACCGCGTGCCGCCACCTTCGATGACGATCGGACGGTGCGCCGCGCGGGCGTCGCGGATGGTTTCGGCGGCTTCGGTTTCGCTTAAGGGAGACAGGATTTCACGCATCGGAGCTTGGGGTTTTCTTCCCTGATCGGTATGGTTTTGCCAAACCGCTTTGCCTCTCGGTAGCAGACAGGTTACGTTTATATATCGGTTTCAAAATTCGATTTAAATGGACATTTGGGGGGACGGACAATGATCGGCGAAGAAGTAACCGCAAGGTTGCGCGGGTGGCTGATTAACCTCTTCATCAACTCGATTAAAACCGTCTCGAAGGAGGAAGACCGTCAGGAGATCCTTCGCTGGCTCGAGCTTTCTCGTCAAGTCATCGACAGCGATAGATCGACTAAGGACAAGTTCACCGAACTCTATGCGCTGATGGACGCAAGGAAGACAGCCAAAATCGTGCTCAACTCGGTTGTCGAAAGCGTCAAGAACTATAAGAATGCCGATTTGCCTCTCGCAGTGAAGGTTTCCGTCCCGCTGACCCTATTGGCGGTGCCTTTGATTGGCGGCCAGGGAGCTGGGTTGGCAGCCTTGGGCGGTGCCATCGGTCTGCCCGTCCTTCTCCTGGTCTTCCTAGGTTCAGCAGGCATCACGTCCATAATCGAGGCATTTATCGGAAATGCGAAGGCAAAAACTTACGTCGAAGGCGTTATGGCGCTCATCGCGCACGACGAAGTTCTGCGGCAGATCAAAGCTGCCATAAAGAACGGAATGCAGGGCACGCCAAGAGAGCCCATCCGGTCCGAAATGCCCGAAGACGAGATCGCGATGCGGACAAAGCTCCTCGCAATGGATCCCTTCGAATTCGAAAATCACGTCGTGAGCTTCTTCCGCAATGCGGGCATGGATGCCCTCGTGACACCACAGGCCGGTGATGGGGGAATTGACGGCTTCGCAAAATATCCCGACGGGCGCCTCATCGTGATCCAGTGCAAGCGCTATGCTTCAGAGAATGCGGTCGGACGTCCAGATATTCATCAATTCTGGGGCGCTATCGAAGAGAACAAGGCATGGCGGGGCTATTTTGTCACGACATCTCGCTTTACCGATCAAGCGGCAAAAGCCGCAGAACTTTCCAAAAAGATAGTGCTGATCGAAATCGAAGAACTCATGCGCTGGCAGAAGAGCGCTCCTACTTTTTGATGCATGATAGCAGCGGCGAGTGCGCCCCTCTCCCCGCAAGCGGGGAGAGGGGCGGCAGGCATTCGTTGCCTCTGGTCAGGCCGCCTTGTAGGCCGACAGCGGAAACACCTTGCCGCGATTGAGCAGCCAGCCTTCGTCGAAGGCGGCGCGCACCCGCATCTGCTGGGCGATATCTTCGGCGGAAAATTGCACGCTCATCAATTCGCGCTTCTCGATACCGACGCCATGTTCGCCGGTGAGGCAGCCGCCGACCTCGACGCAGAGTTTCAAAATATCCTCGCCCGCCGCCTCGGCCTTCCGCTGCTCCTCGGGATCGTTGCAATTATAGAGGATCAACGGATGCAGATTGCCGTCGCCGGCATGGAAGACATTGGCGACGCGCAGACCATAGGAGGTCACGATCTCCTGCAGCCGGTGCAGCACATAGGGCAAGCGCCCTGTGGGGATCACGCCGTCCATGCAGATGTAATCGGCGATGCGGCCCGTCGCGCCGAAGGCAGATTTGCGGCCTTTCCAGATCGCCGCCGTCTCCATCGCCGATTTCAACTCCTTGATCGTCGTCACGCCATACGTCTTGGCGATCTCGATGATACGTGCAAGCTCCGCATCGATCTCGGCGGCCGAGCCTTCGACTTCGATGATGAGCAGAGCCCCGGCATCGAGCGGATAGCCGGCATGGGCGAAGGCCTCGCAGATCTCGATCGCCAGCCTGTCCATGAATTCGATCGCGACGGGATGGATGCCGGCGCCGATGATGGCGGCGACGCAGGCGCCGGCCTCCTCGCTCGTCGGAAAGCCGAAGAGTACCGGCCGCGCGCTCTCGGCCGAACGCAGGATGCGCAGTGTGGCCTCGGTGATAATGCCGAGCTGACCTTCCGAGCCGACAATGAGGCCGAGGAGATCGAGACCCGCCGCATCGAGATGCCCACCGCCGATGTCGACGATCGTGCCGTCGACGAGCACCATTTTGACGCCCAACACATTATTGGTGGTGACGCCATATTTGAGACAATGGGCACCGCCGGAATTCATCCCGATATTGCCGGCGATGGTGCAAGCGAGCTGCGAGGATGGGTCCGGCGCATAGAAGAAGCCGTCCGGCGCCACCGTATCCGTGACGGAGAGATTGGTGCAGCCGGTCTCGACCTTGATCACCCGATTGGCGTAATCGACATCGAGGATTTTGCGCATCTTGCCGACGCCGATGACGACGGAATCTTCGAGCGGAATGGCGCCGCCAGCGAGCGAAGTGCCGGCGCCGCGGGCCACGACCTTCACCCCTTCTTGATGGAGATAGCGCATCACGGCGCTAACTTCTTCGGTCGAGCGCGGCAGAACGACGGCGAGCGGCAAGCGGCGATAGGCCATCAGCCCATCCGTCTCGAAGGCGCGGCGCTCATCCGCGCTCGTCACCAGGCATTCGGCCGGCACAAGCTTGGCAAGGCCCGCGATAATGTCGGCGCGGCGGGCGAGAATGGTTTCATCCGGCGTAGGAAAGACAATGCCGCTCATCGATAGTCTCTGAAGATGCTTCGGATCTGGTCCTAAAGACTATTATTCCACTTTTCGCGGCTTGGTGAAATAGGTCTGTGGGCGCAGCTCCAAAAGCGCGCTTCCAGGAGCCGTCACGGCCATGGGGTCGTGGCAGCTCCTGCACGGGACGAGATTGTCGTGAGGTCTCGCGCCGGCCCTTGGAACAGATCCGTTTTAAGCGGATTTGCGCAGGCTATAGGAATGCGCGCCGGTTCCAGCGAGCTTGCCGCCGTCGACGATAAGATACTCGTCGCGGATCGGACGTTTCTCGAACCAGCATTCCAGGATTTCCCGCGTGCCGGCCGCATAGCGCGCCTGCGCCGACAAGGAGGTTCCCGAAACATGCGGCGTCATGCCGTGATGCGGCATCGTCCGCCAGGGATGATCCTTCGGCGCCGGCTGCGGATACCAGACATCGCCTGCATAGCCGGCGAGCTGGCCGCTTTTCAAGGCGCGAACGACAGCGTCGCGATCGCAGATCTTGCCGCGCGCCGTATTGATCAGATAGGCGCCGCGCTTCATCTTGGCGATGAGCGCATCGTTGAACAAATGTTCGGTCTCCGGATGCAGTGGCGCATTGATCGTGACGACGTCGCAGACGCGCACCATCGATTCGACATTCGGATGGTAGGTGAGCCCCAGCTCCTTCTCGATAGTCTCCGGCAGGCGATAGCGGTCGGTATAGTGAAGCTTGACGTCGAAGGGTTTCAGCCGCCGCAGAATGGCAAGCCCGATCCGCCCGGCCGCGACAGTGCCGACCTCCATCGCTTCGAGATCATAGGAGCGGGTGACGCAATCGGCGATATTCCAGCCGCCGTCGATGACCCATTTGTAGGAAGGCAGATAATTGCGCACCAGCGACAAGATCATCATGACGGCGTGCTCGCTGACGCTGATGCTGTTCGAATAGGTGACTTCGGCCACCGTGATGCCATGCTTGACCGCGGCTTCGAGATCGACGTGATCAGAGCCGATGCCGGCCGTGATCGCGAGCTTCAGCTTCTTCGCCTTGGCGATCCGCTCGGCCGTCAGATAGGCTGGCCAGAACGGCTGCGAGATGACGACTTCCGCGTCGGGCAATTCGCGGTCGAAGACGGAGTTTTTGCGATCCTTGTCGGAAGTGACGACCAAGCTATGGCCCTGGCTCTCCAGGAATTTGCGCAGCCCAAGTTCGCCTGAGACGGAGCCGAGAAGCGCGCCTGGCTTGAAGTCGATCTCTCTTGGTGTCGGCACCGTTTGACCGCCGGGATAGCTCTCGATCTTCGGTATGCCGTCTCGAGCGTAGGATTTTGGATATCCATCGACCGGATCGTCGTAGAGTACGCAGAGAATCTTTGCCATTTTGCGATCTCCTTTTGACTGTAACGGCGCTTTATCCTCCCCCAGTTTCGCAAAGCGTAAGATTCACATAGGGCACTGGACCTTCAAAGCGATATGAGACTGGAAAGAATATCGGACATGCAGCCAATGCCGGCGGCATTGGAAAAGCGGCGTCTCTTGCCGGAGTTGACGGGAGCGTCGCCGTGGCGATAGTTGCCGCAGGAGTGCATTCATGAATTCATCACTGAGCGAAAAGCCGCGCGTCGCGCTTTTCGTCACCTGTCTCGTCGATCTCTTCCGGCCCTCGGTCGGCTTCGCCACCGTGAAATTGCTCGAAGATGCCGGCTGCGAAATCTTCGTGCCGATCCAGACCTGCTGCGGCCAGCCGGCCTATAATTCCGGCGATCGTCGTCTGGCGAAGGCACTGGCGCGGCAGGTGATCGACAGCTTCTCCTCTTACGATTATGTCGTTGCGCCGTCGGGCTCCTGCGCCGCCATGCTCGCCAAACATTATCCCGCGCTCTTCGCTGATGATCCGAATCTCGCCCTTCGCGCCAATCAATTCGCCGACAAAGTGCATGAACTTGCGAGCTTCCTCACCGATGTTCTCGGCATAAAAACGGTCGCTGCGACATTCGATCGGCGCGTGACCTTTCACAATTCCTGTTCCGGCTTGCGTGAGCTCGGCATTGCGGCGCAGCCGCGCAAATTGCTCGAAAGCGTCACCGGTCTCGAACTCGTCGAAATGGAAGAATGTGACACCTGCTGCGGCTTCGGTGGGACCTTCGCGATCAAATTCGGTGAAATCTCCTCCGCCATCGTGGAAAGGAAGGTTGAGAATGTCGAAGCCTCCGGCGCACCGGTCGTGCTCGCCGGCGACCTCGGCTGCCTCATGAACATGGCCGGCAAACTCGCACGTGACGGCAGCCCGATCGAGGTGCGCCATTTCGCCGAAGTGCTCGCCGGCATGACTGAGATACCGGCAATCTGCGCCGCGGCACCCGTGCAGAAGCCGAAGCCATGAAGCAAAGCTCATGAGTACCTCGCCGACCGCCGCGCAATTCACGCTCAATGCGCATCATGCCTTCGAAGATGCGCAATTGCAGAAGGCGCTGCATTTCGTCCGCGAAGGCTTCGTCGCCAATCGCGCCGCGGCCGCTGCGCGCCTGCCCGAATTCGAGGCTTTGCGCGACAGCGCCCGCGATATCAAGGCGCATACGCTCGCTTATCTCGATCTCTATCTCGAAGACTATGAGAAGAAGCTCATCGAAGCCGGCGGCAAAATCCATTGGGCGCGCACTGCCGAAGAAGCGAACAAGATCATCCTCGACATCTGCAAGAGCCATGGCGCCAAAAGCGTCACCAAAGGCAAATCGATGGTGGCCGAGGAGATCGGCCTCAATGAAGCGCTCGCAGCGCAAGGCATCACGCCGGTCGAGACCGATCTCGGCGAATATATCATTCAGCTCCGGCATGAGATGCCATCGCATATTATCGCGCCCGCCGTGCATCTCACCCAAGATCAGATCGAGGCCGACTTCCGCCGCACGCATGACGAGCTGCCGGCTTCACGCGATCTCAGCGAGCCGACGGCTCTGCTCGCCGAAGCGCGCGCCATATTGCGCGAAAAATTCCTTGCTGCCGATGTCGGGATCACGGGTGCGAATTTCCTCGTCGCGGAAACTGGGACCTCGATCATCGTCACCAATGAGGGCAATGGCGATCTGACGCAAACCTTGCCGCCGGTGCATATCGTCATCGCCTCGATCGAGAAAATCGTCCCGACGCTCGAAGACGTGTCGCAGCTTCTGCGCGTGCTCGCCCGCTCGGCGACGGGCCAGGACATGTCGGTCTATACGACGCTCTCGACCGGCCCGCGCCGCGCCGAGGATCCCGACGGGCCACAAGAATATCATGTCGTCATTCTCGACAATGGCCGCTCGTCCATGCTCGGCACCGATTTCGCCGAGATGCTGCGCTGTATCCGCTGCGGTGCCTGTCTCAACCATTGCCCGGTCTATCAAGCCGTCGGCGGCCATGCCTATGGCTGGGTCTATCCGGGACCGATGGGCGCGGTTCTGACGCCGAGCCTTATCGGGATCGATAAGAGCGCGCCTTTGCCCAATGCCTCGACCTTTTGCGGCGCCTGCGAAAGCGTCTGCCCGGTCCGCATTCCGCTGCCGAAACTGATGCGGCATTGGCGCGAGCGCCAGAGCGAGCGCGGGCTCACCTCCCTGCCGCAACGTTTGGGTCTCGGCTTCTGGGGATTTTTTGCCAAGCAGCCGAGCCTCTATCGGCCGGCGACGCGCATAGCGATGCAGGCGCTCGCCTGGTTCGGCCGCACGGAGGGCCGTTTCGCGCATCTGCCTCTGGCGGAAGGCTGGACGGCGAGCCGCGATTTTCCGGCGCCGCAAGGCGATACGTTTCAGGCGCAATGGCGCAGGAGGCTGCGGGCCACGTCAGGCCCTGCACCTAGGTCCGCACCGCCGGCCGAGGTTGCGAGCGGTCTGCCCCAAAATGCAGAGGCCGCAACGCATAAGGAGGCAGAATGAGCGCCCGCGCGGAGATTTTTGCCGACATCCGCCGCGCGCTCGCTGTCACGGGACGCGAAGCACCACGCTGCCGTTCCGTCGAAGACCGCCTCGATCATGCGCCGAAAGGCGTGATCCCCGCGCGCGGCCAAGGCGATGCGGCAGAACGCGTCGCGCTTTTCCGCGACGAGGCCGAGCGCGTCTCGGCGAGCGTTGCGGAGGTCGGGTCCGGCGCGCAAGTGCCGGCCGCGATCGCCATCTATCTGCGCGACCGCAATCTTCCGGCAAAGATCCGTTTCGGCACCGATCCTCGGCTCGCCGCCATGCCTTGGGCGACAACCGGACTCGACGTTCTGAATGGACGTGCGGATGCGAGCGATCTCGTCTGCGTCAGCCATGCTTTCGGCGCGGTCGCCGAGACCGGCAGCCTCGTGCTCACCTCAGGACAGGATAATCCGACGACGCTCAATTTTTTGCCCGACACCCATATCGTCATTGTTCAAGCGCAAGACATTGCCGGCGATTATGAGCGCATCTGGCAAAAGCTGCGTGCCGCCTATGGCAAAGGACTGATGCCGCGGACGGTCAATTTCATCACCGGCCCGTCGCGCTCCGCCGACATCGGCCATAAGCTGCTGCTCGGCGCGCATGGCCCGCGCACGCTGCATATCGTCATCGTGATGGGCGAGGGCTAAAAGCAATTGCGCCGATCCTGATCATGGGCGACGCTGTCACGGAGTTTGATGCTTCGATGTTCAATTTCGACAGCACGGTCCCGTCACTTGACGACACCGCCCATATCATTCAGGTCGCGCTGACGCCGGTCTTCCTGCTAACCGGCATCGCTAATCTGCTGGCCGTCTTCTCGATGCGGCTCGCGCGCATATCCGATCGGGTCGATTACCTCGTTCAGCAACTCGCCAAAGCAAATCCGAAAGAGGCCGAAAAACTCAAAGTGCAGTTCCGCCATCTGCACCACCGATCACTGACGCTCGATGTCGCCGTCATCCTCGGCGCGCTCGCCGGTGCTGCGACCTGCGGCGCGGCGCTTGTCCTCTTCATCGCCGCGTTGCACAACAAATCGGGCACGGCCGCACTCTTCAGCCTGTTCGGCGCCGCAGTGCTCTGCACGATCGGTTCGCTGATCGCCTTTCTCACCGAAGTGCTGATGGCAGGGCGCAATTTGCGCGTCGGAGTCGCAGCGCGCTGGCACATTCCGCCGCCTTAAAATTTAGGCCGACAGCGGATCGCGCGACAAAAGTCTTGCCGGTGGAAAGGCGACCTCGACCAAGGTTCCTTCGTTCTTCTTGCTCTTGATCGAGAAGAAGGCGCGATTGGCCTCGACCAACGCCTTGGTCAGCGGCAAGCCGAGACCGGTGCCGCCGCTCTGCCGCGAGGTCGCGAGCTGCCGGAACGGCTCGAGCGCCGTCTCAATATCACCTTCCGACATGCCGATGCCGGTGTCGCGAATGCGGATCACCGCCTCGCCGGTGTCGGTGAGCACAGTGGCGATGATCACCTGGCCGCCTGGCTCATTGAACTTCACCGCATTGGACAAAAGATTGAGGATGATCTGCCGCAGCGAACGCTCATCGGCCAGGATCTTCGGCAGATTCGGCGCGAGCGCGAGGCGCATGATCACCCTTTCCTGATTGGCCTGCGGCTGCATGATGGCCACGCATTCGGAGATCACCCGATTGGGGTCGACCGCAACGAAATCGAGATCCATCCGGCCGGCCTCGATCTTGGAGAGATCGAGGAGATCGTTGACCAGGCTCATCACATGCGCGCCCGACGTATGGATGTCCTTCAGATAGTCGCGATAGCGTTCATTGCCCATCGGCCCGAAACGTTCCTCCATGATGACCTCGGCGAAACCAAGAATGGCATTCAGCGGCGTGCGGATCTCATGGCTGATCTTGGCGAGGAAATCCGACTTCAAGGCGCTCGCCCGCTCAGCCTCGCGGCGCGCCGCATCGAGCTCCTGCTCGACCTTCTTCCAATGCGTCATGTCGCGCAGGAGGGCGCAGTATTTCTGCTCCTGATCTTCACCCCGGCCGGCGCCGATCCGGCCGAGCGTCAGAAAGATCGGGATGGCGCCGCCCTGCCGCGCCTGGCCGATGATCTCGCGGCCGTCATTGAGCAGGCTCGCCACACCGCCAGATTGCAGCCCGGCGAAATAATCCTGCGCCTTCGTCTGGCTCTCCGGCGCGATCAGAAAGGTGAAGGGCTGACCTACGATATCGCTCTGGTCATAGCCGAACAGAGCCTCGCCCGAACGGTTCAAGGCGAGGATGCGTCCCCGCGCATCGATGAGGGCGAGGCCGTCCGTCGCCGTATCGAGAATTGCCGTGAGCTCACCTGCTTCGATTTTCAGCGACCGCACTTCCGCCTCGAGCCGGCCGCACAGCTCCTTTTCTTCATCCTGGCGCAAAGTGAGAAGCGTTGCCGGCAGCCCCTCCCAATCGATCGTCTGGAGGCGGCCACGAACCGCGGCGATCTTGCCCGAGGCGGTGCGCAGACCGATCGCTTCGCTGCCGGGCGCCGGCGCCTGCTCGAAGATCCGCGCCATGCCGCCCGCGGCATGAAAAGCATCTTCATCGGCATAGCCGAGAAGATCGAGCAGATAGCGATTGGCATAGATCGGCACATCATCGCGGCTGATCAGAATGCCGAAGCCGAGCCGATCGAAGATCATCGCCGCATTGCGGCCGAGGCTCGTGGCAATGGAGGTCTCAGCCTGGGAGATCTCATCCTGCAGCGGTGCGGGCGCCGAAACGGGCTCTGCCGCCGGCACGGCGCCGGGCGGCGCGATGGGCTGCGGCTCGATCTTTGCGACCGCCGGCGCGGTTTCGTCGGCGAGAGCGGTTGCAATTTCATGAAAGGCCGTCTGCTCCTCATGGGTGAGCGGCCCGATCTTTTGCCCGCGCGAATCGAGCAGCGATGGCATTTCCGGCGCTTCGCCGGAGGCCGCTTTCGCCACCATCCCGAACGGTCGCAAATGGACGACATTGTCGGCGACCGGCTGCACCGACGGTTCGGCTGCGGGCGGGACCAGGCCAAATATGAAATCCCGCGGCTCCGCGGCAGTAAGGCGATCGAGCCTTATGACGCCGAAGCCGCGATAGCCGTCGAAGCGGCGCTCAGGCGTGAAGGCGGGCAGTGCGCCGAGATTTACCGGAACCGCCGCCGCGGCGCCGGCAATCGGCCATAAAACCTCAATGCCGCTAAAGGTCTCTCTTTTGGCAAAGGCGCGGCCGAGCGGTCCATCGGGGTCCCGCTCGAGATATTTCGCCACATCGCCAAAATCGCGACCAAGCAGATCGGCGGCGGCAGCGCCGACGACATCGGCGAGCGGCGGCGTGATCTCGGTGATCTTGTCCTCTGCATCGGTGCGCCAGAGAAACCGCACGCTCTTGTGATCGGCGAGGCGGGCGGCAAGCGCATTTTTGATCTCTTCAAGCGGCATGACCGCGGCCGGCACCGCTGCGGCATCAGCCTGTTTCTGCGGCTTTGTCTCGGCTGCGATCGACACCGCTGGAGCGGCCGACGCGACAGTCTGGCGGGGCGCCCTCGCGCCGAGCGCTGCGGCGATCAGCAAAGGACCTTCACCTCCGATGACGCATTTGCGGCAGAGAAAAGTGACGGTTTCGACGACAGGCCCGAAGAAGAAGCGCAAACGCTCGAGGCGCGGCCCCGACTCGGTTGGCAGATTGCGCGAGAGTTCGGCAAGGCGCTTGGCGCCGGGATCGCGGGTTTCGAAGAGGCGGGCGGAGATCGCATCGAGATCTGCGGCACGAAAAAGCGCCAGCATCGGCTCGCTCGCGAAAACCACGCGGCCCGCCTGCCCGGCACCGGCGGCTCTTGCCGCGAGAATCGGAATCACTTCGGCTTTGGAAAGCGACAGCGCTTGAAGCGCAGTTTCAATGTCCTCACGGCTGATGCCGGATTCGGAGCAATAGGCTATCATAGCGGCAGAGGCTTTCTTCCGGTCGCTTCGGTCAGGCCCCCCTCCGCCGCCACGGATAGCCTTAACGAATACCTAACGATAGCCGCAGACGTGAGTTTACAAACCAAGGGCTTTTCCAAACAAATTGATCAATTCATCCTTAATTGAGATAATGCGACGCAACAAATTCCCCAGCCCATCCCGGAGAAATTGCCGAGATTTGTGGTCATATACACACCAAGTTATTGATTAATAATAATTTTTTGAAGTCCGTGGAAAGTCTGGCCGCCAAGGTCAGGGCCGCCGCCAGCAGCCACCAGGTCGATTTTGACGCTAATGAACATCAACGAAGAGAGCTTAAACCGAACCAGAGCCCGCAATTATGAGGCATCGGAAAGTGCCGATGCCTCGATCGCGAGGGGCTGCATCCGGCTTCGTGCACAAAAATGGGATCCGCTCACGCGAGCTCGAATTTCAATTCGCCGAGTTTTTCGATCGAGCTTTCGATCTTGTCGCCCGGCTTCAGCCAGATCTGCTTGTCCTTCGCCAAGCCGAGGATGACGCCGGGCGGCGTGCCAGTGAAGATGATGTCGCCTGGCTCGAGCTCAAAATGTTTCGAAATATAAGAGATGAGCGTTTTGCAATTGAAGATCATGTCGCGCGTCGTCGCTTGCTGCCGGATTTCGCCGTTGACGCGCGTCTCGATCTGGAGATCGTTGGGGTCGCCGACGAGATCGGCGGAGACGAAATAGGGGCCGATCGGGGCAAAATCGTCGAGCGTCTTGCCGATCATCCACTGGCCGCCGGTTTCGAGCTGCAGATCGCGGGCGGAAAAATCATGCCCGATGCTGTAGCCGGCGACATATTGAAGCGCTTCGGATTCGGGAACGTTGCGGCAGAACTTGCCGATGACGATCAAAAGCTCGGTCTCGTAATCGTACTTATAGGCCACGTCCTTCGGCGGCAGTTTGAGGACCACGTTATGCGGCGCAAGCGCATTGTTGAACTTGTTGAACAAGATCGGCACCTTTGGCACTTTTTCGCCCGTCTCGGCAATATGGGCGCGATAGTTCAAGCCGATGCAGACGATCTTGGCGGGATTGGTGAACAGCCGGCCATGAGTGATCTTCGCCTCGTCGAGAATGGCGGGCTTGGCTTTCGGTGACGTTTGTGCGGCTTTGACGAGAGCTGCGAGCCCCGCGGCATTGCCCTCTGCGAGCAGATCTTCGAGCGTCGCGGGCGCCTCAAGCTTGAGGAGCTTCGCCGCCGCCATGACGTCGATGACGCCGCTGTCGGTCTTGACGCCCAAGGTTTCTCTGCCGTCCTTCTGCTTGATCGCCAAAGCGGTGAGTTTCCGCGGCAATTCATGCGGACCGGCATAGGGTTTCGCGCCTTCCTGCGCCGCCACGGCGGCGGGCACCACTCCGGCGGCGAGCGGCACCAATCCTGCTGATTTGATGAACGAACGACGTGACGGCATATCATCCTCCCCGACGAGCGCTTTTTTCACGGCGGCGGCGTGCCGACGGCATCGGCACCTGCGACAATCCTGCACCTAGGATGATCCCGCAAGCATGACGATCGGCCAGGCAGGATGATGTGACGCGCGGCGGCGGCCAGAGCCGATTTTTCGGACAAGATCACGCGTCAGAACAAAGCCATAGAGCATGCTGGCGAGCCTGTTCAAAGGCATCATGCTCCAGGCCCAGCTGTACGCGGCAAGGCCTTGCAATCATGAGACGATCCACTTAGTTTCCGCCGACATGTAGCATGCCGCCATAGCTCAGTTGGTTAGAGCGCTAGATTGTGGATCTAGAGGTCCCCCGTTCGAGCCGGGGTGGCGGTACCACTGACGCATGACGGGCATGCTCACGAAAAGTTGCAGTCTTTTCAGGCAGAATCATGCGTTAAAATCAGTTCTCCGAGCAAGAAGATATAGAGCGCGCGTGCCATCGAAGCTCATGCACGCATGCTCCAATGAGCGAGCCCTAACGACAGATGGAAGCACAGCTTGAAGCGCCGTATCGCTCCGATGCGGGCGAGACGACACTTTTCGCCCTGCTGGTGGCGCTGAGCTTCACCCATATGCTGAACGATATTGTTCAGTCGCTGCTTCCGGCGATCTATCCCATCATCAAAGCGTCTTACGGGCTCGATTTCGGCCAGATCGGGCTGATCACTCTCGCCTTTCAGCTCACCGCCTCTTTGCTGCAGCCGTTCGTCGGCCTCTATACGGATCGCTATCCAAAGCCCTATTCGCTGGCAGTCGGCATGGGCTTCACCCTTTGCGGACTGCTCCTTTTGTCGGTCGCGCATCATTTCATCATGCTGGTCGCGGCCGCCGCGCTCGTCGGCGTCGGCTCTTCCGTCTTTCATCCGGAGGCCTCGCGCGTCGCCCGCATGGCGTCGGGCGGCCAGCATGGGCTGGCGCAATCTCTGTTTCAGGCCGGCGGCAGTCTCGGCGCCGCGACAGGCCCGCTGCTCGCCGCTTTCGTCGTCGCGCCGCATGGCCAGAAGTCCATCGCCTTTCTGTCGCTCGTGCCGCTTCTTGCCATGGTCTTTCTTTTCAGCATCGGCAATTGGTATGCGCGGCAATTGGCGGCGAAACGCCCGCGTCCGGTGAGCGCGCTGCGCTTCGACGGATTGGGACGCAGGCAAGTCGTTCTGGCGATCCTGATCCTGCTCGCTCTGATCTTTTCGAAATTCGTCTATCTCGCGAGTCTCGGCAGCTATTACACTTTCTATCTGATCCAGAAATTCGGCGTGTCCGTGCCGCATGCGCAGATATTGCTCTTCATCTTTCTGGGTGCGTCGTCGCTCGGCACCTTTCTCGGTGGGCCGATAGGCGACCGGATCGGGCGGCGCTATGTGATCTTCGGATCGATCCTGGGCGTGCTGCCCTTCACGCTTGCTTTGCCCTTTGCCAATCTCTTCTTCACCGGCGTTTTGACGGTGATCATCGGGCTTATTCTCTCCTCGGCCTTCGCCGCCATTCTCGTCTATGCGCAGGAATTGCTGCCGGGCCGGGTCGGCACGGTCGCCGGGCTCTTCTTCGGCTTCGCTTTCGGCATGGGTGGATTAGGCGCCGCGGCTCTGGGCGTGCTCGCGGATCAAACGAGCATAAGCTTCGTCTATCATGTCAGCGCCTTTCTGCCGGCGATCGGACTCTTGGCTTATTTCCTGCCGAGGCGGCTGGTGCAATAGAGCATGATCCCGAAAAGTTGCAGACTTTTCGGGGCCACGCGTCAAAACAACGATTGTCAGTGAGCCACTTTTTCGCTCAGTCCCGCACCGACCCGACGATGCCGCGGCTGGTGACGATGATCCAGCCGCCGTTTTTGCGTTCGATCGACTGGACCGTGCCGGCGCCGGGAATGGAATCGCCGCGCGCCACTTCGACGCTGCCGTCGGGGCCGTCCACAAGCGCCACCCCTTCGTAGACGTCGCGCACGACCCACTCGACGAGCAATTGCAGCTTTTTCTTCGGCTCGGCCGCGGGCGCCAAAGGCTGCGCCTGGCCTTTCGGCAAAACCGGGCCAACCAGCGCAGTCTCGACTGCGGCGCCATGCGGCGCGGCCGCATGGGTGATCGAAGCGGTCGTCGCCGGCGCGCCGGCCAACCGTTCGCCGTGGCTCGCCTTGTCAACGGGCTGTTGCAGCTTGGCCTCTTCGCGCTGCAAGCGATCGACTTTCGCGCTCAGCTGCGCGATCGAGGCGCTGGTCTCAGCCTTCGCCGCGTCGAGGCTCGCGCGGAGCCCGTCCAAGCCCTTTTTCAGACCGCGCACATCCTCGGGCGTCGCGTTCTGCACGGCAACGTGCAAGGCTTCGACGCGGGTTTGAAGGGCGTGGATCTCGTCGCCGAGCTTTTTGGTGAGGCGCCGCATTTCGGTCTGATCGACAGCGGCCTGCACCCCTTTCGGGCCGCCAACCGCCGCTGGCGCTGCGGCATTGACGGACGCCGTCGTGCCGAAGAACTGGCCGCCCGTCGCAATGCCGACCCCGAAGAGACAGAAGCCGAGCGCCGCCGGCGCGGCATAACGCAGCCAGCCTTCCTTGGGAAACCGGCGCTTTGCGCCATGATCGGCCGTGAAGGTCGCAGCGGATGCCGATGCCGCCGCCTCGCTCGCCATATGCGGTCGGCTCGATGGGGCTTCCTCGGTCTTTCGCGTCACCGGCGGAATGAGGATCAGCGAAGATCCGGGCCGCGGCTTTGCGCCTGCCGCATCCTTTGCGGCTATGTCGCCGTCCCCTGCCGCTGGACCGGCTCCGACCCCGATCAGGTGACCGCCTATCGGGCCCAGCGCCGGGCCTTGCGATGCCTCGGCTCTATTCGCGCCCTTTGCCGCATCTTCGGCCGCTTCGCTGCGTGCAGCGGCCGAAGGCTCCGCCTGTCCGGCGGTCTTGTGATCGGCCGAAGAAGCCGAGTTTGAAGAACCCGTGTCTGAAGAAGCCGTGTCTGAGGAGCCCGTGTCCTGTGAAGAGTCCATGGCGTGGCACCCACCGCAAGGTTAATCTTAGGTTAGCAGCTTGCACTGCATTTTGTTAATTGCTTGTTAAAAAACGCGGCAATTTATGGCTCCGGTGAGGAGATCTTCGGGCAGCAGGCCCGTTGGCGCCGGCTCTGATGGGGCATCGCACGGCACGTCCGGGCCAATTTCCCTTCTCTTG
Organism: uncultured Alphaproteobacteria bacterium; assembly: GCA_963759185.1. GTDB lineage: Bacteria > Pseudomonadota > Alphaproteobacteria > Rhizobiales > Beijerinckiaceae > Methylovirgula. Next base: position 208,853 of record CAVWXV010000008.1, read on the forward strand.
CTGTCTATTCTATGTCTGAAGTTGGAAGGAAGTGCATGCGCGTCGACGGCAAGCCTTATCGAACCATTTGGCCGACGGCCGACCGCACAAGCGTGTCGATCATCGATCAGACGCGCCTGCCGCATGAATTCGCCGTCGTCGAGCTCGCGACACTCGCCGAGACGGCGAAGGCGATCAAACATATGCTGGTGCGCGGCGCGCCGCTCATCGGCGTCACCGCCGCCTATGGGCTTGCGCTCGCTATGCGCGAGGATCCGTCCGACGCCAATCTCGCGGCGGCATCCGCTGCGCTCTTTGCGACGCGCCCGACGGCGGTCAATCTCGCCTGGGCGCTCGCCACGATGCAAGCGCATCTTCTGCCGCTGCCGCCCGCCGAACGCGTCGCCGCTGCCTTTGCGCGCGCAGCAGAACTCGCCGAGGAAGATGTCGCGCTCTGCGCGGCGATCGGCGATCACGGCCTCGCTTTGATCCGCAAAATCGCGGCAACAAAGGCCGGCGCGCCGGTCAATATTCTCACCCATTGCAATGCCGGCTGGCTCGCGACTGTCGATTGGGGCACTGCGACGGCGCCTATGTATAAAGCCCATGACGCAGGCCTCCCCATCCATGTCTTCGTCGACGAGACAAGGCCGCGCAATCAAGGCGCCTCGCTCACCGCCTGGGAACTCGGCCAGCACGGCATTCTTCATCACGTCATCGTCGACAATGCCGGCGGCCATCTGATGCAGCATGGCAGCGTCGATCTCGTCATCGTCGGCACCGATCGCACCACCGCCACCGGCGATGTCTGCAACAAGATCGGCACCTATCTGAAAGCGCTCGCGGCCAAGGACAATGGCGTGCCGTTTTTCGTCGCGGCGCCTTCGCCCTCGATCGATTTCGCCGCCTTCGACGGGGTGAAGGAGATCCCGATCGAGGCGCGCGGCGAAGAGGAAGTCAGCTTTATGCAAGGCGCGACTGCGGACGGGCGCATCGAGCGCGTGCGGATAACGCCAGCATCGAGCCCGGCCGCCAATCCCGCCTTCGATGTCACGCCCGCGCGCCTCGTCACCGGCCTCATCACAGAACGCGGCATATTCGCGGCCAATGAAGCGGCGCTCGCCGCGGCCTTTCCCGAGCGGGTCACCCGCAGGGAACAAAGATTGCCTTGACGCGCGCAGATCTCCATTTCGTGTGAGGAAATGATGTCGAACCTATTCGCCTGCAAGTCGATGGAAGTCCTCGCGGCGGAAGCCGAAGATACGGAGGTTCAGCGCATCGAGGCACTCGGCAACCCGCCCTTGAAGCGCACGCTCGGGCCGCTGAGCCTGACCGCTCTGGGCATAGGCGGGATCATCGGCGCCGGTATTTTCGTCCTCACCGGCCATGCCGCCGCTGAATTTGCCGGCCCGGCGATTTGCCTCTCCTATATTCTCGCTGGCCTCGTCTGCGCCTTCGCCGGCCTTTGCTATGCCGAAATGGCCTCGACCGTGCCGGTCGCCGGCAGCGCCTATACCTATGCCTATGCGACCATGGGCGAATTCATCGCCTGGATCATCGGTTGGGACCTGATCCTCGAATATGCGCTTGGCGCCACCACGGTAGCGATCGGCTGGTCAGGCTATGTCACGAGCTTTCTCGCCGATTTCGGCATCCATATACCGGCCGCCTATGCGAAAGCACCTTTTGCTTTCGATCCGGCGACGAGCACATGGCTTTCGACCGGCGCCGTGCTCAACATTCCGGCCGTCTTCATCATCGCCGCCGTCACGATCTTGCTCGTGATCGGGATTCGCGAAATCGGCGCGCGTCAATGATGTCATCGTGATCATCAAGCTCGCCATCATCCTCCTCTTCATCTTCGCCGGCGTCTGGTATTTTTCGCCCGCACATTGGGTGACATCCGCCAATCCGCATGGCGCCTTCATTCCGCCGGCTGCGGGCCCCGGCCGTTTCGGCTGGGACGGGATCGTCCGCGGCGCCGCCGTCGTCTTCTTCGCCTATATCGGCTTCGACGCGGTCTCGACCGCGGCGCAGGAGGCGATCGATCCGCAAAAGAACATGCCGCGCGGCATTCTCGGCTCCTTGTTCCTCTGCACCATTCTTTATGTGGCGGTGAGCCTCGTCATCACCGGCATGGTGCCTTTCGATAAGCTGAATGTGCCCGATCCGATCGCTTACGGCGTCGATGCGGTCGGCCTTCATATCCTCGGGCCGATCATCAAACTCGGCGCGATCTTGGGGCTGAGCTCGGTCATTCTGGTGCTGCTGCTCGGCCAGTCGCGCATCTTCTATTCGATGGCCCGCGACGGGCTCTTGCCGCCCATCGCAGGACGTGTCCATCCGCGCTTTCGGACGCCCTATGTGACGACGCTCGTCATCGGCAGCATTGTCGCGGTTTTCGCCGGCCTGCTGCCGATCGGCCTCGTCGGCGAATTGGTGAGCATAGGCACGCTCTTCGCCTTCATTATCGTCTGCACGGGCGTGCTGGTGCTGCGCATCCGCCGACCCGAGATCAAGCGGCCGTTCAGGACGCCCGCTGTCTTCGTCACCGCGCCGCTCGGCGCGCTCTCGGCCTTCTATCTGATGTCGAGCCTGCCGCAGGACACTTGGACGCGGCTCTTCGTCTGGCTCGGCATCGGGCTTGTGATTTATTTCCTCTATAGCCGCACGCACAGCAAGCTGGCGCGGTCTGCGCCCGATTGAGGCTTTTGTGCCTATGATCCAAGCGTAAAGAGACAAAAAATTAGAGATTTCAACGCTCTGGCTACGCGCAATCCGACCGTGTCGCTCCGGTGGTCTGGGACGATCCAGTCGCGGATCGCAGCGCGGAGGCTCTGCGGATCGCTGCGCCATGAACCGCCACGCAGGATACGGTATGTGCAATAGCCGCTCATCATCGCTTCCGAGCCGTCGGCCGGCGCGCCGTCGTAGCTTCCCCGATAACAGTCTTCGACCCATTGTTCGACATTGCCGAGCATGTCATAGAGGCCAAATTTGTCGGGTTTGAACGAGCCGACCGGGGCCGTTTGCTTTTTGTCCCATTGGCTGCCGCAACCAATACAGTTCGCGTTGTTCTTGCCGATCTCATTGCCCCAGTAATAGGGTGTCGTCGTTCCGGCGCGCGTCGCATATTCCCATTCAGATTCACTCAGCAGGCGATAAGGCTTTCCCGTCCTCTTCGACAGCCATGCCACATAGGCCTTGGCATCATCCCAGGACACATTGATCACGGGCCTCCGACCGCGCCCCCAACCCGCGTCCTTTGGACTATAAGCGCCGCAGCCGCCGTCCGTGACACAGGCATCCCATTCGTCGAAAGTCACCGTGAACTTAGCCACGGCAAAGGGCTTGGCGATCGTCACTTGATGCTGCGGACTTTCATCATCCTGATGCCCCGGCTCGCTTGCCGGCGAACCCATGGTGAAGGAGCCGGAGGGCACGACCATCATTTCCGGGCAATTCGTACATTCCTTGAATGTATTTTTCGGCTTCAGAGCGGCTTCCTCTAGTGGCGAAAGAGGCCCCGGGGCGCGCGTGGAGCGCGACGATAAAAACACCAGCAAGAGAGCAACAACCGTCAGAAGTACGGCACCAATCCCCACCAGCATTTTCAAGGATAGGATGAGCTTGTGCGGGGGCGGATTAACGGCGGTCTCAGTGCGCGGCGGCGGCGGAGGCAGGCCCTCGACGGACGCGGCCTCGCTGCTCCTAGCGCTTTCCTGCACTTGCGGCGAAATTACACCGGCCGCTTTCCCTGCCGCAAGACCGCGCTCTTGCGACGACTCTTGTGCACCCTCACCGGGAATCATTGGCGCGCCGACCACCTGCGCTGCCGCAGCCATCTCCTGCCTGGCCGCTCGGTCTCCGGTCTCGCTTGCGACGACTTGCTTCACCGGCGGCGACCATTGCTTGCGCAAAGCCTCGACGATATTTTCGCAGAACTGCTCGACCTTTTCCGCAACTTCCGGCGAGTTCACATCGCGATGGCGCAATTGTCGCCAATCGACATATTGCCGTTCATTAATGATTTTGAGCACGTCATTATCGTGCCGGGATGTTTCCTCCTGAAGCCCCGGCACATCGACATAGAGTATGGGGAAGACGAGATTGGCGCGCCCCAGCGCCGCCTCGCGTGCCAAAAAAGATTTAAACTCGAATTTGCAATATTCGCTCCCGATAGACCGCGGCGTGACGATCGGAATGAAAAACACCGATTCGGCAACCGCAGTCTTTATGCGATCTCTCCATAATTCTCCGTAAGCGATGGCGGTTTTATCCTGCCAAAGGCGGAAATCGCGGTGGCCGAGCTGCATGTCCAATTCGCGATGGATCTTATCCCTCAGCTTCGACAGCGCTCCTGCCGAATCTTCATCGTCTTGGCGCGAATAGCTGAAAAACCCAACAACCTTATCAAGATCGGCCAAACTGGACATCACGCGGCGCCGGCAAAGGAATGAAGCTCTCGAAAATTATGCAATATCATAGGACCGCGCCGCGGGGCACCCCAAAATCAAACGTCCTTTCGAGATGCTAGAGCATTTGCGCAATTGATGGAGGTTCGGCGCCTCCTGGCGCTACTGCGTGAGCCGCGGATAAAGCCGCGTCGCGACGCCGACAAGCGCCAGAAATACCAAAGTCAGAACCAGGAGATCGAAGCCGATGCCATATTTGCTCGTGCCGCCGGCGATCATCAACGCGCGCAGCCCATCGACCTCATAGGTCAGCGGATTGAGGGAGGATATTGTGCGCAGCCAGGCCGGCATGATGTCGATCGGATAGATCGCATTGCTGGCGAAGAAGATCGGCATGGTGAGCACCTGGCCGATCCCCATGAATCTTCTCGCGCGTCTTCACCAGGCAGGCGATGATGAGCGAAAAGGTCGAAAATAGCCCTGAGCCGATGGCGATCAGCGCGATGACGCCGATGATATGCAGCGGGCCGAAGACGATATGGATGCCGAGGAGAGCCGCGAGCGCATAGACGATGACGGCCTGGACGAGCCCGCGCACGGCGGCCGAAATCGCCTTGCCGAAGACGAGCGCGCTGCGCGGTGCCGGGCTCACCATATAGCGGTGAAGAACGCCGAGATCGCGCTCCCATATCGCGGCGATCCCATAAAAGATCGCCGCGAACAACACGCTTTGGGCAAGAATGCCCGGCGCGATGAAGTCGAGATAACTGCCGCCTCCGACATTGAGGCCGCGCACCTGCGCCATGACCTCGCCGAAGAGCAAGAGCCAGATCGCCGGCTGCAAGGCGCGGGTGAAGAGTTCGCCCGGATCATGCCGCAGCTTGCTGATTTCCGCATCGGCGACGGCAAAGACCTGCAGCAGATAATCGGCGACGCGGCCAAGGATGCGGCGAAGACTACCGCCGCCCTCAGCCACGGGCGCGGATGCTGCGGCGGGTCTGCTGCGTGTCACGATAAGAGCCTCCGCTGTCGATCACGGCGCCGGTGGCATGCGCAAAGACGTCGTCGAGCGTCGCGCCCGGGCCGACATCGTCCTTGAGCTCCTGCGGCGTGCCGACCTCCTGCAATCGGCCATTATGCAGAAGGCCGATCCGGTCGCACAATATATCGGCCTCCTCCATCATATGGGTCGTGATGAGAATGGTCATGCCGAGCTTGTCGCGGAGCTCCTTCACATGCACCCAGACCGCATTGCGGGCGACGGGATCGAGCCCGACCGTCGGCTCGTCCATGAACAGCACGGCCGGCTCGTGGATCATCGACTGGGCGATTTCGAGGCGGCGGATCATGCCGCCGGAATAGGTCGAAACCTGGCGGTCGGCCGCCTCGGTCAGATCCATCATCGCGAGGGCGGCAGCGATCCGCGCCTGGCGTTCGCGCCGCGGCAGAAGATAGAGCCGCGCCGAGAGCAGAAGATTTTCATAGCCCGTCAAAGTGCCGTCGGCCGACAAGAGTTGCGGGATATAGCCGATCCTGCGGCGCACCTCTCCCGGCTGCCGCCTGATGTCGAAGCCCGCCACTTGCGCAGAGCCGGACGTCGGCGGCAGCAAGGTCGTCAGCATTTTTACGAGTGTCGATTTGCCGGCGCCGTTCGGCCCGATGAGGCCGAAGATCTCGCCACTGCCCACGGTCAAGGAAATATCCTCGACCGCGACGAAATCGCCGAAGTGCTTGGTGAGCTGGAGAGTCTCGATGATGGCGGGACGCGTGTTCATGCCGTGCATCATGCCGGGCTGCTGCTGTCGGATCTGGCTTCCCTTAGCTCGGAAGGTTTGGTCCTCATTGCGGTGAATCAAGAACGTCTGCGCCCATCTAGCTATTGTGAAAAAGCGAGACCGAGCCGCACAGTAAGGCCCAGCTCGGCATTCGCAGGTCACGATTTCGTGTGACGAAAGGGAGCTGCGCATGAAGCCTTTCGCCTTGGCGCTCGTCATCATCGCCGCGGCTTTTGCCGCGCTTCATGCGCAAGAACGCGCACCCGACGGCGCGTCTGCGCAGGCCGGTCCCGCCCTGGCCGACATCATGAGCACCACCCAATTCCGCCATTTGAAGCTCGGCTATGCCGGGCAAGTCGCCAATTGGCCGCTCGCCCATTATGAAATGGCGCTAATGAGACAGAGTTTCGAGCAGGCGGCGCGGTCCTATCCAGAGGTCGGCAATGTGCCTTTCGCGGAGTTCGTCAAGACCAAGAGCACGCCGGCGCTCGATGAGATCGGGCGGGCGATCGCGGCGCAGAACCGTCAAGGCTTTGCCGTCGCTTTCGAAAAGCTCACCGATGCCTGCAACAGCTGCCATCAGGCAAGCGGCTTCGGCTTTGTGGTGATCCGCGTGCCGACGCTTTCGCCCTTCAGCAATCAGGTCTTTCCGCCGCGGGAATGAGATCGCACATCAGCCAGACGCAGGTCACCGCGGCAGAACGGTCGAACCCCTGAGATAGAGATCGACATTATAGGCCGCCTGACGCCCTTCGCGGATCGCCCAGACGACCAGAGATTGGCCGCGCCGCATGTCGCCGCAGGCAAAGATCTTGTCGACTGAGGCTTTGTAAGTCGTGGTGTCGGCCGCGACATTGCCGCGCGGATCGAGCGCAACACCGAGCTTGTCGAGGAGCCCCTCATGCAGGGGCGAGACGAAGCCCATGGCAAGCAGCACGAGATCGGCTTCGATCTCGAAGGAGCTGCCCGCGATCTCCTGCATTTTCGCATCGACGCGCACGCAGCGGAGCTCGTGACGACGCCATTCTCGCCGATCGAATTCCTTGGTGAGCACGCCGAAATCGCGTTTCGCGCCCTCTTCATGGCTCGAGGAGGTGCGCAGCTTCATCGGCCAGTCCGGCCAGGTGAGAAGCTTGTTCTCCTTCTCCGGCGGCTGCGCCATGATTTCGAGCTGAGTGACGCTGACGGCGCCCTGCCGCACCGATGTGCCGATGCAGTCCGAGCCGGTGTCGCCGCCGCCGATGACGATGACATGCTTGCCGACGCCAGGATCGGATCATTGGTCATGATCGGCTCGCGGCCGAGCCGCCGGTTCTGCTGCGGCAGAAACTCCATGGCGAAATGGACACCGGCGAGATCGCGGCCCGGGATCGGCAGATCGCGCGGCTTTTCGGCGCCGCCGGCGAGCACGACAGCATCGTATTCGCCAACAAGCTTATCGGGATCGAGATCGACGCCGACATTGACGCCGCCATGAAACTGACACCTTCCGCCACCATCTGATCGACACGGCGATCGATCAGATGCTTTTCCATCTTGAAATCGGGAATGCCGTAGCGCAGCAGGCCGCCCGGCTTCGGCGTTCTTCTCGAAGACATGCACTTCATGGCCGGCGCGGGCGAGCTGCTGCGCGCAGGCGAGGCCGGCCGGGCCGGAACCCACGATGGCGACGCGCTTGCCGGTCTTGCGTTCGGCGGCTCCGGCTTGATCCAGCCATCTCCAGCGCGGTCGACGATCGGCGCATTCGATGGTCTTGATGGTGACCGGACTTCGCTGAGGTTCAGCGTGCAGGCGGCCTCGCAAGGCGCCGGGCAGATGCGGCCGGTGAATTCCGGGAAATTGTTGGTCGAATGGAGGTTGCGCGCGCGCCTCCTGCCAATCCGATGATAGACGAGATCGTTCCAATCGGGGATCTGATTGTTGACCGGGCAGCCGGTGTGGCAATAGGGGATGCCGCAATTCATGCAGCGCGCCGCCTGATTGCTGCGTCGCCTCTTCCGACAAAGGGATCATGAACTCGCGATAATGGCTGATCCTGTCGGACGCCGGCGCATAGCGCCGATCGCGGCGATCGATCTCGAGAAAGCCCGTGACCTTTCCCATACCCTATCCGATGTTGTGTGCCGATCGTCGAGACGCTCGCTAGAGCATTTTCATCATTGACGCAGGTGAAGTGCGTCGAATGGTGCGCGCTTACCTTCTCCCATTGGGAAAGGTGCCCGCGAAGCGGGGCAGATGAGGGGTTACATCCTTCAATCGCAGCGTCGTAACCCCTCACCCGGTGCTCTCCAGCTACCCTCTCCCGAAGGGAAGGGGGTGCGACACCATGCGCCTTCATTCCCCGGCCGCGGCAAGCAGCGGCGACTCATCGTCCTTCTGCGCCATCATCTCTGCGAGCGCGCGGCGATATTCGACCGGCATCACCTTGCGGAACTTGCCCTTATACTCGTCCCATTGTCGAGGATCAGCCGCGCCGCGCCGAGCCCGTATGCGTGGCATGATTGGCGATGAGCTGGCGCAAGCGTTCGGCATCGTAACGCGTCATGTCGCGCATCACATCGACGCGGCCATGGAAGTCGAGATCACCGCCCTGGTGATAACTCTTCTGCATCGCTTCCTCTTCTTCGGCGACCGGTTCGAGATCGACCATGGCGAGATTGCAGCGGGCCGCGAATGTCCCGTCCTCATCGAGCACATAAGCGATGCCGCCCGACATGCCGGCGGCAAAATTGCGGCCCATCTTGCCGATAACGACGACGACGCCGCCGGTCATATATTCGCAGCCATGATCGCCAACGCCTTCGACGACCGTGATCACGCCGGAGTTGCGAACCGCGAACCTCGCCGGCCACGCCACGGATATAGCATTCGCCGACGATCGCG
>CAVWXV010000009.1:0-40726 GCA_963759185.1 uncultured Alphaproteobacteria bacterium
CGCGCCAGCGCCGGGCGCTCGGCCACGCTCGCTTCGCCAGCACTCTCGGCGTCGCAGCTGCAGAAGAGCTGGCCGGCGCGGGGTTTGGCCGGTTCGAGATCGATGAGGCTCATGACGGAAGATCATCATCGGAGAGAACCCGCACGGCGGCGCCGTCGAGATCGTCATATTGGCCGCTGCGCAGCGACCAGAGGAAAGCGATAAGGCCCAGGCCGCCGAGGCCGAGCGCCAAAGGCACGAGCACGAGCAATATGGTCATGAGTGCGCCTCCATCACGCGCGGCAGCAGGCCGGGCGCCGTCTCTGTCTCATTCATCTCTTGCTGCATCTGTTGTTGCATCTGCTGTTGCGGGCGCGTCCGGCCTCGCGCCCGCAGCGCATTCGATGTCACCAGGATCGAAGAGGCGGACATGGCGCCGGCCGCGATCAGCGGCGTCACGAGGCCGGCGACCGCGAGCGGCACGGCAATGATATTATAAAGCGCGGCAGAGCCGAGATTTGCCTGCATCAGCCGATGCGCTTTGCGGCTGATGGCGAGCGCGTCGCGACCGGCATCAGCCGATCGCCGAGGAAGACCGCATCGGCCGAAGCCTGGGCGAGATCGCCGCATTGATCGGCGAGAGCGAGGCAAAGGCGGCGGCAAGTGCCGGCGCATCATTCAGCCCGTCGCCCACCATCAAGACTTTCTTGCCGGCCGCTTTCAAAGCATCGAGCATGGCGATTTTGTCGGCGGGCTTCATCTCCGCCTGCCAATCCGCCGATCTGAGCATCTCTGCGCATCGCGCGACCGCGATGGAATTATCGCCGGACGCGAATCATCAGCGGCGAAGCCTCGCGCTCGTCAGGCCTCGATCGTCTCGCGCGCATCGGCGCGCAGCATCTGCCGCATGAGGAAGACGGCCTTCATCTCGCCATGCCGAAACGCGAGCACCGAGGCTTCGGGATCATGCGCGCTGCGCCGCTGCAGCCTCGACCTCGAGGCCGCAGAAGGCGGGGCTGCCGAGACGCGCCTCGGCTCCGTCGATCATGGCTTGCACGCCTGAGCCGTGAATTTCCACGGCATCGGCAAAGGCGTGAGAACCTTCTGCATGAACGGCCAAGGCGCGCGCCAAGGGATGGCGGCTCGCATGTGCAAGCTGCGCCGCCTGTTGCAGGATGATCGGATCGATCGAGGCCACATTGACGAGCATCGGTTCGGGCAGGGTCAAGGTCCCGGTCTTGTCGAAGACGATGGTGTCGACCTCGGCGAGCCTTTCGATCGCATCGCCGGCATTGAGCAAGACGCCGGCACGGAACAAAGCACCGGCCGCGACCACCTGAACGGCAGGCACGGCAAGCGCGAGCGCGCAGGGACAGGTGATGATCAAGACCGCGATCGCCGCGACGGCGGCATCATGGAAGGAGGCGCCGGCCAGCATCCAGCCCAGTGCGGTCGCGGCAGCGGCTGCATGGACGAGCGGCGCATAGAGGCGGCTGACGCGATCGGCAAGGCGCAGATAGCGCGATTTCGCTTCTGTCGCTTTTTCGATCATATGCTCGATCTCGTCGAGCAAGGTGCCGCGATCGGCCGCTTTGACCTCGATCGTGAGCAGCCCGTCGAAATTCACGCTGCCGGCATAGATCATCGATCCCGGCGCCACGCTCTGATGCGCGGTCTCGCCTGTGACGATCCCCGCATCCACCTCCGAGCGGCCCACGACGACGCGGCCATCGACCGGAATCTTCTCGCCCGGCTTGACGAGCACATGATCGCCCGCGGCGAGCGCCGCGACGGGCACGATCTCGCTTCCGCCTTTGGCACCGAGCCTGGTGGCGACAGGCGCCCGCAAGGCGGCGAGATTGGTCGCGACCGCGCGCGTCTTGCGCCGCATCGCCTGATCGAAATAGCGGCCGATCAGCAAAAAGAAGATCAGCATGATCGCCGAATCGAAATAGGCCTCGCGTGCATGCCGCGCGGTCTCGATGACCGACATGATGAGGGCGAGCAGAATACCGATCGAGATCGGCACATCCATATTGAGACTTCTGCCGCGCAAGGCTGCGATGGCGCTCTGAAAGAAAGGCTGGCCGGCGAAAGCCGCGGCGGGGAGCACGATGAGCGCCGACAGCCAATGGAAGAAATCGCGCGTCGCCGGCGTCATATCGCTGACATTGCCGGCCCAAATGGAGACGGACAGCAGCATGATGTTCATCGCCGCGAAGCCTGCGACGGCAAGGCAACGCAAAAGCCAGCGGGCGCGCCGCGCTTCCCTTTCTTCCGTTTCATCGAAACTGAAAGGATAGGCGCGATAGTTTATGCGCGCCAGCGCCTCGATCACCGCGGCCGGATCAAAAGCTTGGTCGGCCCATTCGACGGTCAGCCTATGGTTCGTATAATTTACGCGGGCACGTAAAAGACCTTGTATCTGCTTCAGGCAGCCTTCGATGTCGCTGATGCAGGCGGCGCAAGTGATGCCGTCGACGGCGAGATCCAATGTGGCGGTGCCATCCGCATGGCGTCTGACGAAGACGGAGAGATCGATCTCTATCGCCATAGCGGAATGGAGCCCATTCTCGGGTCAGGGGATTGCGATGCGGTTGCGCGAGAGAAACAGCGGCTTCGCGGCGCGCTTGCCTTCGATCACCAGATCCCATTGGCCGCTTGCGATGGCGAGAGTGCCGCGATAGACGCCCGGCGCCACCTCGGTGAGCATGAGGGCATGATCGCGCGTCATGTCGGTTGCGAATTCGAGTTTCGCCGCAACGGCGAGGCCAGCCAAAGCCTGGTTGTTGCGGTCACGGAAGATCGCTTCGACCGTCTTCGTCATGCCTGTGCCGCTGAGATGCGCCGCCACTTGCCAATGAAGCGCGTCTTGCACCTCTGCGGCGACGATGTCTCTATTATAGGCGAGGCCGTGCTCATAAGGGTGCGGGTCGACCTCACCGCGGAAGGTCGATAGTGCGTAATAGACCATCGTCGCATTCACCGAGGCGACGATCGCGAAAGAACCAAGGAGAATGGCGAGAAATTTTGTGCCGGTCAGGCGATGCCCGCCATGATTTTCGGCATTGCGATAGGCGCCTTTCGCAGTGGCTATCGGCGCGATCTGTAGCATTTCAATCTCCTGGCGGCTCTCGCGTGCCGCAGCCTTATCGTGTCAAGAAATGATCGTGGGTCACGGCCGTTCGGCCTGATGTTTCATTGATCGCCTGAAACGTCACATCGCGCGAGGCTTCGGCGCTTGCAGAGGCCGGCAAAGTGACGAGGACCCGCAATTCATAGGTCTGGTCCGGGCCGATCTCGACCCGCGGCCAGCCTTCCGCATTCTTGCCTGTGCCGATCGCTGTCACATTCGCAGGCGCGAAGGGAATGACTTTCAAGAGATAGCTGCGCGCGGCCGTGGTGTGATTGAGGATGCGCACCGTATAGGCATTGCGGATCGAGCCGTCGGCGAGCTGCAGATAGAGCGGATTGCGGTCATGCAGCACGGAAACGCCGAGATCGCTGCGGGTCGCCAATGTCGTGAGCATGATGCCGCCGACCAATGCGATAAGCGCAGTATAGAGCACGGTGCGCGTGCGGATCGGCCGGAACACATTGGGAAGCCCGGCGAGCCGCCGCCTGATGTTGAGATCCGTGTCATAGGCGATGAGGCGCGGCGCACGGCCGATCTTCTTCATCACGGCGTCGCAGGCGTCGATGCAGAGACCGCATTGGATGCAGGCGAGATTAGCCCTTGCCGAATGTCGACCCCGCCGGGGCAGACGGCGAAACATTGCCCGCAGTCGACGCAATCGCCGGCTGGCGCGCCGGCCGCGCGCAAGGCCGCAGCCTTTTTGAGGGATATGCGCGGCTCACCCCGATCATAGCGGTAGGTGACGTTGAGCGCATTCTCGTCGATCAAGGCCGCCTGGATGCGCGGCCACGGACACATGTAAGTGCAGACCTGCTCGCGCATATGGCCGGCGAGCGTATAGGTCGTGAAGGTCAAAATGCCGATCGAGATATAGGCGATGGCGGGCGCCTGGAAATTGACGAGTTCGGACACGAGGCTCGGTGCATCGGCGAAATAAAGCACCCAGGCGCCGCCCGTCCACCAGGCGATCAGCAGCCAAAGGACATGTTTCAACGCTTTGCGCCAGATCCGGTCGGCCGTCCAGGGCCCGGCATCCCTTTCCATCCATTCGCGTCGATCGCCTTCGATGCTGCGTTCGATCGCGAGGAAGAGATCGGTCCACACGGTCTGCGGGCAAAGATAGCCGCACCAGACGCGGCCGGCGATCGCATTCATCAGGAACAAGATCAGCGCGGCGAGGATCAAGAGGCCAGTGAAGTAATAGACCTCCTGCGGCCAGATCTCGATGAAGAAGAAATAGAACCGGCGGTGCGCGAGATCGACGAGCACGGCCTGGCTCGGCTCGTTCGGTCCGCGGTCGAAACGCAGGAAGGGAATGAAATAATAGATGCCGAGCGTGACGACGAGCAGCGCCCATTTGATCCGGCGGAACGTGCCATGGACGCTCTGCGGATAGATTTTCGGCGCCGCGGCATAGAGGCTGTCGCCAGCTTTGGCCGCCGTCGCGCGACCCGTGTCATGGACGCTCTGCGGATAGATTTTTGGCGCGGTGGCATGGAGGCTGTCGCCAGCCTTGGCCGCCGCCACGCGACCCGTGTCATGAATATCCGTGGCGCTCACGTGCCACCGCCCAGGCTATGCACGAAGACGGTCAGAGTCTTGATCGTCGGTTCGTCGAGTCGGCCGTGCCAGGCCGGCATTGTGGCGCCGCCGCCATTCTGGATGCGGTCCAGAATATCGGCCTTGGTCGGACCATAGAGCCAGATCTTGGCCGTCAGATTGGGCGCACCCACCTCGATATTGCCCTTGCCGTCGGCGCCATGGCAGGCGGCGCAATTGTCGGCGAAGATTTTCGCACCTTTGGCGAGATCGGCGCCGGGGCTCGCCGCATTGCCCGACAGAGTGCGGACATAATCGGCGACATCCGACATCTGATCATGGTTGAGCAAGCCGTCGCGGCCGAAGGCCGGCATCATCATCATGTGCGTCTGCGGATCGCCGGTCCAGCGGGCGCCATGCTCGATCGTCGTATAGATCTGATCGAGGGTACCGCCCCAAATCCAGCGGTTGGCATTGAGATTGGGATAGCCGCGCGAACCCTGTGCGCCGGCGCCATGGCAAGGCGCACAATTCAGCGCAAAGGCCGCAGCCCCTTCGGCACGGGCGAAGGCGAGGAGCTCCGGCGTCGTCTCGATTTCTTTCAGCGACGCTTCGGCGATCTTCGCATTCATCGGCGCGCGCAGCGCCTGAAGATCCTTCAGATCTGTGACGACCGCAGCGCGGGAACTCCAGCCGAGGAGGCCGTGCGTATAGCCGCTGATGAGCGGCCATGTCGGATAGGCGAACCAATAGAGGACGGCAAAGACGATGCAGGCATAGAACGTATAGAGCCACCAGCGCGGCAAGGGCGTGTTGAGCTCCTTGATGCCGTCCCATTCATGACCGGTCGTCGATGTGCCGCTCATTGCGTCAATCGGCTTATGTTGATCTTGCGACATGATCAATCCTCTTCGAGCGGGATGCGGGCGGCTTCCTCGAAATTCTTGCGGTTCGAGGGGGCGAGCGCATAGGCGATCACGGCAATGAAGATCACCCCGAAATAGATCAAGCCCCAGGAGGCGACGAAGCGCTGCAAAGTTTCATAGGTCGACATGGCTGTGCCTCACCTGATGTTCGCTTTGTCGTCATAAAGCTTGAAATTCACATGCGTGCCAAGCTGCTGCAGATAGGCGATTACCGCGTCAGCCTCGGTCAGCTGGCCTTTGTCGGCGCCGAGATCGCGTGTGATTGCGTCGGGATAGCGCTTCTTGAGCGCTGCGGTCGCGGCATCGTCGGCTGTTCCCTGCGCCCGCAGATCCGCTTGCGCATCGGCGATCATCTCCTTCGTATAGGGCACGCCTTCTATCGCGAGGACTCGCATATGCTCGGCAATATGCGCGGCAGCGAGCGGCGTCTTTTCGAGCCAGGGATAGCCGGGCATGATCGAGGCGGGGACAACGGCGCGCGGATTGCGCAGATGATCTCTGTGCCAACCGTCCGAATATTTGTCGCCGACGCGGGCGAGATCCGGGCCGTTGCGCTTCGAACCCCATTGGAACGGATGGTCATACATGCTCTCCGCTGCGAGCGAATAATGGCCATAGCGCTCGACCTCGTCGCGCAACGGCCGGATCATCTGCGAATGGCAGAGATAGCAGCCCTCGCGCACATAGATGTTGAAGCCGGCGAGCTCGAGCGGCGTATAAGGCCGCACGCCATCGACCTTCTCGATCGTGCTCTTCAGATAGAAGAGCGGCAGGATCTCGACGAGGCCGCCGATCGAGATGACGATCAATATGCCGAGGACGAGAAGGATAGAGTTCTTCTCGAGGATCTGATGCCGATCCCACAGAGTTTGGCGTTCAACCGAAGTCGTCATTGAAATGTCCTCACTCGGCAGGCGACAGGGTGGGGAACGGCACGGTTGGCTGTTCTTCCGGCACATCCGCTGCATCGGGAGACCTCATCGTCATGACGAGGTTGTATGCCATGATCAGTGCACCGAGCAGGAACATCGCGCCGCCAAGCGCGCGAATGATGTAGAACGGATGCACCGCCTCGACGGTTTCGACGAAGGAATATTCGAGGAAGCCGAGGTTCGTATAGGCGCGCCACATCAAGCCTTCCATGATGCCGGCAACCCACATCGCCGAGATGTAGAAGACGATCCCGATCGTCGAGATCCAGAAGTGCCAGTTGACCAGCTTCAAAGAATAAAGACCCTTACGGTTCCACAGCCAGGGCACCATGCAATAGAGCGCGCCGAAGGAGACGTAGCCGACCCAGCCGAGGCTGCCCGAATGGACGTGGCCGATGCCCCAATCGGTGTAGTGGCTGAGCGCATTCACCGATTTGATGGACATCAACGGACCTTCGAAGGTCGACATGCCGTAGAAAGCGACCGACACGACGAGGAGACGCAGCACCGGATCGGTGCGCAGCTTGTCCCAGGCGCCGGAGAGTGTCATGAGGCCGTTGATCATGCCGCCCCAGGACGGCATCCACAGCATGACGGAGAAGGTCATGCCGAGCGTCTGCGCCCAATCGGGCAGGGCGGTGTAATGGAGATGGTGCGGGCCGGCCCAGATATAGAGAAAGATCAGGGCCCAGAAATGCACGATCGACAGCCGATAGGAATAGATCGGCCGATTGACCCGCTTCGGGATGAAATAATACATGATGGCAAGGAAGCCGGCGGTGAGGAAGAAGCCGACCGCATTATGCCCATACCACCATTGGATCATCGCATCCTGGACGCCGGACCACAGGACATAGGATTTGGACGAGAAGATCGAGACCGGAATGGCGGCATTGTTGCCGAGCACGAGCACGGCGATGGTCACGATGAAGGCGAGGTAGAACCAATTCGCGACATAGATGTGCGGCTCGGTCCGCTTCATGATCGTGCCGAGGAAGATCAAGAAATAGGTCACCCAGACGGCTACGAGCAGAAGGTCGGCGTACCATTCGGGTTCGGCATATTCCTTCGAATGACTGATGCCGAGCAGATAGCCGGTGCCGGCGATGATGATGAAGAAATTATAGCCGAGCACGACGAACCAGGGCGCAAGATCGCCGGCGAGCCGCGCCCGGGAGGTCCGCTGAACGACATAAAGCGAGGTGGCGAGAAGCACATTGCCGCCGAAGGCGAAGATCACCGCGGAAGTGTGCAGCGGCCGCAGCCGCCCGAAGGCGATCCAAGGCAGATCGAAGTTGAGAAGCGGGAAGGCGAGTTCGAGGGCGACATAGAGGCCGACGGTGAAGCCGGCGATGCCCCAGAAGATCGATGCCGCGGTTGCGAATTTGACTGGCCCGAAATTATAATTCGGCTTGCCGTCGATCACTTGCGGTGGCGGCTCTGCCGGGCGTCCATAGAAGCGATTGATGATGGCGAAGCAGCCGGCGCCGGCGGCTGCCGCAAAGAGAAGCGCATGAAAGGCGTAGGCGGGTTCATAGGCCTTGCTGGCAACGAATAGCGCAAAGAGCGCGAAAAAGAAGAGCCCGGCAGCGAAGGTCATCTCGCTCGGCCAAAGCGTTTTGGTTTGCGGCTGGGCTGGCGCCATTGGGAAGCCTCGTTGTGGTGATCAACTGCGATCGGCAATGGGGACGACTGGGGGGACGATTGGCGACCTGTACAGGTCGCTGCATCTTTCGGACAAGACCCGGGTTCAGGCCTTGATTTAAATCAACAAATCACTATGCGGCAATCTCTGCGGGGCGCGAAATCTTGTCTCGGCCAATGCGCCGCATGCGACATAGCGACCGGACGGCAAAGATCGGGTGCAAGGATCGGATCGCAGCACCGCAGATTCTAGGTCGTTTGGTAAGACGCGGTTCAATCGGGAGGCAGGCATGCGAATCGGAATCGATCTCGGCGGCACCAAGATCGAAGCAATCGCATTGATGCCGGACGGCACCGCGCTCGCCCGCCGGCGTCAGCCGACGCCGCAGGGCGATTATCGCGGCATCATGCAGACGATCGCCGATCTCGTCGCGGGTCTCGAACATGACTTCAAGCTGCAAGGCAGCATCGGGGTTGCCATGCCGGGCTCGCTGTCGCCGAAGACGGGTCTCGTCCGCAATTCGAACAGTGTCATCTTGAACGGTAAGCCTTTCGATCGCGACCTCGCGCAATTTCTCGGCCGCCCGATTCGCATGGCCAATGATGCCAATTGCTTTGCCCTTTCCGAAGCGATCGACGGCGCCGCCAATGCGGCCGCACATGTCTTCGGCGTCATCCTCGGCACCGGGGTCGGCGGCGGTCTCGTCATTGATCGGCAGGTCGTCGCCGGCCATAATGGGATTGCCGGCGAATGGGGACATAATCCAATTCCTTTTGCCGTCGATCCGGAGACCCCGCCGCGGCCGTGTTTCTGCGGCCGGGTGAATTGCATCGAGACCTTTCTGTCGGGCGGCGCGCTTGCCAAGGATCATCAGGCCCGCACCGGACAAATCATCAGCGCCGAAGCCATTGCCGAGCAGGCGGCAAAAGGCGATCACGAGGCCAATCAGTCACTGGCGATTTATATGGAAAGGCTCGCCCAGTCGCTGGCGGTGGTGATCAATATTTTCGATCCCGACGCCATAGTTCTGGGTGGCGGCGTCTCGAATATTCTCGAGCTTTATGCGGCGCTGCCGCCGCTTCTCGACCGCTATGCTTTTTCCGATGGCATTACGACGCCGATTTTGCGCGCCGTGCATGGCAATTCGAGCGGCGTGCGCGGCGCTGCGTGGCTATGGCCGAAGGTGACCGTCTAACCGGATTACGCAAACGGGCCAGCGGTTTCGCGCAGCAGCGCGTCATATTCGGCGCGCACTAGCGCCGGTCCGTAAATCCGCTCCAATCGGCGGACGGTAAAATGCCCGCGCGCCAGAATCTGGAAATGATCGATGAAGGCATAATTGATCGCCGCGCCGCCGGCGGCGCCGATGATCGGCACGGCTTGCGCGGCGATCTTCTGGGAGACGACGAGGCCGAAGCAAGTCGCGATCTGCGAGACGAGGCGCAGGATCACCGGGGCGCTTTCTTCGGCGACGCCACGTTCGACAACGAAGCGCGCGGCCTCGCTGACCGATTGCGCCAGCACGGCCCGCACCGCGAAATAGCCGCTTTCCGTGAAACCGCGCGCCTCCGCGCTTCGTCCTGGCTCAATGTCTTGACCACCGAGGGCAAAGACCTGCAGACAGGCGAAGGCCGTTTCCGGGGCAGTGAGATCTTCCCCCTCGGCCCTGGCGATCGCCGCGATCGAGCGCAGCATCAAAAGGGTTGAGATCGGCAATTCGACCGGCAGGCTCGCAAGGCCGAAGGCGCCGCCGGCGGCGCCTGACAGGGTGGCGGCGGTCTTGTGCCAGAGCCGGCGGTCATGCGCTGCTTCCGTATTGAGGCTGCGCACGGCCGCGGCCAGCCCCATCTGAATGGCTCTCTCGGCGGCCTTGTCGACGATCTCGGCGAAATGCGCCGGCAATAATTTCCCGATGAGGCTCATCTTCCGGCCAAGCAGTACCGAAAGCCTTGTGGCAAGGCTTCGGTGTTCGAGATATTTGACGGCTTGGCGCAGCAAGACCCGATCCGCCTCGGCCATGACTTCCATCGGCGCGTCATGCGCCGCAACGGTTGTGATGGGTAAAAAACTCATGGTTTCGCGCTCCGGAGCGGGCCGACTTGCATCCTCACCATGTATGTCGCGTCCCACCGGTGAGGGAGAGGCCAGGCCGAGAAGCCTAAAGTCATCTATCGTCTAATGTAATATTCTAGAGCCGATCCCAACCGCGTGGAATCGCTTCTTTGGCACATCGGATAGATCTGACGGGTTTGAATTGCGATCCACATAATCTGGATAAATCTTTTGTATTTCAAAGCTCTGGAGGATGTCCTTTATCGAAAACATCTAGCAAGTTTTCCGGGACATGCTCTAAGACGAAAAAGCCGCGGCAGGATGATCCCCCGTGACGGCCCGAACGTGATGGATTCCTAAAGATTTAGAGTAGGATATGCGATCAAGTTCATGCAATCTGCGTCAACTTGATTGCGCCGGAAAACCGGTTCCCACTTTTCCGCGTCCCGCTCTAATGCATCTTTGTCGAAACAGCCGCAAGCGCAGCAAGGGGGGCGGCGCGAAGTGCTGGGGGATAGGTCGGCTCGCCACCGCCTGCACCGGCCTATGTGTTGCAATGATCGACGGGCAGAACCGCGGGACGCGCAGAATGCTTGTCCCAAGGGCCTAAAGATAGGCAGAAATCGCGCCGACGACGCCCGCCGCGCCGAGCGCCAAGGCGCCATACCAAGGCCAGCGCACGCCACGCATGATGATGGCGAGCGTGGCGATGGCGATCGAGATATGCAGCAAGGTGACGGAAACCGTCAGCACATGATGGCGATGCTCGTGCCGCTCGCTCTCCAAGAGCTTGGCCTCAGTCTGATGTTCGAGTGATTCGCCCTTGTCCTGCAGATCCTTTTCCTCTGCGCCGAAGCGCGCGGCCTGGCTCTTGAAGTCATCGACCGTGCCGGTGCCCGCGGCCGCGGCGATCTGATACATGTTCTTCTTGATGCTCTTCGCTTGGAAGAAATTCCAAGTATCGGTCGCTCTGTCCTGCAAGAGAACCGCATCGTTCTTGGCATTGATCGCGGCGGCCGTCTCGATGGCCTCCAGGCTGCCGACGCTGGCGGCGAAGACGGCGAGGACGGCGATGGTCACGGCCACGAGCGCAAGAAAGGAATCGCCCGAATGCGCCGCATGTTCGGCGTGCTCGACATGTTCGAAATGCTCGGTTGGAAAATCGTCGGTCATGCAAGCAATCCTCGCGCTGGCAAATGGATCAGGCGAAATGCCCGGCTTGGGCGGGGGGCGCAGCCAAATCTGACATCTTGAGCTTTACTAAGCAACTGGGGCAACCCTTCGGATAAGCTTTCGCGGCAGTGGCCGGCGACGTCACGATCCTGCTGAAAATTGCGACCGCCCATGGAATGTCTTTTGGCAGGCTTTTTGAGATGAGCATGGCTTTTTGGGTTGATGGACAGCTTTGGCGCCCCGACCTATAAACGCAACGCAGCAGGATCAGGGACAAGGCCAATTTCATGCCCGCTTCACATTTTGCCGAACCGGCGCCGGATGATGTGATCCTGCGACGGACCATGGTCGACTGTCAGATCCGCACTTTCGACGTCACGGATCATGCGGTCATTGCGCGGTTTCTCGAAGTTCCGCGCGAAAACTTCCTGCCGGCGGAATTGGCGCCTTTTGCTTATTCGGATATGGCGCTGAAGCTTGCTCCGGCGGGGCCGGAGAGCGAGGCGCGCCTGTTGTTGCCGCCCGCCATCCTGGCCAGGCTCATTCAGGCCGCGGCGGTGAAGCCGTCCGACAAGGTTCTCGATATCGCATCGGCGACCGGTTATTCGACCGCCATTGTCGCCGGCCTTGCACAAGAGGTCGTCGCGGTCGAAGCCGATCCTCTGCGTTCAGGGGCGATCAAAGCCAATCTGGCTTCGATCGGGATTGCCTCGGTGCGCGTCTTGACCGGGCCGCTGGCCGATGGCGCCCCTTCCGAGGCGCCCTTCGATGTGATCTTCGTGAATGGCGCGGTCGAAGCTCACCTCGACGTGCTGCTCCAGCAATTGCGGTCGGGTGGCCGGTTGCTGACCTTAGCGCGGTGGACGGCAGGGCCTGACCGCGGCGCGAGCCATGCCGTTCGGTTCGACAACCAATCCGGCCGTATCAGCTCCTCTCTTCTTTTCGATGCCGAAGCGCCGATCTTGGCCGAATTTCGCAAAGAAGCAGAATTCGTGTTTTGACGAGCCGACCCGTACTTTGTGGTCGATTTTGCCGCAGCTGTCGCATTTTTGTGCCATCTCACGGAATTCTGAATCACAAATCGCTGCCCGAGGCTTGGCGCGCGGCGTCGAAGAGTAATATGACCAAGGGCGAAGCACGGCCGCAGCTATGTGCGTCGTGGGCCGCTTCAAGCGATTGGTCTCATCAGGCAATCAGCCTTTAGAGCGGGATGAGGAAAAGTGGGAACCGGTTTTCCGGCGCAATCAAGTTGACGCAGATTGCGTGAACGTGATCTAGAGCGCAGAGCGATTTCCGGGACAAAGCGATCCTGGACGAAGATGTCCGGGACAAGTTTCCGGGACAATAACTTTCAGGACAACAATTTTCAGGACAACAATTTCCAGGACTCTGGCGGGGCGCGTGTTTTGGAGTTCTCATGTGTGGCGATAGGCTGGTGTGTGTCCAGCAGCTTTGGTGCGGGCCGGCCGATGGCATCTTCGAAGCGTCGGGCGCCGGTGATGTTCGCGGCTTTGTCCTTCATGCTTGGCTTGGCGGCTCTCGCGGTTGGGATCGCCGCCGCGCGGGCTGAAACAATGTCCGGTGCGCTCGCGCTCGCCTATGGCAGCAATCCGGATCTCAATCAGCAGCGCGCCGGGGTGCGCGCGACCGACGAGACGATCCCGCAAGCGACAGCGGCCTATCGGCCGACCGTCGGCCTGACCGGCCAATATGGCGTCGCCCATCTCAGCGAAGCCGGGAGCGGCGCTCAGATCAGCGCTGCGAGCGGCGGGATCGCCGGTTCGAGCGGCGTGTTCAGCACTACGCTCAGTACCTTGACCGAACCGGCCACCGCCGCTCTCACGGTGACGCAAACCGTCTTCAACGGAACCCGCAACTACAACGGCGTGCGGCAGGCCGAAAGCAACGTCTTCGGTGCCCGCGAGAACCTCCGCAACACCGAAGAGACTGTTCTGCAAAACGGCGCGACCGCCTATATGAACGTCTTGCGCGACACGGCGATCCTCGATCTGCGCCAGAATAATATCATCGTTCTCGAAGAGCAGTTGCGGCAGACGCGGGATCGCTTCAATGTCGGCGAAGTGACGCGCACCGACGTCGCCCAGGCGGAGTCGAGCCTTGCTTCGGCACGTTCCGATTATTTCACCGCCCAGGCCAATCTTCAGACAAGCATAGCCAGCTATCGGCAGGTGATCGGAGTCCAACCCACACGGCTTCAACCGGCCCGTAGCATCGAAGCGCTGTTGCCGCATACGCTGGAAGACGCGATCGCTGTCGGCTTGAGCGAACATCCGGTCGTGCAGGCGGCCTTGCATGCCGCGGATGCCGCGGCTTTGCAGGTTAAGCTCGCGGAGGGTCAGCTCTATCCCACGGTGACGGTGAACGGCAGCGTCGAGCGCGATTGGAACTATCAGGCCTTTCCGGGTATCAAAGTCTTCAACGGCGCCGTCTATGGCCAGGTCTCGGTGCCGCTCTATACCGGCGGCTCGGCCGATGCCCAAGTGCGCCAAGCCAAGGAGCTCTACACCCAGGCGCGTATCCGAGCCGATCTGCAGCGCGAAGTCGTGCGGGCGAATGTCGTGACCAGCTGGGGCCTCCTCAAGGCGGCCAAAGCGGCCATCGCATCCAATGAAGCGGCGGTCAAGGCGGCGGAAATCGCGCTCGAAGGCGTGCGCGAAGAGGCCAAGGTCGGCCAGCGGACGACGCTCGATGTGCTGAATGCGCAGCAGACCTTGCTGAATGCGCGCGTCAGCCTCGTTTCGGCGCAGCGTGATCGGGTCGTCGCCTCCTATGTCGTGATGGCGGCGGTCGGCCGGCTCGTCGCGGCCAGCCTCCATCTCGACGTCAGCGAATATGATCCGACGGTCCATTTCGACCAGGTGAAGGACAAATGGATCGGCCTGCGCACGCCGGACGGTCGCTGAGCTGCTCTATCTCCATGCGATAAGGATGTGATCAAGGCGCGCAGAGGCGGATTGCGCGCGCCAAGCTGCGCCATCCACAGAAGGATGCGATTTGCCCTTGCTCGCGGCGAGCGGCTGGGACTAACTTTGGCGCATGTCGTACGGCATGTCAGCGGTGACCTTGGAGAGCTTTTTGGCAGGCGAGAGCCAGTTTCGAGGCGGAGCGGTCGGCGGAAGCTTCGCTGACAAGCCAATCATCCGTATGGGCTCTGTCCGCACAGGCCAAATCAGCACTGACGGCATTTGCTCAGGTCTGATCTGCTCAGGCCGCATCCGCATAGCCATTGTCCGCATGAGAGGGCGTCGAAGATAATGAATGCGCCGAACCCTCTTTCCGCGGATAAGCGCAATGCGGAGCGCAAGGCCTATGAACCGTCGATGGAGGAGATTCTTGCCTCGATCCGGCGGATTATCGCCGATGATCAGGCCTTCCTGCGACAGAGCCCGGCGCCGCCGCCAACCGAGCCGAAGCCGTTGGCCGAATCGAAGTCTTTGGCCGAACTGAAGTCTTTGGCTGAACCTCCTGCTGCGCAAGACGCGCTGGCCGAGGCGAGACCTTCGCCGCGGGACAGCCGTCCTTTCGCTAAGGAGAGGGCGGCGCCACGGAGTGTTGCGCCAACCATCCGGTCATCCATCTCCGGTTTTCCGGTCGAGGCGCAGTTCCAATTTTTCAAAGCCGCTGGCGTGTCGCGTGCGGTTGAGCCGATCCCGGCCGAAGCAGTGGGCTTTGAACCGGCCGGTCGTCGCAAATCATTGATCGGTGAGGCGGAGGCCACGCCTTGGTTCGCCGAGCCCTCGGCGGGGAGCCTGGCGTCTGAGCCGCTTCAGGCCCAAGCTCCGGCGCCCGAGGAGAGCGGCAGCGTAGAGTTGCCGCTCGTATCGCCGCAAACCGATGCGGCTGTCTCTTCAGCCTTCAACGCGCTGGTCGCCAGCCAATTCCTACAATCGGGCGATGTTCTGACCGAGACGGTGAAGGACATGATCCGTCCTATGCTCAAAACCTGGCTGGACGATAATCTGCCGATCCTGGTCGAGCGTCTCGTGCGCGCCGAAATCGAACGCGTCGCCCGCGGCGGCCATTGAGCTTCGTCCCCAACTGGCACATATCCTCCCTCGGATAGGTCGTCGGCGCATTTGCCGCCTGCGCTTAGGTTTTTTAGCGCGTTGACTTCCGCGGCTGCCTTGGCTTTTTAAGCGCCGGCACCTTCGGCCATGCTCCGAAGCTTCCTCGAACGCGGCCGATATGATGGACAAGACTTTCGATCCCGCCAAAGTGGAAGGGCGGATTTCCGCATTATGGGAGGCGGCGGGCGCCTTTCGTGCCGGCCGTCCCGAGCGGGCCGCAGCCCAGCCCTTCACGGTCGTGATCCCGCCGCCGAATGTCACCGGCTCGCTGCATATGGGCCATGCGCTCAACAATACGTTGCAGGATATTCTCTGCCGTTTCGAGCGCATGTGCGGCAAGGATGTGCTCTGGCAGCCGGGCACCGATCATGCCGGCATCGCGACGCAAATGGTCGTCGAGCGGCAATTGATGGAGCGCCAGGAGCCAGACCGCCGCCGCATGGGGCGCGAAAAATTCTTGGAAAAGGTCTGGGCCTGGAAGGCGGAATCAGGCGGCGCCATCGTCAATCAATTGAAGCGCCTCGGTGCCTCCTGCGACTGGTCGCGCGAGCGCTTCACCATGGATGAGGGCCTGTCGCGCGCGGTCGTAAAAGTCTTCGTGCAGCTTTATCGGGAAGGGCTGATCTATAAGGACAAGCGGCTCGTCAATTGGGACCCGAAGCTCTTGACCGCCATCTCCGACCTCGAAGTGGCGCAGGTCGAGGTGAAGGGGCATCTCTGGCATTTCAAATATCCGATCGTCGATGGTGCCGGCAAAGAGACCGGCGAATTCATCATCGTCGCAACGACGCGGCCGGAGACCATGCTGGGCGACGCCGCCGTCGCCGTGCATCCAGACGACGAGCGCTACAAGCATCTGCATGGCAAACGCGTGCAGCTGCCGCTTGTCGGCCGGCTCATTCCGATTATCGCAGACGAATATTCAGACCCGGAAAAGGGCACGGGCGCGGTGAAGATCACGCCGGCGCATGACTTCAACGATTTCGAGGTCGGCAAGCGGCATGGCTTGCCGCTGATCAATGTGCTCGATTCTGAAGGTCATATTCAGTTGCAGGGTAACACAGCATTCTTCGCGGACCTGCCGCAAGAGGGCCAGCCGCATTGGGCGCGTTCCCAAGAAACGATCGAGGTGCTTGATCGGAAACCGCGGGAACTCGCCCGCAAGCTTGTCATCGACATGATGGAAGCACGCGGGCTGCTCGATAAGGTCGAGCCCAATCCGCATATGGTGCCGCATGGCGATCGCTCCGGCGCCGTGCTCGAACCCCGGTTGACCGACCAATGGTATGTCGATGCGAAAGTGCTGGCCGCGCCGGCACTCGCTGCTGTGCGCGAAGGCAAGACCAAGTTCATCCCTGAAAATTGGGAGAAGACCTACTTTCAATGGCTGGAAAATATCCAGCCCTGGTGCATCTCGCGCCAGCTCTGGTGGGGCCATCAGATTCCGGCTTGGTATGGGCCAGGGCTTCTAGTCGATGGGCAGGTAATTGATAGACCTATTTTTGTCGCGGCCTCGGAAGAGGAGGCAAAGGCGGCGGCTTTTGAATATTACCGGACTAAAGGTGGCGCTGATGGAGCACCATACGCGCCCAATCTCAAGGTCGTTTCCGTCGATAGCATGCCCTTAATCGGAACTGAGTTCGTGGGTCAGCCGCCCATCTCCGAAAATATTGTTAGCATCGTGATCAGCCGCGATCCAGACGTCCTCGACACTTGGTTCTCTTCCGCCCTCTGGCCTTTCTCGACGCTCGGCTGGCCGGACGCGACGCCGGAATTGAAGCGGCATTATCCGACCTCTGTGCTCGTCACCGGCTTCGACATCATCTTCTTCTGGGTCGCGCGGATGATGATGATGGGCCTGCACTTCATGCATGATGTGCCTTTTCACGACGTCTATATCCACGCCCTCGTCCGCGACGAGAAGGGCGCCAAAATGTCGAAGTCCAAGGGCAATGTCATCGATCCCTTGTATCTCATCGACCGATATGGCGCCGATGCTCTGCGCTTCACGCTTGCCGCCATGGCGGCACAGGGCCGCGACATAAAGCTCTCGACGCAAAGGGTCGAAGGCTATCGCAATTTCGCGACGAAACTCTGGAATGCGGCGCGTTTCGCCGAGATGAACGCCTGCATCCGCGTCGAACCCTTCGATCCGCGCGATCTCTCGGTTGTCCTCAACCGATGGATCATCGGTGAAACCGCAAAAGCTGCGGCCGATGTGACGGCCGCGATCCGCGCCTATCGCTTCAACGATGCCGCCAATGCGATCTATCGCTTCGTCTGGAATATTTTCTGCGACTGGTATCTCGAATTTTCAAAGCCGCTGCTGCTGGGCACGGATGAGGCCGCCAAGGCAGAAACCCGCGCGGCAACCGCCTTCGTGCTCGAACAGATCCTAAAACTTCTACATCCCTTCATGCCCTTTCTCACCGAAGAGCTTTGGGGCAGCGAAATCTTGGGCCAAGCGAAGCGCGATACATGCCTCGCGCTCGCACCATGGCCGCAGCTCGAAGGCTGTGAGGACGCTGCCGCCGAGGCCGAGATCGGCTTCGTCATCGATGTGGTGTCGGAAGTGCGTTCGGTGCGCTCGGAGATGAATGTTCCGGCGGGCGCGCAGATACCGCTGGTCTTCGTCGCGGCTGCACCAGATGTCGTCGCGCGGGCAAAAAATTGGGAGGAGACGATCAAGCGCTTGGCGCGGCTCTCCGAAATGTCCTTCGGAGCCGAGGCGCCGGCGCAAGCGGCGCAGCTCATCGTGCGCGGCACGCTCGCGGCGCTGCCGCTCGAAGGTATCATCGATTTTGCCGCCGAGGCGACCCGCCTCAAGAAGGACATGGAAAAATTGGCAGCGGAAGCCAAGAAGATCGAGGCCAAGCTCGGCAATGCCGACTTCGTCGCCCGGGCGCCGGAAGAAGTCGTCGAGGAAAATCGCGAACGCCTGGCCGAGGCGGCAGAGCGGCGCGAAAAGCTCGCCGCGGCGCTGGCTCGGCTTGGATAGGGCAGGATGCGCTGCGGCGCCCTACTGGCGGAATTTTTGCATCTTTCTTCAGAGGGGTAGGATCAATGGCCGCTGATTATGATTGAATGCGGTTTGACGAATTCCTACATGCCGAAATCCAGAGATTGCAGCGAGCTAGCCTCGCAATCGCCTGGGCGCAGAACAAGCCTATGGAGCAGCGGCAATGATCAGCGAGCAGGATGTGCTCAAGGTTCTTCAATCGGTGAGCGGACCCGACGGAAAAACGCCTTTGCCGCAGACGGGCGCCATTGCCGGGCTCTCGGTGAAGGACGGCAAAGTCTATCTGTCGATTGCGGTCGAGCCGGCTCAGGCGGCGGCGATGGAAGGCATGCGGCTGGCCGCAGAGAAGGCGGTACGTGGCCTTTCCGGCGTCGCCAATGCGCTGGTCAGCCTGACGGCCGAAAAGCCGCCGGCCGCGGCCAATGCCGCGCCTGCGGCGCATCCGCATCCTCAGGCGCCGCGCAGCATCGGCATTCCTGGCGTTGAGCGGATCATCGCGGTTGCTTCCGGCAAAGGCGGCGTCGGAAAATCGACGACGACGGTCAATCTCGCGCTGTCGCTCGCGGCGCTCGGCTGGCGCATCGGCATTCTCGATCTCGATATTTTCGGCCCGTCGCTGCCGCGTCTCCTCGGCATAAATCAACAGCCCGAATCGGAGGGCCGCCTCATCAAGCCCTTGCAGGCCTATGGCGTGAAAGCCATGTCGATCGGCTTCATGGTGGCCGAGGAGGATGCGATGATTTGGCGCGGGCCGATGGTTATGGCCGCGGTCCAGCAGATGTTGCGCGATGTCGCCTGGGGCGAGCTCGATTGCCTCGTCATCGATATGCCGCCCGGCACCGGCGATGCGCAGCTCACTTTGGCGCAGACCGTTCCGCTTGCCGGTGCCGTCATCGTCTCGACGCCGCAAGATCTTGCGTTGATCGACGCACGCCGCGGCGTCGCCATGTTCGGCAAGGTCGACATTCCGATCTTGGGCGTCATCGAGAATATGAGCTATTTCCTCTGCCCGCATTGCGGCGGAAGGTCCGACATCTTCGCGCATGGCGGCGCCCGTCATGAGGCAGAGAAGATGGGCGTGCCCTTCCTCGGTGAAATTCCGCTCACCATGAGCATCAGAGAACAGGCCGATTCCGGCAAGCCGATCGTCGTCAGCGATCCGGACGGGGCCTATGCCGCCGCCTATCGCAGCATCGCCGAACAGGTGAAAGCGGCCCTGGAGAAGGGGCGGGCGCGCGTTGCGCCGAAGATCGTGATCGGGTAGCGCATGATCCCGAAAAGTTGCAGACTTTTCGGATAAGATCATGCGTTAAAGAACGAAACTAAGATCCCGGAAAGGCGCAGATTTTTCGGATGAGATCATGCGTTAAAGAATGAAACTAAGATTCCGGAAAGGCGCAGATTTTTCGGACAAGATCATGCGTCAAAGAATGAAACTAAAATTCCGGAAAGGCGCAGATTTTTCGGACAAGATCATGCGTCAAAGAACGAAACTATGATCCCGGAAAGGCGCAGACTTTTCGGCTAAGATCATGCGTCAAAGAATGAAACTAAGATCCCGAAAAGGCGTAGAATTTTCGGACAAGATTATGGGTTGAGATAAACGCCTCTCACCCCTGTCACCCCCCGGTCACGCTCATATGACGCGGCACGGCCGGGTCGCGATGGGTGCGGTCGATGACGAAATCATGCCCCTTCGGCTTCCTTCCGATCGCTTCATCCAAAGCTGCGTTCAACAGCTCGTCGGCCGGTGAGGCGCGCAAGGGCGCGCGGAGATCGGCGGCATCTTCCTGGCCGAGGCACATATAGAGCGTGCCGGTGCAGGTGACGCGGACGCGATTGCAGCTCTCGCAGAAATTATGCGACAGCGGCGTGATGAAGCCGAGCCGTCCGCCGGTTTCTTCAATCCTCACATAGCGCGCCGGACCGCCGGTTCGATCGGCAAGATCGCGCAAGCTGAAGCGCTCGGCGATCTTGGCCCGCACGGCATCGAGCGGCAGATATTGATCGAGCCGTTCCGCCTCGACCGCGCCGAGCGGCATGACTTCGATCAAAGTGAGCTCCATCCCGCGCCCATGCGCCCATTCGATCATGGGGATGATCTCATCCTCATTGACGCCCTTCAAGGCGACCATGTTGAGCTTGACCGAAAGTCCCGCCTTTTGCGCGGCATCAATGCCCGCCATGACCTCGCCGAGATCGCCGCGCCTTGTGATCGCGCGGAATTTTTCCGGGTCGCGCGTGTCGAGCGAGACATTGATCCGCCGCACGCCGCAGTCTGCGAGCTCCCCAGCGAAAAGCGCGAGCCGCGAGCCGTTGGTCGTCAAGGTCAGCTCGTCGAGCCCGCCGCTTGAAAGATGCTGCGAGAGATTGCGGAAGAGGCTCATGATATTGCGACGGACGAGAGGCTCGCCGCCGGTGATCCTGAGCTTGCGCGTGCCGCGGGCGACAAAAGCGCCGCAGAGGCGGTTGAGCTCCTCCAGGCTCAGAAGATCCCGCTTCGGTAGAAATTCCATGTCTTCCGACATGCAATAGACGCAGCGGAAATCGCAGCGGTCCGTCACCGAGACGCGGACATAGGTGATCTTGCGGCCGAAAGGATCGATCAGCGCAGATGCCCTATCTTGCGCGTGATCTTCCGTCCTGGTCCTTGCTGGTGCGGATTTTGCGAGTTCGGCTGGGGTGCAATGTGTATTCATTGACGCAAATATAGGGCAGATCCATCGTGTGTGGAACCTATGAGCTATGCGTTAAAACTTTTCCAGCGATGCGTGGCCGTCAATTGAAGAAGCGGAAGCGGAAGTGGTCGCTACTTTGGCCGTGAATGCAGTGCACTGTAATATACGCAGATCCGCAATTCGATATCGTTAACGATACTTCTAGCGATATCATAAATGATACAGCTAAACGCGGAATTGGATGAGGCAGGCCGATGGAAGCCAAAGACGGACAATGGCCGACGGAGCTGCGGCTGACAGAGGCCGGAAGCCTTTTGAAGGTGAATTTCGAAAGCGGCAGCGCTTTTGATCTCTCGGCCGAATATTTGCGGGTGATGAGCCCCAGCGCCGAGGTCCAGGGCCATTCGCCGGAGGAGCGCAAGACGGTGGGCGGCAAGCGCAATGTCGCGATCCTCGGGATCGATCAGATCGGCACTTATGCCGTGCGCCTGACTTTCGATGACCTGCATTCGACCGGGATCTACACTTGGGATTATCTTTACGATCTTGGCGCGCATTATCCGGACAAATGGGCGGCCTATGTCGCCGAACTCGCGCAAAAGGGCCTCGACCGGGACATTCCTGGCGAGAAATGAAGGGGCATCTTCGGCGCGCTTCGGCGCCCTTGGGCGCACTTGGGCGCAGTTGGGCGAGAGGACGGTCTGGATAGGCCTGCGGCGCTGGCGCCCTTGCCGAGCTAGAAGATTTTCGCGCGGAGGCTGTTTCTTGGCATCCGAAAATGCTCTGATACGATAAGGCTGACGCGCGTCCGGATCGGGGCGGAACAGACGGGAGCGACCATGCCTTTCTCCACACCTTTGGCGATCGCGCTTTTCCTGACGATCTGGTTCGTCGTTCTGTTTGCGGTGCTGCCGTTCGGCATTCGCTCCCAGCATGAGGCCGGTGACTTTGTGCAAGGCACGGATCCCGGCGCGCCCGTGGCACCGCGGCTCTTGAATAAAATTCTCTGGACTACAGCCATTTCGGCCATCGTCTTCGGTCTGGTGATCGCGGCGGTGGCTTTCATGGGCTGAGTTCTGGCTGCCAGCCACAGCCACTGCGCCGGCGCCAGGCACGGCGCTATTGACCCGCTGCACCGATACAGTTAGAGCGGGCATATCCCCTCCAAGAGCGCGTAGCTCAGCTGGTAGAGCATCTGACTTTTAATCAGGAGGTCATGGGTTCGAATCCCATCGCGCTCACCAGGGAAATCAAAGACTTGGCGTAATTCTCGATCTACGGCCCTACTGGTAGCGACCACTTAGCGACCACCTGGTTCGGTCCCGCCACAGACTCAAACGACGGTAAAAACCACGGTATTCGGCAGGCGATAGAGTTTGCGTTCGAGCCGACGACGAGCGTCAATCGGCGCGACGAACTCTACGAAACCGGCAAATGATTTCGCGGCAACCGCGCCATCCCAATCACGGTTGCCCCTCAAAGAGTCAGCGGTTTCAACCGGCTCTCATGCGAAAGGAAAGCGAAAAGCGCGCCTACACCAAGGAGGACCGGAGCGTCGACAGTATGGAAAGAGATTTGCGTTCGAGAAGAAAAAAGGCTTCAATTTTCCAAAAAATAGGGGTGGTGCCGATGGTGGAATTCATCGAAAGATCGGCTCACAGCGCCCTTCGAGATGGGTTTGCAGCTCGTCCGCCATGCCGCCCAAATGCGATAAGCCATTTGTGATCAATTGGTTAGGAGTTGGGTCTCACCTGACACTTTCAAATAGCCGCTTCTTGAGCAGATAAAGACCAGGCTATGCGCACGGGCGGACCTTTGCCTGAACCGGCGGGCTTGCCTGCCGGCGATGGATACGAAAATGCTTCTCCAGACGGTCATCGGAAGGTTTGCTTGGTTGAAACTGGTCTTGCAGGTGTTTGATCCTGCGGCTCCCAAGGCCTTTAGTGTGGCTCGCAAGCCGGAAGCGGGGGGCGACGTTGCGGACAATGCGAATAAGATGGATCAACCCTACGCAACATCGCGCGCTTTGGTGCGGACGAATGATGGTTTGCCAGCAGACAATTCAGCATTTACCTGGGCAAGCAGTCGCCACTACGACACGAGTACGGCCATGGAGACAGCGGTTTGGGACCTGTCGCTCGATCGCGCGAATGCCATTCAAAGCATTGCCATCATCGCCCTCATTATCGGTGCCCTGGTTTCGATCATTGCGACAATAACTCTCATTTGGACGATGGATATCAGAAACCGGTTGGCCAACACGCATCTCGCGAATGCGTTGGCGCAAAGCAATCAAGCAAAGGCAGAGGTGGCGCGGGCGAATGAACGCACGGCAGAACTTCTGCTGCAGGCGCAACAGACACATCTCGAGCAGGAAAAAGCGCGCCTCGAACACGAACAGACGCGCGCCGTCGTTGCTTGGCGGCGGATCTCGCCCGACCAGCACGCCAAATTGGTGAAGACGTTGCGTGGCTACTCAATCAAGGTCGATGTTCTCAGCCCCAGCAATGATCCAGAGGCCGCGCAATTTGCCGCGGATATCGTCAAGACGCTGACGGACGGCGGCGTCAACGCAAGTGCTTCGACCGCCATGTTTCCTATTCCCATTCGCGGTCTTGGAATGACGATGACATCATCTGATGCGGGGACGGCACTCTACATGGCTCTGAAGGGTGCGGGTTTTGAAGTGAAGGACCTGCCGAAAAAAGACCCGATCATGATTGTCGTGGGGAGCAAGCCGACGGCATTCTGATATTTGACGGTGAGGCCGAGAAAACCACGGGACAAGCCGGCAACGTGCAGGAAAAAGGCACCGCGCAGGGGAGCGTGAGCAGCCAATTCGTCGAAAATGCCTAAGCGGTCCTCAAGACCAGGAATCGGCGCGGACCGGGTGTCGCGTCCCATATGGCATGTTCTTTGACCGCTTCAATAAGCGGACTCGTGTTCACAGCGGTCTGTCGCTGCTCGACGGGCGGGTGTTAAAGCATGCCCCGGAAAAGTTGATAGGCTTTTCCGACATTTTAGACATCGGATATATCCGATGTCTCATCGAGGACATGCGCTGGAACGTTCTCATATCCCCCGCTGTTGCAGCGCCTTCGCGATCTCGTCGAGTACAGTCGAATCTTCGATTGTCGCAGGCATGTTCCAATTGTCGTGATCGGCGATTTTCTTCATCGTGCCGCGCAATATTTTGCCTGAACGCGTTTTGGGCAGACGCTTGACCACAATAGCGAGCTTAAAGGCCGCCACGGCTCCGACGTTGTCGCGGACCGATTGAATGATTTCACCTTCGATATCGGCAGGCTGCCGCGTGACTCCCGATTTTAAGACCACGAAACCGCAAGGACATTCCCCCTTCAATTCGTCTTTCATTCCAATGACAGCACATTCGGCGACGTCGGGATGGGCCGCCAAGACTTCTTCCATTCCGCCCGTCGAAAGTCGATGGCCTGCGACATTGATTATATCGTCGGTTCGACCCATTACAAAAAGATAGCCGTCCTCGTCGACGAAACCCGCGTCCGAGGTTTTGTAATAGCCGGGGAATTCAGCAAGATAGCTTTCCTTCATACGCTCGTCCTGCTGCCAGAGCGTCGGCAGAGCGCCCGGCGGCAAAGGCAGCTTGACGACGATTGAGCCCATATGCCCACGCGGTGTCGGTTTAGCGGCTTCATCGACAACCGCAACTTCATAGCCCGGCATGGCCATGCTCGACGATCCATGTTTGACCGGCAATCCGCCGAGTCCGATGGGATTTCCGGCGATGCACCAGCCAGTCTCGGTTTGCCACCAATGATCGATGATTGGAATTTTCAGGATTTCTTCGGCCCATTGCACCGTATTCGGATCGGCGCGCTCGCCGGCGAGAAAGAGAGTACGCAGCGATGAAATATCGTATTTCTGAAGGAGAGTCGCCTCGCAATCATCCCGACGAATCGCGCGGAAAGCGGTGGGCGCCGTAAAGAGGCTCACAACCTTATGTTCGGCGATGACCCGCCAAAAAGCGCCTGCATCGGGTGTACCTACGGGCTTGCCTTCATAGAGCACACTTGTTGCCCCATGCAGCAGGGGACCATAGACGATATAGCTATGGCCGACGACCCAACCGACATCGGACGCCGTCCAAAAACATTCACCTGGCGAAATACCGTAAAGATTTTGCATCGACCAGGCGAGCGCGACCATATAGCCGCCGTTGTCGCGGACGACGCCTTTCGGAATGCCGGTGGTCCCCGACGTGTAAAGAATATAGAGCGGATCGGTCGCCGCGACTTCGACACAGGACGCTTCATGTCCTTCCGATTTGGCTTTAGTGACCGCTTCGGACCAGTCGTAGTCGCGTGTGGCGATGAGCTTTGCTTCAGCCTGCGGACGCTGCCAGACGAGACAGGTTAGGGGCTTTGCGCGCGCCATATCGATCGCCGCATCGAGTAGGGGCTTGTAAGCGACAACGCGGCTGCCCTCAATTCCGCATGATGCCGTAAGCACCAATTTCGGCCTTGCATCGTCGAGCCTCGTTGCGAGTTCCTTTGCAGCGAAGCCGCCGAAGACGACGGAATGAATGGCGCCAATTCGCGCGCAAGCCAGCATCGCGAAAACGGCCTCCGGAATCATCGGCATGTAGATCACGACGCGGTCGCCCTTGCCGATGCCATGATCTTGAAGCACAGCGGCAAGCGTCGCGACCTCGTCGCGCAATTCGGCATAAGTGATCTTTCGCTGCGTGCCGGTTACCGGGCTATCATAGATGATCGCCAGCTGTGTCCCACGTCCAGCGGCGACATGCCGATCAACGGCGTTCCAGCAGGTGTTGCAAGTCGCATCGGGAAACCAGTGCCCATAGACGCCGGCATTAGGATCGAAAATCAGCTCCGGCGGTTTGATCCAATCGATCGCTGCCGCCTCTTGCCGCCAAAAATCGTGTGGGTCTTGCTGCCAGCGCCGATAGATCTCGGAGTAACGGCTGTTCATGATTTCCTCCTTTATTTTTTATTTTCTCCCCGATTTTTGCGGGCTTAATTCATGCGAGGCGTCACAATTGATCGTTTCTCCTTGCGATGCGGCAGAGCCGCATCTAACGCTTGGGCATGCCTTCCGGCGTGATGGTTTTGATGATCGAGGCATCGAGCGTCTCGTAGCCTTGATAATCAATCGTCGCATAGAGTTCGGCACGTGTCTGCATCCGCTGCAGTTCGTTCTGCGTGCCACCGTCCCGTTTGATCGCGGCATAGAGATGTTCGTGGGCTTTCGCTGCGACGCGTAGGGCGCTGACGGGCCAGATCACCATGGCGTAGCCCATGGCTTCGAATTCGCTCGCGGTAAAGAATGGCGTCTTGCCGAACTCCGTCATATTCGCGAGCAGCTTCACGCCAGGCATACGGCGGGCAAATTCCTTAAACATTCCAGCGTCGCTCAGCGCCTCGGGAAAGATCGCATCGGCGCCGGCCTCGATATAGAGTTGGGCCCGGGCAACGGCGCCATCCATGCCTTCGCTTCCCGCGGCATCGGTGCGCGCGATGACATAGAGATGGCGCCGCGCTTTCGCAGCCGCCGCGACCTTGGCCGCCATATCCTGCGCATTGGCGAGTTTCTTGTCGTTGAGATGCCCGCACTTCTTCGGCAGAAGTTGATCTTCGATATGGACGGCAGCCGCTCCTGCGTCTTCGAACGTCCGTACCATATGCATGACGTTCAAGGTTTCGCCATAGCCGGTGTCGCCATCAACCAGAACCGGGAGGTTGGAAGAGCGTGCAATTTGCCGAATGAAGAAGGCAACCTCGTCGACTGTAATGACACCAAGATCCGGAAGGCCCATCGAAGCCGTCATCGCCGCACCGGAGAGATAGAG
This sequence comes from uncultured Alphaproteobacteria bacterium, assembly GCA_963759185.1. Lineage (GTDB taxonomy): Bacteria > Pseudomonadota > Alphaproteobacteria > Rhizobiales > Beijerinckiaceae > Methylovirgula. Next base: position 27,019 of record CAVWXV010000009.1, read on the forward strand.
GCCTTCGAAACCGGCAGCGCGCGCCTGTTGTGCGGCGAGCCCGTTGTACGCCCCCGGCAATTGCAGGATCTGCGGTCGCTCAAGCAGAGCGCGAAAGCGGATGCCGGCAGGCTGGTCCGGAAGATCAGCGGCAACGAGATAAGTCATGGCTCCTCTTTTCCTAAGCAGCCTCGGTGTCGGCAAGACCGCCGCGCTGCCGGATTGACCTAAACGGGCGCGGCTCAGGTCCGATGTAATTGGCCGTCGGCCGAATGATTTTGCCGTCTTCGCGCTGTTCGATCACATGCGCCGCCCATCCTGTGGTTCTCGCGATGACGAAGAGCGGCGTGAACATGGCTGTCGGTATGTCCATCATATGATAGGACACCGCGCTGAACCAATCGAGGTTCGGGAACATTTTCTTGCCCTGCTGCATGACGGTCTCGATCCGTTCCGCAATATCATAAAGGGCTGTGGTTCCTGCCTGCTCCGACAGGCTTTTTGCGACGCGCTTGATCACCTGATTGCGTGGATCTGCGATTGTATAGACCGGGTGGCCAAAGCCGATTACGACTTCCTTTGCTTCGAGCCGACGCGTGATATCCACATCCGCTTCGTCAGGGCTCGCATAACGGCGCTGGATTTCCAGCGCGACTTCATTCGCACCGCCATGTTTTGGACCGCGCAGCGCACCGATCGCGCCAGTGATGGCAGAATAAATGTCGGAACCAGTACCAGCAACAACCCGGGCCGCGAAGGTCGAGGCGTTGAACTCATGCTCGGCGTAAAGGATCAAGGACGTGTGCATCGCCCGTACCCGCTCCGGTGACGGTGGTCTGCCATGGAGGAGATGCAGAAAATGACCGCCGACGGTTTCATCCTCGGTTTCGACGTCGATGCGCTTGCCATTATGCGACCAGTGATACCAATAAAGCAGCATCGACCCGAGGCTTGCGATGAGTCGATCGGCGATATCACGGGCCCCCTCAGCCCTGTGGTCGGCGCGCTCGGGAAGCACGCAGCCGAGGGCCGAAACACCAGTGCGCAGAACGTCCATGGGATGCGTGGCAGCGGGCAGGGCCTCAAGAACTTTGCGTATCCAATGCGGCAGCCCACGAAGCGCACGCAGCTTGGCCTTATAGGCGGTTAGCTGTGCAAGGTCGGGCAGAGAGCCGTGGACGAGGAGATAGGAAATCTCTTCGAATTCACAGCTCTCAGCCAAGTCCAGAATGTCATAGCCCCGATAATGGAGATCATTGCCGCTGCGTCCAACAGTGCAGATCCCGGTATTTCCAGCAGCTATGCCCGAAAGGGCGACGGACTTCTTGGGCGGCGGGCTCGCCGGCGGCGTGGTCGCTTGAACATTCGACATTGCAGCTCTCCCTTAGATTATTTTCTGCGTGCGCATTGGATGTTCAGGAATTGCCGAGGCTAGTTCCAAAACTAGAAGAGGCCAGGGCTTCCCTTAGCGAGCACACCAGCGGGAACGACGACGTTAAGAAGCAGCAGTTCTCCAGGCTTCAGCAAGGGTAGACGCTGCACGACTTCGAGGAAGCGTTTCGCTTCGGTCGGGTTTAGCAGTCCCTCAGTCAGTGTCTCGAACTTGCGGATATAGTCTGGCCGTTTCCACGGCGTCGTACCGAGCGAATGCGCATTCGCCACGGCGAGTTCGTCGGCGATCTCCATTCCATCCTTCAAACGAATGATGATCCTGCCGCCGAAAGCTTTCGAAGCCGGATCTGTCGTATGATAGCGGGCCGTCCAGCGCGGATCCTCGACTGTTCTAATCTTTTGCCACAGCCTCACTGTGTCTGGACGTTGCGCCCGCTCCGGCAGATAGGAGCGAACATGATGCCACGCGCCGTCCTGCAGAGCGACGGCGAGGATATACATGATCGAATGATCGAGTGTTTCGCGTGAAGCGGCGGGATCGAATTTCTGCGGATCGTTCGACCCCGTGCCTATCACATAATGCGTGTGATGGCTTGTCTCGACAAGGATCTCTTCGACCGCATCCCAATCGGTGATTTTCTTGCCAAGTTTGAAGGCAAGATCGATAAGCGCCTGACTCTGATATTCGGCGGAATGCTCCTTCGTATAAGTATCGAGAATAGCCCGCTTCGCCTCCCCTGGTGCGGGCAAAGACACCTGATAATGTGCCTTGGGTCCGCCGAGCATCCAGGCGATGAAGCCATCCTCTCCTTCATAAATTGGGCTTGGTGCGCCTTCACCGCGCATGCTGCGATCAATCGCTTCGACGGCAAGTTTGCCGGCATGGGCCGGCGCGAAGGCCTTCCAGGAACTGATCTCCCCCTTGCGGCTCTGGCGCGTCGCGGTCGTCACATGCAACGCCTGCTGCACGGCCTGATAAATCGTCGCTGTACTCAGGCCAAGTAAAGCGCCTATGCCGGCGGCAGCCGATGGACCTAAATGAGCGACGTGATCGATTTTGTGTTCATGCAGACAAATAGCGCGCGTCAGATCCACTTGAATTTCATAGCCGGCAGCTATACCGCGCACGAGCTCACGCCCGCTGCAGTTCATCTGCTGAGCAGTTGCGAGGATGGGGGGAATATTGTCGCCGGGATGGCTGTATTCGGCAGCGAGAAACGTATCGTGATAATCGAGTTCGCGCACCGCTACGCCATTGGCCCAGGCAGCCCATTCGGCATGGACACGAACCCCTGGCGGCAGACCGAAAAGCGTGGCGCCGCCCGTGCGTAGATGGGCGAGCGCCTGATCGCGTGCTACCACCACAGGGCGCCGGTTAAGTGAAGCAACCGCCACCGAGGCGTTATCGATGATGCGGTTGATGATCATCTCGGTCACGTCGGCCGAAACTTCGACCGGATCGCTCGCAACCTCGGCGATCTTCCAGGCCAATTGGGCCACGTGCGGCAGCCGCTCGCTCTCCGGATGTACGGTGACGTCATAGGTCTGCATCGATCGCCCTTAGCCAAATTAATTGCTGCTACAGCTTTTAATCGCTGCTATAGTTGCAAACAGTTTAACGTGAGATTGGTCCTGATTTTTGAAAAAAATGCGATAATGAAGGGATAAAATTGCAAATGTTGCCAATGTTGCAAATTCCGCAAAAAGCATGAGACCAAAGAAGATCTTCGCCGGCGCGAGGCTTCGCCGCCTCCGTGAAAGCCGCGGCATCAGCCAGGCCGAACTCGCGCGACAGCTCGGTTTGTCGGCGAGCTATCTCAATCAAATCGAGAACGACCATCGGCCGCTCGCATTGGCAAACCTGCCGCGACTCTGCGATCTCTTCGGCATAGAGCCGGAATATTTTTCGGATGCCGAGGATCTGCGCCACGCTGCGGACCTGCGCGAAGTGAGCGGTGATCCGATGTTCGGCGACAAGCTCATTTCGCATAGTGAAGCCGAAGCCGCGGTGCGCGCCGCGCCGCAAGTCGTACAGAGATTTTTGAAACTCTATCGCGCCTGGCGAGCCATCAACGAAGAGCAGGCTATCTTGCGCACACGCCAAGAGAGCAAGGCTAGTGAAGACGTGGCGACTTCGCGTCTCCCTTACGATGACGTACGCGATTGGGTGCAATCACATCGCAACTATTTCGATGGGTTAGACCGTGCGGCGGAAGAGCTCGCCGAAGCACACAGCTTCGGCCATGGCAATCTGCGTGAAGATCTCGCGCTCTATTTGCGCACGCAGCACAATATCGAAATCGATCGCATCCCGCGTCTCCTTGAGCAGGGTTTGGTATGGCGGCTCGATCGGAACCCACGTAAACTTCTCATTGCCGCCGAAATAGCGCCCGAACGCCAGGCTTTCTCGCTCGCCCATGTGATCGGCCTTCTCGAGCAGAAGACCCAGATAACTCGGCTTGTTCAAGGCGCCGGGCTCGGAAGCGATGAAGCCCGCGCCTTGGCGCGCGTCGGCCTCGCGAATTATTTTGCAGGTGCCCTTATGCTCCCCTATCGGCGCTTTCTGACCGAAGCGCAGGCAGCACGATATGATATCGAGCAGCTGCAGAGCCAATTCGGTGTCACGTTCGAACAGGTCTGCCATAGATTGAGCACGCTGCAGCGCCCGCGAGCCTCTGGCATTCCCTTTTGGTTTTTAAAAGCAGATATAGCGGGAAATGTCTTGAAACGTAGCAGTGCGACGCGTTTTCAGTTCGCGCGTTTTGGGGGCTCCTGCCCACTCTGGAATGTGCATCATGCGTTCGCGCATCCAGGCCGTATCTTAGTGCAGCTCGCGCGCACGCCGGATGGTGTAACTTATCTCAGCATAGCGCGCACCGTCGGCCCCAGTGGTAGTTCCTTTCTCGCGCGGCCGCGCGCCGTCGCCGTCGGGCTAGGCTGCGAGATCGATTATGCGAACCAGACGATCTACGCAACGGGAATCAATTTCGACGATCCAAATGTTGCCGATCCCATTGGACCGGGCTGCCGAACCTGTGAGCGCACAGACTGCCGTCATCGCTCCGTGCCGCCGCTCGGCAGAGCCCTTGATGTCGGCAGTGCGGAGCGTGGCGTGGTACCTTACCACATCATCGAATGAACTTCTTTCGGCAGCGCTGCTGCTTGCATCGCGCACACGAAGGGCAGATCGCGCATATCTGAGATCTTCGCAGGTCGTCGGGATCTTGCGCTTTGTGCAGCGTCTGCATCAGCCTCCTTCCGTTTGAAAGCGCTGAGGCGCGGGTGTGAAATTTGGGTTCGCATAATTCGGCGGCCTGCTTCGCGCTGTCGATGGTCTCGATGGTCATTGACGACGGACACAGCCGAGAAGAGCAGAACCGCTGCCTGCGTGAGATCGAGCGGCACCGAGAGGCCGACAAATCCTATAGGAACGAGGGCGCGCAGCTTCTTGACCTGACGCGCAACGCCCAAAGGCTGTTTGCAGCGCAAGAGCCGCGCGAAAAATACGGCCTTCTCAATTTGGTGCTATCCAACTGCGCTTGGGAGGCCGGCGAGGCGGTCGCGACTTTCCGGCAACCCCATGATATGCTAATAAAAACGACCGCAATCGCGGCCCGCTGCACGGCGGATGAGAGCGCCAAACCGCCCAAAAATGAGATTTGGCTGGGGCAGGAGGATTCGAACCTCCGTATGGAGGAGTAAAACAAGTTCATGCTGCTTCGCCGAGTTCTTGAGCAAATCCTTGAAAGCCTCGCGCACGACAGTCTGGCGATTCGTGCCGGAGACAGCGCGCAAGCGGTCAAGATCGGTGAGGACCTGATTGATTAAAAGCTGGCTCATATGGGGGATGCAGGCTCGAAAATGACGACGGTGATCGGCCGATCGATTGCAGAACCGGAGTCGCTGCGTCCATTCGCGACCTCGCGGAAAAATCGCGACCCATTCTTGGATTTAAAGGCAAGCTTATTTTCGATCCCTGGAAGAAACTTGATAGAATACTATAAAAGTTGCTCGATTTGGAGAGGCTCGTCGGGCTCGGCGGAACGCCATGGATCACCTTCGAAGAATGTATTCGGATCGTATTGTTGGTTTCTGACAATGCAGAAAACGTCCAAAGAACTTGTGTAGGATGCTTATGCGCGAGGAGCCAAGTCATCAAATGGACAAATCAGCGCAAAAATCATTGGATATATTGATTTATGGCCTAAATTATGCGCCTGAATTTATTGGCGTTGGTCGATACACTGGCGATATCGGTAGTTTTTTGAGCATGAACGGCCATCACGTGCGGGTGGTCACGACCCCGCCCCATTACCCGGGATGGGTCCTCAAAAAGCCGTATCTGGCTTTGCACTACATGTCCGAAGTGCTGGCTGGCGTGTCGGTCATTCGCTGTCCGATTTTTCTCAAGACGGAAATGCGCGGTATCTGGCGGCTGTTGCCCCCGCTTAGTTTTGCGGTGTCTTCGGCACCCATTGTCCTGTGGTCGCTCCTGCGGCATAGACCGGATGTCGTGCTGTGTGTCGAACCTACACTCTTTGCGGCACCAATTGCGCTTGCCGCTGCCAAATGCATTGGCGCTCGCACGATCCTTCACGTTCAGGATCTCGAGATTGATTTCGGCTTTCGCTGTCGGGCATTTGAAGAGCGGATTTGCGCGGCGGTTCGCGCATTTTTTCGAACGGCGGGTGCTTCAAAGCTTTGATCAGATCATCTCTATTTCGAATAAGATGCGAGAACGATTGGTCTCGAAGGGTGTGAAGCCGGAACGCCTTGCGCTGATCCGAAACTGGGTGGACTTAGATCAAATTCGCCCTTTGACTGGTGCCAATAGGTTCCGCGAGGAGCTCGGGCTATCGAAAGAGACGTTCGTCATTCTCTATTCCGGAAACATCGGCGCGAAACAGGCCCTTCATATCGTACTCGACGCGGCGGAACGGCTGGTAGATGACGCTAGACTTGCTTTTGTTTTGGTCGGCGAGGGACCGGAAAAACCGCAGCTAATGGCGAGATATGGACATCTCCCAAATGTGTATTTCCTCCCGTTGCAACCTGAAGAACATTTATGTGAGCTCTTGAATTTTGCGGATCTCCAAGTGCTGCCCCAGGCCAAAGGGGTCGCCGATCTCGTCCTGCCTTCGAAACTCGGCGGCATGCTGGCGAGTGGTAAGCCTATTTTGGTGACTGCCGATAAGGGGACGGAACTTTTCGAACTTCTATATGGAACAGCCATTATTGTTCCCGCAGGGGATAGCGAAGCGATGGCACATGAAATCCAAAGATTTGCGCAGGAAGGCTGCCATCCGGCTCTCGGAGACGGACGATTGCTCGCAGAAATTTTCAGTCGCCGAAAATCGTTGGAAGATTTGCAGATGAACTTGGTGTCGCCTCATGCTCGATAGGAATAATTTTTGTTATGTCCAGTAGACGAAGCTGGCGTCCGTTCTCGCTTGACAGGCCACGACCGTCACCGAGGTAATTAATGCAAAGCCAATCTATCATATTCGTTTGGGAGAATTTTGGTCCAACTCAAGACGACAGATGTAATGCCGTCGCGAATGGCTTGAAAAGCCACAAAATTATTGGCATAGAGTATTTTAGTGAAAGCTCTACATACGAATGGAAACCACTCTCAAATATTAACTTCAAAAAAATAACGCTATTTGGGACCTCAAAGCGAAGAAATGTTAATAAAATTAATATGATTATAAAACTGATATCAGTTATTCTGAAAGAAAATTCAAAATATATATTTCTATGCCATTATGATGACTTTGCAATTGAAGTTACCGCCATCCTCCTAAGGTTTCTCGGACGACGGGTTTATCTGCTTATTGACTCGAAATTTGATGATTATCCCCGGTTTATACTTAGGGAGGCTCTCAAAGCGATTTGGCTGCTTCCTTATCAGGGTGCCATCACCGGATCGACGCGATCCCAACAATATCTCACTTTTCTTGGCAAGAAGTCCGATATTATTCATTTAGGATACGATACTATTTCTGTTGCTCGAATCCGCAATCTTGGGAAAAGCCTCCCGGCTCCGGATGGTGCGTCCTTTGCCGAGCGTCATTTTACGATTATCGCGCGCCTTGTTCCAAAAAAGAACCTCTTCACCGCTCTCGATGGATTTGCCCTTTATGCGAAAACCGTTGCCGATCCCCGGACGTTACGGATTTTTGGATCGGGTCCTCTCGAAGAGGACTTGCGGCGTCACGCCTCTGATTTGGATATCCAAAATCTTGTGATCTTCGAGGGCTTCCAACAAACAGAGGAGATTTGCCGAGGGCTTGCGACGACGCTCGTGCTTCTGCATGTAAGCAGTGAAGAACAGTTTGGATTTGCGATCATAGAAGCAATGGCAATGGGTGTAGCTGTCATAGTCTCGGAGAATTGCGGCGCCCGAGACTATTTCGTTCGAACCGGTGTCAACGGATTCTTGGTGGAATCGGACAACCCGGAAGGCATGGCGTTCTTCATGCGCCAACTCGCAAGCGACGAAAATTTATGGCGGCAGTTCTGTCTGTCTGCTCAAGCCAGTGCCGGCAAAATCGACACACAAAATTTTGTTCAATCCGTTGCTGCCCTCACCGAAGCTGGATGGATGCCTGCCAATCTTTGAACAAGACCGTCTTAACCAAATCACCGAACTGACCAACGATGGAACGAAGAGCATCCGATAGAGAGTTGGCGCGAAAATGTTAGCACGTCTGATGCGCGGCATCGGCGCAAACGCCTTGGGCCATGTCGTCGTGGCCGGCCTCCAGCTCTCGATGGTGCCCGTGCTCGCGACCCATTGGGGCTTAGATCGTTATGGGATCTGGCTCCTATTGTGTACGATCCCCTCTTATCTGGCTCTTGGTGATTTTGGATTCGCCACGGCTGCCGGAAACGATATGACGATGAAGGTCGCCCGCGGTGATCGTGCTGGCGCTATTGTGACGTTTCAAAGTGCGTCGGCCGCGGTCGCCATATGCTCGTCAATAGTGCTCGCGATTGCACTTGCAATATGTTGGTGGCTTCCAACCGAACTCGTCACTGTTGCTGCACCAATCAGTCCGCAGGAAATTCGGATAACTTTGGCGCTTTTATCGGTTTACGGAATAATTTGTTTGCAGAATGGCATATTCTTGTCTGCCTTCCCTTGCGCGGGCCTTTACGCGATCGGGCATTCGGTCCATGCACTTATAATGCTGGCCGAAGGCTTGGCCGTGCTTTGTGTCGTTCTCCTTGGGAGTTCTTTATGGGGTGCGGCTGCAGCATATCTTTTCAGCCGAGTTTTGGGCGTTCTCGTTATGGCTTTGGTGTTGCGCAAGCGCATTACCTGGCTGGAGGTCGGATTTCGTCACGCCAATAGACCAGAAGCCGAAAGACTCCTCGGGCCGGCAATATCGATGCTGGCAATTCCTCTTTCTCAAGCGATGTTTTTGCAAGGGACGGCTCTAGCGGTCGGAGCCGCTCTATCGAGCGCTGCGGTGACTATCTTCGTAACGGTCCGAACGATTACGCGTGTTACCGTTCAGATTGCTACTTTGGTGAATCGTGCCATTATGCCGGAATTCGCTGTTGCAATGGCCAAAGACGCACGGAATGACGGAGCGAAAATCGTCTTGGCGACACTTCTCACGAGCGCAGTAGTTCTGATAATAATATGTCCGACAATGGCAATTTTTGGTACTCAACTCATTGAGAAATGGACGGCTGGCGTCGTTCACCCGCCAAAATATTTTCTTATCTTGATGGTTTTGACTACGGCGTTAAACTGTTTTTGGCTTCCTCTTTCAAATTTAATACTTGCTATTAATAAGCATTCATCCTATTCATACATGTTTCTAATTACGTCAGTTGTCTGCGCCGTAAGCACTTACCCACTTTCGGCGAAATATGGATTAAACGGCGCGGCAATGTCACTTATAGGGCTTGAAGTTATCATGCTCCTGCACGTAACCCGGCTGCTCCCGAAGGTTGTAGTGAGCGCCCACGAAATTCACCAAGCAGCGGTTTCGATCGTAAATAGATTGCGTATACGGGCGAAATATTTGTAGCAAATCAGCGTAGATCAGAAAAGGTCACCGAGACGACTTCCAAGCTTCCATGGCACATTCTCGGATGTTCAGCTGCGTGTCATAGAAACGCGAAGGTTCTTCGACTGCATCGAACGCGGGGATTCCCGAATTACCATTATCGCACCTACGAATGCGAGTGAAGCCTACCCTCTTCAGTTCCTCCGTAACCGATGTTTCGTCCCACATCCAAAGATGATCGGAGTTGCCGATGATTTCACGGAGGATGCTCGACAGCCCTGTTGGACGACGTTCTTTGCCGAGTAACGTTGCGCGGAAAAACTCCTCGGCAGCCCCGTGCTCCTCTTCGGCTGTTGAGACATATCTGCGGGCGCGTTCAAGCAGGTCTGGCACGACCAGCCGGAACACTCCACCATCGGCGAGCATCTTGTATGTGTTCGTTAGTGCTTTTCGAAAGTCGCAAAGACTAAGATGTTCTAACACATGAGAGGCGAGACACCATCAGCACTTCCTTCCGGCACGAGTGGGCCCTTGCGTATGTCGCCATATCTCACGGACGCCGGAAACCGATCGCGGTTACCAGAGAAAGCTGCAGAAATTATATTTCCAAACAATGGTATTCTCTCGATCCGAAGCGTCGGCGAAGCATCGAAGTTGAGCCATCCTTCGCACGCGGAATATCCGCAACCATATTGGACATAAACATGGTGCATAGTTGAGACTTGGCTCCGGTTCTCTGAACAGTTTCCCGCGAATGATAAGTAGCGCTCTGCTGGTTCTCCCTCTTGCGAGGTGCCGCGTAAGGCGACGGAAAGAAATAGACCTCCGTCCGGCGTGCACCGGTCAAGATCGGAATGCGGCCTTATTTGCCATGAGCCCACCTCAGATTGCGCCGATTTTGTAGCGATTTCGTTTCCGCACTCGCGGGAAGCCGCTGCAGGCCAGCCCGGAGCCGCCGCGGAAAAGGCCGCGCCTACGATCATCGAAGCGACGGGCATCAAACTCCCGCGCAATGTAATGAGCGTCAATCCTGCCAAAACGCACCGCAGCAGAAAAATGAACGAGTTGGGGTTTCGGCGGGACAAAACGACAACGCGTGAAATGCCAACCCAGTATAAAACGCTTATAAGGAATGCACCAAACCACCAAAAAGCGTAATAGCCTTCCGCCATAAGAGGTGTGGAAAGGTTATTGCTTTCGATGTAGCGATAATTGAGGATGGTGGAATAAATTATATAAGGAACTCGGTTGCGGCTTTTCCGGCCACCAAGTGCGTGGCACGAAAAACAAGGCGGCGCCGAGAATATTCGATCCCCACAGAACCCCGTCATGGTCGACGGTTACGATCGTGTAACAAAGGATCTGAAAAGCATCGTAATCATGAGGCAGGCCTGGGTCGCTAAACGGGTTGGGGTTATCCTGACCCTGGAAGGCAGCGGATCTCGCTGGCGGCCTCTTCAGAACGGAAAGCCTGAAACGCCGGCGCCATTAGAACGCCAGCCACCAGAAAGACCGCTATCAATTTCATTCCTCTTCCCCGGCTTATGTAGTCGATGAAGAAAATGGCCATACCTTGCCAATGCAGAACCGAGCATTAACTAGCGGATTATTAATGATGGCAGCCGACAGAGTCGAGAATGACGAAAAGTGTAAGCCACCCCATACTGCGCGACACCCAGCCGCAGCGCAAACCAATCACTGCGCCGTAAAATGGTATTGATGTCAGGGATCGTGCCCGACGAGACCAACGCGATTTGCCGGTCGCCGAAAAATCTGAGCCTGTGCCTCGCCAAAAATGTCACGGTTGGTGAACAAAAAGTTTGCCATAGACGATTGACGCAGCCACGGATATGCACGCCGTCAAAAGGAGACAATGGCGAATGATCGGGATTCGGTGCGTGAGACGAGAGGCCGTTCTATGGCCGCCCCGTTGGTATCGGAATTTGGCTAGTGCAGAAAACTCCGAGCATTGTAAACATACGCCATCAGGCTCAGCGCGCAGCACGACGAAGTCCGTTTCGAAAACGAAATAGTTCCCGTCCCCCAGCTGAAACAAGGGCGTGATCGCCATAAACGAAATAGCACAAAGAAGAATGAGATGTAATTGATCGACGCGCGTCGCTTGATCGCTTCGGTCTGGCCATAAATCGAAAGGCCGCCGTTGATGACGAAAATCAAAATCTCAAGCGGAAATCGATCAATCCTGGCGCAGGATCGCCATGGGCAGAGCAGGCTCTCCCAGCCACGTACCGAGAGGACGTACAGCTACTCGGGCGGGCTCCTCCTTCCTGTGCGCGCGGCACGCAAGCGCGACTTCCGGCGGGCTTCTCGATGGCCTCGACCTTCCGGCGCGGCGGTCCAGTGGCCAACGGCGCAACTTTGCGAGTCGCCGCTTATCTGCGGCTTATCTGGGAAGGCTCAAGGATGCCGGGGCGCCCCCGCCGACGCTTCTACAAGTCGCCGCGCGCACCAGAGCCGGAGGCGGCGGCAGGGTCCCCTGCCCCATCGTGTTCCATCTTCACGTAGCGGATGGGGCCCCTGCGAAACGCCAGGTCGGCCAGCGCCCGGGGCACGACCAGTAGCCACAGTCCGTTGAAGAGCGAGACCCGCAAGGCCCGGCCGAGCCGCTCTCCGGCACCGAGCGGCCGTCCGTCCGGCCGCCGCTCCCAGCGCAGCGCATCCCAGCCCAGCAGCGCGCTGATGCCCAGGTATCCGGCCACGATCGAGAGCAGGCTGCGCCGGCGCCCGGTCACGGCCGCCGCGGCGGCGGCACCAAGGACGACCGGCGGAACCGCGAGCTGGCCGACATAAGCGACGAAGTCGAGGCGGGCGCGCAACTGGCAGCTGCGAGCTCTTCAGCACGGCGGGGCCGTGCTCGAAGGCCCGCCGGAACGCACCTTCCGCCCAGCGCAGTCGCTGCCGCCACAGGCTGCTCGAGCGGTACGGACCGGCTCTTCCCAGACTTCCGCATCGATGCGCCCAGGCGACCCGCTCCCCTGCCAGCGCCGCGACCCGGCTCGACAGGTCGATGTCCTCGGTCAGGGCCGATGCCCGCCAGCCCCCGACCGCGGCCAGCAGATCGCGTCGGACCATGATCCCGTTGCCACGGAACTCGGAGCAGCCGCCCATGCCCAACGGCCCGCGGTTGAGCTCGCCATCGAGCGTCTGCTCGTCCGCCTGCGCGCCGGCCAGCCAACCGCTGTCCGAATCGAGAATGCGGCGACGCGCCGTGACGGCGTTGGCCCCTGCCGCGAAGTAGCCGGCCGCACGACGCAAGAACCACGGCTCCAGGCGTGCGTCGGCGTCGAGAACCAGGACGACGTCGCCGTTGCAGATATCGGGCTGAGCCGCCGTCAGGGCAGCGCCTTTGCCATCGGCCAGACCCTCGCCGCGCCGCAGGACCACGCGCGCTACGGCCGCGATGCCGTGCTCGACCGCGGCGAGCGGTGACAGCCTCGGCCGTGCCGTCGGTGGAGCGATCGTCCACCACGATTAGTTCGAAGAGGGGCGTTCCGTCGGGCGCCACGGTAGTCCTGACGGCTGACGTCGGCCACGAGCTGGCGCAGGACCGCGGCTTCGTCGCGCGCACCCACGAGCGATGCTGAACGTCGGCATGCGATCCGCGCGAGACAGGGCATCGGCCGCGCCCCGGGGCGTGATCGGTGGACGACGCGATGCCAGCGCGACGGGGACGGCGCAGCCGAGGGCGACGCCGGCAGTGATCAGCGGCACGGCTCCCCCAAGCCGCCTGTGGCCGGAGAGCACTCCGACCGCGAACCCGCCGGCGAGCAGCCCCAGTGCCGCAACGCGCCACGCGTCCGGGGTGATCGCCTGCGCCCCGGAACCTTCCGAACCTGGCGGGTCGACCGCGGCCATCAGAGCGTCTCGCCGTCCCCGAGCGCTCGCCCTCTGGCGCGTCGAGCAGGTCTGACGCGTTTGGGCCCGCCTGCGGCGGCCGCGGGAGTCACGCCCGCGGTGGCCAGATCGCTCGGCGGGATGGCGGCGGTCATCGGATCCACGGCCGCGCCGCTGGGCGAGGATGGGGCGCGGGCCACGTCTACCTCAGGAAGGTTGCGATGGCTGAGGACACTGCTCACGCCCCACAGGCACACGATGCCGCCCACGACCAGGATCACGGGCTCTCGGCCGAACAGGTCCGCAACGGGCCCGACGATGATGATCGGAGCCAGGCTGGCGATCGATACGAGCATGTTGAGGACGCCGAAGACCCGGCCCCGGACGTCTTCGGGAAGCTGTTCCTGGAGCTGCGTTTGCGCCGAGATGGCCACGACCGCATATCCGGCCCCTTCCCA
>CAVWXV010000010.1:0-96626 GCA_963759185.1 uncultured Alphaproteobacteria bacterium
CAAAAACCACGATGCCGCACTTCATCGCGCGTCCGCTTGTTCAGGAGGAGGAATTATCATGGCAGATACTGCGAGCAAGATTCCCGTCAAGACCGAGAAAAGGCCTTCCGTGCCGAGCACTTTCGGCGCGTCTACCGGATCATGGGGACCCTTCGAAACACTCCGCCGCGAAATCGATCAGCTCTTCGACAGATTCCACGAACCGTTTTCGCGGCTTCCCTTCAACCGCTCCTCTTTGCTCGATCTTTCCTGGCCGCGCGAGGCCGGTTTCGGCCTCGCACCCGCAGTCGATGTCGTCGAGAAAGACAAGGAATATGAAATCACCGCCGAGCTTCCCGGTCTCGACGAGAAGAACATCGAAGTCAAAGTCTCGAACGGCACGCTGATGATCAAAGGCGAGAAAAAGGAAGAGAAAGAGGAGCGCGATAAGGATTATTATCTCTCCGAGCGCCGCTATGGGTCCTTCTGCCGGTCTTTCCAGGTGCCCGCCAGCGTCGACACGAGCAAGATCGAAGCGAATTTCACCAAGGGCGTCCTCACCGTGAAGCTGCCGAAATCAGCCGAAGCGATGAAGAGTGAGAAGACGATCGAGGTCAAAGCGGCCTGACAAGGCTCTTTAAGCTGCATCCTTTGCGTGGGCTGCCTGGCTTTCCACGCAAAGCGATTTTCTTTGATCACTCTTATCGTGCAGATAAGCGTCCGGAGCCTGTTAGGCGCCAGAGAAAACGTCCCGCCAAACAGGCTTCGGCATTAGTGCCTGGTCAATTTTCCTTGACCGGTGGCCTTCGGCTCTCATCGCCTTTCACAATTTCCGCTAGGCTGAAATCAGCATCGCCGTTACATCGCCGCACGGCGATGGCGCGACGGCGCTTCGGCGTTCCGACGGCATCGCTCAGCCGGATCGAAGGTGACCCTCATGAATTATGTAAAGCTCGGCCGCACCGGCCTCGACGTCTCGCGCATCTGTCTCGGCTGCATGAGCTATGGCGACCCCAATCGCGGCAAGCACAGCTGGACGCTTCCCGAAGCGGAAAGCCGGCCCTTCATCCGCAAGGCGCTGGAGCTCGGGATCAATTTCTTCGATACGGCCAACAGCTATTCCGCCGGCTCGAGCGAAGAGATCGTCGGCCGCGCCTTGAAAGATTTCGCGCAGCGCGACGAGGTGGTCGTCGCGACTAAAGTGTTTTTTGCAGACAGATCGGGTCCCAATGCCTCGGGCCTGTCGCGCAAAGCGATTTTTCAGGCGATCGACGCCAGTTTGCAAAGGCTCGACATGGGCTATGTCGACCTCTATCAGATCCATCGCTTCGACTATGACACACCGATCGAGGAGACTCTGGAGGCGCTGCATGATGTCGTCAAATCCGGCAAAGCTCGCTATATCGGGGCCTCGTCCATGCATGCATGGCAATTCGCGCGGGCGCTCGCCGTGTCGGAACGGCATGGCTGGACGCGTTTCGTGACCATGCAGAATCATTTGAACCTGCTGTATCGTGAGGAGGAGCGAGAGATGCTGCCGCTTTGCAAAGCGGAAGGCATAGGCGTGATCCCCTGGAGCCCGCTGGCGCGCGGGCGTCTGACGCATGATTTCGATGAAAAAACCGCGCGCACAAAGAGCGATGAATATGGCAAGACTCTTTATACGGCGAATGTCGAGGCTGATCGTAAAGTCGCCGCGAGAGTTGCAGAAATTGCAGCCGCGCGCGGACTTCCGCGGGCGCAGATCGCACTGGCCTGGCTGCTGCAGAAGCCCGAGGTCTCGGCCCCGATCATCGGCGCAACCAAGATGCAGCATCTGGACGATGCGGTGGCGTCCCTCTCCGTCTCGCTGAGCCCCAAGGAGATCATGGCGCTCGAGGAACCTTATGTTCCCCATCCTGTCGTCGGCTTCACATAATGGTCTTGGCTAAAACCTGACCCAAAAAATCCGGCAATGATTCAATTCTATAGATGCCTGTTGCATCAGTGAAAATCCTTTTGCCCAAGCCTTTGGGCGCCCATGGCGGGATTGCGCCGCTGGGCGGAGTGACAAGGCCGCGCCCGACAAATAAGCCGACCTCTCGCAGCCGCATTGCCACATCGCCGCGCGGTAATCGCTCTGTTACTTCGTGAATATCGCGACACCTTGTCCGAACGGCTTGGCACCCCATTGAGCATCTTGATCGTCAATCATGGAGTAGCCAAGTTCGGCCGCCCATTTTTTCAGGACTGAGCGTTCGATCAGCATGTTCAAATGGCCGTTGCCTCCTGCACGTCTCGATTCGACTTCGCTAATAAACGAGGCCCAATGCGCCGGATTTGCGAACTCCAAAAATGACAAAACGAGCTTTCCTCCAACCTTCAGGACGCGCTTTATATCCTGCATATAAAGGAAGGATTCGGAATGCAGCAGATGCGTGAACACACTAAATGCAGTAACGAAATCTGCGCTTGCATCTTTGCAAGGGATCGTCAGCGAGCGGTTCAAGACGAACCGATAGTTTGAGGGGCTTTTCGTTGCTGCATAATCCAATAGCGCCTGAACGATATCAATGCCGACATAATCGAGGTCGAATGATTCCCCTAATGCGTGCGCAAGCCGTCCGCTCCCGCAGCCGAGATCGACAACGGACATTCCGTGTTCAAGACCAGCCCACTTCAGTAAATCGCGTTCCATCTCCCCGATTTCATTGAATAGGCCTCCAACAGCAAGGCTCATCGCCTCATCGATCGGCTTTGTCGCAACAAGGTGCGCAACCACACGTTCATAATCTTCCACAAAATGGAATTGTGCCATGAGGCATCCTCGCTAAGTGACTGGATGTTTTAGCTGAAGTTCTAAGGCGTCAATAGCACAAACGCAAAATCACGACGATCTGAGCGCACTTACGGCATTCGGTAGCAAACTCACCAAGGCAGGGATGGCCTAGCCAGCGCCCCGATCGGCGACAATCGCCTCAATCCAGATCGCCATCAGACGGCTCGCCGCCCGTCGGTCGCCTTTTGACTCAGGCCCTCAGAATAGAATGAGTATAAATATAATCTATTCATATTTTTATTGACGCTGTACTTACTAACACTTATGCGAATGCTGTTCAGTTCAGGATGTCGGTCCCGGGGCGTGGCCGGCATCATCGCTTTCTGGGACCGTGCCGCGCCAAGCGCACCATGCGTGGAGGCGCCGTTGTGTCCGGCCATCCTTATCGCCCGGCCGAAGATGAGGTTCGGGAGATATTCGTGCGCGTAGCAGCGGCTTTGGTCTTCATTGGCATGGCCTTCTCGTCAATGGCCATCTCCTCACAAGAAACGGCTATAGCCCAAGACGCTTCGTCTGGCGGGGCTCCTCCTGCAGCTGCGTCCAGCACGCTCACTCTTCAGGACGTTGAGGTCGAATTGAGCAGTGACAATGTCACGCCGACGTTCCAGGGCACGATCAATGCCATGGATCAATCGCGCGATAATTTTCTGCTGCCGAAGTTGGGTGCCACTTCCTATTCGATGGATCACGCGGCCATTGTCGCCCTTCCGCAAGGCGAGAACACGCCAGTCGACAAAGTGCTCCTTCAGGCGCCGGGTGTTTCTTACAATTCGGCAGTGAGCAATCCCGATTTCCATGTCCGCAACGAATATGCGAACGTCCAATATAGGATCAACGGCATTCTGCTCCCCGAGGGAGTCTCTGGCCTGGGTCCGGTCTTGGAGACCGGCTTTGTCGGTAATTTGAATCTGCTCACTGGGGCGCTGCCAGCCCAATATGGACTGCGCACCGCGGGTGTCGTCGATATCACGACGAAGAGTGAGTTCACGCCGGGCGGCAGCGTGAGCATGTATGGAGGAAGCTTCGGGACACTCTCGCCAAGCTTCGAATATGGCGGGAGCAGTGGAAACACGCAATATTTCGTCACTGGCCGCTATATGCAGAACAACGAAGGTCTCGAAAATGCGACGCCAACCGTCGACCCCATCCATGATCATACGGAGCAGGGGAAGTTCTTTGGTTATGTATCGACGCTGCTCGGAGAGTCAAACCGCTTGACCTATATGACTGGCGTATCCATTAGCCAGTTTCAGATTCCGAATGTCCCGGGCCTGGCGCCGTTGGGAGATTTCGGCGGCACGACGCTCAATTCGGCAAATCTCAACGAAAACGAATATGATAGTTTTCTATTCAATATTTTAGCGCTGCAGACCAAGGGTGCGAATTACGACACGCAGCTTTCCTTTTTCTCCCGCTACACCACCGTGCATTTCGTTCCCGATATTGTCGGCGATTTGGTTTTCAACGACGTCGCGTCGGACGTCACGCGCAGAAGCCTTCTCAACGGGATTCAATTCGACGGAGACTACCGGCTAAACGATCAGCATACGCTGCGGGCGGGTTTTGGGATAAGCGCCGAGCAAACGTACGTCAATAATACGTCCACCGTCTTGCCGCTCGACGCAAGCGGAACCCCATTGCCCTTTCCGGAGACGATCACCGACGCAACTTCAGCGCTCGGCTGGAACTTGGGAGGCTATGTCCAAGACGAGTGGAAACTCACCAGCAAGCTTACTCTGAATGCCGGCCTGCGCTTCGATCAATTATATCAGTTCGTGAGCGCAAACCAGCTCAGTCCGCGTATCGCGCTCGTCTACAAGCCGCTCGAAGACACGACGCTCCATATCGGATATGCACGCTATTTTACGCCGCCGATGCAGGCGCAGGCGACGCCGTCGAATCTCGCCTTGTTTACCAACACGACGCAGCAGCCGACGGTTCCAGGCAATAATCCGGTGCTGCCGGAACGGTCGCATTATTTCGATGTCGGCATAGACCAGAAGATCTTTACCGGCCTCACCGCGGGCGCCGATGCCTATTACAAGATCGCGACGGATCAAATTGACGATGGGCAGTTCGGTCAGGCTGTGGTTCTGACCCAGTTCAACTATGCGGAGGGATATAGCGAAGGGCTGGAACTTAAAGCCAAGTATCAAAAAGACGGTTTCACGGCCTATGGGAATTTCTCCGCCAATCGCACCATGGCGAAGGATGTGGTTTCAAATCAATATCTCTTCACCGATCCCGTCGAGTTCGCTTACATTGCCAATAATTATCACTTCACCGACGATGCCCAGATATTCACCGCCTCGGCCGGACTCTCCTACCGCTGGGACAAGACGCTCGTAAGCTTGGACGGCATCTTCGGCAGCGGGCTGCGCAGCGGGTTTGCGAACCTGGATCATGAGCAGCCCTATACGACATTCAACCTTGGCATCTCCCACGACTTCGATTTGGGGCTGCACGAAAAGCCTCTCACCGTGCGGTTCAACGTCGTCAATCTCTTGGACACGCTTTACGTGCTTCGTAGTGGAACTGGCATCGGCGAATTTGCGCCGCAATATGGCGCGCGCCGCGGCTTTTTCCTCAGCCTTTCGCAGAAGCTGTGAGGTGACGGTGGCGTGCGTCCGCAGTCCACCCGATGGTGATCTAAGGCAATCCGCTTCCCTGCTCTTCATGCCGGCACTTGCGCGGCTTGCGCCTGCCAATGCGCGACCTCGGCAAGCTCTGCGGGCCGCTCGGTCACTATGGCGCGTTGTCCGAGGCTGACTTCGCCGCGATCGCCATCGAGCGAGAGCCAATCGCCTTCGCGAATAGAGGCATCGCCGAGTGTTGCCACACGATGCGCTTCGTCGATTGCAAGTGCGCGGCAACCGACGAGACAGACTTTGCCGAGCTGGCGCGCGACGACGGCGGCATGCGCCGTGCGGCCGCCAACGGACGTCAATATGCCGGCAGCGACCGCAAAGCCTTCGACATCTTCGGTCGATGTCTCGGGCCGCACCAATATCACCGGCACGCCTGTTGCCGCCAATTCCTTGGCGCGTTGCGAATCGAAGGCCACCCGTCCCGTCGACACACCCGGCGCCGCGGAGATCGCCGTTGCGACAGCAGGCGCCGGCGCGGCGAAGCGCGCGATGGCGAGCGCCTCGACATCAAGGCTGGCGAGACGCGCGAGCGCTGTCTTGGGATCGATCATGCCCTCGCGCACCATGTCGACGGCGATGCGCAGCGCCGCAAGCGGCGTGCGCTTGGCCGAGCGCGTTTGCAGAAAATAAAGCCGCCCTTCCTCGACCGTGAATTCGACATCTTGCGCATCATGCATTTCGGCTTCGATGCCGTTGACGCCTTCAGCGAGCGCTTTTGCAACCCCAGGCAGGCGGGCCGCAAGCCGTGCCACATGGCCAGGCGTCCGCCTTCCCGAAACCACGTCCTCGCCTTGCGCGTCGAAGAGGAAATCGACATAAGGCTCCTTCGCCCCCGTCGCCGGATTGCGACTAAATGCGACACCGGCCCCGGATCTGCCGCCGGAATTGCCGAAGACCATCGCCTGCACAGTCACTGCCGTGCCTTTGAGGTCATCGAGGCGATTGAGCCGGCGATATTCTTTCGCCCGCGCGCTCTCCCAGGAACGATAGACGGCGATGGCGGCGCCTTGGAGCTGCTCGCGCGGATCTTCCGGGATCGCCTTGCTGCCGAAGCGCAAGGCAATTTCACGGAACTCGCTCGTCAAACGTTCCAAGGCCTCGGAATCGAGTTCCGTCTCATTGGTGACGCTCTCGCGCCGTATCATCTCGGCAAGGCGCCGTTCGAAATTGGCGCTAGGGACATGTTCCACCACTTCGGCATAGCCCTGAACCAGGCGGCGAAAGCTATCGAAGGCAAGCCGCGGATTGCCGCTCATACGGATCAGGCCACGCACCGTCTGATCATTGAGCCCGACATCGAGAATCGTTTGGAGCATGCCCGGCATGGAGACCGCAGCGCCTGAACGGACCGAAACGAGCAGAGGCGCACGGCTGTCACCGAAACGCCGGCCGGTGATCTCTTCGAGCCAGGCAATACCTTTGTCGAGACCATACCGGAGCGCATCAAGCGCGTCTTTTTCCCCGGCATTGACGGCAGCGCAGAGATTTGTCGGCAGGACGAAGGCCGGCGGGACGTCGAGGCCCAACTGCGCCATGCGCCAGAGCTCCGCAGCCTTCGAGCCGGCAATCTCCGCCGTGACCGTCGGCGAACTGCCGCTGCGCGCGATCAGAAGTGGGTCATCAGTCAGGCTCATGCCGACAATTCCTCCAGCACGAGATCACGCAGCGCAAGCGCCGCATGGGCGAGATGATCGGTCGCGGTTTCGAGCGCGCGCGCGACTTCGAGGCCGAGCACGAGCGCCCGCGCATCGGCGCAAGGCGCACGCGTGAAAGCGCTGAACGCATCGCGTTCGGCCGCGTCGGCCCGCCGTTCCGCCAACATCACGACATCGATCGCCTGCAAAGCATCGGCCGCGTCATTTTGCTGGCCTTGCGGCAGGCGCGAGGCCGCCTCCACCGCACGTATGAGCTGGCTGATGCTTTCGATGACGATATCGGCCAAGTCCGCGAGCGTGGCGATCCTCGTCACGCCATCGCCTTGCGGAACGAGGCTCAGGAGAAAGGCGCCTTCGTCCAGCATATCGGTCGCATTCTCGACCTCATCGATCGTGTGGCGCAGCTTGTCTGCACGCTGCATGCGGGCGCAAATCTCGCGCGCCTCGATCGTTAGGCGATCGGCCTTCTCCTCCATGCGTTTGGCATTGCGCGCGAGCTGCGATCTGTCGGCATCCGCCACCATCCGGTCTTCGCCAAGAGCTTCGGCGAGGTCTGCAGCTAGCATGCGGGTGATGCCGAGATGGCGCATGAGCACCGTCAGCACCGCGGTTTGCGCCGTGTCGAAGAGCTGCGCGAGATCGGCCTGGATTTCATCGCGAATGAGGCGCGTGGAACGCCCCGCCTGCAGGCCTTCGCTGGTCTGACGCAGCACATCCCGCAAAAAATTCGCGCTTTCGGCAGCGCCAAGCGTGTCGTCGAGTCTTGCGCCATAGGGAATGCGGCCGCTCGCCGCCCGCCGGATCGCCTCGAATATGAGATCGACGCCGCCGAGCGCGATGAAGGCGCGATGGCCATAATCATGCGCGGCCGCCCAATTCAGAATATCGACGGCGGCCTCCCTGCCTACGAAGGTCTGCAAGGCCTTGCGCGCCTTGTTCCAATCGATCAGGAAGACGATGCGCGAGCCGAGGAATTCGAGAAAGCTATATAGCGCCGCATCGTCAGGCGCGGCATAGCGGCCGGTGACGAGATAGAAGACATCTTCTTCGCCGATCGCCTCTGTGCTCTCTTCGGCGAGCGGGCTCCAGTCCACATTGTGCCCCTCGAAGAGCGAGATGAAGAATTTCGTGCGCGGCCGATGCACATCCGTATAGGTGACGCTCACCATCCTGTCTTCGACATGGATGACGATGACATGCGCCTCGGTGGCGCCGATATCATTCTGGATGGTGAGCCGCGTGCCGACCCGCACCGCTGTCGTGCCGAGGCCGGGATGGCCGAAGGCGAGGCCGGCGGTGCGATTGAGCCCCGCCATGAAGGCTTTGATGCATGCGCGATCCGCATCATTGATATGATGGACGCGGGCGCCGTCGATGGTCTCGACGGCGGTTTCCGCGGCGAGAGCATTGATCGCTCTATGCGCATCCATGACGAGGAGATGGACGCTGTCGGCGCCGCCGCGCCGCGCCGAGGTCATCGCATCGATCTCATGGACCGCGAGTTCGTCATTCTCCGCGGCGGGCATGGCCGCGATGAGCGCGGCGCAGCGTTCATCGAAGGGCCGAGCGGCCTCCGCATCATTGGCTTTGAGCGGCGCCAGCATCGTCGCGAGATCGACGCCGAGCCCCTTCAGCAATTCCTTTGCGCCAGGGACCAGAATGCGGTCCGCCGACAGCGCCTGCACGCCCGAGACAATGGCATCATATTGTGCATCCATGAGGCCGGTGGCACGCCGCTCCGCCTCGAAGCTGCGCGGCGGCACCTCCGGATGGCGGCTATGGGCGACGGCCTCCTGCAGCAAGGTCAGCCGCAATTTGAGCCTGTCATTGGCCGCAAGCGCCTCGGCAAGGAGCCCGGGCACGAGCAAGGCTTGCTCGCCGAGCTTTTGGACAATCTCGATCTTTGCAGTCACAGTGCCGGCTCAATGTTAAAGGGCGATCCAAGAACGCCGCCATTCAAGCCAAAGCCGCACGCTCGTGCCTTGCGCTAAATCATTTATCAAACTGTCATATTTGGGGGTCCGCCGCCTACAACTCCCTGATCGCAAAGCGCATATCGCGCAGACATGTCGTCATGATTTCTTCCATGATGCCGGTCGACGCGACCACGACGGAATTGCAGACCGTCGCCGTCCGCATCACAAATCCGGCCGCCTCGCAAGCAACGACAAGCATATGGGCAGAGTCTTCCAGCATATGCGGTGCAAGGAAGCGCGCGAGCGTGGATTGCTCCAAGCCGCCCGGCATGTCGCGCCAAATCTCTTCGAGCCGCGCCAGATCGACGTCGGAGAAGATCGCGCCCGCAAGCCGTGGCGTCGCGAGCCGCGCTTTGGCGAGAGCCGCGACGCGCTCGTTGTGAAGATCCAAAAGCACGATGATGTCATCGGGGCCGGTGAGGCCCATGGCATGTATGGAATAATAGAACTCTGCGAAGGTGAACATATGTTCGCCCACCAATTGGCTGAGAACCCCCGCATCCTGGGTCAGGCTTTCCCGGCATAGGCGATCGATGAAAGTCGCTTTGGCGCGGCGAATCATGTCGAGCGCCACCCAATTCTTCTTCAAATCGTTCAACGCCGTCACGCTCCAGTGATGCGCGAGAAATCCAGGGGCTATATTGGCTCGGGCACTGTCGATCGACGCTTCGAGAGTGCCCGCCTTTGCGTTCCGCACCGGACCTTCAAGCCATAGGCTCGAACGCGTTTTTGAATTGGGCTGTCTGCGTTTCACGATGCAATCTCCATAGGCCGCCGCCTGCAAAAGGCGTGTTCGAGCTCAGTCTTTGGTCTTTGCCTGCGAGGCATCGGGACGCAATCTCGGTGGCCGAAGCAGCAGACTGAGGAAAAAAAGCCAGATGAGCACGATCGTGAGCCGCGGGTCCCACATTTGAGCGAGCCTTTGAACGGCGGCACCAATCGCTGCCGCAATCCGCAATGATGCGACATAGTCCCCCGCATCATCCGGCTGTTGCTTGCCGTTCTGTTCCGTTCCGATGAAGCGGCGCGTCAGAAGGGCTTCCTCTTCTTCGGTCAGGGCCCGGATCGTCCGCACATCCCTCTGGCCGATTTCGGAAAATCCGGGAGACCCAATGCCCTGGGTGCCGTCCCTGAACGCATCTGCAAGATGAGCGCGCGCCATGGCGCCGGAGATCGGATAGAAAGTACCGGTCTCGCAGCGTCCGATCGCGGCAAACATCGACAGCGCGAGCAAAGACGCAAGCAAACGGACCAGCACGCCGGCCATGAGAGGCTCCTCTTCCATCGGATAGGCCGATCCGGGCGATCGGCTGTTTTCTCCTGAAGAGACGGACGCGAGCGGGATTTTTTGAAAGAGAGATGGAAGAAATTTCGCTGAAACGGCGCCGCGCAAACCTTCTCCCCTTGCGGGAGAAGGTGGTCGGCGGAGCCGACCGGATGAGGGGTCGCACTCATCCATCAACATTGCAGCTCTGATAGAGGCCCTAAGATGAGAGGTTTGTGCGACCCCTCATCCGCTCCGCTCCGCGGAGCACCTTCTCCCGCAAGGGGAGAAGGGCGCCCCGCTGCGAATGCCTTCTCTACTGAGCCTTGGACTGGAGGCCAGCGAGCTCGCCATTGACCCAATCGATCCAGCCGTGCTGCGCCGGTCATCCATCACTTCGAATATGCTTTTATGCTTATACGAATTTGGTGGCTCGCAACGAAGTTCGAGATTATTATTATCCAACTATCGCCTGAATTTGACGACAGACATGATATTTCCGCTGCCTATCTGTTGGGCGATACGATCATCGATTTGATATTCGTGGGGATATTCTATGCGCTCATTGATGCATCCCATGCGCTTATTAGCGCTGCTTACTTTTCTTTTGGGCACGGTCTCGGCTGTGGCCGCGCAAACCGCCGAAGAATCAGTGGCGCTCATTGCGACGGGCATGGAGGACGGCGCGACGGACGGCTCTCGGTCGGTTCGGCAACTCAGAGAAGCGCCGGCAATCTTTACGGTAGACTCTAAGAGAGGCGAACTCGGCACGGTGATCACTGTCTTCAAGAAGACGAACTGTATCTATGATATCGGGATCGACTTCGTCCTCCCCGTCAAATCCGAGACTATACACACGCACCAAGCGATACAGTTAAACTTTCAAAACATAAAGGCCATCTTCAAGCCGCCGGGCAGCACGGCGCTGACGATCACGGGAGAAAATTATTGCACCGGCGACTCATGGTGTAACGGATTGCAGCTTATCGTCGACGTCGACGCGGCCAAATATAAAGAGCGCTACGACCGATTTCGGCGCCTGATTTGCCCCGTGCAAGCGACTGAAGGTGCGCTGTCGGAACATTTGTTGCACATGGGCGCCTGGGGTCTCGGCGACGATCTCAGCCTGGCCGGCCTATTTTACGCGCAAGGCAATCAGCCCGCTTTGTTTGAGGAATTGATGTCGAAGTCGATGCATATCGCAAGCGCGATGGGCGTAACAATCAAGCCCTTCCCGCCTAAAGCCGATAATCAGGGCACGACTATGGCTTACATAATGGGCTATTTTGTACATGACGATGAATCCGGCATGATTCATCAGCTTTCGCAAAAGTGCGGGAAGGTGTGCGTGGCCCTCTTCGAAGTTTCGGCAAAGTCCAATCTTCTTCTAAAGCTCTATGGGCCAGATGAAGACCTTGGGAAAGCGATCGGCACCGTCATCAAGACCAGGTTTGAAGAAATTGGAATACCGCGCGAATTATGGGGTGGATTGGTGGACGCCATCGCCGCCAGGAAAACCGACGCCGAAGTCAGGAAGTTGGTCTTCCAAATGCACGCGGCCGTGAAAGACTACCTCGATCATAAAAAGGATTAAGCGCCTTCTTGAGAGGCTGCCTCCCGAGCTTACCAGTTTCGCGGCTGGGCGACGCAAGGGCCTTCGCGAAATGTTGTGAATTTCTTATCCCTATTGAGCCTTGGACTGGAACCCGGCGAGCTTGCCTTTGACCTGATCGATCCAGCCCTGTTGCTCCTTCGTCAGCCGCCCTTGGCGATCGAGCTCTTCGAGGATCGCCAGCGCTTCCTGATAAAGCGGGCCTGGATCGGACACGAGCTTTGCGACTTTCGCCAGTGACCTGACGAAATCGGTCTGCGCCTGCGCATTCCCCTTGTCCTTGGCGAGTTCGCGGTGAATCGCGAGGCTTTCCTCATAGGCGGCGAGCGCGCCGGCGCGGTCGCCCGCCTGCAGCTTCACATCGCCGATCCTTTCGAGGCTCACCGACAGATCGCGCTGCGCCTGCGCATTCCCCTTGTCCTTGGCGAGTTCGCGGTCAATTGCCAGATCTTCCTCATAGGCAGCGAGCGCGCCGGCGCTATCGCCCGCCTGCAGCTTCACATCGCCGATCTTGTTGAGGCCTATGGACAAATCGCGCTGTGCCTCTGCATTGCCCTTGTCCTTGGCGAGGTCGCGGTCAATTGCCAGTTCTTCTTCATAGGCGGCGAGCGCCCCAGCGCTATCGCCCGCCCGCAGCTTCACATCGCCGATCTTCTCAAGGCTTATGGACAGATCGCGCTGCGCCTCTGCATTCCCCTTGTCCTTGGCGAGCACGCGGCGAATCGCGAGGCTTTCCTCATAAGCGGCGAGCGCCCCGGCGCTATCGCCCGCCTGCAGCTTCACATCGCCGATCTTTTCGAGGCTTATGGACAGATCGCGCTGCGCCTGCGCATTCCCTTTGTCCTTGGCGAGTTCGCGGCGGATCGCGAGGCTTTCCTCATAGGCGGCGAGCGCCCCGGCGCTATCGCCCGCCTGCAGCTTCACATCGCCGATCTTGTTGAGGCTCACCGACAGATCGCGCTGCGCCTCAGCATTCCCCTTGTCCTTGGCGAGTTCGCGGCGGATCGCGAGGCTTTCCTCATAAGCGGCGAGCGCGCCGGTGCGGTCGCCCGCCTGCAGCTTCACATCGCCGATCTTGTTGAGGCTGACCGACAGATCGCGCTGCGCCTCACCGTTCCCCTTGTCCTTGGCGAGTTGGCGGGAAATCCCGAGCATTTCCTCATAGGCGGAGAGCGCCCCGGCGCGGTCGCCCGCCTGCAGCTTCACATCGCCGATCCTTTCGAGGCTGACCGACAGATCGCGCTGCGCCTCGGCATCCCCCTTGTCCTTGGCAAGGGTGCGGGCAATGGCGAGGCTTTGTTCCGCAGCGGTTTCGGCGTCGGCGAGATCTCCCGCCTTCAAATAGATGTCGGCGAAATTGTAGAGCATCGCCCAACGGCTGCGCTGCAGATCCTTGTCGCCCGGCTCGGTCGCGACAAGCGCGTCGATCGTCGTCTTCGCCGTATCGAGTATCTGGCGGATCGTCGCCACCGGCATGCTGGTCACATCCCCGAGCCCTTGCGCAATATTGAAAATGAGGCCGTCGATCGCATGTTTCGCGGCGCCGAGATCCTTTTCGGCGCGCTGTTTCTGCGCCTGGGCAAGGCGCGTCTGCGCCTGCGCGAAGCGTTCCGCCTCCACGGCCGATTTCCATTGCCAAGCCGCGGCACTTCCAAGCACGAGCAAAAGCCCGACCGCCGACCAGGCGAGCGTCAGCGCGCGGCGTTGCTGCCGGACTTCCTCCGACAGCAGATCTTCTTTCGGGACGCCGCGAATGGCGGCGGCGAAATCGGCGCCAAGCTCCATGAATTTGCGGTCGCGCCGCGCGACGCTCTCGCGATACTGGCGCAGATCGACCCATTTCGGTTCGGCCGCAAACTTGCCCTTGAGCACAGGCGGGAGCGGCGTCGCATCCGACCAAAGGAAATCGCCCGCTGCGCCGTCCCAGGCCAATTCGCCGTCGGTCACGGCAATCAGCAGCGTGTCGATGCTTCTATGTTCGAGCCAATGCGTGACTTCCTTGCCGACCCAAAGAGAGCTGGCCGCTTCGGGCGAGGCGAGGAGGATCAGAAAGCGCGATTGGCCGAGCGCCGCTTCGATCGAAGGCCAGAGATGCGGCGTCGCGGAAAGGCTCGTATCGTCGCGAAAGAGCCGCAGGCCGCGGCGTCTGTACCAAGGCTTTCCCAAAGTCTGGACGACGGCTTGCAGCGCCGCGGCAATCTTTTTGTCCTTGGCATGGCTATAGGAAATGAATGCGTCATAGGCAGGCATATGCAGCCTCGAAAATATCCTTGCCCGAATGGATCAAGAAATCCGCGACACAGTAAAACCTTTCGCGCCGCGCCGCTCAAATCAAATCTACCATCGGCTCCGCTGTCCGGAAGCTCGAAGATGAGCCTCGTCTCCTGCGGCCGCGGCCGATCACAGCCATGGCTTGCTAAAAAGACGGACAGCGCGACGGTTTTCGAAAGCCGGGCGGCAATGTCGCGAGGAGATGATAGATTCGGAAAAAATCGCGTCTCTGTCCGTCTCTCCTGGAAAGCGGCGGCCAATGGTTGCCGCCGATCGATTGTCTTGCGAGGCGGTGCTGCGCGAGACTCGCAATGCTCGAAGGAAAAAAACCAATGCGGCAATCAGCAGCCTTTGTGACGAATAGTCCCGTCCGATCCCCAGGTCGAATTGCGGTCACTGCACCACGGATAGCGCGGCCGTCCGCGCCAAGAGCACGGCCGATGCGCCTGCGCTTTTGGAGCCTCGCCATAGGCCTATTATTGATTGGAGTGATAGGGTTGGGATGGGCCCTGAGCCGTCCCCATTGCGGCTGCGCTCTGCCTCCGGTGACCGCCTTGCCGGATTTCCCGCGACTTCATGCCAATGTTCCCGCGACAAAGACACTGACACAAGCGGCCTCCTCTCTCAAGGCTCGATCGCTTTGACCTTGAACAGACGCGACCATCCCTCGAGATCCTGCAGCATCAAACTCGCCACCGCATGGGTCTCGGTGCCGATCTCCTCCGCCGCCAGAGCACGCCGCAAATTCACCCGCTCGATGCGCCGCTTGGCGTGCAGAAGCTCTTCTTCCATATGACGCGACTGTTCGACGAGAAGCTGCAGTTCGGCATAGCTTCGTATTCCCAAGGCGGCCGCAGAGACGGCAGGAAGGACGATCGCGAGCCAAGTCAGCGAATGAATGATATATTCCCAGATAAGCGTTTCGCTCAACGCAGGCCAAACGAAGCTAGCCACAACTGCCGCGAGTTTCAGGAAGACGCAGATGCAGACTGCGACGAAGCTCCACTGGCCTGCCCGAAAAAACGTTTCGTCGGCACGCTCCGACATATCCGCGCGACCGCGGTGATAATCCAATTGTTCCTCGATCAATCCTTCGAGCACCTGCCGGTGGACGATGTCAGGGAGTGCCGCGGCAATATCGCCACGCGGCAGCGGCGCCGCGCGCTCCCATGCCGCGAAGAGCCAAGCCACCCATGCCGAGCGGTCGCTCGGTTCGGCATCAGACTTCGGTTCCGCGGAAACGCCGTTTCCTTGCGCCGCATTTTCAAGCCCTCGGAGGACCATGCGACGCACGGCACCGAGCGAAACGGCGCGCCCCAGCGGCGCCAATATCTGCTGCTTGCGGCATAGTTCCGCGAGCAGCCGATATTCGATCGAGCGCTCGTGCCAGTCGCCTCCGATCGCGGCGCGGACGGCGACAGCGATGAGGATCAGAGTGCACGCTTCCAGGCCCACGGCGAGGAGAACCCACTCTTTGTGCCCATGCGCCACGGCGGCGGAGGCGCCAAATATCAGAGTTGCTGTGGCGAGAATGAAAAGCCAAACATAGCTTGATCGATAGCGCGCGGCATATTCGCCCGCGCGCCTATCGGTCGGATCATAGAGGTCGAACCAATATCTGGCCACGAGATCCTTAGGCGGAACAGGTTCAGTCCAAGGCAGATTGCATCGCGACGCCAAGCGCATCAGCAGGCTGTAAGCGCGCGACCAGTTTCCCGGTGGGTTCGCATCTTCCGCATAATAATCGGCCACCGGCAAAACATGCTTTTGCTGACCCAGACGCGCCAACTTTCCGACCAGCCCATGCCGATGGCGCGAGACCGGCACCGGCGGTCGAATATGTTTCTCAAGATAGATCTGGAGCACACGGGCGGGCGGTTCGACCGGCAGCAGGAGAGGATCGCGCAAGTCCTCGATGTCGGCGAGCCAAACCGGAGTGCGCGTCTCGGTCGCGTGGATCCACCACACCGGCACACCATGGCTCACAGCATATTCAATGATTTCCGCCGTGCCGCCGCGGCCCCCCGCCGGCTTGCCATCCCATATCGCGATCAGAAGATCGCTGTGGCGCGCGACGAATCGGCCGACGGCCTCGTAGGCACGGGTTTGATCCTCGTGGTTGCCGTCGAGCGATAACCAGGCGTCGTCGGCCTGCTGGAGCAGCGTGTCAAATTGTGCCAAATCCTCGGCGGCGGTGAGCGGCGGCTCTGTGGGGTTTTGGGAACCGCTGAAATCCTTTTGATATTCGGCGCGCGGAAAAGGCATCGGCACATAAAGTTCATAACCGAGTTGGAGCGCGACTTCGGCTGCGAGTCGGTCAGTGCCGCGTGCGAGTGGTGACAGAAAGCGCAACAATGGAGAAGGCCTGTCCTGATCAGTGCCGGCATAAAAAGCGGCGACGCCATCTTCCTTGGCGAGGCGCTGCATGTCCTCGCGCACCGAATTGAGCACCTCATGCAGTTTTTGGCGCAATTCGACGAGGCGGCCGGCGTCGAGGCTGCGCCCGCCCGTCACGCCGATGCGGAATGCAAGACGCGGCGGCTGAGGATCGTGGGAAGCGGCAGATGCTGCCGGCGAAACGCCGCTGGTCTCGAGCGTGTCTGTCATGAGCGAGGCCCCGTTGATCTCATCCAAGGCGCTCTTGCAAGGCGCTCTTGCAAGGCGCCCTCGAAAAACACATTCGGCGCGAACCGCTCGGCTCCATTATGAAATCTATCCAAAAACGGACGGAAGCAACCAGATCAAACCCACCCAGAGCGGGTTCGGGTTTGGTGTCCGCACCAAACCTGAAACTGCCCTAGGCCGAGGGTGGGCATCGCGATATTCGAGCAGGCTCCTGATTTTGGTGAAATTCTTCGCCCGCACAAACTTCAAGGAAGGAATTTCGCCTCAAGGAAGGAATTTCGCCAGATCGCCGAGCGTCCCGTCGTAAAGAGTCACCGCATCCTTGACGGTTTTCGACGTAACTCCACCATAGACGAAGATGTCGAAGTCGAAATTGAGCGAGCCATCCGTCGGATCTATATAGAGTTTCGTGTAACGGTGTTCAGCGTTCCATTTGTTTACCAAAGCAAGTGTAAAATTAGGGCTCTTCGTGAATGTCGTTTCAAAGTTGAGTGAGCCACATTTGTACTGTGGATCACAACTATAGAAATAGACACGTACTTTATATCCCTCCATTGCTGTAGCCACTGCTTTGTGTTTGGTCGTGGTGCCAAACTCATACACATCGGCTTTATAACCAGCGTCCCGCATGATCGCAGCCATGGCGTCTGGCGTTATCGACGTGATGTTGTCGGGCTGCGCCTGGGGTTGCGGCGCTGGCTGCGTCGCGGCCGAATGGTGCGCGGCAATCAGAACGACTGCCGCCATTGCGAGGCTTGAAATTATGGAGCTGAACAGGCGCATTGTCGGGCAACCATTTTCATCGCGAACGGGCCAGGCCCACGTAGGAATTGACAACCTTAGCCATATTTCAGCAGGTAAACCAATTTCGCCGTTTGCGCAACGCCGGACGCCACGTCAGGCATAGCAAATGACGCGCGGCGAATGCACATTCGCGGCGGCCCGGCGGCACGAGCCTTGCTGTCCTAATGCCGAGGATTAAACTGCGACGACGCTTGGGCCATGCCAGCAATCGAAGGGACAATCGAACTTTAATGCGGGATCGCCGCCCTCGATGAGCAGGGTTTCTCTTGCCTCGGCTCCGCCAAGGCTGGCATAATGCTATTGCAATTCGAGGCGAATTGGCTCGGAAAAGGCTGGAGTTGTTGCTACGCCATGACCTTTGTTCCAGGATTCTCCCACGATATTTTCATCAGCTACACGCACCTAGACAATGAGCCCGATGAGCAAAATGTCCGGTGGGTCAGCGAATTTCGTAATCATTTCGAAAGCCACCTCCGCAAGCGCCTCGGCAGCGATGACGTCTCGGTGTTCTTCGATAGTTCGAATCTAGAGGCGCACCATGAGCTCGCGTCTTTGGTCGAGAATGCGCGGGGAGCGGCGATTTTTCTCGCTGTTCTCTCGCGCGCCTATATTGCCCGCGATTGGACCATCAAAGAGCTGACCGCGTTCAACGAAGCGGTGCAACAAGGGAATGCCGCCCTTGCCGGCATCAACCGGATTATCGCGATCGAGATCTTGCCGTTTGAAGAGACCGAGCAGATTGCCGCACTGCTTGCCGGCCCGAGGGGCATGGGCATCAAGCGGACGCGATTTTATTACAAGGACCCGGAGACAAAAATCGATCACACTTTGAAGCCGGCCCACGGCGATAGCTACGGCAAGGGCATGGCCGAGCTTGCTGAAAATTGTGTCAGCCTCCTGCGTGATCTCAAGGCGCGTGCGGAAACCGGCATGACGGTCAGGCCCGAACCAGCGAAGGCTTCTGCGCTCCCGCTCCGGGGGAAGACCGTGTTGCTGGCGCAATCCACCGACGATCTTTATGACGAGGCGCAACAGGTCCGGACCTATCTCAAACAATTCGGCGCCGAAGTCCTTCCCGAGGGCGACTATCCGGGCGGCGGGACCGAATTCGCCAAAGCCGTCAGGGCTGATCTCGAGCGTGCGGATCTCTTCGTCCAGCTTCTGAGCAAAAGCCCTTCGAAAAGGCCGAGCGATCTGCGGCAGAGCGAAAATGAGCCGTCGCAGAGCTATTCCGTATTCCAATATGAGGCGGCCAAGCGACGGCGCGTCCCGACCCTGCAATGGCACCGACCGGACATCGATCCCGAACTGATCACGCATCACGACAGACAACTTTTAAGCGGTCCTGACGTCCGGGTGATGGGCCTGCAGGAATTCATGAAGGAGATTAAGACAAAGTTCGAAAAGCAAGCGCTTGAGGCGGCGGCGGCGAAGCGGCGAGAGGAAGAGGCGAAGCAGCGGGAAGAAGATGCGAAGCGGCGAGAGCTGGAGAATGTGGCCCGCCAAACCGGCGGGGAAATTCCGTCCGACGAAAGCGCCTTCTTCATCAATGCCTATGACGACGATCATGATCTCGCGAACATGCTCCTCGAAGCCTTCCAAGCCCGCCACCGCAACGCATTTCTGTCAAGATACAAAGGATCGGCGAAGGAAAAGGACGAAGAAATCGACGAAAATTGGATCAATTGCGACGGTTTGCTTCTCGTCTTTGGTGAGGCGCCAGCACATTGGGTGCGGGCTCAGCTACGCCGCTATATCAAGCTTGCGGGGCGCCGCGACAGACCACCTCGCTGCAAAAAGCTCCTTTTGGCGCCGGGGGCTCAACCTGATGAGCTTGGGATGGCGACGAGCTTCGACGCGATCGATTATCGTGACGGTGCAACATCCGATCGTATCCAGAAGTTCGTTGGCGAGCTATGTCTGTCCCGATGACGGGTGGGGACACGCGCCCTCCCTATCCCGGATTGCGGTCGTTCCGCCGCGAAGAAACTGATCTCTTCTTTGGCCGGGAAGATTGCATCTACACACTGGTCGACCGTCTCGCTCAGACCAGATTTCTCGCTGTTCTTGGCTCATCGGGCACGGGCAAATCCTCGATCGTCAAGACAGGGCTTCTCGAAGCGCTCGAAATCGGCCTCATGGAAAAGGCCGGCGCCCGCTGGCGCATCATCGATTTTCGTCCCGGCAGCACGCCGCTCACCAATTTGGCACGAGAGCTGTTGAAAAGCGGCGCCCGTGGCAAAGAGCCGGACAACATTGAAACGAAGATATTGAGGGGCTTTCTTGCACGCGGCCCGCGTTCGATCATCGAATGGTGCCAGGATGGCAATCTGCCGGGCAACACCAATCTCCTTTTGCTCGTCGATCAATTCGAAGAATTGTTCCGCTATCAGGGTTATGCCGGCAAGGAGGAGTCAGAGGCCTTCGTCGCATTGCTTCTCGAAAGCGCCCATAGCCCCGAGTTTCCGATCTATGTCACCCTCACCATGCGCTCCGAATATCTCGGCGCTTGCGCCTTGATGGAGGGTCTCGCGGAGACGATCAGCCGGGGCATGGTTCTGACGCCGCGGATGACTCGCGAGCAATGCCGCCGCGCGATCGTCGGCCCGGCGGAGGTCTGCGGCATCCGCATCGAGGAGCCGCTGGTCAACCAGCTCCTCAACGACCTCGCCAATTTCGCGCCTTGGGATGACAGCGGCTCGGCCGACCAGCTCGATCGGCTGGTACGGCGCGCCGACCAATTGCCACTGCTGCAATATACGCTCAATCGACTCTGGCTCGATGCCAAGATGCGCGGGAACGGCGAACGGATTCAGCTCCGGCTCTCCGATTACAAGGCCATTGGCGGCCTCGGTGGCGCCCTCGACATACATGGTAACGAGCTTCTGGACGAGCTCACGAAGAAAGGCCTCGCCGGGACAGTCGAGAAAATCTTCCGCGCGCTCATCACCGGCACAACGGTCGCGGACGCTGTGCGACGGCCGCAGCAATTCGGCGATCTCGCCGCGCTCTGCGACGGCGACACCCGCGTCGTGGAGGAGGTCCTCTATAAATTTTGCGCACCCGGCTGTAATTTTCTTGCCCCCGAATTGCCGGATCCCGGTGCCGATAAACGCGCGCCACTCGATCGCAATTTGGTGATCGACATCAGCCATGAAAGCCTGATCCGCCAATGGAAGAAGATGGCCGAATGGCTGCATGATGAAACGATTGCCGCGCAAAATTGGCGTCGTCTCAAGGACCGCATGGCCGATGGCGAGCTCATCCGCGGCCGTGAACTCACCAATCTCATCGCTTGGCGGGATGAGAAGAAACCGAATGAGGCATGGGCGAAGCGCTATGGCGGCGACTTTAACGATGCCATGGTCTTTCTCGAGGCGAGCGAACGGGCCGAAAATGCTCAGCGGCAAAGAGAAAATATTCAACGGCAAAGAAGAGTTTTTGTAATTGCCGGTTCTCTTGGCGCTGTGCTCGTCCTCGTCTTGGCTGCGAGCCTGCTATTTTTTAGCTTGTGGCAAAAAGTTAAAAGCGAGCTGGCAATTGTCGATCAAAAGCTGCATCGAGCCCAACTCATGGAGACAAACGCTCTTACGACGTTGAAATACGTCGAAAAGGAGAAAGCAGAGCTGCTAACGGAAAAAAACGATCTAGCAATACAAAAGCGCCAGCTTGAAAAAGACAAAACTAACCTGCTGATACAGCAAGCTAACTTAACGAAGCTTCTAGATCAGTATAATAAAAATGAAGCAACAGCGGGCCACGCGCGCCTGGCGCTCGGTCCGAGGCCGCCGGGCGATGATTATGCCGACGAGGCCGCAGACTGCGCCATCGAACCGCCGACACAGCTACAAAAGGACGTTCACACATGCACGCCAAAAACAGTGCCAGGTGGAAAACGTCTCACAACGAAGCAACTCTATGACGCGCTGGTGAGCGGGACGGTCAAGGACGCCTCAGGCACTGATGTGCCGGTCGTACTTTTCGATGTCGACAGCGCAACTCATCAGGAGACATTGCCGACTGCGCATCGCGTGCCCTATGCCGGGGCGATCGGGACAATGGACGACAAGGACAAAATTCAAAAGCAATTGTTCGACGAGCTCTCGAAAACCGTCAAGGCGTGGAACAATGCGATCGTGTTTTTCGGCAGCGATGTGAAGTCATGGGAGGCCTATAATGCGGCCTTGCGCGCGATCCAAATGGGCTTTCCCAATGTCTATTGGTATCGCGGCGGCCTCCAATCCTGGAAAGCCGCCGGGCTGAAAACGGCACCGTGATATGCTGTCACGACTTTGCCCACCAAGACTTGGCCATTTCAACGCCGCCGCTTGAACAGGGATTTGCAATCCCGTAAATCGCTTTCCTTATGAGTCGCTTGGCGCCCGTCAAATAACCTTTACAAGGCGCGGCTGATCCGCATTTTGGCTCAGTGATTCAAAGTGATGCTGGTCGAGGCCGGAGACCCGCTCGGCGTGGGGACCGCTTGAATGGTCAATATCTCGCTCAACAGTGCAAAGTTTTGTTTGGAAATCCGATCAGACGCCAAGATAGAATACCATCGTCCATCCTTGAAGATGCTGGTATAGGCATCCGCAGGCTTCTCCGCACTCTCTTCCACTAGGATATAGACGCGACGTTGGCCTAAATATCTGAATTTTTCCCGCGAATTTTGGGACGCGTTGTTGTGCAAATAAACAGCATCGAAATGCTGCTTCCATAACGCGCTGATTTTCTCTCGATATTCATTGAGCTCGACGGGCGGCACCGGGCTATAGTAAAATTCGCCGAGACTACATGCGTCTGAGATATTTGCTTCTCTAATCGCTTCCGCGATTTCATGTGTCGTGAAAAGCATGTGGTCTGTCTCGGCTTCCTTGAGAGCGCCGAGGGCGGCGCGCGGAGCCACAGTAATATGTTTCGTTCTGAGCCCCGCCGTCCCAAGTGTAATCGTATTGCCGGGGCCACCTCCATATATGCCCTTCAATTCGTTCCAAAGCTGTCGAACGACAACAGCCGAATTCATCGGCGGTACGCAAGGGAGTGCATGCCTCCCAGCCTTTAGTTCTTGGCGCCAGTTGCTCCCGGGTATTCGCAAATTGCCTTCAGGCTGAAAAGCTATCGTCAATTCATTGTCGAAAGGCGCTTGAAAACTGATCGCGCCATACGAGTCGAGCGCCAAAATGGTGTCGACAGCTCTGTAAAAATCGAGGAAGCTCGGCGTCAGTCTTTGAAAGCTGTAGTATAATAATGTTGAATCTGGCCAATTTGAATCGGTGAGTCTGGCAACCGAACTCAAATTTATCGGCAGGGTAACCTGCTGGATGAGAGGATACCCCGCTAACGGGATGTATCTCGTTATGGGCGCATCCGTATAAGTTGCTGTTCCCATTATCGCACCAATCGCGTTAGCAGGAATTATTCCCGTGTTGCCGCCACTTACGCTTGCTTGCAATGAGGTGGACGCGTCGACTTCCGTCAGATCCATAAAAGTCGGAATTTCGGAGTCATGAACGCGGACGATATTGAGAAGCAGCTGCTCGACACTCGTATCGTGAATGGCCTCGTTATAATCAGTGCGACTGCCCCTGATCGCAGTTCCGCCAACACTGACACAGCCGGCCAG
This sequence comes from uncultured Alphaproteobacteria bacterium, assembly GCA_963759185.1. Taxonomy (GTDB): domain Bacteria; phylum Pseudomonadota; class Alphaproteobacteria; order Rhizobiales; family Beijerinckiaceae; genus Methylovirgula. The sequence continues at coordinate 23,276 of CAVWXV010000010.1, forward strand.
TGCGGTTTGCAAACACAAAAAAATCAGAAAATATCTACTTTTTACTAATGGCACGACAGAAACCTTTGACGCTGCCTTTATCGAACTATGGCTCAAAAGAACTGTCAAGCTCTCGCGCGACAATGATAGCTTATGTTGCGCCTCAGAGACTTATGGGTTTCTGAACGAAAAATATGGGTTTCTGCGCGAAAAAATAAATGAACAGCGGCAAGCAACAATTTACAGCGGGATGAGAAAAAGCGGGAGCCGGTTTTCCGGGGGCATGTTCGGCCTCTCTCGGCAGCCCAAGCGACGAGACCAGCTCGTTCTAAACATGCGTGGTTTCAAAAGTTAGAACGCGTTCGGACGAATCTCCAAGTACGTTTTCCGAACGCGTTCTGGCGCCGATCCCAATCACGTGGAATCGCTCGCGATCCACATGATTGGGATCGGCTCTATTTCAAAGATCTGGAGCATGAGCGACGAGACCGAAGACAATCTTCGCTGTCGCAATTCCAAATGAACGCTGTTGCGTGCCAGCTATTTCGGCAGGTGCTGATGCCGGCTCATCTTAGCCGAAGTTGCGCCTAGCGTGTTCCGCTGCCGAAGGAGACTGGAGCGCGGCTCAATTGCCGTCACCGCAGCAGCGACCACCGCTCCGGTCCGGAATGCGCCCGCCGGTCTTGCCGCCAGCCGCCCCGTTGAAGCGGAAAGCGCGCCCGGAGCGACTGCAGCCGCCGGCTGCAGCACTGCCGTATCATAGGGCCGCGCCATCGAAGCAGAAGGCGCGGTCGGCCCGACTGCAGCCGCCGGCTGCAGCGCTGCCGTCGAAATGAGTCCGCTCCTTGAAGCCGATGAGAACGAAGATACGGAGACAGTCGCCACCGATGCCGCCTCTACGCCGGAAACACCCGTCATTGCCGGCCGCAGCATTTTTATTGAGCTTAGTCGGCCGGTCGGCGAGGCCGTCGACGATGCGAATCCAGGCGCGGCCGCTCCAGCCGCGCTAAAGTTCGCACGCGGTTCCGCGGCCGCTGCATGCAGCTCCCGGTCGGTTGCGCTGACGCCCAAATGAGGTCCCGCAGCCGCTACAGGCGCGGCGTTCGCTGCCAGCCCGCGCGCCGCGGCTGCGAGTGTCGAGGTGCGGCTCGTCGCAATAGTTGGCGAGCCTTGCACCTCGATTTTTTTGAGCGCGCCGTCTGCCTGCGCCGCTCCACATGCCAGGCCGAATCCTGCGAGGAGCCCCGCAGCAAGCACGTAGCGCGATGACAATAACGCAGCCATCTTATTGCGAGATGAAAATGCCATGTGAACCTCCTTTATGTCATATGTGGCAAGTTCGGTGAGTCTCACGCAATGAGTTGTGAGCAGCGCCTTATCACGCGCTAGAGTGGCCTTTTCATGGCTCTCGAACGACATCAGTTCGACGTTCGATTCCGTCCTCTCCAGTTCAGGGGCTCGCCGCCTTGAAGAACTGGAACTTCTGAAATGTAAATTTCGCGGTCACACCCTGGCCCGAGCCGCCGCCGACGCCGATCAACGCGCCGCCGTCGGGCGGAGCGCCGTTGAGCGAAGTCATTTTCTTGCCGTTGATAACGATAGTCGCCGTGCGGCCCGTCAGATCGACCTCGATCGCATTCGCGTCGCCGAGGTTAAACTTGATGGCCGGATCCGGTGTCCAGGCGATCGGAGTGAGCCAATGGCTGCCCGATTTTCTTTCTAGTTCATAATAGCCTTGCTTGCCATCGGTGCCGATGTTGACAATGTACATGTTGTTGTAGTCGGTGGCCCAAAACAACACCAGCGCCTGAGCCTGATCGATTTTGCTCGCTTCGGCAATTGTGGCCACCACGCAAATGCTGCCATCGCCATAATAATCGCTTTGGCTCAAGTCCCAGCGTTGATAGCCAGCCTGCGGCTTCACGACGAGCGAGCCATTCTCAACGAAGACCTGATCATCGGCTTTGCCCCAAGTCGGATCCAAAGTTTGGAAGGTGTCTTCGAAGGCCGGCTTGCCCGTACATGCGGCGAAGACCGGTCCTGAAACAACGCATGCTGTGAACAGCGCGAACGAGACACTCACATAATGTCGCATACTCATAATTTCACCTCCCCCGCCATATCATGGCAGCTATGGAACATACTCAGACTGATCGCTCCACGCGATTCAGTCCGCTACCGCCTACAAGCCGCGAGCGAAGCGCAACGCGCCATTCTCTCACGACCCCAGGTTCCACCAATTTCAAGAGCCGGAAGATTGCCAACTATAGAGCCTCGTTGTGAACGTCGTGTCGGCATCCGGACCAACAACAACGAGCGACCAGGAGCCGCTGGTAGTTGGCGTGAACGGCATGTGCGGATGCCATTGAGATTGCGTGTCCTCTACCACGGTCCGATTATCGCTGCCTTTCAGATAGATCCCGATTTGGGTCTGATTGTCGGCGTAGACAAAGATGAAATAAGGCGTCCCTGCCGACAGATCTAGCTTGATAACTTTTACTCGCTGTTTTTTGTTGGTGATCGGGTCGATGCCCGCGTCGTGGGCTTCGAGCTTGCCAGGCGTTTCGGAGACGAGCCGTGCCACAGCTTTTGTATCGGTGGGCTTGCTCTTGGCCAATGCGTCGGCGCTCCAGGCATCGATGCCGCGTTTGAAATTGGCCATCTGCCGGGTCCAATAAGGCTTGTCGGCATCGAACGCGCTTTGCGCCTCCCCAGCGAGCAGATCCGCCACGAGATCGGCGCGCTGCGCATAATTGATTTCGACCCCGCTCGGAGCCCCTGTTGCCCCCACGTTGCCCGCATTGTGTATGGCAATGACATGCCCGGACGGGCTGATAATCGGGCTGCCGGAACCGCCCTCCACATCCTCGGGAATTGAATGTTGGATCAGGTAATCATGCACCGGATCCGTCGGCAGAAACAAGAAATTGGTCAACGCACCTATATCGCCGGTATGTACCTGCGGGGTCGCAGCGACGGTGAGCACTGCTGCTGGATTAAGATAACCGGCAGAAGCCAGAGGCATACCCGGCTTGAGCGCCACGAGCTCGTCCTTCGAGGCGACTTGAAGCGCCAAGTCCGGCGGAAGCTCACCCTTGATGTAGAGCAACCCGACGTCATACGTAAATCTTGTATCGAGTTGCGTCGGCCCGTACCAAAGATTGGCGATGGCCGGATCCCCGCTCCGGACAAGCTCTGGAAAAGCGGTATAGCCAGGATGGGAACTACGCTTCACGACCTCATAAGAGGCGCCATCAGATCCGGGTTGCAGAACGAACAGCGTCTCGCCCGGCGCGAGATCCTGGCAGGTGCTGCCGGGCTTCCTTTGGTTCGGCGGGAGTTCATCGCATCGCGCCGATATATGCGCATTGGTCGCCAACACGCTCGGCCCGATCACCCAGGCCGTGCCGATGACAGATTTGCTTCCCTGCGCGTCCTGCTTGTAGACGAGGAAAGTGGCGCGAGCCAATCGATCGATGACGCTCTGATCGAAGCTCGCAGCGTCGGCGCTGCGCCTTTGAGCCAAATCTTGCAGGGCTTTCTGCTGATCCGCGACGAGGCTCGCGACCGTCGTCGCCACTCGTTTCTGGTCGGCGATATTCTTGGCGATCCAGCCGCCGACTGTCACGATGAGGGCGAAGGCGACGATGCCGCCGACGATCGTCAGGCGCCGAACAACGACCGAAGCCGGAGTCGGCTCCGGTTGCGGCTCTGTCTTTTTGCCGTCCTTGGCGGCAGCCTGTTCGAGGGTCACCTCAAAGGTCGGACCACCAGCGGGGCCAAGATGAAAAACCTCGCCCGACTTGATCGGCTGGTCCGGTTGCGCCGGTACTTTATCGACGCTCACAAAGTGGTCGCCATAAAGATGGAGCTCCCAATCACCTGAAGGGTCGCGGACAAGCGCGAAATGCTGGTGTCCTACGGCGGTCGCATCCGCCGGATAGACGATGTCGCATTTCTCCGCATCGCGCCCGAATTCGATGCGCTGTTTCGTGTCGTCAAAGCTTTGGCTCGTTCCGGCAAGTGGACCAGATTTATGGGTAATCGTAATCATCGGAATACCCTCAGAATTATGCTCATGGCCCATGCACGGCCATAGGTTTCGTCAATTTGACGAGGTGGAAGATTGCCAACTGTAGAGCCGCGTTGTGAACGTCGTGTCGACATCCGGACCGACAATAACGAGCGACCACGAGCCACTGGCAGGCGGCGTGAACGACACACCCGGATACCAGTCGGAATTCGTGTTGCTTGCTACTGTCTGATGATTGCTGTCTTTGAGATAGATTGAGATTGAATTCCAGTGGTCGGCATAGACATAGACGAAATAGGGTGTTCCCGCCGACAAGCTGAGATTTTCAACCTTTATACGCTCTTTTTTCTTGCTATCCGGGTCGACACGCATGTCGTCGTCTTCGAGCTTGCCAGGTGTTTCGGAGACGAGCCGCGCGACGGCTGTTGCATTGGGCTTGGCCTGATCCAAGAGCCAGGCACCAAACACATCGATGCCGCGCTTGAACTTGGCCAACTGCCTCGTCCAATAAGGCTTGTCGGCATCGAACGCGGCTTGCGCGCGCCCCGCGAGCAGATCCGCAACGAGATCGACGCGTTGCGCGCCATTGACCTCGGCCCCGCTCGGAGCGCCGCGCGGCCAGGTCTTCTTCGCTTCAGGCGGCAGCTCTTCCGACGACCAGCCCGTGTTGTTTAGAGCAATGACGTGTCCGGATGCGTTGATGATCGGGCTGCCGGAAGAACCGCCGGTCCCGGGGATCGAATGCACCAAGAAGAAACTGTGCGCGGGATCGGTCGGCAGCCACAAGAAATCGGTCAGCTGACTGATGTTGCCGTAATGCACCTGTGGGGTCGCAGCAACGGTGAGCGCCTCGAAATTATGGATCATTTCACTGGGATAACCGGCAGACGCAATAGGCATGCCCGGCTTGAGCGCCATGAGCTCTTCCTTCGAGGCGACTTGAAGCACCAAGCCCGGAGGAAGCTCGTCCTTGACGTAGAGCAGCCCGACGTCATACGTAGCGCCGGCTAATCCCGAGACTGAACTGGGGCCGGAAAGAGTAGCGATGGCCGGATCCTGACTGAGGACAAATTTGGGAAAAGCGACATAGCCGGGATGGAAACTAAATTTGATCACCTCATAAGCGGCGCCGCCAGGTCCGGGTTGCCTAACAAACATCTTTTGGCCCGGCTTGATGTCATCGCATTCGACAAGATTCATCTTTACGAGCCGCATGTCGTCCGGCGTGAAAGCATCACATCGCCCCGATATATGTGAGTTCGTCGCCAGGACGTTGGGTCCGATCACCCAGGCCGTGCCCTCGGCGGTTTGATTGCCCTGCGCATCCTGAAAATAGACCAGGAAAGTGGCACGAGCCAATCGATCGATGGCGCTCTGACTTATGCTCGTAGCCGCGACGCGGCGCATATGCGCCGCGTCCGCCGCGGCTTTCTGCTGATCCTTGGCGAGGCTCGCGAGAATCGCCGCCATTTGTTTCTCATCGGCGTTCTTCTTGTAGATCCAGCCGCCGACAGTCCCAACAATGGCGAGGGCGACGACCACGCCGGCGATCATCAGGCGCCGAGCAGCGACCGAAGCCGGAGCCGGCTCCGGTTGCGGCTCTGTCCTTTTGCCGTCCTTGGGAGCGCCCCGCTCAACAGTCACTTCGAAGGTCGGACCATCGGCGGGACCAAGATGAAAAACCTCGCCCGACTTAATCGGCTGGTCCGGTTGCGCCGGTACTTTATCGACGCTCACAAAGTGGTCGCCATAAAGCTGGAGCGCCCAATCACCTGAAGTGTCGCGAACAAGCGCGAAATGCTGGTGGCCTACGGCGGTCGCATCCGCCGGATAGACGATGTCGCATTTATCCGCATTGCGCCCGAATTCGATGCGCTGTTTCGTGTCGTCAAAGCTTTGGCTCGTTCCGGCAAGCGGACCCGACTTATGGGTGATCGTGATCATCGCATTACTCTGACAATTGCACGCCGCCCATGCGCGGCCATAAGTTCAATCGATTTCACGAGCCAGAAGATTGCCAACTATAGAGCTTGGTTGTGAACGAGGTGTCGGCATCAGGACCAACGATAACAAGCGACCATGAGCCTTTCGCCGCCGGCTTGAACGAAACGCTCGGATACCAGTCGGAATTCGTGTTGCTTGCTACCGTCTGATTATTGCCGTCCTTGAGATAGATTGAGATTGGCGCCTCATTGTCGGCATAGACAAAAAAGAAATAGGATGTCCCAGCCGACAAAGTCAGCGTTTCGACCTTCACACGCTCTTTCTTCTTGCTATCCGGGTCGACGCGCATGTCGCCGGATTCGAGCTTGCCCTGGCTTGTGGAGACAAGCTGTGCGACAGCTTTTGCGTCTGGCCTGTTCTTATCCAAGACCCAGGCGCCGATGACATCGATGCCGCGCTTGAAATTGGCCATCTGCTTGGTCCAATAAGGCTTGTCGGCATCGAACGCGCTTTGGGCCCGCCCCGCGAAGAGATCGGCCACGATATCACCGCGTTGCGCGTAATTGATCTCGACCCCGCTGGGAGCGCCGCGATAACTCCATTCCCCCTTGGGGCCCATATTGCCCGCATTGTTTATCGCAACGATGTGCCCAGATGCGCCGACGATGGGGCTGCCGGAACCACCCCCGGTCTCGGGAACCGAGTGTTGCACCAGGAAACTATGCGCCGGATCTGTCGGCAGAAACAAGAAATCGGTCAGCGCAGTGATATTGCCGTAATGCACCTGCGGCGTTGCCCCGAAGGTGATCATGTCGCCGCCAGCGACATTTTCATAAGGATAGCCGGCAGAAGCCAGAGGCATTCCCGGCTTGAGTGCCAAGAGCTCATCCTTCGAGGCCATTTGAAGCTGCAAGTCCGCAGGCAATTCACCTTCAATGCGCAGCAGCCCGACGTCATAGCCATAACCCTCGATTTCGCTCGGCTTCCCGGTGCGGAAAGAGGCGATGAAGGCCGGATCCTGACCAAAGACAAATTTGGGAAAAGCGATATAGCCAGGATGGAAGCTGTGCCCGATCACCTTATAAGTGGCGCCCTTGGGTCCGGGTTGCAAAACGAACAGCTGTTCGCCAGGCTTGATATCATCGCACTCGGCGAGCTTCCTGTCGGCCAGCGGGAAATTGTCATCGCATAGGCCAGCTATGTGAGCGTTGGTCGCCATGACATTTGGTCCGATCCCCCAGGCCGTGCCAAGGCCAAATTTACGGCCCTGTGGATCCTGCACGACGACGAGGAAAGTAGCGTTGCGCACGTGATCGACGACACTCTGATCGATGCTCGCAGCCGCGGCGTTGCGCATATGCGCCATGGCGTCCTTGGAATTTTGCTCGTCCTTGGCGAGGCTCGTCACCGTCGCCGCCACTTGTTTCTCATGGGCGTAATACGTGGGGATCCAGATGCCGACCGCCACGACGAGGACAGCGGCTACCGCACCGCCGGCGATCGTCAGACGCCGGACAAGGACGCGTGTGGGTGTAACCTTTTCTTCGGCGCCGGTCACGCCGCCAGCCGTTGACAGAACAGCCTGATCGAACTTCACCTCGAAGCTCGGACCGTCCTTGCGACCAAGATGGAAAACCGAACCGGTGTCCACGGTTTTGCCGGACTCCGCCGGCGTGCCATTGACACTCACGAAATGCAGACCGTGCGACCCCTCATGAAGGTGGAGCACCCAGTCGCCGAGTTCGCGCACCAGCGCAAAATGCCGGTGGCCGACTATCGTGTCTTGCTCCGGATAGACGACGTCGCAATCCAACTCGCGGCCAAATTCGATCTTCTGTTTTTTGTCATCAAAGCTTTGACTTTGTCGAGCAAGTGGACCCGATATGTGATTGATCGTAATCATCGCAATACTCAAACAAAGATAAAGATAAAGATAAAGACATGGATCCGCCGCTAACGCTCAGCCATAGTGTCTGCACGCGCCGGAAAAAGCAAGCGCGATTCGCTAGCCGGCACGGCGTGAAACGACACTGGCATCGACCATGATCCGGCTCACTTCGGCGGCCGAACACGGCCGCAGCCATTTCACCGGCGCAACGAGGCGGCGCATGAGGCCGACGCATTGCGGGCTGACGCCGGCGGCGCGCAGTGACTTTGTTATGCCATTGTCATGCCCCCAAAAGTTTCGTGCAATCTTTGGTTCGACCCCCAATAACTCAAGCGCGACGATGCCAAGCGCATAAAGATCGGTGCGCGCGTCGATACGCGCGCACCGCCTCTGCTCAGGCGCCATGTAAGCAGGCGTGCCGCAGCTGGAGTGCTGTCCCGGGCCGAGCAGAGCGATGCCGAAGTCGACAATTACTGGTTGCGTCGGCGCGGCAAGCACGATGTTCTCTGGCTTGAGATCGCAATGGACGATCTTCGCCGCATGAATGGCAGAAAGCGCAAAGCCGATCCGCGCAATGAGATCCAGTGCGCGCCGGGTTGCAATCGGGCCTGGCATGATGCTGCGCAGAGTCTTCCCATCGATCAGATCCTCGATCAGCAGCGCGTCGCCGCCGGGTTTGACAATAAGCCCGCGCACCCGCGCAACTCCTGGATGATCGATGCGGGACGCTGCCAGAATCTCGGTCCGCGCCGCGGTCACCAGACGCTCTCTCTTCGCCGGATCGTTAAGCGCTGCGAGATCAACTCGCTTCAATGCGACTTCGCCGCCGCTCTCGATGTCATAAGCGCGAAACACACTGCCCTGCCCACCTTCCCCGAGCGGCTTCCAGCGCACAAAGCGGCGCGCTGGATCTTGCGCCGCCGGACTGAGATTCGTGTCCAACTCCAGCGGGCTCTCCGGGGCGCCGCGCGCGGCAAGCTCCGTCCGCACCTGATCGGCATGGCTGACCAGGTCGCGGGCGACGGCGCGGCGCAAAGCGGCGGCAAGCGTTCGTTCCGCATCTTCAGGCCGGCCTCGGCCGTCGAGCGCCTTGGCATGCATGAGGCGGGCCTTGACCTCGCGGCCGGCGAGATCATCATCGGCACAGCGTTTGACGACAAAATCGAGCTTTGTATCGGCAAGCGCAAAATCGCGCTCCGCCAAGGCAAGCTCCGCCTCGGCCTCGGCAAGTTCGACGGCCTCGAAGTTTCCGGGTTCTTCCGACACCAGCGGACGTGCCGCTTCGAGGAGCCGATGCGCTTCTTCGAAGTGGCCCGGCGCACAGGCGCAGCGGATATGCTCGATCATCACCAGAAGACGCAGACGCTGCGAAGCAGGCACGACATCGGGCTCGATCGCCTCGCGAAACCGCTGCGCCGCTTCGATTCGGCCGGCGGCGACGAGCGCCTGCAATTGATTGACGGCGGCGCGACGCCTTTCGTGTTCCGGCAGCTTTGCGCCTTCGATCTTCAGCGCCCGGTCGAACAGCGGCGCGGCCCGCAGCGGCCGGTCCATTTCCAATTCGAGACGCCCGGCCTGGATGAGCGCCAGCGCAGCGCTGGTGAAATCATTCAAGGCGAGGCTTTCAGCAACGGAACGCAAGAGAGCGAGCCCGGCCTCGCGGCCTTCGCCGCACCAGGCATGCACGACGGCTGCCTCGCGCTTGGCCTCGGCAAGGCGCACACCATCGCTCAATCGCTCGAAAATATCGGCGGCCTCGTTGAGATCGCCGAGCGCCGCGCTTCTGAGACCCAACCGATTGGTCGCAATGCCATTGGCGACGAGCCATTGTGCATGAAGCGCAGGCTCCGAATGCGCTTGCTCTTTGATCTCCTTCAGCCGCTCCAACACTTTTTCGGCTGGCACATTGGTGGCGAGATCGTCACGGCAGGCCTTGATGCTGGCCTCGGCGGAGAGGCCTTCTCCCGCTGGCGGGAGAAGCTGCCCGTCTTCGTTGGTGGGGCTCGCGCTTTGCGCGAGCCCATCACCGGGCGGATGAGGGTCTGAGCCGTCGCACATTGGAAAATCATCCTTCGGAAAATGATCCTTCAAAAAATGTCTACGCGGCAATCCTGTCTTGTGGCAAATGGCGCCGCCTCGTCCATCATGTCGCAATCCGCCGCGAAGCTGTTGTGCATTCTTTTCGTCTACTGAGCCTTGGGCTGGAGCGCGGCGAGCTTGCCTTTGATTATATCGATCCAGCCCTGTTGCGCCTTCGTCAGCCGCCCCTGCCGGTCGAGTTCTTCGAGGATCGCCAGCGCTTCTTGATAAAGCGGGCGAGGATCAGGCACGAACTCTGCGAACTCTCGTCAGTGAAAAGACGAGATCGGTCTGCGCCTCAGCATTTCCCTTGTCCTTGGCGAGTTCGCGGGCAATAGCAAGACCAGCCTGATAGGATTGCAGCGCCTCGGCGAGATGTCCCTGGGCCTTAAGCACATCGCCGATCCTATTATATGTAACCGACAGATCGCGCTGCCATCCGGCATTGCCGGGGTCGGATTTCGCCAGGCGCTGCCTGATGTCCAAGCTCGCCTGATAAGACTTCAGCGCCTCGGCGGCATGTCCCTGCATCTTAAGCACATCGCCGACCTTTTCATAGGCGATCGACAGATCGCGCTGCCACAAGGCATTGCCGGGATCGGATTTCGCCAACCGAGAGATAATGTCTCGCTTTGCCGCGTAAGACTTTAACGCAGCGGCAAGGTTGCCTTGCGCCATTTGAATATCGCCGATCCTTTCGTTGCTGATTCCAAGATCGAACTGCCATCCGGCATTGCCGGGGTCGGATTTCGTCAGGCGCTCCATGATGTCCAAGCCCGCCTGAAAGGCTTTCAGCGCCTCGGCGAGATTGCCTTGCGCCGCGAGCACATCGCCGACCCTATTGTAGGCAACCGACAGTTCGCGCTGCCACCCCGCATTGCCGGGGTCGGATTTCGCCAAGCGCTCAAAGATGTCAAAACTCGCCTGATAGGTCTTCAGAGCCTCGGCGAGATGTCCCTGCGCCACGAGCACATCGCCAACCTTATCGTAGGAAAACGCCAGATCGCTCCGCCATAAGGCATTGCCTGGGTCGGATTTCGCCAGACGCTCCGCGATGGCAAGATAGACCTGATAGGATTTCAACGCCTCGGCGAGATTGCCCTGCGCTTTGAGCACATCGCCGATCTTTTCATAGGCGATCGACAAATCGCGCTGCCAGCCGGCATTGCCGGGATTGGATTTGGCCAACCGAGAGATAATGTCGCGCTTTGCCGCGTAAGACTTTAACGCGGCGGCAAGGTTGCCTTGCGCCATTTGAATATCGCCGATCCTTTCGTTGCTGATTCCAAGATCATATTGCCATCTGGCATTGCCAGGGTCGGCTTTCGCCACGCGTTCGATAATGTCCAAGCCCGCCTCAAAGGATGTCAGCGCCTCGGCGAGATGTCCTTGCGCCACGAGCACAGCGCCGACCTTATTGTAGGAAACCGACAGATCACGTTGCGCCTGCGCATTACCTTTGTCCTTGGCCAGTTCATGGGCAATCGCGAGGGCCTGCTCCGCCGCGGCCTTGGCGTCCGGCAGATCCCCGGCCTTGAGATAGGTGTCCACGAAATTGACGAGCATCGCCCAGCGGCTGCGCCGCAACTCCTTGTCGCCCGGCTCGTTCGCGACGAGAGAGTCGATCGTCGTTTTGGCCGTGTTGAGTATCTGGCGGATTGTCGCCACGGGTATGCTGCCCGCATCCCCGAGCCTTTCTGCAATATTGAAGATGAGACCGTTGATCGCTTGTTTTGCGGCGCCGAAATCCTTTTCGGCGCGCTGCGTCTGCGCTTGGGCGATCCGGGTCTGCGCTTCGGCGCGCTGCTTCTGCTGTGTCGCCACCCACCCTTGCCAGCCGGCGAGCGCCACAAGGATCAAGGCTGCGACGAGACCGATGCCGGTGCGCTGCGCGGTTCTCTTATTGGCGGCGGCGAGAGCTTCGGCATCGGCGAGGCGGCGCGCCTGCTCTTCTTCGCGTGCGCGCCGATGCGCTTCCTCTTTCGCCCGTGCCGCTTCTTCATTCGCCCGGCATTCTTCGAGATAGGAAATGTCGATCGCATCGAAACGCGCGGCAATATCGGGGCGTTCATCGATCAGCGCCTGCGCCTCGGCGAGCCTTTGCCCGTGATGGGCGAGCCAGGCCTCCAACCTACCATTCGCATCCCAATCGCGGGCGCCGCGCTTGGCTCCTTCAAGCGTCGCGAGCCGCCCCAGATCCTCGCCGAGCCAGCCCTGCAGAAGGCCCCATTGCCGCAACAGCGCCTCATGCGCCGGCTCGATCGTGGCGATGCGCTTGTCTTCACCGCTGACCGGATCCTTCACCCGGATCGTATCGGTCGACAGCAGACGCTCTTCGACCAGAAGATCGATCAGAGGCTTAGCTTCATTGGGAATGTCGGCGCGCCGGGCAATATTGCGGCGCGGGCTCTTGGTGTCGGGATCGATGCCGGCGAGCCAAGGAATGAGGCCGCGCCGCAGCAGCGCCTCGCGGCTCTTCGGATCGCGCGGAATGCGCGGATCGGCATCAGCGCGCACAAAGGCGCGCTTGACCGCTTTGTCGATCGCGCCGCGCAAACCGCCGAAGGCACGATAATCAGCAAAGCGCAAGGCGCCTGTCCGCCCATATTCGAGAAAGAGCTGTTCAAGCGTGAAGGCGAGGAGCGGCAGAGCATCGCTGCCGCCGCCCTGCTCCAGATCCTCCAGCAAGGCCTGGGTCAAGCGCGGCTCGATCGCAAGCGTGCCGCCGGCCGCAACATAGCGCTGCGCCGGGCCTTCGATCACGTCCATATAGGCGCCGCGCGGCATCGGCAGCAAAGGCAAAGTGCTCTGCGGCAGAGCTTCGAGCGGCTTGGCGCGTTCGAGTTCGTCATAAGCGTCCGAGCGGATGGCGAACAGCACCACGACGGCAGGCGCGTCCTCGATCGCGAGATCGCGCAACAGAGTGAGAAGCGCCGCGCCCTCCTCAGCGCCCTCGGCGCGAAACAGCTCTTCCGCCTGATCGACCGAGATCACGATCAAGGGCGGCTTGGCGCTCGCCGCATCGGCGAGCGTCTGCTTGAAGGCGTCTTCGACGAGCGCGGTCAGCAAAACCCGCACGCCCGAAGCCCCAGAACGGATCGCCTCGCGCAATTCGGCGCGGGCGCGGCGCGGAAACATCTTCTCCAAGACGCCGAGGAGACCCGTCTCGCCATAAAGCGCCGCCCGCTCTGGCCGGATCGGCGGCAAGGCGAGAAAATTTGCGTCGTCGCGGGCAAGACGCGGCAGCAAGCCGGCCCGGAGGAATGAGGATTTGCCGGACCCCGATGCGCCGAGAATGGCGAGAAGGCGCGGCGGCGCCGCCTCGCGCAGCCCGCGCAAACGGTCGAGCGCCTCGACGATCGGCGCGTCGCGGCCAAAGAAAATACCGGCATCGACCGTTTCGAGCGGCTTCAAGCCGCGAAAAGGCACGCGCTCGGGATCATTCTCCGGCGGCCAGGCAAAGAATTTCGGATCGAGCCCGGCCTTGTCGAGGCCATGCTTCAACCGGCGCAAGCCCTCGGCCGAGAAGGTGACGTGTTTTTCCTCATGCGAGCCGGGCAGAGGCACGCGAAAAATCCGGCCGTCCTGGCCGCCCGTCAGATCGACCGCCTGCCAAGTGCCGGCAAGCTCCGGCGGCAGATCGGCAAGGCTCTTTTGCGGATCGATGATCACCGCGAAGAGCTTTTTGTTGAGCGCCCGCGCCAGCGCATATTCCTTCAGGCACCAGCCGGAGCCGAGCCAATTGCCCGAAATGAGAAAGATGACCGCCTCGCAGCGCTTCGCCGCCGCATGCAGCGCGCGCTCCCAACGCTCGCCGGCGGCAATGCCGCGCTCGGGATCGAGATCGAGAAAAACATCGTCCCAGCCTTCCGCGACGAGAAAGTCGCGCAAAGCGATGGCCTCAAAATTATCCTTACTCGAATGACTTAAAAAAATACGCGACATGGTGGGCCTTCCGCGCCGCCCTATCAAGAAATTTCAAAATAAGCGCTATCACCCGATCAAGACAAATCCTTGCGCAAAATTGATATCTCTTTTGATAAGACGGACAGGCACCTAATATGGGCTGCCCGACGGTACATCGGGTTGCGGCGCAGTCTCCTGCGACGGCGGTTCTTTTGCTTTCTGCCCATTCGGCACAGTCGGAGCCGCCGCCGGAACATGGGTCGAAGACTTATCGCTCGAAGACTTGCAGGGCGTGCGACCCGCCGCCTCGGCAGGCTCGTTTCGGCTCGCGCCGGTCAGTGCGGCCGCTCCTTTTGGCTGGCCGGCGGAGCTTTCGGCCTGCAAATCTCTATTGCAATCGCTCTCCGGCTGCCCCAAGGCGCGCGGCGCCTCGCGATTGGCTGCGGCCGGCAGATGTTTCGACGGGCTTTGCGCAGGGGTCATTGGCGCAGCAGTCATTGGCATGGCGGCTTTTGGCGTAGAGGTCGCAACCGGCGGATTAGCCGACATCCGGGCGAGCTCCCCAAGATGCGTGCCGCCGATGATGCCGACCAGCAAGACAGCGGCCATGGCTCCCCAGGCTTGCCAGTTGAACCTCTTGCCGCCGACCGGCTGCGGCACCATCGCCGCAGCAGCGGCACGATGTTTAGCCGGGCCGAATACCGCCATAGCTTCATTCAGCACGGCCGCGGAAACGGGATTTTGCTCGCGCTTCAGATCCGCCAGAAATGCGGCAGCGGATTTCGAGCGCCGCCCGGCTTTGCGGGTGCTGCGCCAATGCGGCGATGAATTTCTCCCGCTCCTCTGCGAGAGAGAGGCCGTCGAGATAAGCGGCAAGATCGTTCAACAGACTTTCGTCATGAACATCCGGCTCCGTCGCATTTGCCGAGAGCGCCTCGGAAAAATCCGCGACGAGACGGGCGCGAAGCACCGCCAACTGAGCGGAGTCTGCGTCTCCGCGAAGCTGCTCTTCATCCAGCGCCAGAAGCAGCTGCTCAATGGCCATGTGCAAGGTCTCTGTCATGATTTCAATTCACTTCGTGAGAGACGGACGCGCGTGATGATTTTCAAACTCCATTATTTTGAAACTCCATTATCTTGAAGCTCCTGGCGCAGCGTCGCAAACCAGCGCTGCGTTTTCTGTCTGAGCCGATCGACTTCCTCGACCGAGCAGCCCAAAATCTGCGCGATCTTTCGCCGCGGGATATTTTCCGTCGTGCTGAAGACGACCTGCAAATAAAGCTTCTCGTCTGCGGCGAGTTGCTCGGCACTTCCGCGAATCATCGCAATGAGCGCATCGCGTTCCTTCTCTTCCTCGGCAAGCAGAAGCTCGTCTTCGGGCGTCGTCGATGATGAAGCAGATAGCCGCTCTTCGACTGTGCTGATGACGGCATCGAGAGAGATGATCTTCGGCCGCTGCAAAGTGTCGCCCTGCAATGGCGTCACGACATCCATGACCCGCACGAGAGCGTCGCGAATGCTATCCGGCGCCGGATCCGCGGCGAGGCGGCTGCGCAGAACTTCCGCAAGCCGCGCTGCATCCGGCGCGCAGCCTTTCCAAGCGACGGCCATATAGATTTCCTGTTCGAGCTGCGGCATGCGCTTGACCGCGGCCGGCAGACGCCGCCGCGGCGCCTCCCGGCGCATGATATCGATCAAAAGCCGATCGACGATGGTGAGCACGAAGCCGATGAAATTCCCTTCGCCGCTATAGGCACGCAGGCGCCGGCAATCGCTTTCGACGAGCTTTTCGCAAATATCCTGATAAATGTCCTCCCAGCGCGCATTACCCCCGTCATGCGGAAACCGCATCGCGATGCGGGCCTGAATATCCTGATCGAAAATGCGCGTGAACTGAACCCAACCGGCATTGGGATCCTCGAAGAGCTTGCCTGCCGAACGTTGCGCGAGCAGCTCGCGCGCCACAAGGATGAGAAAGGACGCGAGGCGCGCCCGCCCATTGAACGCCTGTAGCCGTCGATATCCGTCGTCCTTGAGCTTTGCTAGAACATAAAGCAAAGCGGCATGCCGCTCCGCTGCGTCTGTCTCGATCTTCGCAATCGCAGCCGAAATCGGCGGGATCGCAAGCCACAGAAATTCGGCGGCAGCGGCGGCGTCACCCGCGATCACGCGGGCAAGGAGCGCATGTTCGGACGCAAGGCCTTCGGCACCGACGCTTCGCCGCGAAAGCAGAAAGAATTTGGTCAGCGCATGATCGCTCATGAAATCTCCGACGCCGATCCAAGATCCCAAAACTGAACCATCGTTCAAAAAATTCGCCTTGAAACGGCGGCGCTCCGGCAAAGAGAGGAGCCGCAACGATTAAAATGATCTTGCCTTCTCTGTCCAGACGCTTGAGCCGCAACCGCACTCCCGCCATTTATTTGTGTTCGGCGCGCCTCGATGTGATCAGCTGGATGTGACCAAAGTGCAGCGGACCAAATCGCGGCGCGCTTGCCGCGATTGCTCGCCGCCGGTAATTTGATTCGGCCCCGTCGCGGACCTATTTGCGCGTCTGTGAATTGTCTGTCTGATACTTTTTACTTGCATTGCCTAGACTATGTATGGAGCCGAAATTCCGGAGGATCCCCATGTCCCATCGTGCCATTTGCTTCGTTATCATGCCATTTGGCAAAAAGCCCGACATTTCCGGGCGCGAAATCGATTTCGATCTCATCTACAAGGATATTATCGAACCGGCGATCGGCGCTGTGGGCTTCGAGGCCGTGCGGGCCGACGAGGAGGTGAACGCCGGACTCATTCACAAGGCGATGTATGAGCGCCTCATGCTCAGCGAGTTTGCCATCGCCGATCTCACCATATTCAATCCGAATGTCTATTACGAACTCGGCGTCCGGCACGCCTTGCGTCCGCAAACGACTGTCTTGATTGCGGCCGACGCCAGCCGCCTGCCTTTCGATGTCGGGCATCTGCGCAGCCTGCCTTACGGTCTTAATGAAAAAGCTCAGCCAAAGGATGCGGCCGCGGCGCGCGCGGCACTCGTCAAGCGCCTCGAAGATTGCAAGCAGCATGGCGAAATGGACAGTCCGCTGTTCAAGCTTCTCGACGGCCTCAAACCGCCGGAGGTCGAGCACAGCAAGACGGATGTTTTCCGTCAGCAAGTCACTTATTCCCGCGAATGGAAGAGCAAGCTCAGCGAGGCGCGGGCTTTGAAAGGCGACGAGCGTCTGGCGGCGCTTGACAAGATACGGACGGATCTTGGCGACATCGGCGTCGTCCAGGCCGGCGTCGTCATCGACCTGCTGCTCTCCTATCGTGGCGCCAGCGCCTGGGACAGAATGATCGACCTCTACCAGGCGATGGATCCGGTGCTCCGCCATTCGACGCTGGCCCGCGAGCAATATGGCATGGCGCTCAATCGTGAGGCCGTGGCACGCAAACGTCCGGACTATAGCGTCGAAGCCGAGAAGGTTTTGCAAGACTTGATCGACGAGCGCGGCCCATCGAGCGAGACCTATGGCCTGCTCGGGCGCGTCTACAAGGATCGTTGGGACGTTGCGAAAAAGGCAGACGATCTCGCCGCACCGGCATGGGTGGAAAAGGCGATCGAGGCCTATCTCAAAGGTTTTGAGGCGGACTGGCGCGATGCCTATCCCGGCGTCAACGCCGTCACCTTGATCGCGCTCACCGATCCGGAAGATGCGCGCATCGGGCGGCTGGCGCCTGTCGTGCGCTATGCGGTCGAGCGCAAGATAGCGCGCGGCTCCGGCGATTATTGGGATTATGCGACGCTGGTCGAGCTCGCCGTGATCGCGGGCGAACTCAACGAGGCGGCGAAATCATTGCCCAAGGCGCTCGTTCATCTCAAGGAAGGCTGGAATGCGGAGACCACGGCGCGCAATCTCGCGCTGATCCGCGAGGCTTGGCGCGCCGCCGGCAAGGAGGATGGCAAGCTCAACGAGATCATCGCGGCGCTGGAGGCACGGGCAAAGTGAGGGTGAAAAAGCCAAGTGCGCGCTCCTTCTCCCGCTTGCGCAGGGCTGTCCTGGGAAAAGCGAAGAGGGAAGCGAAAAGCTGCCGGGGACATACCTTATTTTCTGCTTGTCAAGATTCAGAATAGCACATGCGATCGGGCGCTGACACCTTCCCCTGAAAGGGGAAGGTGTCAGCGGCGCGAAGGGACGCTGACGGATGGGGTTATTGCAATCTGCATCCACCCCACCCGCCCCGCTACGCGGGCACCCTCCCCTTTGCAAGGGGAGGGATTGCCGCCGAACCTGCGGCTAGGCCTTGATATGGATGAACGCCTCCATACCCACGTCCGGCCGCGGCGCGCCGCGTCTCGACGGCCCCGGATCGAGCGCCGCCTCAATGCCATGCTCGCCGTTTCGAAACGCCACGAGTTCACCAATGCTGCCTGGTTTCGTTTCGGCCTTGCCGTCCCAAACAACACAGAGCACATCGGCGCGGCGGGCGAGATAGGCATTCGCCTGCCTCTGCCCTTCATCGAAAAGCGCTGGCTCACGGAAAATTTCGTCATTGGAATGACCACGTGCGCCGATGCGGATTGTTTCGACGCGGTTGAATGCTTTGAACAGCTTGCGCCGCGCATCGAGACATTGGTGCATTTGAATTTCGCGCATGGCAGGGTCAGCAAAGCTCTGCTTGAGCAGGATCGGATAGGGCACGCCTTCGGGCACGACCAGACGGATCTCTGACGCCTCGCCCTTGACTCTTTCTTTGAACGCCGCGACGAGCGCTTCGACTGCCGCGAACTCGCCGCCCGGCGCCAGCGATGCGACGATGGTAATCACATGATGCGCAGCGAGATCGGCGAGCGGCGCCGCCAATCGCCGATCGATTTCGCCGCGCACGGCTTCTATCGACTTGCGATCGATGTCAGGCTGGGCGGCAAGCGCGACGACGAGCTCCGGCATGAATCTTTTGCCCGCTTTGCGCGCCGCGTCCTTGACGAAGACGCTCAGCAGCGCGATCTGATCGCGGTCCTTCTCTTGATCCTGTGGGTTGACATCGTCGAAGGGGACCAAATCGGGTTGATGCCGAAGGTCATCGTCGCGGTGATCGGAAAATGTCCAGCCTTCCATCACCCGATCGGCGATCCAGCGGCGATGTTCGAGCCGCGCCAGCCGCTCCAGATCGTCCTTGTGCGCGCCCAATTGTTGCTCCCATTCGGCATCGACGGCAAAGGCGCCATCGGTCGAATGGCGCTCCGTCGCAAGCCCGAGCGACCAGAGTTTCGCAGCCATATGATCCGCGGCATGGCGACTGGCGCGGCGATAGGTTTCGGCCAGTGCAGCCCAGGAGGCGTTGGCCGCCTGCCGATCGCCGGAAAGCTCCCGGAAGCTTGCATGGATGCGTTTGGCGATGCGGTCGCGCTCGCCTTCGGCCAAAATGTCGATCGCCAGCGCTTCCCGGCTCAGACGGATCGGAATGATGGAATCGAAAGGATCGACGATGCGATCCTTATCGGCATGGAGAAAGACGTTGCCGGCGCCCGCCGCGTCGCGCATATGCATGAAGACCGGCGCGAAGCAGCGGCCGCTGCGCCGGCGCAGGGCGCGCAGAGCCATGGCTGCCGCGACATTGTCGGCATCGCTTGCAAGGCACAGAGCGATGGCGGTGACGGGCGCCGCATCATCGCGCTCAAAGAGCGCGGCGCGTTGTGGGCTTGCTGCGGCATCGAGCATCGTGTCCATGACGTCGCAGGCGACGAAGGCGATGTCAGCCGCCATTTGATGCTGCGGCTTGTCGCGATCGAAAGCGAGAGCCTGCGTCTTTGCCTCGCGATCGATGATCGTCACGAAGGGCTTTTCCAACGCGCCGGCGATCGAATCCTGTACCGCTTCTTCGAGGAAGACACGGCCGAGGCGGCCGAAGCCGATGATCATGAGATGAACGCGCGTCGCCGCCTGCCGATCGGCCGAGGCATAAAGCGGATGCCGCGCCAGAATGTCGCGCACCGAGAGACGGGCTTCGTCATAGATCAATACGTCGCGCTGGACGCCCAGCAATTCGCCGAATTCATCGGCAAGATGCGTCAATTCGATATTGCAGGAGATGGGTGGCGCCTTGTCGCCGAATGCGTGCCTGATCGCGCGGGCGAGCGCCATATTGCCGGCGATCTCGCCGGTGTCGAGAATGATGCGCTTCGCCTCGCGCAGCGCAACAGGTCTTTCGAGCGCGGCCACAGTAAAGGGCAGCGCGATCCGCGAATGGAAAGAGGGTCCGGCGGGCTCCGCATCGGTTTCGACGACATGGGTGAATTTGCGCTTCTGGCTTTCGAGATAAGCGACGACCTCGCGCGCAGTCGGCGTATTGCCGATGACGATGACGTGGCGGCGCCGGCGGGCCAAGACAAATGCGTTGATCTGGCGCGCAAAAACCGCCCAGACGGCGAGGATGATGGCACTCAGGACGACCAGACGGGCGAGCATGGCGCCGATAATGATGAGGGCGCCTTCATGCCTGCCGACAAACCAGGCATCTTCGGTGAAGGAGAGGAACAATAAGGAGAGGCGTTCGGGCCATGCGACGGGTTGATGATCGAATTCCAAGGATTCGGTGACAAGCCCGATGATGATGAGAAGCACGGCCGTTAAGCCGCAGAGCGCCAGGAGTTTGATCTTGAGGTTTGTCGATTTCGATGACTTGTCAGGGAAATCCGACATGGCGGCGGCTCCAGAGCATTTGCTGAAGAGACAAATCTGTTTGCAATCCTATCAGGGCAGAAGAGCTACCGCACTCCCTATTGCAAATACGGCCAGGGCAATCGGGCGAAAGGTCCCCTCATGCTTCGAGACGCGCCCTTCAGGCGCTCCTCAGGATGAGGGCGGTAGGCGATGGCGCGCGCCCTCAAAAACTGCTTAAGATAAAAGATTAGTTTCGGCGCGCCTCATTTCAGTACGATGACAATTGCAGCGATGATGAAATTCGACGTCTTCATTAGCCATTCGCGTCACGACAAGGCCGTGGCTGACGCGGCCTGCGCAGCGCTCGAAAATGCGGGCATTCGCTGCTGGATCGCGCCGCGCAATATTTTGCCTGGCGGTGATTGGGGCGCCTCGATCGTCGATGCGATCAATTCCTGCCATGGTTCTCATCTTTTCGGCACATGCGAATAATTCGCCGCAGATTTGCAATGAAGTCACTCGCGCCGTCTCCAAGGGCGTGCCGATCATTCCCATGCGGATCCAGAATATCGAGCCCACCAAGACGCTCGCCTTTCACATGGGCGCCGTGCATTGGCTCGACGCGCTGACGCCGCCGCTCGATGCGCATCTGAAACATCTGGCCGCGTCGATCGAGGCGCTTCTCCAGATCGAACCGTTGCCCGGGCGAGGGCGGAGCCCTTCCCTGCCCCAGAGCCGATCCAGGTGACGGGACAGATCGGCTCTAGCATTCGATCCGCCGGACGACCAAATTGTCGTAGCCGCGCCAACGATAGATCGCGACGGAGAGCAGCCAACAACTCACGAAAACGCCGATCACGATGAAGCCGAAATTCGCCAGACTGTCATTGAGCGCGGCAATGAATGTCCAGACCGCGCCATGGAGGCCGAGCCTGTCGACGAGCAAGCCGATCGCTTCGACGCTGCCGATGAAGATCGCCACGGCAACGGAAGCAGCGGTGATCGTCAAATTATACCAGAGCTTGCGGATTGGATGGATAAAAGCCCAATGATAGGCGCCGGTCATCAAAACGCTGTCGAGTGTATCGACGAGCGCCATGCCGGCGGTGAAAAGCAAGGGAAAGACCAAGATCGCTGAAACGGAGAGGCCGTCCGCCGCCTGCGCCGCCGAAATGCCGAGAACACTGATTTCGGTTGCTGTGTCGAATCCGAGGCCAAACAGAACCCCCAAAGGATACATATGCCAGGACTGCGTGATCGCATGAAACAGCGGCCGGCATAGACGTGCAATAATCCCACCTCCCGCGAACATGAGATCGAGATGGCCGGCCTCGAGACTTTCGCCGCGTTCGGCGCGCCGAAACGCCTTCCAGACGCTTTTGAGGATAACGAGATTGACGAGCCCGATCCCGAGCAGGAAGACGGCGGAGACGCAGGTGCCGATCACGCCGCCGACCACCTTAAAAGAATCGAACCTGTCCTGCATCGCGCTCGCGGTTGCCGCGACCACGAGCGCCGCGAGAACCACCACGGTCGAATGCCCGAGCGAGAAGAAAGCGCCTGCCAGAAGCGGCTTCTTGCCGTCCTGCATCAGCTTGCGGACGACGTTGTCGATGGCGGCGATATGATCGGCATCGACGGCATGGCGAAGCCCTAAGACATAAGCGAGCAGAGCCGTGCCCAAAAGCACAGGACTGCCGGCAAAGAGATGCCAGGCCCACAGCCAGGTGGCGCCATTGGCGACGATGAGACAGGTGAAGATCACCACGATCCTGAATGTCATCCCTTGCCTATCCTATGCAAAAGAGCGCGCTTTCATTGAGCCGCCGCAAGCGCCAGCCGCCGGCGGGCGCTCCGCAGCCATTCATACCAATCACCCAATCCTTCGCCGCTGCGCGCCGACAAACGGATCGATCGAATCTCCGGATTGACCTCGCGCGCCATCGCCTCACAGCGGTCAAGATCGAAATCGACATGCGGCGCGAGATCAATCTTGCTGATGATCATTAATTCCGCCGCCTTGAACATATGCGGATATTTGAGCGGCTTGTCGTCGCCTTCGGTAACCGAAAGGACCACGACCTTGGCGCGTTCGCCGAGATCGAACAAAGCCGGACAGACGAGATTGCCGACATTCTCGATCAAAAGCAGCGAGCCGAAAGCCGGCTGCAAGCTGTCGAGACCGCGGCGGATCATGTCGGCTTCCAGATGGCAGCCGGTTCCCGTATTGACCTGGACCGCCGGCGCGCCGGCCGCCTTGATGCGCTCGGCGTCGTTGAGCGTCTGCTGATCGCCTTCGATGACGCTGATCGCAATCTCGCCCGTCAGATCGCGGATCGTGCGTTCGAGCAAACTGGTCTTGCCGGCGCCGGGCGAGCTCACCAGATTGAGCGCGAGGATCTCGCGGCCTTCGAACCAGGCGCGGTTGCGTTCGGCGAGCCTGTCGTTCTTGTCGAGAATCGCCCTTTCGAGATCGACGGTAACTGCGTGAAGACCAGCGACGGCAGCAAGCGCCGCGGGCGGCGGCGCATGATCATGATGGTGGTGATCATGATCGTGATGCGCGTGGTCGTGGCCGTGCTCATGATCGTGGCCGTGCTCATGCTCATGATCATGTGGGTGCTGATGCGGCTGCGTCGAAACGGATCTTTCCAATTGGTCTTCGTGACCGGTCTGAAGATTTGTGATCGTGATCTTTGCGTCGTCGTCGCAGCCGCAGGTCTTGCACATCACAGCGTCTCCAGTTCCATGCTCTTGATGTTGAGCTCGTCGCCCGCGAGCCTTTCGAGGTTGCGCGAGCCGCAGCCGCAGCGTCCGACAATGTCGACGAGCATCACCTCGCTGCCGCAGTCGAGGCAGTGGGCGCGGCCGGGAATTTCGATGATGTCGAGCACGGCGCCGTCGAGCGCGCTCCCCTGGGCCACGACATCGAAGCAGAAGCGGATCGCATCCGGCATGACAGCTGCAAGCCTGCCGATCTCCAATGTCACGCGCTTGACCTTTCGCCCGCGCGCCTGTTCGGCGACGATAGCGACGATCGATTGCGTGAGTCCCATCTCGTGCATGGCGCCTCAACAGATACGGGGCAATTGCTCGCCGACAAGCATGTCGACGACGCGTTTGCCGCCGAAATGGCTTTGCATCACCACGCGGCCGGCGCGGCCTTGCGTGACGTGGCCGATGATCGCGCTGTCTCTTCCGAGCGGATGCGCCGCCATGGCTGCGCGCGCCGTCTCCGCGAAAGCTCCCGGCACGACGACGACGATCTTACCTTCATTGGCGAGGTAGAGCGGATCGAGTCCGAGGATCTCGCAGAAGCCTTTGACCTCTTCGCGCAAAGGCGTGCGCCGCTCTTCGATCTCAATGCCGACGCCCGACGCCTCGGCGATCTCATTGAGCACGGTCGCAAGCCCGCCGCGCGTCGCGTCGCGCATGAATTTGACCTGCGGGCAAGCTTCGATGAGAGTGTCGATGAGCGTATTGAGCGGCGCGCAATCGCTCTCAATCAACGTGTCGAGACGCAGATCTCCGCGCGCGGCGAGAATGGCAGCGCCATGATCGCCGAGCAGTCCATTGACGAGGATCGCGTCGCCCGCTTCGGCGCGATGCGCGCCCAAGTCCATGGCCGAACGAATGACGCCGATCCCGGCCGTATTGATGAAGAGCTTGTCGCAAGCGCCGCGATCTACGACCTTGGTGTCGCCGGTGACGATGACGACACCGGCCGCGGCGGCCGTCGCGGCCATCGATCGCGCAATCTTGCGCAGCAGCGAGACTTCCATCCCCTCCTCGATGATGACGCTGCAAGACAGGTACAGCGGTCTCGCGCCGCCGACGGCAAGATCATTGACGGTGCCGCAGATGGCGAGCTTGCCGATGTCGCCGCCCGGAAATTCCAGAGGATGGACGACGAAGGAATCCGAGGTGAAGGCGAGTCTGTCGCCATGCCGAGCGAGATCGGCCAAGGCAAAGCGCGCCTGGTCTTCGAGCGGTGCAAGGGCCGGATTATCGAAGGCCGAGACAAAGACATCGTCGATAAGGTCGCGCATCGCCTTGCCGCCACCGCCATGCGCTAGGCTCACCTTAGCGACATGAATGCCATCGCGCATTTTGCGCTGCGGACGGAGCGCCGTGATCGGTTCCTGCTTGGTCATGCCGCATCGGCTGGACGCTTGTCGCGCAGCCCCTCCAAGTCGCTATATTGATAATAGGCGGCGCAGGCGCCTTCGGACGAGACCATCAAGGCGCCCAGCGGCGTCTGCGGTGTGCAGGCCGTGCCGAAAATCTTGCATTGCCACGGCTTGATGAGGCCTTTCAGCACCTCGCCGCATTCGCAGGATTTCGGATCGGCGATTTGCAAGGACGGCATTGCGAATTTGCGCTCCGCGTCGAAACGGGCATAGGTCTCGCGCATGCGCACGCCGGAATGATCAATCGAGCCGAGGCCGCGCCATTCGAAGAATTCACGCAATTCGAAGACTTGCGCGACCGCGTCAAGCGCGGCTGGATTTCCATGCGGCGGCACGATACGGCCATATTGATTTTCGATTTCGCAGCGGCCTTCGGCGATCTGCTTCAAGACCAGCCAAACGGACTGAAGCACGTCGAGCGGTTCGAAACCGGCGACGACCAGCGGACGTTTGTATTGTTCGGCGATGAAATCATAGACCTTCGTGCCGATCACCATCGATACATGGCCGGGGCCGAGGAAACCGTCGAGACGAAGATCGGGCGATTCGAGGATCGCCCGCATCGTCGGGATGATGGTAATGTGATTGCAGAAGAGCGAGAAGTTGGTCAGTCCTTCCGATGCCGCTTGCAACACCGTGAAAGCGGTCGACGGCATCGTCGTCTCGAAGCCGAGGCCGAAGAACACGATTTCGCGCGTCGGATTCGCGCGCGCCAGCTCCAAGGCATCGAGCGGCGAATAGACCATGCGCACGTCGGCGCCATCGGCCTTCGCCTGCAACAAGCTTTTCTTCGATCCCGGCACCCGCATCGCGTCGCCGAAGGTCGTGAAGACAACGCCTGGCGTTTCGGCGATTGCTACGCAGTCGTCGACGCGCCCCATGGGCAGGACGCAGACGGGACAACCCGGCCCATGCACGAATTCGATCTCGGGCGGCAGCATATTGGAAATACCGTAGCGAAAGATCGCATGCGTGTGGCCGCCGCAGACTTCCATAATGTGCAAAGGCTCGTCGCGGTGGAGAGCGAGCGTCTTCGTCAGATCGTTGATGGCCGTAATCAGGCTCGCGGCTTTGTCGGGATCGCGGAATTCATCGACATATTGCATGTTCGTTTCCTTTCCCGCTTAGGCTCTAGGCACGACCTGAGGCCCGCATGGCGGCAATTTCCTGCTGCGCCTCGCCAAGTTCAGTGAGGATGCGCAAGGTCTCCGCCGCTTGCTGCTCGTCGATAATGCTCATGGCGAAGCCGACATGGACTAGGACCCAATCGCCGATACAGGCTTCGATCGACCGTTCGCCGATGATGCAGGCGATATTGACTTCGCGCTTGACGCCGCTGACATCGACCGTCGCGAGCTTGCGTTGCGGGTCGGAGATGGCGACGATACGTCCGGGTATGCCGAGGCACATGTTCATTCCCCCTCTACGAGCCTTGCCGCCGCTATGGCCGCCTGGCCGAGCGAGAGTCCGCCGTCGTTGGACGGCACTTTGGCTTGCAAAAAAACCTCGAAATCTTCGCCCTCGAGGCGGCGAACGAGCTCTTCGGCGAGCCAGCGATTCTGCAAGACGCCGCCCGACAGGACGATGCGGCGCGTCAGCCGCGTCTCGCCGTCGCGCGAGGCCTTGCAGGCCATGGCGGTGACGGCGCGGGCAAGGCCTTTGTGAAACCGCGCGGCAATGACCGCGGGTGCGGTGTTCTCATAGAGATCGCCGAGTAGCGCCTGCCACATCATCGCCGGCTCGATATAGAGCAGGCCGGAGCCCTTGAGCTTCGGGATTGCGAACGGATAAACGAGATCCTCATCGATCTCGGCGAGGGTCTTTGCATCGACGAGCGCTTCGAGGCGCATGGCTGCTTCGCCCTCGTGGAAGATTTCGTCGCGGCAGATGCCGATCGCCGCGGCAACCGCATCGAAGAGGCGTCCGCAAGAACTCGCCTTCGGACTGTTGATATTCTGTCGGATCATCGTCGCAATCATGTCCACGGGCTTGGCCTGCAGGAATTCATGGAGCTGCGTGCCGGCAAAATTCGTGGTGAAATTCGTCCAGCCCATTTCCGCAAGAATATGGGCGAGCGTATTGCGCCAGGGTTCGCGCATCGCCTTCGTTCCGCCGGGCAAGGCGACGGGCTTGAAGGTCCCGACCCGACGATAGGAGGCGTAATCCGCAAGCAGGAACTCGCCGCCCCAGAGCGCGCCGTCATCGCCGAGGCCGAGGCCGTCGAGCGCGATGCCGAGTACCAGGCCCTCCCCTTGCTCGAGGCCGTTCTCGGCCATAGCGCTCGCGATATGGGCATGATGATGCTGGACAGCGATGAGCGGCAGGTTCGCATCACTGGCGCGCTGGCGGCCGAGCTGCGTCGAGAGATAATCCGGATGCAGATCGACAGCGATCGCCCGCGGGTGATGCGCATAAAGATCCTGCAAGAGATCGAGACTCTGCTCGGATTCGCGCAGACGCAGCGCGTCTTCGAGATCGCCGATGTGCTGCGACAGGATCGCCTGTCCCTCTTTGACGAGACAAAAGGTATTTTTGAGCTCTCCGCCCAATGCCAGCAAAGGCGGTGAATTGCGCAGGCTTTCCGGCAAAGCGAGAGGCGCCGGCGCAAAGCCACGCGCACGCCGCAACAGACGCGGCGTTCCGGCCGCGACCCGCAGGACTGAATCGTCGAGCCGCACGGCTATGCCGCGATCATGGCTCAGAAGAAAATCGGCAATGCCGGAGAGTTCGGTTCGTGCGGCCTCATCGTCGATGATTTGCGGCTCGTCGGAACGATTGCCGCTCGTCATAACGATCGGCCGGTCGAGACGACGGAACAGCAAATGGTGCAGAGGCGTCGAGGGCAGCATGAAGCCAAGCGTGGCGAGGCCCGGCGCGACATCTTCCGGGAGACGTGAGGGACCGCAGGCGTCGAGCAGGACGATTGGTGCGGCAGCGCTTGTCAGGACCGCTTCTTCGGTTGGACCAACCTCGGCATAACGCCGGATCACATCGAGGTCGCGCGCCATCAGCGCGAAAGCCTTGGTGTAGCGCTGCTTGCGTTGGCGCAGCCGTATCACCGCCTCGGCATTGGTCGCATCGCAAGCAAGATGATAGCCGCCGAGGCCCTTGATCGCGACGATATGGCCTTTGAGGAGCAGCCCGGCCGCCGCATCGACATCGTCAAGCATGCTGAAGGCGGAAAATTCGACCGCGCCGCCGCCAAATTTTTCAAGGCAGACGCGCGGACCGCAGACATGGCAGGCGATCGGCTGCGCATGGAAGCGCCGATCGCTCGGCGTCTCATACTCGTTGCGGCAGGCTTCGCAGAGTTCGAACTTGGCCATCGTCGTGCGGGCGCGGTCATAGGGCGCTTCGCAGATGATCGAAAGGCGCGGCCCGCAATGGGTGCAATTGGTGAAAGGATAGCGAAACCGCCGCGCGAACGGATCGCGGATTTCGGCAAGGCAGGCAGGACAGGTCGCGGCATCCGGCGCGACCTCCGTGCGCATCGGGCCGGCCTCGCTTTCGGTGATCCGAAAAACATCGATGACGGCAATCGGCCCAGATTCGCTATACTCGACAGAATCGATACGGGCGAGCGGTGGACATTCCGCCTTGATGTCAGCGACGAGGCGTTCGGCGAGGCATGGCTCGGCGGCGATGCGGATAAGGACGCCTTCTGAATCGTTGCGCACCTCGCCCATAAGGCCGAGCCGTGTCGCGAGGCGCCAGACCGTCGGACGGAAACCGACGCCCTGCACCAGTCCGCGAATGCGGATCTCCGTGGCGACGGCCGTGGAGAAGCCGGCCGTCATGGCGCAAGCCTCCACAGCATCACACGATTATTGCCGGAATCGGCAATGACGAGTTTGTCGCCACACCTGGTGAGCCCATAAGGCCAGCACAGACTGTCGCGCACCGGCGCCTGCCAGCGATTGTCGCCTTTCGCGTGGAAATCCGGCTGTCCGCTCAACCGGCGGGCCGCGCCGCCGTTAGTGATGTCGGCCTGCGCAAAGCCGAGAAGCCGCGAATTGGCCGTATCGGCCACGACGATCCCCTCAGCCACGGCCGCGCAGGCATAAGGCATGTTGAGGCTTGCCGCGTCCGGCCAATAATTGGCGCGATTATGCTCGCAGGCAGAGGGATCAGTCTGGCCTATGAGATGATCGCAAGGCGCACCGTTTCTGTCTGGGATGTGATTCCAAACCATGATGCGATTGTTGCCGGAATCAGCAACGAGCAACATTTCGCCGGCGAGCGTCGCACTATGCGGCCAACGCATGCCGTGCATGTCGATGCCGCGACCGCCGTTTTCGTCGCGACAATCCATTTCGGTCTGGCCGAGAACGATATCGGCAGGCGTCCCGTTTTGCCGCGGGATCTCGTTCCAGATGAGGACACGACGATTGCCCGTGTCGCAGACGATGAGACGCGAACCAGCAAGCGTGACGCCATAACACCAGTTGAGCGTATCCGCTCGAGGCTCGCCGCCGCGATTTGCGAGCACCGAACTGAAATCAGCTTGGCCGAGGACGACATCTGCAGGTTGATTGTAGGTCGTTGGCAGGCCGTGCCAAATCAAGACGCGATGATTCCAAGGGTCGGCGACAGCGAGAATGGTCGCGGTTGCGGCGACACCGGTCGGCACATTGAACGTGGCGGCGGAAGGCTCGCCCTTGGCATTGCGTCCCTCGCGGCCAAAGTCAGGCTGCCCAATGAGCGCGTCGGCCGGCGCATAATCGTGCGTGGGCAAAGTGTGCCAGATCAACAAACGATGATGGCCTGTATCGGCAACAAATAAAGGCCCCTCGGCACCGGCCAGTGCCGCACCGCGCGGGCCGAAAAGCGTGGCTGCCGTTGGCGTGACGGGCTGCGTGAGATCAAAGCCGCAGACCTTTGATCCTAGCATGACCTCCGGACCCGATGGATCGAGAAGCGGCAAAGGCAGCGCCGACGCCGGAGGATAGCGCAAGTCACTGGCAGGACGGAGCGAAACGCGCATTGCCACTCAAACCTCGAGTCTGATTTCAACACGATTGCCGACAAGGCGGACCGGAACCGGCCGCAATTGCACTTCTGGTGCCGTCATGCATTCTCCGGTCATCAGATCATATTGGAAGCCGTGATGCGGACAGGTGATCCGTCCCTCGGCAATCGAGCCGGTCGAAACCGGCAGACCAAGGTGGGCGCAAGCGTCTCGAAAACAGGTGACGACGTCAGAGCGGCGGCTGAAGAGAAGCGGTTCGCCTTGGATCGTGGCGCTCGCGATGCCGCCATCCGGAATTGCATCGAGATTGATCGCAAGGGACCATTTCCCAGTTTCGACGAACGGGCTCGTGAAGTTTGCTTTCGTCGGTCCGCTCGCGACGCTTTTGACTTGGCGCACCTGTTTGATTTCGGGACAATGATCCTCGATCGCGCGTTTCACGCCGGCGACGAACGTGAGCGTCGAAGCGGAACAGCCGTCGCAATTCCCGATAAAGCGGACCTCGACGAGATCGGGAGGCACGAAGGCCACGAGCTCGACATCGCCCCCATGCGAAGCGAGCATCGGCCGTACCGAATCGAGCGCCTGCTCGATTCGCTCCTGTTGGCTCGGCTGAACGAGGCCGTGATGACGGAGCACGGCATAGACCAGTGGATCGGCCGCCACCTCGCGCAACGCATCGAGAGCGCCGGGCGCCGCTTTCACACCGGCAATGAGGTTGCGCAAGGCAGCCTTGTGCAAAGCATCGATCGCCTGGCGATAGGCGAAGGCGACGCTGCGCTGCGAGTCCTCCCAATTGGCGATCAAACCTTCAAGGCGGTCGACATTGCCGACGAGCGCCTCAAGTCCAGGTCCCTGCGGGCCCGACTCGGCGCCTGATGACGGCAGCGCATGTGCGTTCACCTTCGCCTCCCTTGATCGCCGCCCGATGGTTTCGAACCGGCAAAGCGCGTCAGCGGAACTTCAGATCCTTAAACAGCGCCGGTTGCGCAGCCCCGCCGATGAATCCTGCGACGGCGCCTGCGATCAACAGGCCAGTGAATTTCACCAGAAGAAGAAAAACGAGAACGGTCAGGCCGATGCCGATCGCAAGCTGGCGGATGACCTCGTTCGGATTCTTGAAGAGCTTGCCCTGAAAGAACAGAACTATGGAAGCTTTCGTCATTTCCAACATTGCGACTTCCTCAAAACACGAGTGCTGCTATGACGACGCCGATGAGGACACCGGTTGCACCGGCAAGCGGACCATAAAATCCGCCCATCAATGCGGCGAGCTCATTGCCGAGCGCTTTGCCGCCGACCACGACGCCGCCTGCGATGCCGCCGAGGATTGAAAATATGATCCCAAGCAGGACCGCAAGCACTCCGAAACCGACTGATCCACTCATTAAGCCCCCCGTCTCCCATTCGTTATTGGATGCCGGCGACTGCAGCCGCGGATGCGGCTCCATAGCCGGCTTGCGCCAACGCGGCTTCGACATCGCCGATCATTTCGCCGATGATTCCGTTTTTCTGGGTTTCACCGGAGGCCGCGAAAATCTCGGCGGCCTCGCGATAGAGCCGCAGGGCCTTGTCGAGGTTCTGCCGATTGCCGTCTTCCGGTCGGGTGAGATCGTCGGGAAGGTTGCGCAGGCAATTGGCATAATTGGCGATCGTATTGGCATATTCGCCAGGCGTCGTCGCACGGGTGCGGACTTTTAGCGCTTCCTCATAGGCATCAAGCGCCCGCAAGGAATTTTCGACGGAATGGCTCGACGACACATATTGCAGCGCATTGCCGAGATTGTTCTGCAGCATGGCATATTCGTTCGGATGATCGATGATGTTGACGACCTTGAGCCCGTCCTGAAAGGCTTGAACCGCCAGCGCCTCGCGCATCTTGGCGCGTTCATCCGTAAACGGAATCGACAGAAAGGCGGTCGCCAGATTGTTCTGCAGGATCGCATATTCCTTCGGAAACCCCGCGGCATCGAAAGTCCGCAACGCCTTTTGATAAGCGGCG
Organism: uncultured Alphaproteobacteria bacterium; assembly: GCA_963759185.1. Taxonomy (GTDB): domain Bacteria; phylum Pseudomonadota; class Alphaproteobacteria; order Rhizobiales; family Beijerinckiaceae; genus Methylovirgula. Next base: position 54,916 of record CAVWXV010000010.1, read on the forward strand.
ATCGCTGCCGTGATGGGCGCGGCGCCGATGCTTGCGAGGCTTTGCAGAACGAGACCGAGATTCATTTCGATCTCAGCCAATTCTTCCGCGGTGCCGTCATGTTTGAGGATGTCGCGCGCCGCTTCAAGATTGCGCCGCGCCTCCTTCAACGGATTGAGATCGTCGGCAGGAAAAGCCTGCAAGGCCGTGGCGAGACGCGCATGCAGGCGTCCACGCAAAAGGAAAAGTTCGGCAGGGCAGAGTTCGAGCGCTTTTTCGTAAAGAAGAATGGCTTGTTGCAAATGTTCAAGAGTCTTCGGCCGGGTCTGCAAGCCCATGGCCATTTCCATCAGCATCTCGATCTTCTCGCCGAGAGATGCATCTTCTGCTTCGATGGCGGCGAGCGCTGCATTGGCTTCGAACTCGGCACGCGATGGCATTCTTTTCCCTCCCTGATGCCTCGCTTCGAATGCCTTGGCCATCAAGACGAAAGCTTATGTAGTTAAAGCTACGCGTCGTCCAAATTCGAGTCTAGTTTATTTTCGAATTGCAAACTTAGTTTGCGCTTCGACGAAAAGATCGCGCACGACAAATCCTCCAATCGAGTTTTGCGGCAATGCAACGAGGCTGATGTCCAATGTCTCGTCGATCGTATTGAGGCGAAAGAAATCGGCGGCATGAATGGCGCGATCACCGCGCGCGTTCACTTGCTTCACGAGAAAGCCGCCGGCTTCTGTCGTGACGATCGGCAAGATCAGAAGATCGTCGCCCTCGCGCAGCAAGGCGACGCTGCCGACTTTCGAAAGATGCTGCGCGAAGTCTGTGGCCTCGATATAGAGATGATCGCGATGAAGGCGCAAAGGCAGGCAAGTTTTCGCGGATGCGGGACTGCTCATCGCGACGGTTCCGGTTCACGATAGTTTGCGATCAGCGTCGAAACGCGGGCGGTGACGATGTCGGCGGCCTCGGTGACCTTGGCCGACAGGTCGAGACCATAGGTGAGCTTTTCTGCTTCGATCAGAAATACGGTCACGTCGGACGGAAAATCCTGTCCCCAAATCTGCCGGCCGGCATAAAGCGCATGGTCCCAGCGGAAATCGTGGAGCGTGTAGCTCGGTGTCGGCCGATTCTCGAGTTCACATCCCGGCACTTCGAAGACGGCGCCGGGTTCCGAGCCGCTCGAAGATGCATCCACGATGACGAGCTTTCGCGCGCCGCGAGCTTGAAACAGGATGTCCATCCCGCTCGTCCCCGCGTCGAAGATCTTGACCGGCGCCGCCGGTGCAAGCGGCAAAGAAAGAAGCCGGCGGGCGATGACCACGCCGACCCCGTCATCCGACCGATTGAGATTGCCGCAGCCGATTACGACAAGCATGGCGAAAGCCGAAGAGAGTTACGCGGCAAGGCAACGGAAGGATTCAAATGCGCCACAGCCGGCACCACCACTCGGGTTCGACGGGCACCGCGAGTTCCGGCAGATCGCACCACTTGCGGTGTACGAGGTAATACATGCATTCCATGCAGCGATATTGTTCTTCGCCATAGGGATGGTTCAGAAAGCCGGCGATGACGAGTTTGCCTTCGAGATCGTCGGGAGCGAGCCCCCGTAATTCGTTCAAGATCTCACCAAATTCCTTTGCCGTTTCGGGAAAAGGCTCGGTCTTCGTTTTCAGTCCGCTGGCCAAGAGCCTGGTGATTTTGTCCAGGACGCCGTTGGTTTCAGTCATAGACATGGACCCCGCTGCTAAACAAATAGATTGAGCCGATGACCTTGGCGGCCATGCGGCTCTGCAGGAAATCGAACGACGCCAGCGGATCTCTTGCCGCTCAAAGTCTTCTAAAGAAATCGATTAGGTTCTAAAAACTTATACCGGAATCCTGGTCTACCTCACACTCCTACTTAGGGGGCATTGCAGGATGATGCCATGCCCGATTTTTATCTCAGCATCCCACAAGACAGAGAGCGGATCGTGATCCGCTCTCGAAGAAAGCGCCTCACGCCGTGCGGAAGCGCGCGAGCTCATCGCCGGTCTTCGCATCATGCGCATGCACGGTGCAGACGAGGCAAGAATCGTAAGACCTGGCGACATGTCCGACTTCGACCGGATCATGCGGATCCTTGATCGGCGTGCCGACCAGCGCTTCTTCGATCGGGCCGCGCTCGCCCGTCGAGGCGCGCGGGCCGACGTTCCATGTCGTCGGCGCGATCATCTGATAATTCTTGATCTTGCCGCCCTGCACCTCGATCCAATGGCAGAGCGCGCCACGGATCGCTTCGGTGGCGCCCCAGCCGCGGCCGTCCTTCTCGGTCGGCTTGATATACCATTCGTCGCCGAGACGCAGCTCGCGCAGCACACGTTCGATCTCGCGGTAGATCTTCGCGCCTTCGTGCATACGAGCGAAATGGCGCAGCGCCACATTGGCGCCGCCCATTTTGCGATACATGTCGAGCACCAACGGGTCAGTATGCTGCCAGCTTTCGCCATGGCTACCGCCGGCAACGAGCTGACGCGCAAGCGGCCCCGCCTCGAGCCGCCCGTTTTCGGCATGAGCAACCGCGGTCGCCCATGAATATTTGTTGTTGTGGTCGATTTCGTTTTTGGCGATCGGCTTGGTGGTGCGGTCGAAAGGATGCACCGGGCCGCCTTCGTCATACCAGGAGTGCAACGTATCCTCACGCGTGAAGGAATGGTCCATCAGCTTGTGGCTGTCGGTCTTGCCGTCATAGACGCCGCTCTTCATGATGAGGGCGGCATTGCGCCCCGCGATTGTAGGCTTGTTATATTTGTCCTCATGCGGGAGATAGCCCCAAGTCACATATTTGCCGAGCCCCTTGCCATATTTGTCAAGGCCGATGTCGAGGCTCATCCGCCAGAATAGGCCGAGATCGGAATTGGCATGTTCGGGCCGCTCGTCGAGCCAGGCCAGGAAATCGTCATAGGACTTGATCTGCTCGTAGCGTTCGAGCGAGCAGCCGAGCCAGATCGGCTCCATCCAATTGCGACGGAAATGTTCGAGGATCGACCAGGCCCGCGTAACATCCGTCAAGGTCGGGGCGCACATCACGCCGCCCGGCACCATATAGCTCGAATGCGGCCATTGCCCGCCGAGCAGCGCATAGATCTCGACCGGCCGACCGGAAATGGTGACGCCGATTTCGTAATTCGTGCCGGTGAAAGGCGCCCAGCGCTTGACCGCCTCTTCATAATATTTGCTGCCGGAATAGGCCTTGTTCGTATAGTCGATCATGAACAGGCCATAATGATGACGCGGCAGGCTCTGGATCGATTCCGTCAATTGCCCGAGGTTGCGGGCAAGGATCGCGTTGCGCGGCACCGTCGTGCCCCAGGCCGTGTCGAGCGCCCAGGCGGCGCAAGTCAAATGCGAAGCGCCGCAGATGCCGCAGGCGCGGGGCGTGACAACGAGACCAGCCTGCGGATCCTTGTCCCGCAGGATGATCTCGAAGCCGCGGAAAAGTTCAGCCTGAGTCCAGGCATTGACGACGACGCCATTAGCGATGTCGACGCGCACATCAAGATCGCCTTCGACGCGGCCGACGGGAGAAATGTCGAGCGTCTGAACGGCTGCTTCAGCCATGATCAATACTCCTTGGAAAGTCGAGTAAAGCCGGTGCCGAGTGTTTCGGCTCAGACCACGAAAATGTCTTGTTCGGCCCAGGCCGGAGCTGCGGCTTTGGCGGCGGCGGTGAGCTTGACATAGCCGGCCTTGTCGACCCCCGTCGGCATATCCTTCGGCACGCCCATCATCGTCTGCGTCTTGAACACCGTGCCGGGCTCGAGATCGAAGAAGGGGAACTCTGGTTCCGTGCAGCCCATGCAGGGCATGCCTGCCCGCGTCTTCGAGGATTGCCGGTTCCACAAGACCCGGTTGCACGGGCTGTGTGTCATCGGCCCACGGCAGCCGAGATCATAGAAGAGACAGCCCTTGCGCTGGCCGAACTCGGTCGCCGAGACCTTATAGGCGAAATGCATGTTGCGGGTGCAGCCCGTCTGCGTGAAGCTCGTGAAGAAGGTCTTTGGCCGATGGAACTCGTCGAGCGAAAGATCGCCGGCGCGGCCGGAAGCCACGGCGACGAGGATCTGCGTCACCCAATCGGGATGCGCCGGGCAGCCCGGAATATTGATCACCGGCAGGCCGGCTTTCGAGGTGAAGCCTTCGCCGAGCGAGCCGCCTTTGGCGCGCTTCAAAAATTGCAGGCCGACGGAGTCGCTGGGATTAGGCGCTATGGCCGGAATGCCGCCCCAGGTCGCGCAATCGCCGATCGCGACGACGAATTGCGCCGCATTCGACAATTCCTTGACCCAATCCTTCATCGGCCGGCCGCAGAAGCGGTTCCAATTGCCGCTGCCGTTCGGTGCGTTCACCACCGTGCCTTCGAAGACGAAAATATCGAGCGGGATCTTGCCGGAGATGCAATCCTGCAAGAGCTGCTTGACATTGTCGCCGAGCTCGAGGCCGAGAGAAGGATGCCAGAGAACGTTGATGCCGAAGTCCGTCACCAAGTCGCAGGCGCTTGGCTCCTCGGCATTGAGGAAGGACATTGTGTTGCCGGAACAGGCGCCGCCTTGCAGCCACAAAAGATTGGCCATTCGCTTCTCCCATCGAACCTCGTCCTTGGCGCGAGGCTTTCCACGAAGAAGGACGCCGCAAGCCCTATGCCATCAGTGGAGAGAGAAAAGAATTTGCGTTAAATCAATCACGTGAGAATTTTTGTCGTGTTTTTGAAGGAGCGCTAGATTGATTTCTGCAAAGATACTTAGTTTGCGTTTGCAAACTTGCTTTTCAGGCCTTGCTTCGAAGATGTTGCGGCGCCCATAAAAATGTTGCAGCGCTCGGCATGCATTCAGCCATGCCGGTTGCCGCAGCGCGGGCATTCGACTTCGAGCGCATAGCCGAACCAAATCCCGAGGCAGCGGCTGCACCAATGGCCGGTCATCTGGCCTTTGGTCATGCCGAGGTGGCGCGCCATGGCGCCGGTGCCGAGATCCTTAAATCCTCCGGCGCTGCCGGACGGGGTCGTGCGCGACAGCGGGAAGCGAAGCACCTCCGCGTCACGCGCATCGTCATCATCTACGCCGGCCATGTGTCTTTTCCTGCCGAAACCACGGCGACATTAATCGTCCGTCCCCCGCAACGGCTGTAAGCATTTTTCGATCCACGTCCGTATATTGCTGTGGGTTCAGCTCAGCCCGGCTTGCCCTCTGTCAGCGCATAGCGGCGGATCTTGTTGGCGAGACCGACGCGCGACAGGCCGAGCTCGCGCGCCGCCTTGCTCTGATTCCAGCGGTTCTTTTCGAGAACATTGTGGACCAATTGGCCTTCGAGCAACTCGACCATTTCCTTCAAGGTCTTGCCTTCTGCTTTGAGGCCAATCCCATTGCCTTGCGGGTTGACGCGCAATTTTGCGAGCGTCGGCGACAAATGCCGACGCGTCAAATATTCGCCGTCCTTCGCCAAGGCCACCATGCGCCGAACTTCGTTCTCGAGCTCGCGGACATTGCCGGGGAAATGATAAGCCTTCAGAATATTGAGCACGTCATTGGTCATGCCGACCACGCGATTGCTGAGCAGGCCGCCATGCTTGCGCACGAAGAATTCCGTGAGGACGGGAATGTCGTCCGGGCGGGCGCGCAACGGCGGCACCTCGAGTTCGAAACCCTTCAGGCGAAAATAGAGATCCTCCCGAAACTGACCAGCCTTGACCAATTGCTTTAGCGGTTTGTTCGAAGCTGCGATGATCCGCACATTGGCGTGCATCGTCTGGTCGGAGCCGAGCGGCTTCACCTCGCCTTCCTGCAAGAATCGTAAGAGGCTCACCTGGAACGAGGGTGACACATCGGAGATCTCGTCGAGGAAGACCGTGCCGCCATCGGCGGCGCGGAAGAGCCCCAAGCGGTCGCTGACCGCGCCGGTGAAGGACCCGCGTTTATGACCGAAGAGTTCGGAATGCAGAAGCTCGTCGCGTATGCCGCCGCAGTTCTGTACCATCAATAGGCTCGCGGCGCGGCGCGAATGGAAATGTACCGCCCGCGCCAGCAGCTCTTTGCCGGTTCCGGTTTCGCCCTCTATAAGGATCGGCAGGTCGGTGCGCGCCGCCTCGCGTGCGAGGCCGCAGAGATCGACCATGGCCTCGCTCGCATAGACGAGCCGTTCGAAATGCATGGGCTCGCCCTTAGCCGGCATGTCGGATTTCCCGTGCAGAAATTGGGCGTCCTCGCCGACCTTGAATTCCCGCACGAGGTGCCGGTGGCGCCGCGCCAGCTCGCGCGTCTCCAAGGCGCGTTTGACGACGAGGCATGTCTGTTCGCATCGCAGGGGCTTGGTGAGATATTGATAGGCGGCGGTGCGCGCCAGCGCTTCGTGCAACTTTGGATTCGCATCCTCGCCGACCAGGAGAACACGTACCAGGTCTGGATGGGTGAAGCGCAGTCGCACAAGAAATTTGACGATGTCGCAATCGTCGTTGTCGACATCGGCGAGCACCAGATCGACATGCGCATCGTTGAGCACGTCGGCGGCTTCCGCCTCATGCGCGGCCATGATGACACGATAGTCGAAACAGCGCATCAAAGCATCTGCAACCGCCCGGTGCTGCGGAGAAGAATCGGCAATAAATAAGATGCTCGAACTCGACGCTCATCTCTATCCGTCGCCTCCCACCGATCTCGCTCGGGTTTGTCCCGATTTCGCTAACTTACTTTGCACTAAATAAAGCTGCTTAACAATCGTCCTGTTTGATGCCAGCCTATTCAGAACATCACCATTGCGACGGATCTGCCGCTGCCGAGTGTTGAACCCGGCATCGCGCTCTGCGGACTTGTCTTGGGCCTCATGGTGCTGCTCGGCGCAAGGACGCCCTTGTGGATCGCCGCTGTTCTCGTCGGCGGATTTGCGATTTCCTATGGCTAGCGCTTGGCAGAGAATTGCCCGCTGCCGCAGAGCCGCTTGCCCATTCACTGGGTTTCGTCGTTGCGACCGGCTTGCTTCATCTTGTCGGCATCGGCTTCGGCTCATTGATCAAATGGCCGGTGGGCCGCATTGCGGTGCGTGCCGGCGACCGCATCATCCGCATTCATGGCTCAAAATCAGTCCTGCAAGGAGCCGTCCTTGCCGATCAGGCGAAGCACCCTGGTGTTCGCGGTTTTATACGGAATTGGCGCGCCCAACGGGACTCGAACCCGTGTTTTCGCCGTGAAAGGGCGACGTCCTGGACCGCTAGACGATGGGCGCGGGAGGGGGCCAAGTCGGTGGCCAAGCCCCGTTTCGAAGGACGCGCGGAGATATAGAGGCCATGGCAGGCGGTGGCAAGCGAGCTTCGCGACCGGCCCCCCAGGCCGACGGCCAAACTCACTATGGCCCCGCCCTGCGGCCCGGCTGGACAAGGGCAAGATCGAGCAGCCGCACCTGCACTTTTTCGCGGCCGTTCCAGCGGTCGAGCGTCAGCGTGCCGGCAAGATGCAGGCTCGCCCCACGCGCCGCAATCAGCGCCTGGCCAAGCGGCTCGCCCATAGCGCGAAAGATGATGCCTTCGAGGCTCGCGCCATCGCCCGCTTTGGCGCGCCAGCGCAGATGCCCTTGGCCGACCTCCGCGACATCGACAAGCCGATGCGCAGGAAAGACGAAGACCGGCTCCGGATTGCCGGCGCCATAAGGGCCCGCCTGTTCAAGCGCCGCATAAAGGTCTGGATTGGCGCCGGCCGCCGTCAGCGCGGCATCGATGAACAGCGCTTCGCCGGCGCGCGCGGCTTCGACCGCCGGCTGAAGCGCGGCTTCGATAAAACTCCGGAAGTCATTGAGCCGCGCGCGAAAAAGAGTGATGCCTGCCGCCATGGCATGGCCGCCGCCCTTGACGGCAATCCCTGCCTCGACCGCGCCACGCACGGCCTTGCCGAGATCGACGCCGGCGATCGAGCGGCCCGAGCCCGTGCCTGTCGCGCCGTCAAAAGCAATGGCGAAACAAGGCTTGCGGAACCTCTCCTTGAGCCGCGCCGCGACAAGGCCCACGATTCCCGGATGCCAGCCTTCGCCCGCGACGATGATGGCGGCACAAGCCTCGGCCTCGGCGCCAAGAACGAGAGCCTCGGCAAAAGCCTGTTCGAGCGTTGCCATTTCGATCGCCTGGCGCTCGCGATTGAGACGATCGAGATCTTCGGCAATGCGGCGGGCTTCGCGCGCATCCTTCAGCGCGAGCAATTTGGCGCCGAGCGCTGCATCGCCGATCCTGCCGCCGGCATTGATGCGCGGCCCGATCAGAAAGCCGAGATGCGACGGTTTCGGCGGCCCATTGGCGCCCGCCACATCGAAGAGCGCGGCAAGGCCCGGCCGGCCCCGCGCCCGCATCAGCGCAAGCCCTTTCGTCACAAAAGCGCGGTTGAGGCCGGTCAATTGCGCCACATCGGCGATGGTTGCGAGCGCCACGAGATCAAGGCCCGCCAAAAGATCGGGCTCGGGCCGCTCGGCCGTCCAAAATCCGTGTTCGCGCAACAGCCGGTTCGTGGCCACCAAAGTCATGAAGACGACGCCCGCGGCGCAAAGCTGGCCGAGGCCGGAGAGATCATCCTGACGGTTCGGATTGACGATGAGCGCTTCAGGCAAATGCTCGGGCGCCTGATGATGATCGAGGACGATTGCATCGAGGCCGAGCTTTTTCGCCTCGGCGAGCGGCTGATGGCTCATCGTGCCGCAATCGACGGTGACGAGGAGTTTCGCGCCCGCCTCCGCCAAAGCGGCGATCGCCTGCACATTCGGGCCATAGCCTTCGAAAATGCGGTCGGGAATATGGATGAGGAAAGGCGTGCCGGCAGCGCTCAGAAAATCGGCGACGAGGGCCGAAGAACAGGCGCCGTCGACATCATAATCGCCAAAGATTGCGATCGTCTCGCCCGTCTCTATCGCGGCGGCCAGGCGCGCAGCGGCGGCTTTCATATCGACGAGAAGATCGGGATCGGGCATCAGCCGGCGCAGGCTCGGATCGAGATGGAGCGCGGCTCCTTCCGGCATGACGCCGCGGCCAGCAAGCACCCGCGCCAAAAGATCCGAATGCCCATGGAGCTGCATCATGGCCGAGGCTCTCGCTTGTCCCGCTTGGTCCAGCCGATCGCGCCAGGCCCGGCCGAGCGCCGAGCGCTCGACGCCGAGGAAAAAGCGATTTTTTGAAAAGAGCAGAGAGTCGTCCACGCAAGATCTTAGCGGGTCGGAGGCAAAAAATCAGGGAACAAAAACCTGCCGATCAACAGATCAGGGGACGCGGCCTCCCCTCACCGCGGGCGAAAACTCTCTTTCAACGCATCAAGCACCGTCCGGAAGCCCGCCGCACCGGCAAGGACGCGTTCCATCATCAGCGCGCCTTCGAGCGTCGCAACGATCATGCGGGCGCCGGCGCCGGGATCGACGTCGGCACCTATCGTGCCATTCGCTATCCCTTCGGCAAGCACCCGCTCCAGCCAGGCGATATGTTTGGCAAAAAACCGGGAGATGTCGGCCCGCAGCCGCTCCGGTAGAAGGTCGATTTCCGTCGCCAGCACGGCGCAGAGACAGCCGAGCCGCTTCTCGACGCCGTCCAGATAGAGCTGGCCATAGGCGTCGATCCGCGCCAATCCGTTTTCGCTCGAAGCCATGATGGAAGCGAGCGCCTCATCGTAACGCGCGTCATAGGCGGCGACGAGCGCAATCGCGAGATCGTCCTTGGTCCGAAAATAATAATGGATGGACGCCTTACGGATGCCAACCGCCTCGGCCAGATGTGCAAAGCTGAAGCCGGAATAGCCGCGCGCCCGGACGAGCAGCTCGGCTTCCATGAGGAGCTCATGTCGCGTGTCGCGCATCATGACATTCCTGGTGTCTCTGCCCTAGAGCCGATCCCGATCACGTGGAAGCGCTTGCGATCCACGTGACGGGACAAATCGGCTCTATATCAAAGAAGTAGAGCATGTCCTTTGTCGGAAAAGTCTATCAACTTTTCCGGGACATGCTCCGGTGTCTCTCACCTTGACACCCTCTTATCTACCTACTAGAAGGTTGATGCCACAATAAGCCCTCGAAGGAAAGAGGTTTGATGCAGCGGGAGGAAATGAGATTGCCTCTTCGTCTGTCGCGTCGGCAAGCGCTCGCTGGCGGGCTTTGTCTCTGCTGCATGCCGACGCTCGGTCGCGCGAATTCATTCGAGATCGCCGAGATCGCCCCTGGCGTCTTCATGCGTCGCGGCCGCGACGAAGAGGCGAGCGCCACAAATCTCGATGCGATCGCCAATATCGGATTCATCATCGGTAAGGATGCCGTGCTCGTCACCGACAGCGGCGGCAGCCTGGCCGATGGCCAATGGCTGCGCAAAACCATCAAGGAGAAAACCCAGAAGCCGATCAAATATGTCGTGCTGAGCCATGTCCATCTGGATCACACATTCGGTGCCGGCGCCTTCCTCGACGACCAGCCGGTCTTCATTGGACACGCCAAGCTGCCAGAGGCGCTGCAGGCCCGCGGCGAATATTACCGCAAGAAATTGGTCGCGCTTCTCGGCGAGGGCAAAGTCGGGCCAGTCGTCATGCCGACGCGGACGGTCGCGGCAGGAGACCAGATCGACCTCGGCGGCCGCATCATCACATTCCAGGCGCATGGACCGGCGCATACGACCTCCGATCTCTCCATAGTGGATCAGGGCAGCGGGTTTCTGCTGCCCGCCGATCTCCTGTTCGTGACACGTATACCGGTGCTCGACGGCAGCTTGACCGGCTGGTTGAAAGAGATCGATTCTCTGAAAGCGATGGGCATTCCGACGGCGGTGCCGGGTCATGGTCCGCTGACGGTCGCTTTCAATGCTGCCTCTGCCGATCTCGTCCGCTATCTTACCGTCCTGCGCGACGGCGTCCGCGCCGAGATCAAGAACAATGGATCGATCGAACATGCCATGCAGACGGTCGGCCAATCCGAAAAGAGCAATTGGAAGCTCTTTGATGATTACCATGCCCGCAATGTGACTGAAGCTTATAAAGAACTGGAATGGGAGTAGGAGGAAACAAATGATGAAGCGCCTTTTGACGAGCGTTGCGCTATGCGGATGCGTTTCTGTGCTGGCAATTGCAGCCGCTCTTCCCAGCCATGCGAATGATGAAGACAGCCCGGCCGCGCGCGAAGCCCGCTGGAAAGACATAGAGAAGGTGATCTTCGGCGATAAAGTCGCAACTCCTGACGAATCTATCGTGACGCTCGATGCGCCGGTGCGCGCCGCGGACGCTTCTCTGGTGCCGATCACCATCACGCTCAATCAGACAAAGCCCATCAAAGGCCTCTATGTCGTCATCGACGACAACCCCTCCCCGGTCGCCGCCCATTACACTTTCGGCCCCGCTGCTTATCCACATGTCATCAGGATGCGCGTGCGCGTGAACAGCTACACGAACATGCATGCGGTGGCGGAGCTGCAGGACGGCAAGCTTGTCGAGGCGGTCAAATTCGTCAAGGCGGCCGGCGGTTGCTCGGCGCCGATGGGCATGAGCGACGAAGAAGCGATGAAGGGCATGGGCGAGATGCGCATGAAATTCGCGAAAGACGTCGAGGCGGGAAAGCCGACGGAAGCGACACTGATGGTGCGTCATCCGAACTTCAACGGCATGCAGATGAATCAGATCACGCGCTATTACACGCCGGCACGCTATATCAAGACAATCAAAGTGAACGACGGCGGCAAGCTGGTATTCACGCTCAGCGCCGATATTTCCTTATCGACCAATCCGGTCATCGGCTTTGACCTGATTCCGCAGCCGGAAGGCCCATTGACAGTTGCCGTCGACGACAGCGACCACGGTCATTGGGAACAGAGCTTCACAGTCCCGACGCCAACCAATTGAGATCGCAATGCGGATTGTTCTTCTGTTAGGCGCTGCGCTTTTCCTCGCGGCGGCCGCGCCAGTTCCCGTGCCTGAGCCTTCCGGCCTCTGGCAGGGCCCGATGCATGCCGACACGCCGGATAAACTCAAGGGCGCAACCGTCATCGACACCAAGGCTCTCGCCGAGATGCGAGAGAGCGCGCATCCGCTTCTCCTCGATGTGGCGGAAGCGGAGAAGAAGCCGCCATCAATGGCGAAAGATATGCCTTGGATGCCGACGCACCGCTCCATTCCAGGTGCGGTGTGGCTCGTGGGCGCCGGCAGCGGCACGAGCGATTCCGCCTTCGCTGCGGCCTTCAAGGAGCGGATCGCCGCTCTGGCGGGCCATAATATGGATAGGCCGGTCATCGTCTTCTGCCATCCGCATTGCTGGGGCAGTTGGAATGCGGCGAAGCGACTCGTCGGTCTCGGCTACCGGCACGTCTATTGGTATCCGGAGGGGGTCGAAGGCTGGCAGAGCGCGCATGACACAAAAGTGGTCAAGCCCGATGCCGGTTGGGAAAAGGCACTTTCGCAGGACAAGCTGGAGCAGTCGAGGCGAATGAGGCAAGGCATGAAGTAGGCGAAGTGGCCAGGCCGCGCGCGGCCGCCTGCGCGCCGACCCTCTCCCTGTGGGAGAGGGTGGCTGCGGAGCAGCCGGGTGAGGGGTTGCGACGTTAATCGGCTGCGATTGTAACCCCTCATCCGCCTCGCTTCGCTCGGCACCTTCTCCCACAGGGAGAAGGTCGGCGCGCCATCGATTGATCTTCCTCTTCGATCCGACGTTGCAACCTTTCGAGATCAGGCCCCTATCTGCTTTCCTTCTCCCGTGCTTGCGCCACGACTTTTTTGAAGCCGTCATAATCGAGCGCTGCCGCGACGAGATAAGGCCCGATGAGGAAGACCGGCGTCCCCTGAAAACCCATGCCCTTGGCCTGCGCATTGTTGCGCTGGAGGAGCGCGCCTATATCGACAAGATGGGCGTCGAGATCCTTGTTGAGGCGGGCGACATCGATCCCCGCCTCATGCACGGCTTTGTCCATCACCGCCTTATCGGCGCGCGTTCCCGGCGCGCCAGGAATCTGCATCAGCGCTCGATGCACCACCTCATATTTTCCCTGATATTTCGCCGCGAGCGCCAGTTCGGCGCCGTAGAGGGATGTCTCTGAAAGGATCGGCCAATCCTTATAGACGAGGCGAATATGCCCATCGTCTTTGATTAGCCTTTGCAGCGCCGGCTCCGCCTTCTTGCAATAAGGGCAATTATAGTCCTCGAAAGCGACGATGGTGACGTCGCCCTTCGGATTGCCGCCGACCGGCGCCTCGGGATCGTTGAGGATTGCTTCGCGCGTCAATTCGCTCGGCTTCACCTCCTGCGCCTGCGCAAGGCCGATGAAGCCAAGACAAATGAATCCGAAGCTCGCTATGAAAAGGCGGAAGCCGGATCGCCGCATCAAATTCTCCTTCGAGTCGAAACATCGTCGCCGCTTCCCTCCGCCCAACTTAAGGCGGGTTCAGGGCGCGATGGCGCGCGATCCGCCAAGTTATGCATTTCGAAAGAGCGCGCGATCCTTCTCCCGCTTGCGGGAGAAGGAGATGCCCCTCAATCCAGCTTGAACTTCCCCATCTCGCGATGTTCGGCGGCGATCTTGCGCACTGTTCCCGACACGGAGCGATAGATCAAGGTCTCGGTCCGGATCACATCCTTATCGAACTTGACGCCGGCGACGAGCGGCCCGTCGGTGACGCCGGTCAAAGAGACGATCACATCGCCCGAGGCCAATTCCTTCATGTCATATTTGCGATGCGGGTCCTTCACGCCCATGCGGGCGGCGCGCTCGATCTTCTCTTCCGTATCGAGGATCAAGCGCCCCTGCATCTGGCCGCCGACGCAGCGCAAGGCGCCGGCCGCGAGCACGCCCTCGGGCGCGCCGCCGATGCCGAGATAAAGATCGATGCCCGTCTCTGGCTGCGCGGTAAAAATGATGCCGGCCACGTCGCCGTCGGGAATGATGCGCAGCGCACAGCCGATGCGCCGGCAATCCTCGATGATCTTTTTATGCCGCTCGCGGTCGAGAACGAGCACCGAAATCTCATGCGGATTGACGCCTTTCGCTTTCGCCAATGCGCGGATATTTTCTTCCGGCGTCATGTCGAGATCGACGATGCCATGCGGATAGCCGGGGCCGATCGCGATCTTGTCCATATAGACATCGGGCGCATTGAGCAGCGAGCCGGCGGCCGCCATGGCCATCACCGCGATCGAACCCGGCATGTCTCTCGCGCAGAGCGTCGTGCCTTCGAGCGGATCGACCGCAATATCGACCTTCGGCCCCGAGGCGGTGCCGAGCTTTTCACCGATATAGAGCATCGGCGCGAGGTCGCGCTCGCCTTCGCCGATCACGACCGTGCCGTCGATCGGCAGCCTATTCAATTCGCGGCGCATGGCATCGACGGCGGCCTGATCTGCGGCCTTTTCATCGCCGCGGCCGCGCAGACGCGCCGCTGAAACGGCCGCACGTTCGGTCACGCGGACGAGTTCGAGAGTGAGAATGCGATCGATAATATCTTGGCTCTTGACGACGAGATCGACCAAGTGATGTTCCCTTCCCTCTTTGCTTTCTAAATTATTCAAAATCATTCGCGCTCGATGCGGATCACCTGCGGCTTTTCGGCGATGAACCCATCGGCGACGACGGCCTCGAGCGCCTGGTGAACGCGCTTTTCATAAGTGGCATGAGTGATGAGAATGACCGGCACCGCCTCGGCGTGCTTGGCTTTGTCGCCAGGGCGGCGGCGCTGCATGATGCTTTCGAGCGAAATATTGCATTGCGCCATGCGGGTCGCAATCGCCGCCGCGGCGCCCGGCCGATCATAGACGGACAGACGAATGTAATAGCCGCCTTCATGCATTTGTATGGGTGCACGTTGCAGCGGCGCCAGCATTGCGACCGGCAGACCCAAGGGTGGCAAGCGCTGGCCCCTGGCAATATCGGCAATATCGGCGACGACGGCTGAGGCGGTCGCATCGCCGCCGGCGCCCGGCCCCATCAAGGTCAGTTCATGCACGGCATCGGCATCGACCGTCACCGCATTGGTGACACCCATCACTTGCGCTATTGCCGAAGAGCGCGGCACCATTGTGGGATGCACGCGCTGCTCTATGCCGGCCGGGGTGCGATTGGCGACGCCCAAAAGCTTGATGCGATAGCCGAGCTCGGCCGCGGCTTCGATATCGGCGAGGCTGATCGATTCGATCCCTTCGATCGCGATCGCCTCGGGATCGATCGTGGTGCCGAAGGCGAGCGCGGTGAGGATCGCAAGCTTATGGGCGGTATCCTGGCCGCCAATGTCGAAGCTCGGATCTGCCTCGGCATAGCCAAGCCGCTGCGCCTCGGTCAGACATTCGGCGAAGGAGAGCGCCTCCGTCTCCATCCGCGTCAAAATATAATTGCAGGTGCCGTTCAAAATCCCATAGACGCGCTCGATCACATTGCCGGCCAGCGCCTCGCGCAAGGTCTTGACGATCGGAATGCCGCCGCCGACGGAAGCCTCGAAGCCAAGCGCTACGCCTCTGTCTTCGGCTCGCTTGGCGAGCGCCATGCCATATTTGGCGAGCAGCGCCTTATTCGCTGTCACGACCGACTTGCCGGCTTCGAGCGCGGCCTCGACAGAAGCCTGCGCAGCCCCTTCGGCCCCGCCGATGAGCTCGACGAAGAGATCGATATCGGGTGAAGTGGCGAGCTTCACCGGATCGTCGAACCAGGCGAAGCGCGACAGATCCGTGCCGCGATCCTTGTCCCGGCTCTTGGCGGAGACGGCAGCGATTTGGATCGACCGGCCGGTCATGGCGGCGAGCGCCAAGGCGCGACGATCGAGAAGACGGAGGACGGCAAGGCCCACCGTGCCGAGACCGGCGATGCCGACGCGCAAGGGAGGCAACATCAAAGCAAGCCTTACGAAGTCCAAGGGCATTTTCCGGCGAAGGGGCAAAGGTGCGCCGGAACATGCCCTAACTCTTTGATTGAGACATAATCCCACGTCTCAGCTTATGAAATTCAAGACTTTTGAAGTTCAAGGCTTATCGGGATCTGAGATAGCGCCGAGACGGGCCGCGCCGCGGCAGCAGGAGCCCGCGGGTTGTGCCTCATTTCGCGGCGGTGATCAAGAAAGGCCGGTGCGGGAGGCGCCGCGCGTCATGAAGCTGTCGCCTCGCGGCTCGATAGAGATGGCATCGCTTTTGCTTTTTCGGTGGGCAACGGGCCGGACCATCGTTGCCGATCATAACCAAGGCAATCCCCCGTTTCGCAGGCTTCGGCTCGTTGACCCAAGTTTCGTTTGGAGGAAGAAAAACATGTCGCTGGACCTCAAAGGTGAATGGTCGGACGCCGATGTTGCGAAGCTGATGGGTTCGGTGAAGGACGATCGCGAATGGCGGCTCGAGGTCTCGAAGGACGGGATCGTTTCGCTGCACGACATTTCGAACAATCCGACCGGCGCCGATTATGACGAAGGCCTGCACGGCTATTTCGAAATCTGGAGCCAAGGCACGGATTTCGTTGGTCCATCGGCGGCCGGCGACAAGGACCTCGTCGGCAAGATCGCCAAGGCGCTGCGGGACAATTATCCGGCCCTGAAGGGCGACAAATTCATCTATGTCGCGTTCTAGAGCCGGTTCCACCTATGGAGGCGGGACCGCGCCCGAGGGCGACTTCAAGAGCCAGCGCGGATCGAACCAGCGGTCCGCTTCGCCTTCATAGGGCAGCCGGTTGATATCCCAGAGCCGGATGAAGGGGGCATAGGCCTCATAGACCGGCGGCCCGCCGCCGATAAAGACCACCCGGTCCGGAAAACGCGCCAACACCTCGGCCGGCGGTTCGAAGGAGCGGATCTGGACGATATCCCTGTCCTTGAACGCCCATTCCGGTACGGATTCGAAAGTGCGCGGCCCCATGATGATCACATGGCCACGGGTCAATTCAAAAAATCTTTCGACATCCTCGACGAAGGCCTTCTCCCGGCTGCCTTCCCAAGGCAGCCGGCCAGCGCGGCCGAATTGGCCCTGAAGGCCGATCGCGACGACGGCACGTACATCTGGCATCATTCTTGATTCTCATCACAGGTCGAAATCGAAGCCAAGGCCCATCCGGCGCTGCCGCATCTGTCCCTGGACCCATTACATCCGCCGCGCCGCACTCAGCGAGGAGACCGAAGCGTGACAGAAACCCAAGCAGCAACGCGCTCCATCCGTGAGGAAGTGGATCTGCCTTATCCGATCGAAAAGGTCTGGCGCGCCATCACCGATTCGGAATGTATCGCCCTCTGGTTCATGAAAAACGATCTGAAGCCGGATTTCGGGCATAAATTCACCCTCCGCAGCCGGCCGATCGAGCGCTGGGACGGCGAGTTCCAATGCCAGGTCCTCGAAGTCGAAGAAAATCAAATGATTTCCTTCGCCTGGAAAGGCGGCCACGAGGAACTCAAATTGTTCGGCCATTATATCGATACGATCGCGACATGGACGGTCACGCCCAATGCCGACGGCACGACGCATTTCGTCTTCCTGCACGAAGGCTTCGGCATGGAAGAAGAATTGAACGGTGTTTACGACGCCATGACCAAGGGCACGCAAAGCGTGCTGCGCACACTCAACAAAATGATCCCAGATTTCGACGAAGTCTGAGATTTGCTGCCCCTCACAGCGCCGCCTTGATGCGGGCGGCGGCGGCATAGAGCCTTTTGCGCACATCGGCGAGATCGGTGCCGCTCGCCGTGACATTCAGCTCTCTCTCGTCATAGGCGCGGAAGACCACGACATCGGGGTCGGCCACTTCGGCTTCCTCGCAGGCCGCGGCGATCTTTTCCGCCGTGACCGCGTCGCCTTCGGCCCGCATGGTGATAACGATCGCCAATTCGGGCAGCCAGCGGAAATCATTGAAGCGCTCGAGCATCTCGTCAAAGGAAGAGGCGAGCGCCGGCATGAGATCGCCCTTGATGCGCAGCATGATCGCCTGCCAGTCCGGATCGCTGTAGGTGCTCTTGTAATCGAGCAGCTTCGGGCCTTCCGCGGTCAGCATGAGGCTCGCATTGAGGAGCCCTTTGAAGGCCTTTCGCTCGGCCTTCATGGCCATAATTGTCGGGCGCAGGATCGTCTCGACAATGGCGGTTTGAATCTCCGGCGTCACCGCCGGCGCCGGGCACAGCACGCCGGGAAAGGCCTGCGGGCCGTCGGGGTCCCAGCGATCGGTCGTCGACGTTAGCGGCAGAATCGTATTGCCGTCCGCGATCCCGCAGAAACGCACCGGCTCGCCTTCGAGAAATTCCTCGATGGTGATGTCCTCGCCCGCTTCGCCTTTGAAGCGCGCGGCGATCGCAGCTTCGGCTTCGGCGCGGTTCTGGCAGATCACGATTTTCGCGCCATCGATCCGAACGTCGCCTTTGACGACGAGGGGAAATGCGGCTTCCGCGACATAGGATTGAGCCGTCTTGGCATCGGTGAAGACGCGGCCGCGCGCCATGGGAATCTGGTAGCGTTCGCAAAGCTCTCTGGCGAAAGCCTTGGAGATGCCGAGCCGCGCCGCATGGACTTCGGGGCCGAAAGCCGGCAGACCATTGCGGTTGCAGATGTCGATCAGACCGGCGGCGAGAGCCTGCTCGCCGCCGACGACGATGAATTCGACTTCATTGTCTTCGCAGAAGCTCAACAGCGTATTAATCGCCTTGATGCTGATTGGCACGCATTCGGCAAGCGTCGCGACGCCGGCATTGCCGGGCGCGCAGTGAAGTTCATCGACCAGTGGCGATTCCACGAGCTTCCAGCACAGAGCATGGTCACGCGCCGCATCGCCGATCACCAGTACACGCATGTCACCCTCGTCCCGGAATGGGCCGTCCCATCATTGTGGCGTTACATAAAGCAGATGGCCAACAAGTGGAAATGCTCATTTCCAGCCAGGGATCTGTGGGGCAAGGCGAAGCGAGACTTATGCCGTGGCGGTGCTCCAACAGCGCCGCCTGCTGTATCTTGTGAGTTTAGGCCGCGACCGGCAGACCCGCCGCTTCGAGCGCAACGGCTGCGGACTGGATGATGCCGGCAAAGCGCACCGCAGTCTGAATCGTCTCTGGGCTCACGCCGGCCTCGGTCAACACTTTCTCATGCGAATCGACGCATAGGCCGCAGCCATTGATGGCTGAGACGGCGAGACACCAGAGCTCGAAATCCAGTTTCGACACGCCGGGATTGGCGAGCACATTCATCCGGAGCTTGGCCGGCATGCTCGCATAGGCCTTGTTCGAGACCAGGTGGACGAAGCGATAATAGACATTGTTCATCGCCATGATCGCCGCCGCCGCGCAAGCCGCATCGCGCGCCTTGGGAGAGAGATGCGGGCTCGCCTCGCGCTCGATCGCCTCGACGACACGCGGATTGCGAGTTGCAATGGCGCAGGCGAGCAAGAGCCCATATTTGGTTTCTGGCGCCAAAGTCTCGTCATTGACCACGGTGGAGAGATTGAGCCTGACATCCTTGGCGAAATCGGGCAGCTGCTGTTTCAGAATCTCGATGGACATTGCGTTCCTTTCGGGGTTGGACATGCGGCGCATTCCTGAGACATCGGATATATCCGATGTCTCTAAAGAAGAGCCGCTGCGACGGCGAAAAGCTGTCGCAGCGGCGCGCTGTTCAATGATTACGCGACCATCAAGACATCGCCGCCGACATCGCGATTGCAGGGGCAGAGCTCATCCGTCTGCAAAGCATCGAGGACGCGCAGCGTATCCTTCGGCGCCCGCCCGACATTGAGATTATTGGCATAGATGTGCTGGATCACATTGTCCGGATCGACGATGAACGTGTAGCGATAGGCGACGCCATCCGGCGAGCGCACGCCGAGCCCGTCGGTCAGCGAGCCATTGGAATCGGCGAACTGCCAGATCGGCAGCCGGGCCAGATCCTTGTGATTGCGCCGCCAGGCGAGCTTGCAATGCTCATTATCGGTCGAGCCGCCGAGAACGATTGTATTGCGGTCGGCAAATTCCGGCGCAAGCCGCGCGAATTCGGCAATCTCGGTCGGACAGACGAAGGTGAAATCCTTCGGATAGAAGAAAATCACCTTCCACTGGCCAGGAAAGCTCGCCTCGGTCAGCATCTCGAAAGCGCTCTCGCCATTCTCCATATGATGTTCGAAGCCCGGCTTGACGCCGACGACGCTGAAGCTCGGAATTTTCGACCCGATCTTAACCATTGAGAACCTCCTTGTTGGATGAGGATTTTATAGAATGAAAATGGTGCGATACGCAACTATTAGAATAATTCTATACTAATTCAAAAAAGGTCCGTCGGCAGAGGTATAAGCGAGAAGGTAGCCGATCTCTGTGACGACCTGCCGCAGCCTCGCGCGCATCGGGCTGTCTCGGGCTTTTCGCAGCGCCCACCCTTGCCATCGGCCTCTGCCGCAGCCACAAGCAACCCCATGCTCCATCTCAACGACATCACCTTGCGGCTCGGCGCGCGGCTTCTCTTCGATCACGCCACGGCGGCGCTGCCCGAAGGCGGCCACATCGGCTTCGTCGGCCGCAATGGCGCCGGCAAGACGACACTCTTCAATCTGATCGCCGGCGACATGAGCGCGGACGACGGCACGATCTCATTGCCGCGCCAGGCACGCCTCGGCCGTGTCGAGCAGGAGGCGCCGGATGGCCCCGGCAAACTCGTCGATTTCGTGCTCGACGCCGATCACGAACGCGCGAGTCTCCTGGTCGAAGCGGAGACCGCGATCGATCCTTTGCGCATCGCCGAGATCCAGATGCGTCTCGTCGATATCGATGCGCATGCCGCCCCTGCCCGCGCCGCCGCGATCCTTTCCGGCCTCGGCTTTGATGCAGAAGCGCAGCAGCGCGCGCTGTCCGAATTCTCCGGCGGCTGGCGCATGCGCGTCGCGCTTGCCGCGGTGCTCTTTTCCGCACCCGACCTTCTGCTCCTCGACGAGCCGACGAACTATCTCGATCTCGAAGGCACGCTTTGGCTCGTCGATTATCTGCAACGCTATTGTGGCACGATCCTTGTCATCAGCCATGACCGCGATCTGCTCGATGCGGTCGCCGATCACATTCTTCATCTCGATCAGGCGAAGCTGACCCTCTGGCGCGGCAATTATTCAAGCTTCGAGAAGCAGCGCCGCGAGCAGCAGACGATCCAGGCCAAACTGCAAAAGAAGCAGGAAGAGCAGCGCAAACATTTGCAAGCTTTCGTCGACCGCTTCCGCGCCAAGGCGACCAAAGCCGCGCAGGCCCAGTCGCGCCTCAAGATGCTCGCCAGGCTTGAGCCGATTGCGGCGATCGTCGACGGCCATGTTTTGCCTTTCGATCTGCCTTCGCCAAAAAAGCCGCTGAGCCCGCCGATCGTGCAAATGGAAAATGTCGCCGCCGGCTATGACGGGACACCTGTGCTGCAACGCCTCTCGCTGTCGATTTCGGATGACGACCGGATCGGTCTTTTGGGCGCCAATGGCAATGGCAAATCGACCTTCGCTAAGCTCGTTGCCGGCAGGCTTGCACCGCTCTCCGGCGATCTCAGGCGATCCTCAAAGCTCACAGTCGGCTTTTTCGCCCAACATCAGGTCGATGATCTCGATGTCGCCGCGACGCCGTTTCAATGCGTCGCCGCGCTCATGCCCGCTGCGCCGGAATCCAAGATCAGAGCGCGCTGCGCGCAAATGGGCTTTCCCAACATCAAGGCCGACACGAAAGTCGCGCAATTGTCGGGCGGCGAGAAGGCGCGGCTCTTGATGGGGCTTGCAACCTTCAACGGCCCGCATCTTTTGATCCTCGACGAGCCGACGAACCATCTCGACATCGACAGCCGCGCTGCTTTGATCGAAGCGCTCAACGACTATCAAGGCGCGGTCATTCTCGTCTCGCATGACCGTTATTTGCTGGAAGCCTGCGCCGATCGTCTCTGGCTTGTCGATGAAGGCACGGTGAAGGCCTTTGCCGGCGACATGGACGATTACAAGAAATATGTGCTCGACAAGGCCAATGGCACAAAGACCGCCGCGAAACCGAATGCGGAAGCCGCTCCGCCGAAGCCGCAGGCGAGCGCGCCAAGCCGCGCGCCAAAAACAGTCCAGCCTTTGAAAAAGCGCCTCGCCGCAGCGGAAGAGAAGATGACGCGGTTTCAGACTCTCCTAGCGAAAGTCGATGCGGCGCTCGCAGATCCAGATGCCTTTATCATCGAGCCAGTCAAAGCCGCGCAATTGGCGAAGCAGCGCAATGAACTCGTCCGCGCGCTTGTGGCAGCAGAGGAAGAATGGCTGGCCCTGTCGAGCGAGGAGGCGCAGGCAGGGTAAATAACTCAGCCAATTTTGGGCATGAACCCGCAAATGGGACTGACAGCAGCCCGCGCGCTTTGGTGCTTATCGCAGCATATCGCAGAAGCGGCAATTGCAGAACTTGCGCGTCGACGGCGAAAGGTCGCTGAACGACATCAGGCGGTACGAGATGAGCAATTTTTCCTTGATGATTCACGGTGGCGCTGGCGCCATGCGCGCCCCGGAACAATATGAGGCGTCGCTTCGGCACATCATCGAAAAGGGCGCTCAGCTTCTCGAAGCGGGGGCATCGGCACTCGATGCGGTCACCCATTGCGTCGTGCTTCTCGAAGACGATCCTCTTTACAACGCAGGCCGGGGATCAGTTCTGAATGCCCAAGGCATCGTCGATTGCGACGCGTCCATCATGGATGGACGCACTTTGGATGCAGGCGCGATCGCCGGCGTTCGCGGCATCAGGAATCCAGTGCTCCTCGCGCGGGCCGTCCTGGAAAAGAGCGAGCACGTCTTCCTGATCGGGGAAGGCGCCGAGATGTTTGCTCGGGAACACAACCTATCACTTGAAGATGCTGAGTATTTTTTGACCGAACACCGCGTCGCGCAACTCGCTCGCGTGAAGGAGAAACAAACGGTTGCTCTTGACCATTCGCAGGCAAACGACTGGAAGCTCGGCACAGTCGGGGCTGTCGCACGCGACAAGAGCGGCAATCTCGCCGCCGCGACCTCGACTGGCGGCTTAGTCAACAAGCAGTGGGGACGTGTCGGCGATTCCGCCATAATCGGTGCTGGCGTCTTCGCGGACAATGCCAGCTGCGCCATTTCCTGCACAGGCATCGGCGAACATTTTTTGCGCACATCGCTTGCGAGGACAGCAGCCCTATTCATCGAATATCGGGGCATGCGCGCCCAAGAGGCCGCCGACGCGGCGATAAATTATCTCACAAGCAAAGTGCAGGGGCTCGGCGGCCTTATCATCATTGATCGCGACGGCACATGCGCGCGCGCCCATTCCACACCGGATATGGTCACCGCAACGGCCGTAAACGGGGAAATTTGGTTAGGGGTCGGTCCTACCCCTCCCGAGAAAGAGGGAAGTTGAATTATTCAGGCGACCGTACACCCCTTAGCAAGTGGCGCCTGGAAACGACTGAAACAGGCGGGCATGCGGATAGTCCGCGGTAAGATTGTGCTCGGCCTCTTCGAAAATATCCCTCTACGATCGGCCCGCCCGCCAATGCCGCGCAATTGGCCAAGCAGCGCAGCGAACTCGCGAGCGCGCTTGTTGCGGCAGAGGAAGAATGGCTGGAGCTGTCGAGCAAATCGGAGGTGCAGGCGGGGTGAAGCACAGGCGCATTCCCCTCCCCCTTGTGGGGAGGGGTTAGGGGGGGTGGTGACAAGCAAAGCAGCGGGCCGCATGAAGGCCTCTATGCGCCAAGCGGCATTTTTTAATCGTGATGCTATGGTGGCACGCGATAGCATACTCGAAACGATCGCAGCTGCGCTCGAAACGACCCCCACCCCTAGCCCCTCCCCACAAGGGGGAGGGGAACAACGCGGCGCCCGTGATTGATTCCTAGGATGTCTCGTCCGCGCGCTTCAACACCACCCGCCAATGCCGCCTTCCGACTTGCGCCGTCGCGCTGATGTCTTCGATGACCAGCGGCTCAAGCCCTTGTGCTTTCGCACTCTCGAAGACCGATGGCGGCAGCGGCCAGGGCGGACCTGAAACCTCTTCGTCTTCGCCACGCGCACGCGCGATGATGAGCAGTTTTCCGCCCGGCGCGAGAAGGCTCTCAAGAATGCCGAGCGCCTGCGGGATGAGGGCTGCGGAGATCGCCTGCAGCGTATAGCATTCATGCACGAGATCGAATGCCCCGCGCCAGTCTTCCGGCAGAGCGAAGAGATCGGCGATGCGATAATCGACCTTGGTTTGCGGAAACCGCCGCTTCGCCCACAAAATCGCCTCGGCGACGAAATCGAATGCCGTGACCTTCGCGCCTGCTGCGAAACATTCGGCATTGTCGCCAAGCCCGCAGCCGACATCGAGCACGCGCAGATTTTCCATGCCGCGCAACTGGCCTTTGACAAAAGCCGCAGTCAAAGGATGCGCCGTCAAATTGGCCCAGGGCACGCGGGCCGGATCATCCTCGGCGCGGCTATAGACCGCCTCGAACCATTGCTGTCGTTTCGAATCCGCGGCCATATCTCCGGCCATCGCCGGATCGATCGCATCGAGCGCCTTGCGCGCCTCAGTGCGGCGCGCCTGGAAGTCCGGCGAAGACGGATCGAGATTGAGGCTCACGCCTTCTTCTCCCAGCCGCCGCGCTCGCCCTGCTGCCAATAAGCAAGATTATGGCCTTGCTCTTTTAGGAGCTTCCATTGCGCGCGTGCGCCGGTGAGCTGATCATCGTCGGCGCCGTCGAAGAGGAGGATCAAGCGCTCATAATTATCGCAGGATTCGCTCGCGAGAAGCGCCGGCACATCGGCGCCTTCGACGAAGAGGCGAAGCCGCGCGCCATTCGGATTCTCTGTGCCTATGGTGAGATAGATCGGCTGCATCTCGGCATCGCCGTCACGTGCGCGGCCATGCGCGAGAAAGCTCGCATCCGAATAGCTCCAAAGAATGTCGTCGAGCGCATCGAGCCGCTCTTCGGCTGATGCTTGCACGACGACGCGCCAGCCGCGCTCCAGCGCTTTCTCGACGAGGCTCGGCAGCGCCTTTTCGAGCGGCTGATGCTGCAGATGATAGAACCAGATTTCAGGCATTGTTGGGATGCTTTAGCGCCTTACGGAACGAGCACGCGGGGTTGCGCACGAACCCTCTCCCTGTGGGAGAGGGTGGTCGGCGGAGCCGACCGGGTGAGGGGTTACAATGTCTAGATCGTCATGCAATTCAGAATGATTGTAACCCCTCATCCGGCTCGCTTCGCAAGCCACCTTCTCCCACAGGGAGAAGGTTTGCGCACCACGATTTGTGCTTTCTTTCCATCCGATTGGTTGTCTGCGAAACGCGCTAGCTCTCGTAATATTTGGCGACGAGCCGATCGAGCAGGCGAACGCCGAAGCCGGACCCCCAGCTTTGATTGGTGTCGCTCGCCGGCGCATTCATGCCGGTGCCAGCGATGTCGAGATGCGCCCAAGGCGTGCCATTGACGAAACGCTGGAGGAATTGCGCCGCGGTGATCGAGCCGCCATGCCGTCCGCCGGTATTCTTCATATCGGCGAATTTCGAATCGATGAGCTTGTCATAGGCAGGGCCCAAAGGCAGGCGCCAAACCTTCTCGTTCGTCTCCTTGCCTGCGACAGCCAATCTTTCGCTCAATTCATCATTGTTCGAGAAAAGCCCGGCATGTTCCTGGCCGAGCGCGACGAGGATGGCGCCGGTCAATGTCGCAAGATCGATCATGAATTGCGGCTTGTATTTGTCCTGCACATACCAGAGCACATCGGCCAGCACGAGGCGGCCTTCCGCATCGGTGTTGATGACCTCGATCGTCTGGCCGGACATGGATTTGACGATGTCGCCGGGCCGTTGCGCATTCGAGCCCGGCATGTTCTCGACGAGGCCGATGGCGCCGATCACATCGGCCTTGGCCTTGCGCGCGGCCAACGTATGCATGAGACCGACGACGCAGGCGGCGCCGGCCATGTCGCCCTTCATATCCTCCATGCCGGCGGCAGGCTTGATCGAAATTCCACCGGTGTCGAAGCAGACGCCTTTGCCGACAAAGGCGATCGGCTTTCCCTTGCCCGAATCCTTGCCCGAATCCTTGCCATTGTCCTTGCCGCCCTTGGTGCCGCGCCAGCGCATGATCACCACCCGGCTTTCGCGGTCGGAGCCCTGGCCGACGCCGAGCAGCGCGCCCATGCCGAGCTGGCGCATTTCCGCCTCGTCGAGCACCTTGATCTCGACGCCGAGCTTTTCGAGCTCTGCGGCGCGGCGGGCGAATTCTTCCGGATAAAGCACATTGGCCGGCTCGTTGACGAGTGTCCGCGCGATCGCGACGCCTTCCGCTTCGGCATCGCGCGCCTTGGCTTCGCGCCGCGCCGCCGAAGGCTCGTCGACAGCAACCGAAATCTCGGTCGCGCCGGCCTCCTCATCCTCCTTCTTTTTCGTCTTGTAAGCGTCGAACTTATAGTCGCGCAGCCGCATGCCCTCGACAAATTCGGCGGCCGCAGCGGCAGCATCTTGCGGCGGGTGCGGCAGATCGAAAGCGATCAGAGCACAAGCCCCGGCCCCGAGCTTGCCCAAGACATAGCCGCCGAGGCTGATGTAGTCGGCCGGCTTTTCGCTCGCTTCTTTGGCCTTGTCATTGGCGGGATTTTCTTTGCCGGGATTTTCCTTGCCTGCTTTGCCCTGCTCTTTTGCCGGCTCTTCGGCCGCGGCGCCCGTCCCGATCACCAAAAGCCGGTCGGCGGCGAATCCGGAAGGCGCGACAATGTCGAGGGCCGTCTGCTCCTTGCCCTTGAATTTGATGGCGCCGGCCGCCCGCTTGATCAGCGCCTCGCCCTCAGTGCCGATCAAATTCCGGGTCGTGGCGCCGAAAGTAAAATCCTGCCCCATGAAGATCACGAGAGTTTGAGCGGGTTTCGATTTTCCGCTGCGCTTCGTTGAGCCATGCGGTGACGTCTGGGCCGTCACCGGCGCCAGCGCGACAAAATCTATTTTGATCGGTTGAGACATTTGACCTATCTTCCTCGAAACTCTCCGGCGCCAGCCGCTGCGGCGACAATGGTGCTTCGCCGGCCATCATGTGGATCGGATGCAAGCGGCGCAAGTGCGCAGAACGTCCGACACGGGCGATTTCAGTGCCAGCGGCGCGGAACGGGCAGCCCGTGCAACCGTCCTCAAATTATGCTATTTCAAAAACTTAAGGGGTTTCGGCGCGGCGATCCGGGTTTCGGCGGAACCGGCTCCGCGGCCAAAAGGGCGGCCCTCGGCACCGACATTGCCCGTCGCTCCATTGGAATTTGGGCGTTCGATCCCCTCTGATCAAGCCGCCCAGGGCCATGCAACCCTTGGGCAGGACGGGCGCAGCGCCGATGTGCTGCCGACCGCCCGCGCTCCGGCGTCTGCCGATGCGCCGCCCGCAGCACGTGACACCGCCGCCACGCTCGCGCGTATTTGCATGAAACGGCCCTCAAAAAGCCCTGAGCCGCTTGCACCCGAGACTATGAGTTTGTAGCCAAGCGGAGGGCATAAATTCGGCCATTGCGGAGCGAATCCGGTTAGCCTGATCCGGCTCCGGTCCAGGCCGTTATGCGTAACTTCCGTGCGCATCCGGCGCCGGCTATAAAATGCCGAATTTAAGCGTCCAGGGCTGGCCAGGAAATCGAGGGTACAGTGCGTGACCCGATCGATGGAGATGCGCCGGGCTTTCGTCGCAATGAAGGGGGTGGCATTTTGGGAGGCTTACCGCAGCCTCAAAGGGCCGGCGACCCTGGGGATCCGCGGCGGAACGGCCTCGGCCTTTCCCGGCGGCCCTTGAGGACAGGATCTGCTCCAAGCGCAGATCAGCCCGTCGCTCAGCCGAGCGCCGGACGGGTAAGTTATTGCCCAGCGCCTGATGTCCGCGGCGACGACCGCCGGCAAGTTCAGTTGGGGGGCAGCCCATGATCGGCGCTACGCTCGCCCGCTATCTGTCGCTGCGCTTCTTCAACACGATCATGCTGGTCTTTTTGACGATCTTCGGCATGGTCTATGTCGTTGATTTTGTTGAAATGCTGCGCCGGGCGAGCAATCAGCCCGGGATCACCGCGAGCTTCATCGCGCTCTTGTCCTTCTTGCGCACGCCGTCGGTTGCCGAACAGGTCCTGCCTTTTTGCGTGCTCTTCGGCACCATGGCGGCTTTCATTGATCTCACCCGCAAGCTCGAGCTGATCGTGGCGCGGGCAGCAGGCGTCTCCGTTTGGCAATTTCTCGTGCCGCCGGTCGCGATCGCTCTCGTCGTCGGCATCGGCTCGGTCGTATTGCTCAATCCGATTTCGGCCGAGATGAAACAGCGCGCCGACCTCATCGAGGAGCATATCTTCGGCCGCGGCGGCAAAAGCGACGGGGACACTAGCCTGTGGATCCGCCAGACCAGCGTCGACGGGCTGGCCATGCTGCACGCGGACCAATCGAAGGATGGCGGTGCAGAGCTGGCCGGTGTCACCGCCTATGTCTATGATTCAAAAGGGCGCTTCGAGTCGAAAGTGGAGGCCGATAGCGGCAAGCTGCTGCCGGGCGTGTGGCAGCTGAAAAATGCGCTGATTTCGGCGCCCGGTGCCGAGGCCTTGCGGGTCGGAACCTATCTCATTGCCAGCAATATCGCGCCCGACCACCTTGCCGAGACTTTTCTGACGCCGGAATCCGTGCCATTTTGGGCCCTGCCCAGGCTGCGCCGGGAAACCGATGAAGCGGGCCTCGATTCCACCAATTTCAGCTTGCAATTTCAAACGCTTCTGGCGAGACCTTTGCTGCTCGTCGCGATGGTTCTGATCGCCGCTGCCTTTTCGTTAAGATTTTTCCGTTTTGGTGGGATCGGCAGGATGGTTGGTGGTGGTCTCGGCGCGGGTTTCGTGCTCTACCTCCTGACCAAGATGGTTGCCGATCTCGGCGCATCAGGCCTTTTGAGTGTTTCCGTCGCGGCGTGGTCGCCGGCGATCGTCGGCAGCATGCTCGGAGCGCTGGCTCTCCTGCACCGGGAGGACGGTTGATGGGGCGGCGTTCTAGCCCCTCGGATCGATTTGCCTTTGCGCGCCCCGCGTGCCACGCCCCGGGCTTGGCCGGAGCCAGCCGGACGCCGGCCCGGCGCGGCTTTTTCCGCGTCACGATTTGCTTTGCTTTGCTGTGGCTGGCCTCGGCATCCCTCCCGGGCTCGACAGCCTTGGCCCAGCAAGTAGCCGTCGAGGCGCGCCAGACACCGCCCGCCGCCAAGGACCAGAAGATGTTCATCGAGGCGGATGAACTCGTCAACAACAAGGACAAGAACACCGTTACGGCAGAAGGCCATGCGCGGGTCTATTACAAGGGCCACATCCTGGAGGCGGATCGTGTGGTCTATGACCGCAACACGAATCGCGTCTATGCCGATGGTCACGCCAAGCTGACGGAGCCCGACGGCACGGTTTTGTATGCGAAACGCTTCGACCTGACGCAAGATTTCGCCGACGGCTTCATCGAAAGCCTGCGCACCGACGCGCCGAACAAGACTTATTTCAGCGCGCCACGTGCCGAACGGGTCGGCGGCGACACGACCGTCTTCGACAAAGGCACCTACACGGCCTGCGAGAGCTGCAAGGACAATCCGGAAAAGCCGCCGTTGTGGCGGGTGCGCGCCATGCGCATCATCCACAACAAAGAAGAGCAGATGGTTTATTATACCAACGCATGGCTCGAATTCGCCGGTGTGCCAATCGCTTATTTTCCGATTCTGTCCTCGGCCGACCCGACGGTCACGCGCAAATCGGGGATTCTGACGCCGGAGATCACCCAGAATAATTATCTCGGCTATGGCTTTTCCCTGCCGATCTTCTGGGCGCTGGCTCCGAATTACGATGTAACCGTGACGCCCACTTACTTCACCCAGCAGGGCTTTTTCGGCGACATCTATTGGCGACACCGGCTCGCCAGCGGCTCCTATTACATCCGAGCCAATGGGATCTTCCCGCAACAGCCTCAGGATTTCCCCGCTGCCCCCTATGGCGCAGCGGATCGCACTTTTCGTGGCGAGATCGAAAGCAAAGCCGATTTTGAGATCGCTCCGAAATGGAACGTCGGTTGGGCGTTCACGGTTCTCAGCGACAAATGGTACATCAACGACTTCAAGGCCCCGACGCAAAATCTTTCATCTTATTATATCAGCGATGTCACCTCGACCCTCTATCTCACGGGAAAAGGTGACCGCAGCTATTTCGATCTGCGCGGCTTTTATTTCGAAGGCTTGTCGAGTCATGATTATCAGCCCCAGCAGACGACCGCAGCGCCGGTGTTGGACTATAATAGAACATTCGACATCGACCCGGCCAAGACTCGCGGCATCGGCGGCGAGGTCCAACTCGATTTCAACCTCAGCAATGTTTCCGCGGCAGCCGCGAGCTATGAAGCTGTCGGCTTTCATCAATACGATGCGGCTTATGGGCTCTACGACGTCTGCACCACTTATCAACCTGGAACGACGAGCAGCAACTGCCTCTTGCGAGGCATCGGCGGCGACTACACGCGGGTAACGGCCGATATTTCGTGGAAACGCAAATACATCGATCCTCTCGGAGAAGTTTGGACGCCCTTCGCCTTCGCCCGCGTCAATGGGCAATCGTTCGATCTCAACACGACCAACAGCTATACTTTCTCGTCGGCCTCGGGCACCTCGACCATCAGCAATGCGTCGCAGACGAACTTCCTCGGCGCCTCCGATGCGCTCTATGGCTTTGTTATGCCGGGAGGCGGGCTCGAATACCGCTATCCGCTTCTCGCCAGCATGCCGTTCGGCTCGTTGGTGCTGGAACCGATCGGACAGATCATTGCACGGCCCAATTCGGTGCTGGGGACGAATTCGCTGGTCAATATGGATTCACAAAGCCTTGTCTTCGACGATACGAACTTGTTCGAATGGGACAAATATTCTGGCTACGATCGTTTCGAGACCGGCCTACGCAGCAATTATGGCGGCGAGGCCACGTTCAGATTCAACAACGGCGGCTATGTGAATTTCACCGGCGGCCAATCCGTTCAGGTGGCGGGGACGAATTCCTATGCGACGCCGGACGCCGCCAATATCGGCCTGAGTTCAGGCCTCGACACGCCTTGGTCCGATTATGTCGCGGGACTCACCGTGGTGCCGAATTCCGTGCTCAGCTTCGCTTCCCATTTTCGCTTCGACGAGGCGACGCTCGAGCCGCGCCGGATCGACCTCGTCGCCAACGTCAATCTCGGCGCTTGGACCGGCGGTATTCAATATGCGAATTACCAAGCGCAACCCCTCATCGGTTATGAAGTCCGCCGCGAAGGCATAGCACTCAGCTCGCGCTACAACATCAATCCAAACTATTACGTGTCCGGGAACATCGACTTCGACATGAGCCGGCAATATTACCCGGCAACGATGATCTCCTATGATCCGGGCCCGTTCGCTATTTCAAGCTTTGGTCTCATCGGCGGATATAAGGATGACTGCACGACGTTCCAGGTGAGTTACACAAACGCTTATGTGGACAATGGCGAAGGCTCCTTCAACCATAATCAGACTTTATTGGTGACTTTCCAGTTGCGCACACTTGGCGATACGCATTTCCAGCAGAGCTTTGTCACTACTGCCTCGGGCCAGTCTAGCGGGTCGCCTTATTAATGGGGTAAATGAGCGCCGGATCGGTCAGTACGACGCCCGCATGGCGACCGGCAAGCCAAAGGGACGGCATCGGTTACGGTGCCACATTAAATCATGAACCAATGCTTTATTTGGAAAATTGCCGCCATTTTTCGGGGGCATGTTCGGGACCGGATGCGAACCGAAATTGATCATGTTTTACAAATCTAAGAGGTGGATGATGAACACGGAGGCTTGTTTTCAATGACCCTTTCCGGCGCCTTCCGGCGAGATTGCTGTAAATTGCTGCCTATTCCCGTCTGGACGAAATTATCGATCGTCCTTGCGACGGCGTTGTTTTGTAGCCTCTTCGGCTCGCTGCCGCAGGCGCATGCACAAGCGATCATTGCCACGGTCAATGGTGATCCCATCACCGATCTCGATCTAGCGCAGAGAATGAAGCTCTTGCGGGTGCTGCGCGAGCCTGCGAGCCGCGAGGCTGCCCTTCAGAGCCTCATCGATGAGCAATTGGAGCTCCAGGAGACGGCGGCCTATAAGATCAAACCGAATGATACCGAAATCGGCCAGCAGATCGTGCGCAAGGCCAATGCGATGAAAATCGCGCCTGAAGCACTTGTCGCCGAGCTTCAGCGCGCCGGCGTTTTGCAGAGTCATTTCAAAGACCATTTCGCTGCCATCCTCGCTTTCGATTCGCTGATCGAAGCCTTCCACAAGGGCGTCGAGGCCAGCGAAAGCCAAGTCCGCGCAGAACTCGCCAGGGAAGGCGGCATCGCCGCCGCCGGCACGGAATATAAAATCCGTCAGGTCATCTTCGTCATCCCGACCACGGCGAATACGCCGCCGGCCATCAAAAGCCGCATGGAGGCTGCCGAACAATTGCGGGCGCGTTTCTCGGATTGCGCTTCCGGCCTCGCGCTGGCGCGCGCCATGGACAATGTCGCGGTCAGGGAGGAGATCGTGCGCAATTCGTCCCAAATCGGCGTGGTGTTGAAGCAATTGCTCGACAAGACCGGAGCCGGCCATCTGACGCCACCGCAGAGGACGCAAGAGGGTATCGAGATGATCGCCGTCTGCAGCATGGGCGCTTCGACCGATGACACGGCGCTGCGAGCCGCCATTTCGGCGAAGCTGGTCAATGCCGAAGTCGAGGCAAACGCCGCAAAACGCCTCAAAGAATTGCGCGCGCATGCCATCATTGTCAAAAAATAGGAACGCTCTCGTTTGCGACCCGGAGCGCGATCGCGGATCGCCGCTGGCGCTCACCCGCGGCGATCCTTCCGGCATAGGCCCGGAACTCGCCTTGAAGGCATGGCGCGTCCTGCATGAGGAGCCGTCGGCTCCGGTCTTCTTCATCGTCGCCGACCCCGACCATCTGAAGGCGCTCGCCAAACGCTTTGCGCTGCAGGTGCCGATCGCCGCCTGCGCGCCGGGCGAAGCCCAAGCGGTTTTCGCTCGAGCGCTGCCAGTCGTCGCCCTGCCCGACCCTGTGCATGGCGGGCTCGGCCAACCCGATCTCGCCGATGCCGGCGGAACCTTGCGGTCGATCGAGATCTGCGCCGGACTCATTCGCACCGGCCAAGCGGCGGGCATGGTCACGAATCCGATCGCCAAAGAGGTTCTGCAACGCGCCGGCTTCGCTCATCAGGGCCACACGGAATTCCTCGGCGAATTGGCGCAGCGTCTCTTCGGCGAACAGAATGCGCGGCCGGTCATGCTCTTGTGGTCGGAAGATCTCGCCACCGTGCCGGCGACGATCCATGTGCCGCTGGCCCGAGTACCTGAGCTCTTGACGTTCGACCTGCTCGTCGAAACCGGCAAGATCGTCGCGCAGGATTTTATCCGGCGGTTCTTACTTGCAAAGCCTCGCCTCGCCTTCGCAGGGCTCAATCCGCATGCCGGGGAAAGCGGCCATATGGGGCGAGAGGAAATCGACATCATTATCCCCGCCATTGCGGAATTGCGCCGCCTCGGCGTCGATGCGCGCGGGCCCTTCCCCGCCGACACATTGTTCCACAAAGCGGCGCGGCGGCAGTATGATGTTGCGATCTGCATGTATCATGATCAGGCTCTGATCCCGATCAAGACGCTCGCCTTCGAGACCGCGGTCAATGTGACCTTGGGCCTGCCATACATACGCACCTCGCCCGACCATGGCACTGCCTTCGACATTGCCGCAGACGGCACGGCCGATCCTTCGAGCCTCATTGCGGCGCTTCATCTCGCAGCGCGATTGGCACAAGCGGAGGCGGCGCAAAGCCGAGCAGCGTGAGCGACGATCTGCCGCCGCTGCGCAGCGTCGTCGCCACCTATGGGCTTGCGGCGAAGAAATCGCTCGGCCAGAATTTTCTCTTCGATCTCAATCTCACGTCACGTATCGCGCGCGCCGCCGGCCCGCTCGCCGACGCTTTGATCGTCGAGATCGGCCCCGGCCCGGGCGGCCTCACCCGCGCTCTGCTCGCGGAAGGCGCGGCGCATGTCATCGCGATCGAGCGCGATTCCCGCTGTCTCGCAGCGCTTGCCGAGATCGCGGCGCATTATCCAGGCCGGCTCGAAATCATCGAAGGCGATGCGCTGGAAATCGATCTCGCCCAATTGGTCGGGCCGCGGCGTCCGGCGCGGATCTGCGCCAATCTTCCTTATAATATTGCGACCGTGCTGCTCACCAACTGGCTCGAAAGCGCGGCCTGGCCGCCCTGGTTCGACCGGCTCGTGCTGATGTTCCAAAAGGAAGTCGCGCAGCGCATTGTCGCGACGCCGGCGGCGCGGGCCGATTACGGACGGCTTGCCGTGCTCGCCAATTGGCGCTGCACGACGCGGATTCTCTTCGATGTGCCGGCAGCCGCCTTCACGCCGGCACCGAAAGTCACATCTTCCGTCGTCGAGCTTGTCCCACGCCACGCGCCTTTGCCTTGCGACGTAAAACTTCTCACTGAAGTGACGCAAGCCGCCTTCGGGCAGCGGCGCAAGATGCTGCGGCAGAGTTTGAAGAGCTTGGGTGTCGATCCCGCGGCCTTGCTCACAAAGGCAGGGATCGAGCCGACGAAACGGGCGGAAGAGATCGATGTGGAGGGGTTTGTTGCGCTGGCAAGGGCGCTAGGGGAGATAAGGGGGGCGGTAGAGCTGCGCGCCTGACCTCACGCCTCCCCCAAGAGTTGCGCGACGAAGGCGCCGATCCCGTCTTTTTGCCGCGCCGCCTTGCGGCGCTCCGCCGTCAATATCGCGAGCAGCTCGTCGAAACTCGTCTGCAGATCGTCATTGACGAGCACATAATCATAAAGCTCCCAGCGGCGGATTTCATTGCGCGCATTGGCGAGCCGTTTTTCGATCGCCTCGCGGCTGTCCTCGGCGCGCCGCTCGAGCCGCGCCTTGAGTTCCTGCATCGACGGCGGCAGGATGAAGATCGTCACGACATCATCGGCGGCCTTGGCTTTGACCTGCTGCGTGCCCTGGTAATCGATG
The DNA here is from genome assembly GCA_963759185.1 of uncultured Alphaproteobacteria bacterium. Taxonomy (GTDB): domain Bacteria; phylum Pseudomonadota; class Alphaproteobacteria; order Rhizobiales; family Beijerinckiaceae; genus Methylovirgula. The sequence goes on from CAVWXV010000010.1 coordinate 89,872, forward strand.
TCGAAGAGCACGTCGCGGCCCTCAGTGAGCGTCTGCTCCACGGGCTCGCGCGGCGTGCCGTAGAAATTGCCGTGCACCTCCGCCCATTCGAGCAATTCGCCGCCGTCGCGCATTGCCTCGAACTGCTTTTTGGTGATGAACGAATAATGGATGCCGTCGACTTCACTCGACCGGCGCGGCCGTGTCGTCACCGAGATCGACAAAGTGAGATCGAGCGCCTTGGTCTGCAAAAGCATGCGGGTCAAGGTCGTCTTGCCGGCGCCGGAGGGCGACGACAGGATCAGCATCAGGCCGCGCCGCCGCAGCGTTTCGGCCGGCTGCGCAGGACCCGATAAATCTGCGGCACGATCTCCCGCTTGCATCGCTTCACTCGATATTCTGGATCTGCTCGCGGAACTGTTCGATCTCGACCCGCAATTCAAGCCCGATTGCCGTCAGGCTCGCATCATTCGATTTGGCGCAAAGCGTGTTGGCTTCGCGGCCGAGCTCCTGGGCCAAGAAATCGAGGCGCCGGCCGATCGGGCCGCCCTTCTGCAAAAGTTCGGCAATTGCGCCGATATGCGCGGCGAGACGGTCGAGCTCCTCCCTGACGTCGGCCTTGGCGGCGAGCAGCAGAGCTTCTTGATAAAGCCGATTCTCATCGAAATGACCATGGCCGGCGAGCAGCGCCACACTCTCGGCAAGCCTGGCCCGGATCGCTTCTGGCTTGCGCGCCGGGCACACTTCCGCGGCCCGTTGCAAAGCGGCGAGTTTGTCGAGCCGTGCCCACAGGATTTGCGCCAGCGCCTGCCCTTCTCCCTCGCGCATCGCAACGAGCGCCGCCAGCGCCTCGTCGAGGCTTACCAACACCGCCTCCTGCGCTTGCGCCAATTCGGTCTCGTCGTCAGTGCGGTCGCGGATCTCAACGATTCCGCGCACGCCGAGAAGCCCGTCGAGCGAAGCCGGGCGCAGCGCGTCGGTGAGCGGCACGCCGGCCAGCGCCTCGGTGATAAGCCGCAGCAAATCCTGGTTGATGCGGATCTCGGGAACGACCGCCTCGCGCTGCACGGATAAAGTAGCATAGCATGTGCCGCGGGTCAGCGCCCGAGCGAGACGGGCGCGCGCCTCCGCCTCGATCGGATCGAAACCCGGTGCCACGCGCAGTCTGAGATCAAGCCCCTTGGCATTGACGGATTTCAGCTCCCACGCCCAGCGATAACTCGCCGAAGCGCCGGCGACGCGAGCAAAGCCGGTCATGCTGGCAAGTGTCATCGAAACCTTGCGTGTGGAGCGCCCAAGATACCCAAGATCATGTCCCGCAAGCGCGGTGCAATGAATTCAAGATTACTGCAGCGACGGCGTGCTGGGAACCGTCTTCGGGTAATTGAGATCATAAGTCTTGTCGCGAAGCGGATCGAGCGGCGTGCCTTCGGAGGCGTCGAAAGCGGCGGCATGCACGCTCCTGCCGGTTTGTTGCGGCGGCGTGGCGCTGCCGGCGCCCGTATCAGCCGGCGGCGGTGTGGCGGTTCCAGGATCGAAAGCAAGGCCAGCCGCCCCGGCCACGAGTTCGGCTTGGCTTGGCTTGGCTTGGCTTGGCTTGGCTTGGCTCGTCATCGAAGCGGAGGGGGCGCCTTCGTCGGCTGGTGGGTCTGCCGCACCACTCGTATCGACGGGTCCGTCGAGCAAGGCGGCGGCGGCCCGCCCATCGGGCACGCCGCGCACCGTGATCCCGAGCTGATCGAGCCCGGGACTTAAGGTGAAGGCCGAGACCAGTGATGTCGCCTCAGCACCGCGTTGGCCGGCCTGCCCCGGTTTCGGCGCCGCCGTCGCGATCGGCATCGGCAGCACTGGGGCGACCTTGGTGATCGCAGCAGCGGCGGAGGCCAATCCCAGCGATGGCTCCGGAATGCCGCTACCTAAAGGCTCGAGCGAACTCGGCAAAGCGCCATAAACCGAGGGGCTTTCCAAATCGCCGCGCTGATTGGAACGCCCCACCGGCGGTTGCGGGACAACCCGATCGACATCCGTTCCCGCCTTCTCCTTCGCTTCCTTTTCGATCTGGCGCCAGCGCTGCACATTGCGCTCATGCTGTTCGAGAGTCGCGGCAAAGACGTGTCCGCCGGTGCCGTCGGCGACGAAATAGAGCTCTTGCGTATGAGATGGATTGGCGACCGCTTCCAGCGCCGCGCGGCCGGCATTGGCGATCGGCCCGGGCGGCAGGCCGTCGATCACATAAGTATTATAAGCCGTCGGCCGTTTGACCTCCGAGCTTAGGATCGGCCGTCCCAAAGTGCCTTTGCCGCCGACGAGCCCGTAGACGATCGTCGGATCCGATTGCAGCTTCATCCGCTTCTGCAGCCGGTTGAGGAAAACCGCGGCGACGCGCGGCCGCTCGTCGGCCTTGCCGGTCTCCTTTTCGACGATCGAAGCGAGCGTCACGAGCTCATAGGGCGAGCGCAAGACGAGATCGCTCGCGCGATGCGCCCAGATCTGCTCGACGAGCTTCTTCTCATCCTCCTGCATCCGCCGGATCAGTTCGGCGCGCGACATGCCGCGCGGGACCTTATAGGTCTCCGGCAGCAGACTCCCTTCCTTGGGAATTTCACGGATATCGCCCAAGAGCAGTTCATTGTGGCGCAGGCGCTCGACGATCTGCTCGCTCGTCAATCCTTCGGGAATGGTGATCGGATGAAGGACCTGACGGCCGCTCACCAGAATGTCGATCACTTCACGCATGCTGGCGCTTTGCTTGAAGAGATATTCGCCCGCCTTGATTTTGGAACGGCGGCCCTCGACCATGACGGCAATGTTGAAAATCAGCGGATTGTCGATCACGCCTTCCGTGTCGAGCGTGGCCACGATGTCGGGGAAATCCGTTCCCGGTGCGATATAAAGAACTTTGTCGGCAGCGAGCGGTCCCGGCTCATGTAGGCGCTGCGCGCCCCAAATCACGCCAAACAGGCCGCTGATGGAAACCAGCAGCAGAAAGGACAAAAAGCCGGAGACCGCCGAGAGCGTGGGCCGGCGTCGATGCGGCGGCGGCGGCGGCGGCCGCTCCGGTTGCAGCGCCTCATTCGGACTTTGCAGCGTCACGCGACGGCTGAAAAAGCGCGCCGGCGGCTGGCCTTCGTCCGAAGGCTCAGACGTCGGGTTCTTTTCGTCATCTGGAGCCTTGCTCCCCATGAAGCCATACTCACTCGCCGGAGCCTATGTGCGACCGAACCGCGTGCAGCTCTGGGCAATGCCGAAACGAGATCGGCATCCTTCTACACGAAATGCCTTCGTGGCAACATCCGGATTGGAAGAGTGTGCATCACGCTTGTGGCGGTATTGAGAACAGCCGCCAACGAGCTTGAGTTGACATTGTAGAATTGTATTAGAGTTCAATTGCTTGAGGCAATAGGCGGAACCCCACTCGGGGCTTGGGACACCATATTCAAAGGGCGCGATCACTCTATTGTGGCGGCGCGAAGACGAGGCATGCATTGGTGCCGCCAAAACCGAAGGAATTCGACAAGACGAATTCAACTTCGCGCTTGCGCGCTTGATGCGGCACGAGGTCGATCGAGGTTTCGACGGAAGGGTTGTCGAGATTGAGGGTCGGCGGCACGATCTGGTCGCGGATCGCGAGAACGGAAAAGATCGCCTCCACCGCACCGGCAGCACCAAGAAGATGGCCGATCGCCGATTTCGTCGACGACATTGAGAGCGAATTCGACCCACCGCCATTGCCGAACAGCCGATGCACGGCGCCAAGCTCGATCTCGTCACCGAGCTGAAGTCGAAGTGCCATGCGCATTGATGTAATCGAGATCATGCGGCGTGATGCCGGCCCGCTTCAATGCCGCCTGCATGGCTCGAAAAGCGCCGTCACCGCTGCCTTCCGGCGAGGTGATATGATAGGCGTCGCCAGACATGCCATAGCCGATGATCTCGGCATAGATCTTGGCGCCGCGGGCCTTGGCATGCTCCAGGGATTCAAGCACGACGCAACCGGCGCCATCGCCCATGACGAATCCGTCGCGATCCTTGTCATAGGGGCGCGACGCCTGCTTCGGACGGTCGTTAAAGCCTGTCGACAAGGCGCGGCAGGCAGAAAACCCTGCAATCCCGATGCGATTGATCGCTGATTCCGCGCCGCCCGCCACCATCACTTCGGCGTCTTCGAGCGCGATCAGACGCGCCGCATCGCCGATCGCATGGGTTCCGGTCGAACATGCGGTGGCCACGGCATGATTTGGGCCTTTGAGACCGTGAATAATCGACACATAACCGCTGGCGAGATTGACGATCCGGCCTGTGATGAAGAAAGGTGAGACCCGCCGCGGTCCCTTCTCACGCAAAATGACCGAAGTCTCATAAATGCCGCCGAGCCCGCCGACGCCGGAGCCGATCAACACCCCGGTCTTGATCTGCTCGTCATAGCTTTGCGGTTTCCAGCCGGCATCGGCAAGCGCCTCTGTCGCGGCCGCGACAGCATAGATGATGTAATCATCAACCTTGCGCTGCTCTTTCGGCTCCATCCATTGATCGGGATTAAAGGCACCATCGGCGCCGGCGCCGCGCGGCACCTGCATCGCAATCTTGCAAGCGAGATCGGAGGTCTCGAAGCCAACGATGGACCCGCACCGGACTGGCCTGCGATCAGCCTCTGCCAGGATGCACCAACGCCGCAGGCAAGCGGCGAGACCATGCCGAGACCAGTGACGACAACCCTACGCATCAATCGACCTTGTTTCCTCATTTGGCGCCTTGGCAGAACGCCCTATGCGCCGATCTTGTCTTATCGCTTGGGCATTTGGACATGAGACAGCCGCAAGGCTGGCTCCTCTACGCGCTTTTGGAACTGGAAGAGGCCCGCGAATGGGAAAGTTCCCGATCCTAGCCAAACCGGACAGGCCGCGACAAGCATTCACTAGATCACGATGACTTTGGATTGAATCAATCCAAAGTCATGATTGAGACATCGGATATATCCGATGTCTCCAGAAACGTGATCGATCCTCATAATTTAGATCGGGATGCGCGATCAAGTCCACGCAATCTGCGTCGACTTGATTGCGCCGGAAAACCGGTTCCCACTTTTCCTCATCCCGCTCCAGAGCGGCGCCCCAGATGCCGATTTCGCTCACCACGTCGCGATCCCCGTCGCGAGGATCAGTCGCCGTCTCGCCCCTGCCCTCGCCGCCGGCTGGAGAGCCGACATTCCCAAAGAGCCATATGTTTTGCCGAGGCAAGGGGAGGTTTGGCACGCCGCCCGGCATTTTGCGGTAGAATGCCACAGCACACCCCTCGTCAAGCCGACCGATCCAAAACTCGGCGATGAGAGATCGGCTGGGTGAAGGCGGGCGGGGAAGGTCGAGACATCGGCAATTGGCGGCACCGCGAGGAAATCAGGCGGCGGTCGCCTTTTCGAGAAACCTTATCGCGTCGCCGACGGTGACGATCGATTCAGCCGAATCATCGGGAATCTCGACGCTGAATTCTTCTTCGAAGGCCATGACGAGTTCGACCGTATCGAGCGAATCAGCGCCGAGATCCTCGATAAAATTGGCATTATCGACGACCTTTTCGGCGTCGACGCCGAGATGCTCTATCACTATCTTTCTCACCCTCTCGGCGACATCGCTCATGATCGTGTGATCCTCGTCCTATTGACCTCTTAAGAAACAGCCGACATCCTGAAAGGCATTCACAACGCCGGGATTTGAAAGCGCCCACCTCCGATGCCCGTGAAGAATGGACGCTTCCGCAGATCCTGATCGTGCGAATGAAACCTTTTGCGGCCCAGGCGTGCAAGGTCGCTTTATGCCGCGACCTTCCCCCCCCAAAATGACCCGTTCGCCAGCTGGCTTGCGGTTGGTAACACACTTCAAACAGGTTGGCGAGAGGTCGACGAAAATCCGCCAACAGCAAGGCAACCTTTTCAAATCATTGCCATTCCACCGTTGACATGGAGCGTCTGCCCGGTCACGTAACCGGCTTCCGTGCTGGCCAGATAGACGACAGCGGCCGCGATATCGTCGCCGCTGCCGAGCCGCGCCACCGGCACATTCGCCAAAATCGCAGCTCTTTGTTTTTCGTTCAGCGCATCCGTCATCGGACTTTCGATAAAGCCCGGCGCGACACAATTGACGGTGACGTTGCGGCCAGCGACTTCCCCTGCAAGGCTCTTCGACATGCCGATCATTCCGGCTTTCGAAGCGGCATAATTGCCTTGCCCCGGATTACCCGTCACTCCGACGATGGACGTGATCCCGATGATCCGGCCGAACTTGCGCTTCAACATGCCTCTGACGGCGGCACGGCTGAGCCGGAAGGCTGCCGTCAGATTGACGGCGAGCACCAGGTCCCAATCCTCATCCTTCAGCCGCATGAAGAGATTGTCGCGGGTGAGGCCGGCATTGTTGACGAGGATGTCGAGGCTGCCGAGCGCGGCTTCCGCCGCAGGCACGAGCTTTTCCACTTGCGCCGGATCGGCCAGATCGCAGGGCACGATATGCACACGGCTCGCGATTTCGGCGGCCAGCGCTTCAAGCGCCGCCGCGCGTGTGCCGGAGATGACAACAGAGGCGCCTTGACGGTGCAGAGCGCGGGCGATCGCCCCGCCGATTTCACCGCTCGCGCCGGTTACCAAGGCTGTCTTGCCAGAAAGATCGAACATGTGCCTCTCGATGAATGTTTTAGCCAAGAGCCTTGTGCACAAGAGCCTTATACAAGAGCCTTATAGGCGTCGACCTCGGTAGGCACGGCAACGCCTATGCCGGTTGCCGTAT
>CAVWXV010000011.1:0-387155 GCA_963759185.1 uncultured Alphaproteobacteria bacterium
GGACGGAAATCTCGCTTTCCATCAAGGAGAGGCATTTCTCCAGCCGTTTGCCGACGGAATTCGTCTCCAGAATCGACTGCTTATCGAGGATCTTGACGGCGAGATGCGAGGCCACCGTATCGGCGAGCTTGGCATAATCCTCGATCTGGTTCACAGCGGCGACGACTTCCGGCGAGACCTTCTTGTTGAGCTTCACATAGCTCTCGAATTCGGCGACGACGGAACGCGCCAGCGCCTCGACCTCCACCTTGTCGGCCGGCTCGTCGGCCACGGCATCGGCATCGGCCTCGTAGTAATCATCGGTGCGCGTATAAAGATGGACGCGCGCCCGCATCAGCCCCTCGACCAGCACCTTCACAGTGCCGTCGGGCAGTTTGAGGAGCTGCAAGACCGTCGCAAGCGTACCGGTCTTGAAGATCGCGTCGGGGCTGGGATCGTCGTCGGATGCGTTGATCTGCGTCGCGAGCAGGATCAGCTTGTCCGTCTTCATCACCTCTTCGAGCGCGCGAATCGATTTTTCGCGGCCGACGAAGAGCGGCACGATCATATGCGGAAAAACGACAATGTCGCGCAGCGGCAGGACCGGATAGCTCTGGATCGTCCCCGGGGCCACAGGTTCACGTTTCTGGCTGGTCATGGTTTTATCCTATTCTCGCAACGCGTTCCTAGATCAAGCCCGAGCCGCATTCACTGAGGTGGATCAACGGCGCCGATATTTCCGCTCCGTTCTAACCCGGTGCAGAGCTTTTCGGCAGCCTCTCCCGCCCGATGAAGTCCGAACTTTTGGTCTATGTCGGCAGTGCAGCCGACACAGCGTTTTCTTAGACGTAAGATGGCGTTCCTCGCCGAGGCTTTCAAGCATCAGGTCAAGCATCAGGCAAAAGTCGCACCGGACTGCGCTGCCCGCTCCCGCACGCCGAACCAACCCGCCGGCGGCGCTCTGCCGACACTGCCATTGTGCCGTGCCATGGCTGCCAAGCCCGCGCGGCCGAGCAGCATTTGTGCAGGAAAAGCGTCGCGGCGAGCTCAAGCGCTCGTGCCGCTTTTCTCACTGCGCTCGGCATAAATATAGAGCGGACGCGATTTGCCCTCGACCACATCGGGGCCGATGACGACCTGTTCGACCCCGTCGAGGCTCGGCAGATCGAACATTGTGTCGAGCAATATGCCTTCCATGATCGATCTGAGGCCGCGCGCGCCGGTGCGCCGGTCGATCGCCTTTTTGGCAACGACGTTCAACGCCTCGTCCTGGAAGGTGAGCTCGGTGTTCTCCATCTCGAACAAGCGCTGATATTGCTTGACGAGCGCATTCTTCGGCTCGGTGAGGATCCGCTTCAGCGCGTCTTCGTCGAGATCTTCGAGCGTCGCAATGACCGGGAGCCGGCCAACGAATTCCGGAATGAGACCGAATTTGAGCAGGTCTTCGGGCTCGACCCTACGCAAGATCTCGCCGGTCCGGCGCTCGTCGGGGGCCTGCACATTCGCGCCAAAGCCGATCGAAGTGGTCTTGCCGCGCATCGAAATGATCTTCTCGAGCCCGGCAAAAGCGCCGCCGCAGATGAACAGAATGTTGGTCGTATCGACCTGCAGGAATTCCTGCTGCGGATGCTTGCGGCCGCCTTGCGGCGGCACCGAAGCCACCGTGCCTTCCATGATCTTGAGCAGCGCCTGCTGCACGCCCTCGCCGGAGACGTCACGGGTGATCGAGGGATTGTCGGACTTGCGCGAGATCTTGTCGATTTCATCGATATAGACGATGCCGCGCTGCGCCCGCTCGACATTGTAGTCGGAGGCCTGGAGCAGCTTCAAAATGATGTTTTCGACATCCTCGCCGACATAGCCAGCTTCCGTCAGCGTCGTCGCATCCGCCATGGTGAAAGGCACGTCGAGGATGCGGGCGAGCGTCTGCGCGAGCAAGGTCTTGCCCGAGCCGGTCGGGCCGATCAGCAGAATGTTCGATTTGGCGAGCTCGACATCATTGTGCTTCGTCGAATGATTGAGCCGCTTATAGTGATTGTGGACGGCGACGGACAGAACCCGCTTGGCCTGCGCCTGGCCGATCACATAATCATCGAGGACCTTGCAGATCTCTTTCGGCGTTGGAATGCCGTCGCGGCTCTTGACCAGCGAGGATTTGTTCTCCTCGCGAATGATGTCCATACAAAGCTCGACGCATTCGTCGCAGATGAACACCGTGGGGCCGGCAATCAGCTTGCGGACCTCGTGTTGGCTCTTGCCGCAGAACGAGCAATAGAGCGTGTTTTTCGAGTTGCTGCCGCCGACCTTGGTCATGGCTTATCTCCTACCAGCCGAACGCACATAATGCTTCGGCCCTCTGCAACTGCCAAGGGCGACCCTCATAATGAGAACTGCCGCCTCTCAGCCAGCGCATCCGCTCGGGGTCCGCCGGCTGACTTCGTTCTTTCGCCCCTCGAACTCCCAGAATTGCACTATCCCCTTTAATGGAAATGCAAACATGCCGGGAGGCTTGGATCAAGCCCTGGAAGCGGATTCTCCCCGCCCTGTGGCTTTTTGCGTCACATAGACGCAACAGTCTGGTAGCATAATGCCCGAAAAAAGCGTCCAAGTGGTTAAACCGCCTTTTACGGCAAAAGACCGCCGGAAGTGCTAAAAAGCAACTGTCGTGCCATTGCCTTTAGATCCCTGGCGGAGCGACGAAGTTGGGCTCAGGACCATGGCTTTGGAAAGCTGATCGGATCGCTCTCGATTCCGTCGCGGAGCGACGCTCGCGCTGAAGCTGCCACCCATCGCGCAACCACCCGCCCGTCGCCTTCGTCAGAGCTGCCTCACCCAAGAGCGGGATGATGAGAGCGGTTCCGAACCGTTTTGGCGTGGATACCAAACCTGAAACCGCTTCAGGTGGCCAATCGCAGAACAAACACATTAATTGGGGACAATATTCGAGCCTTGAGACAAATCAACCTTCCGGAAAATGAACCTGAATTTTGCCAATTGGGCGGAAACGCGCTAGACCAGACCGCTCGAAGGCACGGCTTCTCATGAAGCTGACACCAGTACGTGCTCTCGAGCTCGGCGCGCCTCAAGCCGCGGATTTCGCCGCCTCCGTCTCGTCCGGACGCTTGTCGATCACCTGATCGACGATGCCGAAGAGGCGAGAATCTTCCGCCGTCATGAAATGATCGCGGTCGAGCGTCGCCTCGATCGTGTCATAGTCTTTGCCGGTATGCTTGACATAGATTTCGTTGAGCCGGCGCTTCATCTGCATAATGTCTTCGGCATGCCGCAGAATGTCGGAAGCCTGGCCCTGGAAGCCGCCTGAGGGCTGATGGACCATGATCCGCGCATTCGGCAGCGCATAGCGCATCCCGGCTTCGCCGGCGGTCAACAGCAGCGAGCCCATCGAGGCCGCCTGGCCGATGCAGAGCGTCGACACCTTCGGCCGGATGAACTGCATCGTGTCATAAATCGACAGGCCGGCAGTGACGACGCCGCCCGGCGAATTGATGTACATCGAGATTTCTTTCTTCGGATTTTCCGCCTCGAGGAACAGCAGCTGGGCCACGATCACCGTGGCCATATGGTCCTCGACCGGTCCGGTCAGAAAGATGATCCGCTCGCGCAGAAGCCGCGAATAGATGTCGAAGCCCCGCTCGCCCCGGCTCGTGTTCTCGATGACCTGGGGGATCAGATAATTATTGTAGATTTCTATTGGCTCGCGGTCACGCAGCATGGAAGTTACTCGCTTCTATAGGCGATAAGGGCATTCGGCGGCAGCGCCGCGCTTCGTTTTCCCAACATAATCGCTCCCGGCGGTTTCGCAAAGAGCGGGCCAGGGCAAAGACCCACCGTCGGCGCGGCCTATTGTTTAGCTCAAGATGGTTTAGATCCACGAGGACGCCGCCGACCCGGCTCACGCCGTCGGTTCGGAAGCTGCCGGTTTCGCCGTTTCGCCGGCTTGCGTCTCTTCGGCTTGCGTCTCAAAGGCCTTCACCAGCTCGACCAATTCCGCTGGCGAGACCTTCTTATCCGTCACCGTGACTTCACTCAGCACATGGTCGACCACTTTTTCCTCGAATAATGGCGCGCGGATCTCGGCCAAACGCTCCGGATTTTTCCGGTAAAAGTCGACGAGCTCGCGTTCCATTCCGGGAAAATTGCGCGCCCTTTGATAAAGCGCCTGCGCGACCTCATCGTCAGCGACGGTCACGCCGGCTTTTTCGCCGATCTCGGCCAGAACGAGACCCAATCGCACCCGCCGTTCGGCAATCCGCTGGAAATCCTCCCGCTCCGCCGTCTCGGTGGTTCCTTCGTCGGCGAAGCTCTTGCCTTCCGCGGTGCGTTCGGCGGTCGCGTCACGCCAGATCGTTTCGAACTCGCGGGCGACGAGCGCCTCCGGCAATTCGAATGTGAATTTCTTGTCGAGCGCGTCGAGAAGCTCGCGCTTCCACTTGCGCCGCGAGATCGCAGCCTGCTCGCCTTCGAGCGAGGCAAGGACGGCTTCGCGCATTTTGGCGAGATCGGCAAAACCTAGGCTCTGCGCGAAGGCATCGTCGACGGCGAGCTCCGCCGGCGCGGCGCAAGCCTTCAAGGTGACCTCGAAACTTGCCGGCTTGCCGGCCAAATTGGCGGCCGCATAATCCTCGGGGAAAGTGACGGAGATGGTCTTTTGCTCGCCGAGCTTCATGCCTTCGACCTGATCCTCGAAGCCGGGAATGAAGGAGCCCGAGCCGAGCACGAGATCGACACCTTCGGCGGTGCCGCCCTCGAAGGCCTCGTCACCGATCTTGCCGATGAAATCGAGAACGACCTTATCGCCCTTGGCGGCGACCACAGCCTCGCCTTCCTTTGGCGCATAAAGCCGGTTCTGCTCGGCGATGCGGCCGATGGCCGTGTCGACATCCGCCTCCGGAATCTCGGCGACCAGGCGCTCGATGCCGACATCGCTGAAACCTCCGACATCGAATTTCGGCAGGACTTCGACGGCGACCATATAGGAGAGATCCGCCTTGGCCTCGAAAGCCTGCTGCAATTCGGCCTGATCGTTCGGCAAGTCGATCTTCGGCGGCGTCGCGAGCTTCAGATCATTGTCCTCGATAATCTTGCGATTGGCCTCGTTCACCGCATCCTGCATCACGTCGGCCATGATCGAGCGGCCATAGAGCCGCTTTAGATGCGCGACCGGCACCTTCCCCGGCCGGAAGCCGTTGATACGTGCCTTAGCGCGCAGTTCGTCGAGCTGGGCATCGACCTTTGTCGCGAGATCTGCAGCTGCAAGCACCACTTTATATTCGCGTTTCAGTCCCTCGGAGAGGGTCTCGGTCACTTGCATCCGTTTCGCCCTTTCAATCCCTTAATATGATTTACGGCTATGATTTATGACGCATGAGCCGTCGCAACAAGATGAACGCGCCAGATTGGGGGAGGCCGACGCGATCACGTCTCAATCTGTGGCAATTTGCGCTACGGTCCGATCTGGTGCGGGCGGAGGGACTCGAACCCCCATGATTTTCATCACCGGAACCTAAATCCGGCGCGTCTACCAGTTCCGCCACGCCCGCGAGCCCGGCGCGTGTCGCCGCTTCGGGCCGGCTCTATAGCAATGCCGCCCGCCAGATGCAGCAAAAAAGTGAACCGGCGCTTTCGCGGCGAGAGGCGCCGCTGCGGCGCCGGAGCACAAAAAGAACATACCGCTTTTTCCCGCGGGCCGATATGGATAGCGGCCCCTTCCGCCCGGAGCTCCTGGCCCATGCGCCTCAACCGCCGCATCTTCCTCAGCTCCACGGCTGCCGCCCTTCTGCCTTTCGGCGTGCGCGCCGCCGCGCCCGATGCCGGCGATGGGTTCCGCGTCTTGACCGCCGGCAAAACCGAGCTGGCGCTTATGTCCGCGCCGGCGCCGAAGACCGCGGCTTTCGGCTTTACCGCACAAGTGCTCGGGTCTCAGTTGCGCTACAAAAAGGGCGAAGAGATCAAAATCCGTCTCGTCAATGCGCTCGATCAGCCCGTGACTTTCTCCTGCCAGGGGTTACGGATCAACAATTCGATGGACGGGGTCGCCGGCTTGACGCAAAGCCCGGTCCTGCCCGGTCAATCTTTCGATTATCGCTTCACCCCGCCGGACAGCGGGTTCTATTGGTATCGCTCCGGCGTGCTGCCTTTGACGGTCGAGCAGCTCGACCATGGCCTTTACGGCCCGCTGATCATCGACGAAGCCAAGCCGCCGGTGACGGATCGCGATATGGCGGTCGTTCTCGCCGAATGGCGTCTCGACGCGACGGCGCAGATCCTGACCGACCGCGGCGATCGACCCCGTCCGGCGGCCGAGCCAAGCGGCCATTATGTCGTGACGGTCAACTCCGAGCCGGCACCGATCGCGACGGAGCTTGCGCCCGGCACGCGCTTGCGGCTGCGTCTCCTCAGCATGGTCCAGTCGCAGCTCGTCTTCATCACCTTTGCCGGTCTGCAGCCGCTCGTCGTCGCCATCGACGGCCAGCCCTGCGAAGCGTTCGAGCCGTTGCGGCGGACGATCCCGATCGGCCCCGGCGCCTGTTTCGATGTGATGTGCGATCTGCCGGCCGAATCGGGCGCGCAAGGAACCGTCGCCTGGCGCACGGGCGAGCGCACCGACCGGCCGCTTCTCGCCTTCACGACCCGCGGTCCGCGGCGGCCGCCGCTGCCGCCGCTCGGCTCGATCGAACCAAACCGGCTGCTGGCCGGGCGCATCAAATTGCAAGACTCACACAAGGTTGACCTTGTCGTTGAAGCCGCCGCAACCGGCAAAGGGACCGGCAAGGACGCTCCTGCAGCGCTACCACCCGATCGACACGGCGCTTTGACGCTCAATGGCACGAGCGCCCAAAATTTCGCCGCCGCGCCGCTCTTTTCGGTGAAGCGTGGGACGCCGGTCACGCTCGGCTTCGTCAATAAGACGGCGATCCTGCTGCAAATGCATGTGCATGGGCATACCATGCGCCTCTTGCACGATCTCGACGACGGTTGGGAACCCTATTGGCGCAGCCGCGTGATCGTGCCGGAAGGGCGCGCCAAACATGTCGCCTTCATTGCCGATAATCCGGGCAAATGGGCGATCGAGTGCCAGACGCTGGAGCTCCGGCCGAACTGCCTCGTAAGCTGGTTCGAAGTGATCTAGATGACAGGAGCGTTCAATCATTCGCCGGCCGCCCCGCTTTGGTGAACAGGCTGACGATCACCGCGCGAGCGACATGCTCGGCCATGCAGCGATAGCCGAGATCGTTCAGATGGAACTGGTCCGGCGCCATGATCTGCTCCTTGGCGCGCATCTGCTCGATGAAGCGCATCGCTTCATAGCGCCGCACATAAAGAACATTTTCCTCAGCGGCGATTTGGCGCAAGGCCCGGCGGATGGCGGAATAGGCGGGATCGCGCGAGAAACGCGGCACATATTGCAGACCGACGAGCACGACGTCGATATTTTGCGATTTCAGCCAGCGCACGGTCTCGCGCACCGTCGCCTCGAAATCTTCCGGCGGGATCCGCGATAAAGCGTCATTGGTCCCCAATTGCCACAGCACCAGATCGGGCCTTGAGAGTGCAACCTCGTTCATGATTCGATCGGCCGTGGTCTCCGCCATCTCGCCGGCCATGCCGCGACTCGTGATTTCGACGTCGATGCCTTTCAAGGCCTTTGCCAAAATGGGGCGGAGCCGGCTCGGATAGCTGGCGATTTCGGAGGAAGCGCCGGTTCCATAGGTCGAGGAGGAGCCGATCGCCAGAATATGGATCGTGGCCTTCTTTTGCAGTCGCGCGATGACATTTGGAAGCGGCGCCGGGTTGGCGATGTCGGTCTCAGGCACCGCGCAATCAGGGGTCAGGGCCGGCGGCTCCTGCGCCAGAGCGGCCGAAAAGCAAAGCGGCCCGTCGAGCAGCATGAGCAGCGTCATGACGAGCGTCACGAACCGGGCGAGGCCCGTATATTTACGGCGGCCTTGCGAAATCCATCTCGCCGTTCCGACAGCCATGCGACGATCCCCATGATGGCCAATCCTGCACCGGCCATCATTGCATCTGTTAGTAGAGCTCCGCCATAGGCAAATCGGAAGATCTGTCCGGCGAGACTGAGCAGCGAGGCCACGCAGAAAACATAAAGCGAATGGCGCCCCAGCATGGAAAAGAGACGGACACCGAGGCCAAACCAGCGCATCAAAAATGGAAAACACCCGGCAAAAACGGCGGCAAGGCCGAGAATGTGAATAAGCCGGGCCGGCGACAGAAAGGTCTTGTCAAATACGAAAAAGAGCTTCGGGTTCGGCACGTCGTCCGGACGGGGCGAAAAATGCGTCAGGGCGACGAACATCCCGAGACCGACGATCGGCAGTCCCACCACGAAAAGCGCTTTGCGGTACCGCCGCGCCAGGCCGCCAATTCCATCCTTTCCGGCCAGGAGAAATCCGAGGATATAGATAAATTGCCAGGCCAGGGGATTGAGGAACCAAGTTCCCTCCTCCGGCCAGGACGGTAAATTAATTCCGGTGGAAAGCGTCGCGACATAAAGCGCCGCCGACAACGGCAGCAGCAGCAGCGCGGCATAACGCGCGCACACCGCCACGAAAGGCGCGCCGGCGACCAAAACGACATAGAGCGGCAGAATGTTGAAATAGCCGAGCTGATGCGTCAACAAGATCATGCCGATATGCGCCTTGACCGGATCGAGAAAGACGGCCGACGCATTATGCCAATCGAGCAGAAAGCTGGCATCATAATAGATCGAAGCGGCGGCGAGCAGGGCCACTGCCATTTCGGTGATGACGAGCTGGGCGAAATAGACTTGCGTAGCGCGGCCGGCGAAATGCAGGACGAGGCCGAACACCGGCAGCGAGGCCGTCCTATTCGTCTGCAGGCGCAACGACCAACCCGCCAAAAACACGAAAAGCTCAGCCGAATCGGACAGCGACAGATTGCGATAGGTGAAGCGCTCGAAAAAATTCCCGGGGACATGATTGATGAAGATCGTGACAAGCGCAAAGCCACGCCAAAAATCGATCTCATTGGGTTCCCGCATGGCCGGTCCGGAAATCTCGCAAGGCTGGGGTCCGATCCCCATGACCGAACGTTTGAATGCACTTGGGTTGAATGTACTCGGGCAAGACCTTGGGCAAGACCTTTGGCAAGACCAAGACTAGCCATCAAGCACCTTCGGCGCGAACCCGGAAGGGTGCAACAGGCCGCAAAACTTTGTGAATGCGAACTCGGTCGCGACGGCGCGCAACCGCCGGCCTTATTCAGATCGCGCTGGCGTCGATAAACCGCCGCAAAACGGCAGGTAGAGATTCTGGTATATCTTCAGCAATGAGGCCCGGGCCGAATTCGCGCGCTGCGGCACCATGCAGCCAGACGGCTGCACTCGCCGCTTCGAAGGCCGGCATGGATTGCGCCAACAGCCCACCCAGCATTCCAGCAAGCACATCGCCGGAGCCTGCGGTTGCAAGCCAAGGCGGCGCATCGCAACAAATCGTCGCCCGCCCGTCCGGGCTCGCGACGACGCTGTCCGCTCCTTTGAGGACGATGGTTGCGCCGAGGAGGGCCGCAGCGGCGCGGGCACGTTCGAGCTTGGAGGGCGAAGCCAGAGCCGCGGCCCGCGGGTGATCGCGCAGCTCGCCTTCCTTAGCTGCAAAGAGACGCGCAAATTCACCGTCATGGGGTGTCAGAATGACGCTGCCGCCAAAGGTCTTTATCGCTGCCGCGAGCTGCATCGGATTGCCGGCAAAACTCGTCAACGCGTCGGCGTCGAGCACGACCGCGCGGGGCTGCGCCGGCGCAGAAATCGGCGCCAAAGCGGTCCCGACCATCGCACATGTCGCAGCTCCTATGCCCATGCCAGGCCCCATGACCACGGCATTCTTGCGACCGTCGGCGAGCAATTCGGCGAGCCCTCCCCGACCGTCGCACACACGCGTCATGATCGCCGTCAGCGCCGCCGCGTGAACGCTCAGCGCCTCTAGCGGCGTGGCGACGGTGACGAGCCCGGCGCCGGCCCGCAGCGCGCCACGCGCCGCAAGCCGCGCCGCGCCGGTCGAGACGAGCGGCCCGGAAACAACCAGCGCGTGACCGCGGCCATATTTATGACCATCGAGGCGTGGCTGCGGAAAGACATCGCCCCAGATCGGCGGCCGGTTGACGAAGGTCTTCGGCGCGATGAACTCGAGAACCCACTCCGGAATGCCGATATCGACCAAAGTGATTTCGCCGCAATAGATGCGGCCGGGGAGCAGGAGATGACCGGGCTTCAGACGGAAAAAGGTCACCGTCTGCGCCGCTTCGACCGCCACTCCGCGAATTTGCCCGGTCGTGCCGTCGATGCCCGAAGGAATATCGACGGCGACGATCGGCTTGCGCGTCTGCCGCGTCCATTCGTTCAAGCGCAGAATGGCCGCGCGCGCCGGGCCGTCCACATCGCGGCTGAGCCCGGCGCCGAAAATGGCCGCTATAGCGAGATCGGCGTCATCGAGCTGGACATCCTCGAAACGCACAATGGGGCCGGACCAGGCTTGTGCGGCGGAGGCGGCATCGCCGCGCAAATCCTCACGCGCGCAAAGCAGCCCAAGCGAGACCTGATAGCCCTCCGCCTTGAGATGCTGGGCGGCGACGAACCCGTCGCCACCATTGTTGCCGGGACCGCAAAAGACCGCAACACGGCCGCCGCGCAGGCGCAGCGCCGCCATCAGGCGCAGCGCCGATTTGGCAACCGCCGTACCAGCGTGCTGCATCAAAACGGAGCCGGGAATTCCCGATTGGATCGCCGACCCATCGGCCATTGCCATTTCGGCGGTTGTGAGGAGTTCCGAAGCAAGGGAGTCCGGCAGCATGATGCGATCGTGCCCGATGAGAGGAAGACGTCAGGAGCATACTCTCGGGGATGCAAAGATGAATCTAGCTTGGCCACAGCGGGTGATAATGCGGTTACCCCACCTGTACCCCCACTTGATATTCCACTTGGCGCAGCAGCTTGCAGCTTAGCCGCCTGCGGCGCAATCATTATGGCGGGAGGCACATTGCTTAATGTCCGGCATAATGGGCGCCTTGGTCTTCGTCTTGCCCGGCGGCGGGGCGACGGCTCCCCATGCGGGCTCCCATGCATGATTGACAATACAATGCGTGCGAAGTAACGGAATGGCCGCCTGCGCCTTGAGAACCGGTACCGATTGGGTGAAATCGGGCAAGCGATCTGCACCCAAGCAATCCACGCGATCAGAAAAATCGGCCCGACATCACTAGAGAGAGTATATTTTAAAAGTATATTCTCAAATGAGGCCATGGTCTCGATGAGCGCATGGTTTGAATGAGCGCATGGTCTCAGCCGAAAAGTTGCGCCGACTTTTCGGGTTTTATTTGAGAATTCCCGGTGTTCTTGGCGCAACCCATATTTTTTCGGGGGCTTTCCCCCTTGTCCATGAAACCGCTCATAGCCAAATTCGGCATCGGCCAAGTGGTGCGGCATCGCAAATATCCCTTCCGCGGGATCATTTACGATGTCGATCCGGTCTTTTCGAATACCGACGAATGGTGGCTCGCGATTCCAGAAGAAGTGCGGCCGCATAAGGACCAGCCTTTTTACCACCTCTTCGCCGAAAACGCCGACACGGAATATGTCGCCTATGTCTCGGAGCAGAATCTTCTGCCGGACACCTCGGGCGATCCGATACGCCATCCGCAGGTCGACGAAATGTTCACCCGCGCTCAGGATGGCGGCTATCACATCAAAGCGGTCTTGATGAACTGAGCGCTTTCGAGCGTCCCCTGTCACCCCTGCGTCAGCGGTATTCTCATGCGGCGCGCACCGCGCGAGAGCGCGGCTGGAAGACGTGTTACGCCTGACACGGCTCCCGACCGCACGGACAAGCGCAGGACGAAGACGTCGTGCTCCCGCAGCTTCCTGCGCGCCGCGCTAGCCTGCGGCGATAGGAAAATCTGAGACCACCCCCGCGGCCTTGCGAGCCGCGGGGACCAGCACTGCTCTGTCTCGAGGCGCTCTATTTTTGTCCGCCTGGGGCAACCGGAGGTGCGGCGCCGCCCGCGGCCGCGCCAGCCTGCCTGGCAGCCTCAAGCCTCTTCTTCTCTTCTTCAGCCCGCTTCTGCAGCTGCTCCTGCAATTTCTTCTGCTGCTCGGCGAGCACTTTCGGGTCGACCGCCGGACCGTCAAAGGCCTTGCCGAAACCCGCAAGCGGCACCCCGAACATGACTTCATTATTGACCTGATTGCGCACCGCAACGTTCAAAACGGTGCCTTTTTTCATTTGGTCAACCGTCGGGCTCTTGACCCGCGATTCGGCAAAGCAACCATTGGGGAAGCAGATTTCAAAGGCGCCTTCAAAGGCCTGGCCACTGTCGATCGAGAAACGGAAGCCAGGACGCAACATCAGGCCGACAGGCATCAGCAGCCTGACGATGCGGGTGTCGTCACCCTTGATCTCATAAATGGCAACCGCCAGAACCGGCGGCTTGTCGGCCTGCGCGCTAAAGTCACGCGTCGTATAGCAAATATCCTTATTCGCCGCCTGATCATGGCCGCAGACCTTGGTCCAATCACTCTGGGTCGGCGTCAAATCGACACGGACGGGACCTGGCGGCGCCGCCGTCACCGGGGACGGGGCCGGAGCCGGCGGCTTCTGCGGTGCGGGCTGTGCAGACTTGGCCGGCTTCTTCGATTGCGCAAGAGCTTGCCCGCCGGTCAAGACGTGCCCACCCGCTAAAACAAGCAAACCAGCCAATCCAACGAAGCCGAGACGCTTCAACGAAAACGCCATAAGAAATCCTTTCCGGTGGTCAGCCAAACGAACGCGGACGGCGTCGCCAGCTGGCATGAATGCGGCACCCTGGGACCGCAGGCTCACAAAGACGCGAACGCCGGCCGCCGTCAAGAAATGCACCCCGCACATCAGCCGCGAATAAGGCGACAAATTGGCATTTGCGGGGGTCTCGCCCAAGTCGCCTCATCTTTTTGAACCGAAACTGCGCCAATAGTTGGCCGGTGCCGCGCAATCATGGCCAGTCACCGCCTTCAACGCTACGGTTGGATCATGAAATCTCAAGCAATTCGCTCTGTCTTCCCGATCCTTTCCGGATTTCTCGCGCTCGCCGTTGCTCTTTTCGCCGCGGAAGCCGTGCCGAATTCCCGCGCCGACGCCGACCCGGGCCATCCGCCCGATCCCGCAGCGCAACAAACGCGGGTTTTGACCGAAGCCGTGGCGCCGACAGGACCCCAATATGCGATCGCCATGCATGGCCGGCCGGCCCTGCCCGAAGATTTCACCCATTTGCCGTATGCCAATCCCGACGCCCCGAAAGGCGGACGTCTCGTCATCGGGTTCCAAGGCACGTTCGACAGCCTCAATCCGTTCAATCTCAAGGCGGGATCGACGGCCCAGGGTCTCAACACGAATGTGTTCCAGACTTTGATGGCGCGCTCGCAGGACGAGCCTTTCACCCTTTATGGGCAGATCGCCAAGACGATCGAGACCGATGCCGAGCGCAGCTATGCGATCTTCCGGCTCGATCCGCGGGCGCGGTTCTCCGATGGAACGCCCATCACATCGGCAGATGTCTTGTTCTCCTTCGAGCTTCTGCGCAAGAAGGGCCGGCCGCAGCAACGCGCCGCCTATGCACTCGTCAAGCATGTCGAGACGCCCGATGCCGGAACGATCCGCTTCGATTTTCCGGGCATCAATGATCGCGAAATGCCGCTCACCCTGGCGCTGCTGCCGGTTTTGCCGCGCCATCGCGTCAATCCCGAGACTTTCGATGCGGCGAGCCTTGCCATTCCGGTCGGATCGGGACCCTATCGCGTCGTCGCGGTGGATCCGGGCCAGCGCCTGATCCTGCGCCGCAATAAGGATTATTGGGCAAAGGATTTGGCGGTCGATCGCGGCCTCTTCAATTTCGACGAGATCGAGATCGATTATTATCGCGACGCCAATGCGCTGTTCGAAGCATTTCGCGCCGGGCTTCTGGATTTCCGCATCGAGACGAGCCCCCTGCTCTGGACGACGTCTTACAATTTTCCAAGCCTCAGGGACCATCGCGCCTGGCGCGCCAGCCTGCCGATCGGCGGCCCGAAAGGCATGGAGGGCTTCGTCTTCAACCTGCGCCGGCCGATGTTCGACGACATCAGAGTCCGGGAAGCTCTGGGCATGACGTTCGATTTCGAATGGATCAACGCCAATCTGTTCAGCGGTCTCTATACGCGCACCAAAAGCTTTTTCGATGATTCGGAGCTCGCCTCGACCGGCCGTCCGGCGAGCGCCGCGGAACGCGCTTTGCTTGCGCCCTTTCCAGGCGCGGTGCGCACCGACATTCTCGAAGGGCGCTGGGTCCCGCCGAAGACCGATGCAACCGGGCATGACCGGATCTGGCCGAAGCGGGCGCTCGATCTGCTTGCCGCTGCCGGCTATGAATTGAACGGCGAACAGCTCGTCAAGAACGGCGCGCCCTTGCGCTTCGAAATCATGGTGCAGACCCTCGCGCAGGAGCGGCTCGCCCTCACCTATGCCGCTTCGCTCGCGCAAATCGGCATCGACGCCAAGGTCCGTGCCGTCGACGAGGTTCAATATCAGCGCCGCCGCCAGACTTTCGATTTCGACATGATGATCGGCACCTGGCTTGCCTCTGCCTCCCCGGGCAATGAGCAGCGCGGGCGCTGGGGCTCGGTCTCCGCCGATCAGCCAGGTTCGTACAATCTTGCCGGCGTCAAATCGCCGGCTGTCGATGCGATGATCGCTGCGCTTCTGGCTGCACGCACGCAGGAGGAGTTCGTGACCGCCGTGCGCGCCTATGACCGTGTCCTGCTCTCGGGCTTTTACATTGTGCCGCTGTTTCACGCCTCGCAACAATGGATCGCCGCCTCCGCGCGGCTCGGCCGGCCCGACGCAATCCCTGCTTATGGCTCGCCGACAGACGGTGCAACGCTCGATACCTGGTGGAGGAAACCGCAATGATCCCGCAGCAAGCGGCGCCGTCTCACGCCAAGCGCGACCTGTTTTCCGCCTATAGTCTCGACACGCTCATCTCGGGTGCCGCGCGGCTGCGGCCGCAAGGCCTTGCGCTTAGCGATCGCAGCACCTCCGTGTCCTTCGACCTCCTGGCCGGCCAGGCAACGGCCCTGGCGCGGCTTCTGGCAGATTGTGGGCTTCGCCCCGGCGAGCGCCTGCTCCTGACCGGCGGCGCCGAGATCTCGCTCGTCATCGCCATTGTCGCAGCGCTGCGCGGCGGCTTCGAGCCGGCACTCGCGCCTCTCGATCTCGATGCCGGCGAATTGGCAGCCTATGCGCGCGCTATCGATGCCGCCGCTTTGGCCGGCCCGACGGCCTATGGGGCGCCGGTGCCGCCCGAGACTTATTTTGCCGCCGCCGCAGCAGCACCGTCGATCCGCCTGCTCGCGACGCTCGGACCGCAAGAGATCGACGGCGCCGTCGATCTCGGGACCGCCGCCGTGCTGCGCTATGCCGGAACGCGTCCCGACATCGGCCTCGAAAGGGGCAAGCCAGCACCCGCAGCGCCACCGCGGATCATCACTTTCGACCGGCGCCGCAAGATCCCCATGATCCACCAGCAGGCGACATTGATGGCAGCCAGCCTCGATTTCATCGCCCGCGCCAGCATCGGCCGCGAGACGCCGATCCTCTCCACACTCCCGCCGACGAGTTTTGTCGGCCTCGTCGCAGGGCCCCTCGCGGCGCTGTTGTCGGGCGCCACGCTCTATCTCGACGGGCCTTTCGAGGCGCAAGCCTTTCTGAAACGCCGTGACGACGCCGGCCCTGCCCATCTCATTATCCCCGCCGCCGTCGCCGCGGAATTTTCGCGCGCCAATGTATTCGAGGGACTTGCTTCCGCAGTTCTCGTCTCGCGGCTCTCCGCAGCCATGGCTTTCATGCCGCCAGAACCGCTCACACCCGCCTGCCCTGTCATCGATCTCTATGCGATCGACGAAGCGGCCGCTGTCGGCGAGTTGCGCCGGGCCGGTAGCGCCGTGCCGCCGGCGCTGGCGCCGCATTTCGTCGGTTTCGACGATGCGCGCATTCTTACAGTCGAAGCTTATCCGCAGCCGGGCCGGCCGCTCGCCTGCCGCGGTGCCGCTGTGACACCGGCAGAGTGAGTCCCGATACTGGGGCGCCGAGGCTGGCCGTCGCCTTCCCGTCACGCTCGGGCCATAGTAGCATCCTTCGTTTCGCTTGCTCCTTGCGCCGCAGGAACCTCCATGTATTTAACGTCTTTTCTCGTCTTCCTTGTCATTCTTCTTCTCGCCTCCAGCCTGCGCGTCGCCAATCAATATGAACGCGCCGTGGTCTTTCGCCTCGGCAGATATGTGCGGACCGCCGGGCCAGGCCTCTATCTTCTCTTTCCCTTCATCGAATGGCAGGTGAAGGTCGATCTGCGGATACAGACCACCGCCGTCGAGCAGCAGGAGACGATCACGCTCGACAATGTGCCGATCAAGATCAATGCGGTGATCTGGCAGCGCATCGTCGATCCGAAACGCGCGGTCATCGAAGTCAGCAATGTCGGCAATGCCGTCATCCAAGTCGCCGTGACCGCGTTGCGCAATGTCATCGGTCAGCATGGGCTCGACGATGTGCTGAAGGCGCAGGGCATTATTGCGGACTCCTTGCAGGCCTCGATCGACGCGGTGACGGAGCCCTGGGGCGTCAAGGTCGAGCGCGTGCAGATGAAGGATGTCGAGATCCCGCAATCGATGCAGCGCGCCATGGCCCAGGAGGCTGAGGCCTTGCGCGAGAAACGTGCCCGCCAGATCAAGGCGCAAGCCGAACTCGATGCGGCCCAACTTTTGCGGCAGGCCGCCGAAACGATCATGGAGAGCCCGGCCGGGCTCGAATTGCGGCGGATGCAGATGATCACCGAAGTCGGCGCCGAGCAGAATACGATGACCATCATCATGATGCCGAGCGAATTCGTCGAAATGGCGCGGGCCATCGCAGTGCGCGGTGTGACGCCGCAACAGGGCTAGAGCATGATCCCGAAAAGTTGCAGACTTTTCGGAAAAGATCATGCGTCAAAAGCAAGACCAGGCAGGCTTGCGAAAGGAGTCTTCGGGATGAGCGCGACGGCCATGACGCTCGACGCGCCGTTCAGAATCGAAATCTTCGCGGAGGATGTTGTCGTGCCGGGCGGCCAATCCGAAGAAGAGCTGAAACGGGCGCTGGCCAAGGCCCTCGCCAAAGCTGTGTAAGGCAAATTTCAAGAGCCGCGAAAGATTGCCGCCGCAGCCGGTCCACTTGCAGAGATATTGACGCCAAGGCCGCGCATGTCACACGCGCTTCATGAGAAAACCAATCATATTGACGAAACCGCGGCGCCGGGAAAGTGCGCCACGGCACCGCTGATCAAACGGGCATGTGATTAAATAATTCAAAATCTTTGAAGGGATGACTCATGCCACGTTTCGAAGATGGCTAACATGGCGCGTGGGGCGTCATTGCGAGGAGTGAAGCGACGAAGCAATCCAGACACGCAGGAATGAGACTGGATTGCTTCGCTTCGCTCGCAATGACGGTGGCAGGCATGGGTCCTTATCAGAGACATCTGGTATAAATCCGGCCTTTTTAACCATTGTCTTGACCCATTGTTTTGTCCCAATGTCTTAAGTCAAAGTCGCGATCCAAAGTTTTGAAGCAATTTTTGTCAGACCTGCCGGCCAAGGCGGACCGGTTTCCATGGGAGAATCGCATGCGCAGCATCATCTTGTCCTCTCTCATGTTTGTCGCGCTCGCTTTGGTCACGACGACAGCCTTCACGACAGCAGCTCGCGCGGAAAAGACTTACACGAATGAGGATCTCGCAAGCGATGGCGTCCGTCTCGAAGCGCAAGTGAAGAATGACGGCGCGGCGCTCGCCGATCGTCCCGTCGAGCAGCTTCGCAAAGAGGCGCAAGCAGCGATCGCGCGGGGCGATGCTGCAGATGCCTTGCATTGGCTCGCCGGCCTCATCGCGGCCAATTCTCAAGACTCTTCGGCTTGGCTCGCCTATTCGCTGACGCTTCCGAGGACCGGCAAGAGCGATGTCATCGAAAAGGATGCGACGACCGCCGCCTATCTCGCCTATCTCTATGCGGCGACGAAAGCCGATGAGGCGAAAGCTCTCGCCCGTCTCGGCGAGATGTTTGCCACGCGCGAACTTTGGCGGCTTTCGCTCAACGCCTATCGTGCAAGCCTCGATCTCGTCGATGATCCGCTCGTCCACGCGACCTATCAAAAGGAGCGGGAAACCTATGGCTTCCGCATTCTGCAATATAAGGTGGATAAGGATTCGGCGTCGCCCCGCGTGTGCTTCCAATTTTCCGAGAATCTGGCATCGGGCCGCGTTGACTTCGCACCTTTCGTCAGCGTCGCCGGAATAGATACGCCGGCGATCTCGACCGAGGATCAGCAGCTCTGCGTCGAAGGGCTGAAACATGGCGAGCATTATAAGATCGTGCTGCGCCAGGGCCTTCCCTCGGCGGTCGGCGAGACACTCTTGCGCAATGCGGATTACGACATCTATGTCCGCGATCGCGCCCCGCAGGTGCATTTCACCGGCAAGAATTACGTCCTGCCGCGCGTCGGCCAGGAAGGCATTCCGATCGTCTCGGTCAATACCCAGAAGATCGCGATCAAGATCATAAGGGTCGGCGACCGCAATCTGCTTCCGACCGTGCGCTCAGAAGATTTTCTCGCCCAGCTCTCTTCCTATCGGATCAAGCAATATGTCGAAAACGACGGCAAGAAGATCTGGTCCGGCTCGCTCAGCGTTGCGAGCGAGCTCAACCGCGATGTGACGACGGCTTTTCCTGTCCTCGAAGCGCTCGGCAAGCTCGAGGCGGGCGTCTATATTATGACTGCCAAAGCCGGTGATGATGCCGCGGCAGCGAGCGAGAATGACGAGGAAGGCGGCGGGGTTTCGGCGACGCAATGGTTCATCGTCTCCGATCTCGGCCTCACCGCCATCTCCGGCCGCGACGGCGTGCATGTCTTCGTGCGCTCTTTGACGAATGCCAAGCCGGTCTCCGGGATCGCCTTGCGGCTTGTCGCGCGCGACAATGAAGTGCTGGCGAAAGAGACCTCCGGCGCCGACGGCCATGTCCGCTTCGAGCCGGGCCTTGCGCGCGGCACCGGCGGGCAAGCGCCGGGCCTCGTCATTGCCGAAGACGGCAAAGGCGATTACGGCTTCCTCGATCTCCAGCAGACGGCCTTCGACTTGACCGATCGGGGCGTCAAGGGCCGCGCGCCGGCGCAGCCGCTCGATGCGCAAGTCTTCACCGAACGTGGCGTCTATCGGCCCGGCGAAAATGTCTTCATCACCACGCTGCTGCGCGACGACAAGGGCATTGCAAAATCCGGCCTGCCGATCATTCTCGTCGTCAACCGCCCCGACGGCGTCGAATATAGACGCCTGCGGATCGAAGATCAGGGCGCCGGCGGACGCAGCACCCTGCTGCCTCTTTTGTCTGGTGTCGGCAGCGGCACCTGGCGCGTCGAAGCCTTTGTCGATCCGAAAGCTGCGCCGGTCGGCGAGACGAGCTTTCTCGTCGAGGATTATGTTCCCGAACGTCTCGATTTCACGCTGAAGCCGCAGCAAGACATGGTGCGTGCCGGCGGCACGGCGGTGATCGACACCATGGCGCGCTTCCTTTATGGCGCGCCGGGCGCCGGCCTCGACATTTCCGGCGAAGTGCGGATCGAGGCAGCGAGCGGCGCCGGCCTGAAGGCGCTTTCAGGCTTTCAGGCGGGGCTCACCGACGAAAAATTCGAGACGGTCACCAAAGAGCTCGAAGAAACCGTCGAGACGGATGCCAAGGGCGCGGCGCAAGTCAGCGTGCCGATCCCGGATCTCTCCGCACCGCGGCCGCTCGAAGCCAAGATCATTCTGCGGGCCGGCGAACCGGGTGGCCGCGCCGTCGAACGCTCTATCATTCTGCCGATCCTGCCGAAGAGCGGGCTCATCGGCGTGAAAAAGAATTTCGATAGTCTCGGGCAAGGCGCAACGGCAAGCTTCGATATCATCGCCGTGGCCGCCGACGGTGCGCGTACAGCGCGCAAGGATGTCAGCTGGTCGCTCTACAGAGTCAGCACCGATTACCAATGGTATAATCAGGACGGCCGCTGGGGCTTTGAGAAGGTGAGGTCGTCGCGCCGCGTGGCCGATGGCAGAATCGATCTTGCCATCGATCAGCCGGCGAAGATTTCCGTGCCGGTCGACTTCGGCAGCTATCGTCTCGATGTGAAGAGCGACAATGCCGACGATGCGCCGACGAGCGTGAGCTTCTTTGCCGGCTGGTCGGGCGAAGCCTCGGCCGAGACGCCGGACGTTCTCGACGTGACGCTCGACAAGGCCGATTACAAGCAGGGCGACAGCATGCGGCTTTCGATCGCCGCACGCTTTGCCGGCACGGCGACCATCGCCATTCTCGGCGATGAATTGCATTATTCGACCCTCGTCGATCTCAAAAAGGGCGACAATATTGTGCAGGTCCCGGTGGGCGCCGGCTGGGGCACCGGCGCCTATGCGGTCGTCTTCGCGCATCGCCCGCTCGATCAGGCCGCCAAGCGCATGCCCGGCCGCGCCTTGGGTCTTGCCTGGTTCGGCATCGACCGCGACAGCCATAGGCTCAATGTCGCGCTCGGCGTGCCGGAAAAGGTCCGGCCGCGCCAGCATTGGCAAATTCCGATCAATCTTTCCGGTCTCGCAGCCGGCGAAGAGGCCTATGTGACGCTCGCCGCCGTCGACATCGGCATTCTCAATCTCACCCATTATCAGGCGCCCGATCCCGGCACTTATTTCTATGGGCAGCGGCAATTGGGTCCTGACATTCGCGATCTCTACGGCCTCTTGATCGACGGCATGCAGGGCGTACGCGGCGCCATCCGCTCGGGTGGCGACCAGGGCGGCGCCATGGAAGGCAATCTGCCGACGCAGCAGCCGCTGGCGCTTTTCTCCGGCGTGGTGAAGGTCGGCCCCGATGGCAAGGCGCAGATCGCTTTCGATCTTCCTGCCTTCAACGGCAGCGTGCGGCTGATGGCAGTGGCCTGGACCAAGACGAAGGTCGGCAGCGCCAGCACCGATGTGATCGTCCGCGATCCGGTCGTCGTGCAGGCGAGCCTGCCGCGCTTCCTCGCGCTCGGCGATCATTCAGAGCTCACGCTCGACATCAATAATGTCGAAGGCGCCGCCGGCGATTATACGATCGATATCGCTGCGCATGGCCCGGTCGCCATTGCGGCCGGCGCTCTGCACAAGACGATCAAGCTCGCGGCCGGACAGAGGACCTCGCTCGCCCTTCCGCTGACCGCCAACGGCATCGGCCGTGCCGATCTCGACGTCAAGCTCAAAGGTCCCAATCTCGAAGTGGCGCAGGCGCTCGCGATCAAGATCGAGCCGGGTACGTCGGAACTCTACCGCAGGATCGTAAAACCTCTGGCACCCGGCGAAAGCTTTATTCTGTCGAGCGATCTTCTGGCAGAATTCTTGCCCGGCACGGGCCGCGTCGCCGTCGCCATCTCGCCGCTCACCGGAATCAATGTCGCAGCGCTCCTGCAAGTGCTCGACCGCTATCCTTACGGCTGTTCGGAACAGCTTGTGAGCCGGGCTCTACCGCTGCTCTATGTCAACAAGCTCGCCAATCTCGAATCTCTCGCCATCGATACCGGCATCGCCGAGCGCTTGAAAAAGACGATCGACCAGCTGCTCGCGCGGCAGGATTCGAACGGCACATTCGGCCTCTGGGCGGCCAATGATACCGATGACATTTGGCTGCATGCCTATGTCACGGATTTTTTGACCCGCGCGCGTGAGCAGAACTATCCGGTGCCGCAGAAGGGTTTCGACATGGCACTCGAAAGATTGCGCAATTACGTCGCCAATACGAGCGAGGTCGAAGCCGGACAAGCGGCGCCGCTTGCCTATGCCGCCTATGTTTTGGCGCGCAACGGCAGGCCGGTGATGAGCGATCTGCGCTATCTCGCCGATACGCAGCTCGCCGCGTTCAAGAGCCCGTTGGCGCAGGCCCAGCTCGGCGCCGCGCTCGCGCTCCTCGGCGATCGCACGCGCTCGGCCAAGGTCTTCGCGGCTGCCGACGAGAGTCTCGCCGGCGAGCGCGACAGCCTGTTCTCACGCGCCGATTATGGCTCGCGCCTGCGCGACGGCGCCGGCGTTCTGGCGCTCGCCGTCGAAGCCGGCGCCACAGCCTCCGAGATCGAGCAGGCGATTCACATCGTGGAAGATGCGCAGGCGGCAGCCGCCTATACGAACACACAGGAAGATGCCTGGATGGTGCTCGCGGCGGAAGCACTCGCCGACAAGGCCGCCGCGATCGACATCAGCGTCGACGGCCTGGAACGCAAGGGCGCCTTCTATCGCACATGGAGTGCCGCCGCGCTCGAAGGCAAGGTGGTGAAGATCACCAATCAAAGCGCCACGCCGACGCAGATCGTGATCACCACAATGGGCAATCCTTCTGTGCCGGAACCGGCCGGCAGCAAAGGCTATGAGATCGAGCGCGCCTATTACACGCTCGCCGGCGAAAAGCTCGATCCGACGACAATCAAGCAGAACGACCGTTTCGTCGTGACCTTGAAAGTGACGGAGACCGAGGCCGCCTTTGCGCGACTGATCCTGACCGATCCGCTGCCGGCGGGCTTAGAGATCGACAATCCCGCTCTCTTCGACGGCGGCTCGGTCGAGGCGCTCGCTTGGATCAAGGGTGATATTCAGCCGGCTTATAGCGAATATCGCGACGATCGCTTCGCCGCGGCCTTCAACCGCGACGGCAAGGCCAAAGCGACATTCAGCCTCGCCTATATCGTGCGCGCGGTGACGCCCGGCCATTACATTCTGCCTGCGGCGACGATCGAAGACATGTACCGGCCGCTGCGCTATGGCCGTACCGCCTTCGGTTCGCTCGATGTAGCGCCAGCAAAATGACCAGGATTCAAAAGAGCTGGCGCTGGTGGATCGCCGCGCTGTTGGTGGTTGCCGCCCTGGGGCTCGTAAGCGCCCTCACTGCACGCGCGTATCTCGCCTCGCTCGGCCCGCTCGATCTTAACGAAGCGCGGCGCGGCTCGCCCGTCGTGCTCGACCGCAATGGCACATTGCTGCGCGCTTTCACAATGGCCGACGGGCGCTGGCGCCTGCCGGCGAGCCGCGAGGA
The DNA here is from genome assembly GCA_963759185.1 of uncultured Alphaproteobacteria bacterium. Taxonomy (GTDB): domain Bacteria; phylum Pseudomonadota; class Alphaproteobacteria; order Rhizobiales; family Beijerinckiaceae; genus Methylovirgula. Next base: position 23,150 of record CAVWXV010000011.1, read on the forward strand.
TGTCGATCCGCGTTTCGTTTCGATGCTTCTCGCTTATGAGGATCATCGCTTCACTGCCCATCATGGCGTGGATGCGCAAGCGCTCGGCCGCGCCGCCCTGCAATGGGCTTGGCATCACCATGTCGTCTCTGGCGGCTCGACTTTGACAATGCAGGTCGCGCGCCTCCTCGAGCCGCGGGCAGACAAATCGCTTGCCGCGAAACTGCGCCAGATGGTCCGCGCCATCGAGATCGAAAGACATCACAGCAAGGCGGAGATTCTCGATCTTTATTTCGCACTGGCACCCTATGGCGGCAATATAGAAGGGATTAGAGCCGCGAGCCTCGCCTATTTCGGCAAGGAGCCGAAACGCCTGTCGATCGCGGAGGAGGCTCTTCTCGTCGCGCTGCCGCAGGCGCCGGAGGCGCGCCGGCCGGATCAATTCTTGAGCCTCGCCCGCGCGGCGCGCGACCGTGTTCTCGATCGTGCCTATGCGCGTGGAATCATCACCAGAGCCGAGCGAGACGCGGCCAAGCATGAATCCATGCCCAAGGCGCGGCGATCCTTCCCGACGCTTGCCGCCCATGCGGCCGAGGAAGCACTGCGGGCCGAACCCAACAAACGCATCCATTATCTCACTTTGGATGCGACATGGCAGGCCTCGCTCGAAGAGCTCGCCCGCGAAAATGCAGAGCGGCTCGGGCCGAAACTCTCGGTCGCCATTCTCGTCATCGACAATCAAACCGGCGAGATCCGCGCCCATGTCGGCAGCGCGGATTATTTTTCCGCCGCGCGCGGCGGCGCCATCGATATGACGCAAGCGCTGCGCTCGCCAGGCTCGGCGCTAAAACCTTTCATCTATGCGCTCGCCTTCGAGACCGGCCTCGCACATCCCGAAACAATGCTCGAAGATCGCCCGACCCGCTATGGGCTTTATGCGCCGGAGGATTTCACGCTGAGCTATGAGGGCAATGTAACGGCACGTCATGCCTTGCAAATGTCGCTCAACCTGCCCGCCGTCGAGCTTCTCGCCGCAATCGGGCCGGCGCGCTTTCTCGCCCGTCTGCACAATGCCGGCGCCGACATCGTTCTTCCCAAGGATGCGCCGCCCGGCTTGGCCGTCGGCCTCGGCGGTCTCGGCATCAGGCTCGTCGATCTCGCGCGCCTCTACGCCGGGCTGGCGCGCGGCGGCACAGTGCCGAATCTCGTCGAACGCAAGGAGCTGGAGGCAGCCGCGGCGAAAGAACCTTTGCGCCGCGTGACCGAGCCGGTCGCCGCCTGGTATGTCGCGGATATTTTGCGCGGCGCGCCGCCGCCGGAAAATGCGCCCTATGGGCGGCTCGCCTTCAAGACCGGCACATCCTATGGCTATCGCGACGCTTTCGCGGTCGGCTTCGACAAGAATGATACGATCGGGGTCTGGGTTGGGCGGCCGGACAATGGCGCCGTGCCGGGCCTCGTCGGGCGGCTTGCGGCCGCGCCCATTCTTTTCGATGCCTTTTCCCGCATCGGTGCCACCTATGAAACTCTGCCGCAGCCGCCAGGCGTCTTGATCGCACGCAGCAGTGATTTGCCGCCGCCGTTGCGCAATTTGCGTCAGGATGCGCCCAAAACTTTGGCCGCGACCGACACGGCGGCGCTTAAAATCGTCTATCCGCCGGCAGGCGCCGCCATCGATCTCGGTCTCTCGGAGAGCAAGACATCGGCGAGCCCGCTCGCCTTGAAGGCGCAAGGCGGCGTGCCGCCTTTCACCTGGATCGTCAATGGCGCGCCGATCGGCATGCCGGATCTGCGCCGCCAATCGACTTGGGCGCCAGATGGCGCCGGCTTCGCACGGGTATCTGTCATCGATGCAAAAGGTGCGTCGGACAGTGTGGTGGTGAGGCTGGAGTAGACTTGACGTCCAACGATCGGCTTGAGGCAAGACCTAGATCGTTTGCATGTCACGCTCTTTGAAGAATCCGCTGCCAGCTACGTCACGCGGCGAGGCCCGTGAGAGTTGATGCTCCAGGGCGACGCGCTCAAAGGGCTCGCCAATGCTCTTGATCCGATACTGAAAGTCACCTCCCAAGGGCGGCAATTGCGCAACCACTCTGAAGGCCGCGTCCGACTTTAAGAAGTATCCGGCGCGCGAATCGAGAACTACGCGTTCTCCGACCCGATAAAGATGGCTGACGGTAGCTGCGCTCATGCCGGCGACCCCTCAGGTTCCAAAGCATCAATCCTGTTCACTTGACTTGCGACGGCTTCCGACTTGTTCTCGCCCGCTGCGCGCTGCTTCGCATCCTCTTGGGCCGACATAACAAGCAGCTCGTGCAGGATCTGGACGGTTGAGGGAAGCGGGATGCGTCTCGCGAAACGATGAGTTATGGCCATTTCAAAACTCCCAGCGCGCCTTCGACGGTCGCCATCTGGTTTGAAGAGGGACGACGGCATGTGTTGCCGCCGCCAAACTGGTTCCTCTCCCTTGGGAGGATGCTTGTGAGAAGCTTACTTCTTCACATCACTGGGTGTCGGAGCCAGCACCTCGGCGGGCTTGGCCGGCGCCGGTTGGGCCTCGGGCTGAGTCGGCGGCGCGACATGCGGCTTGTCCGTCTTGGGAGCGTCGGCAGCGGACTTGATCGGGGGATTGATCATCAGGATGATTCCTTGAAGTTCACTATTCCGAGATGGCGGGCGCCAAAACGGCCTTCACACAAAATAAAATCGATCGCTCCGAAGATTTTCGTGCGTAAAATGGCTTTAAAAAAGCCGACAGAGTCAGATAAATACGCTGTACTAGGAATTTTATCTGCCTCTAACTAATTCATATAGCTATAATTATCTTAACATACTAGACCTATATATAAATTTACTATTTGAAGCTCGCAACAGCGCGACTGCAGCTGGGCAATCAGCCAATTCCAGGCATTCTCGACCCGGACTGATTTTTTATCAAGCGAGACGCGGAACAGGTCGTGTGCTCAGACCAAGGCTGACGCGCGCCAACATCGCAGCCAATCTCCCCGCCGCTCACCCGGCGCACTCGCGTCATCCTTGACTTGCTCCCCCCCACCTGGAACAAAGCGCGGCCATTCCTAGAGGGCCTGCCGCGTGATCCTCGTCGCCCTTCATCATGTCACGCATTACACTTATGACCGGCTGGTCGCGCTCGGGCCCCAGCAGATCAGGCTGCGCCCCGCCCCGCATTGCCGCACCCGCATCGCCAGCTATTCGCTGAAAGTGACGCCCAGCCAGCATTTCGTGAATTGGCAGCAGGACCCGCATGGCAATTGGCTTGCGCGCTATGTGTTTCCGGAAAAATCGGATGTCTTCAAAATCGAAGTCGACCTCGTTGCCGAAATGGTCGTCTTCAACCCGTTCGATTTTTTCACCGAGCCTTATGCGGAAACATTCCCCTTCGCCTATCCGCCGGAATTGGCCATCGAGCTTGCGGCCTATCTGGCGCCCGAGCCCGCCGGCCCGCGGCTTTCCGCTTATCTTGCCGCCACTCTCGCAAATCTGCCGAAGGAGGCCACGCGCACGACGGATTTTCTCGTCGCGCTCAATGCGAAGCTGCAGCGCGACGTCAAATATCTGATCCGCATGGAGCCTGGCGTGCAGACGCCGGAAGAGACTCTGGCGCTTGCCTCCGGCTCCTGCCGCGATTCGGCCTGGCTGCTCGTCGAGATGTTGCGCCATCTCGGCCTCGCGGCGCGTTTCGTCTCCGGCTATCTCATTCAGTTGAAGCCCGATGTCGCAGCGCTCGATGGGCCAAGCGGCACGGATCATGACTTCACCGATCTCCATGCCTGGGCCGAGGTCTATATTCCTGGCGCCGGTTGGATCGGGCTCGATCCGACATCGGGCCTCTTCTGCGGTGAAGGCCATCTGCCGCTCTGCGCGACGCCACATTATCGCTCGGCTGCGCCGATCAGCGGCGCCGTCGATCCGGCGGAAGTCTCGTTTTCCTTTTCGATGAAGGTTCAGCGTATCCGTGAAGCGCCGCGGGTGACGCGGCCTTTTTCGGACGAGGCCTGGGAGGCGCTCGATCGGCTCGGCGAACAGGTGGACCGCGATCTCACCGCGCAAGATGTGCGGCTCACCATAGGCGGCGAGCCGACCTTCATCTCGATCGATGATTTCCAATCGGCGGAATGGAACATTGCCGCCGTCGGCCCGACGAAACGCCAGCGTGCCGATGATCTGATCAGGCGGTTGCGCGCCCGCTTCGCACCGGGCGGCTTTCTGCATTACGGGCAAGGCAAATGGTATCCGGGCGAGAGCCTGCCGCGCTGGGCTTTTTCGCTTTATTGGCGGCGCGACGGCAAGCCGATCTGGCATGATCCTGAGCTGGTCGCGGTCGAGAAGCGCAGCACTCCCATAAAAGCCGAAGCGGCCGAGATTTTTGCCCATGATTTCGCCGAGCGGCTCGGCATTGGCGGCGACTATGTGATCCCTGCCTTCGAAGATCCAGCGCATTGGATGCTCAAAGAGGCAGAGCTGCCGATCAATGTCGATCCGCTCGATTCGAAGATCGATGATCCGGAAGCCCGCGCCCGCATGGTGCAAGTCTTCGAGCGCGGCCTTTCGAAACCCGTGGGATTTGTCCTGCCGGTGCAGCGCTGGAACGCCTTGCCTGAACGGCGCTGGATCAGCGAGAAATGGGCGCTGCGGCGGGGCCAACTCTTTCTCATCCCGGGCGATTCGCCGATCGGCTTTCGACTGCCGATCAGCTCATTGCCTTATATTCCACCGTCTTCCTATCCCGTCATCGTCCCGCAAGATCCGCTGGAGCCGCGCGGCCCCCTGCCCGATCCGCAGCATTTCGCACAGCTCAATCATTTAAATCCGACGACCGGCCGGCAAGGCATCGTCGATCAAAGCGTCGGTGCGGACAATGTGCGCACCGCGCTCGCCATCGAGCCGCGCGATGGCGCGCTCTGCGCCTTCATGCCGCCGGTTGCGACGCTCGAAGATTATCTCGAGCTTCTGGCCGCGCTCGAAGCCACGGCGGAGGCGACCGGCCTGCCGGTCCATATCGAAGGCTATCCGCCGCCCTATGATCCGCGCCTCGACATGATCAAGGTCACGCCCGATCCGGGCGTCATCGAGGTCAATATCCAGCCCTCGACGAATTGGCGGCAGGCGGTCACGACGACCACGGCGCTTTATGAAGAGGCGCGGCTGTCTCGGCTCGGCACCGATAAATTCATGCTCGACGGGCGCCATACCGGCACGGGCGGCGGCAATCATATTGCGCTCGGCGGCGCGACGCCTGCCGATTCGCCGTTTCTGCGCCGGCCGGATTTGCTGAAAAGCCTCATCCTCTATGTCCAGCGCCATCCGTCGCTCTCTTATCTCTTCTCGGGCCTGTTCATCGGCCCGACGAGCCAGGCGCCGCGCATCGACGAGGCGCGCCATGACGCGCTCTACGAGCTCGAAATCGCCATGGCGCAAGTGCCGGAACCCGGCGAGGGCACCATTCCGCTCTGGCTCGTCGACCGGCTGTTCCGAAACCTTCTCGTCGATGCGACAGGCAATACGCATCGCACCGAGATCTCGATCGACAAGCTCTTCTCGCCGGATGGGCCGAGCGGGCGTCTCGGCCTCGTCGAATTTCGCGCCTTTGAAATGCCGCCCGATGCGCGCATGTCGCTCGCCCAGCAGCTTCTCTTGCGGGCGCTCATCGCCTGGTTCTGGCGCATGCCGCAGCAGGGCTGTTTCGTGCGTTGGGGGACGGCGCTCAACGACCGTTTCATGCTGCCCTATTTCATCTGGCAGGATTTTCTCGGCGTTCTCGCCGATCTCGAAGAAGCGGGCTATCACTTCGATCCGGACTGGTTCAAGGCGCAATATGAGTTCCGCTTCCCGCATTACGGCAGCGTGATCCATGCCGGCGTCGGGCTTGAAATCCGCCAAGCGCTGGAGCCCTGGCACGTGCTCGGCGAAGAAGGCGCGGCCGGCGGCACGGCGCGCTATGTCAATTCCTCGCTCGAACGCCTGCAGGTCAAAGTGACGGGTTTCGTGCCGGAGCGGCATAGGATCGCCTGCAATGGCCGCAAAGTGCCGGTGCAGCCGACCGGCGTCTCGGGCGAAGCGGTCGGCGGCGTGCGCTTCAAGGCCTGGCAGCCGGCCTCGAGCCTGCATCCCGCCATCCTGTCCCATGCCCCGCTGACCTTCGACATCATCGATCTCTGGAACACCCGCAATCTCGGCGGCTGCGTCTATCATGTGGCGCATCCGGGCGGCCGCAATTACGAGACGTTTCCGGTCAATTCCTATGAGGCCGAGGCTAGGCGCCTGGCGCGGTTCGAGGACCATGGCCATACGCCCGGCCGGATCACTCTGCCGCGCGACGAAGCCGCGAGCGAATTTCCGCTGACGCTCGATCTGCGGCGGCCATAGGCTGCGCTTTGCATAGGGCGTATAATAAAATTATAGGCGCGCGGAGCACGCCCTGTGGCCGGCGTGTCTGGCTTCAAATATTGTTTCAAATGTTCAGCCACCTTTACTTTGCCGTCCTTTGGTCTTTGCGCGCCGTGCGAATGGGAGGCCGTCGCCCTCCTGCGACAAGGATAACGAAGTCATGATCTCCCAAATCGCTGGAATTTACGGTAAAGCTCGGCCTTGAAACGGGCCGATTTGGTCGCCAAACCGGCCTATGTTTCAGAAATCTACGGTTCTTCCCCAATGCCCTGGATCCGTTCTGCCTGTCTGTGTCTCCTCGTTCCGATTTTCGGCCTTGCGCTTGCGGCCACGGCGGCGGCAGCCGAAACGATCAAGGCGCGCTATTCGGTAAGCCTCATCGGCCTCCACATCGGCGAAGCGAGCGCGGAAGGATGGATCGAGCCGGCGAATTACAAGATCGATCTCAATGCCCATTTGACCGGCGTCGCCTCTTGGATCGCGCATGTCAAAATGGCGCTCGCCTCCTCTGGCCTCATCCGCCGGGGCACCATTTTGCCGAATGCCTATGCGACGACTTCCGCCAATTCGCACGCGGTCCGCACGCTGCGCATGTCGCTTACGGCCGGCACTGTGAGAGCCGTCGACATCTCGCCGCCCTTCGACGATTTCGAGGGCCGCGTTCCGGTTACTGCCGCCAACAAGCACAATGTGCTCGACCCGATGAGCGCCCTCATCATGGCCGTGCCCGCGGGCGAACCGCTCGTCGGTCCTTCGGCCTGCAACCGCACCCTGCCCATATACGACGGCGTGGTGCGTTTCGACCTCTCGATGAGCTATGTCGGCACGCGCAATGTGGAGGTGAAGGGCTATTCCGGCCCGGTGTCCGTCTGCGCCGTCCGTTACAGGCCGGTCGCCGGGCACAGGGCCAATTCGCAATCGACGAAATTCATGGCCGAGAATCGCGAAATCGAAGCCTGGCTCGCGCCGGTCGAGCCGGCCCATGTTGTCGTGCCCTTCCGCGTTTCGCTGCGGACGCTTGCCGGAATGGCGGAAATCGAAGCGACCGAATTTTCGATCGAGCCGGACAATATGACGGCCAAGCAGGAGCATTGAGGTGGCCCTCCGCTTTGGTAAAGTGGCGAGCCGGCCCGCGCTCGAGCATGTCCCGGAAAAGTTGATAGACTTTTCCGGCACTTTTTAGACATCGGATATATCCGATGTCTCATCATGGACATGCTCTACTTCTTTGATGTAGAGCCGATCCCGATCACGGGGATCGGCTCTAATGGTCCAAAGGCCTCATGATTATTCTTTACACTTTTGGTCCCTATTTCGGACTTCCGGATGCCAGCCCCTTCGTCATGAAGGCCATGCTGCTTTTGAAACTCGCCGGCCTTCCCTATAGGGAAGATCGCGGCGGCTATGGCAAAGCGCCAAAGGGCAAATTGCCCTATATCGACGATGCCGGCGAAATCATCGCCGATACGACCTTCATTCGTTTCCACATTGAGAAGAAATACGGCTTTGACTTCGACGCCGGACTTTCGAGCGAACAAAAGGCTATCGCCTGGGCGGTCGAAAAAATGTGCGAGGAACACCTTTATTGCGTCGGCGTCGATGTGCGCTGGCGCGATGACGCCAATTTCGCCAAGGGGCCGGCGCATTTCTTCGATGCCGTTCCAATGCCGCTGCGGCCGCTCGTCCGCAGCCTGATCCGGCGCAAAGTCGTCAAAGGCCTTGTTGCACAGGGGTTTGGCCGGCATAGCAAAGCGGAGATCGCGGAGCTGGGCATTCGCGACATCGATGCACTGGCTGCCATCTTGGGCGACAAGCCCTATCTGATGGGGGACAAGCCCTGCGGCGCCGACGCGACCGTCTTCAGCTTCCTTGCCGGAATATTGACACCTGTCTTCGAGACCGAGGTTCGCGCGGCGGCTGAGCGCCACGTCAATCTCATCGCTTATGTGAAACGGATGTCGGAACACTATTTCTTACCGGATAAAGCCAGTTGACAAAGAGACGGTTCGGAGTCCGTCTCGCAGTCGATAAAACCCTGCCGACAAAACAGGCCAAATCCTGTTTTTACACAGCTGCTTGTGGTGTTTTGTGCCGGTCATCAATATATCGTAGAGAACAAAGCTCGAACTCGGCGGGAAGTCAGCGATTCGGGCCCGCTTCGTTCGCGCCTCGTTCGAAGCGTGAAGGCATTTGCCGATTCGCAAGCGATTTCCGGCGCATTATGATACAGAAGAACCTCATGCTACAGAGATCCGCCGGCCCGCGGGTGCGGATGGCACCTTGACCCGACTTCCTTGCGAACGGACTTCCTTGCCGGCTCAGCTCGTGAGGGGCCCCGTCAAGGCGACAGAAATGTACTAGGCTCTCATTTTCGCCTCACGAGGCGAGGCCGCTTGAATGGCAAGCGGCACGAGCACCCCTGATCCCGAGGCGACGCCCCGAATCGATGAACATTTCCATTCCGGCCTCGAAACTGCATCCGCTCGAACGCGCGCGCGGCGTGAGCGTTGTGCTTGGGCCAACCAATACGGGCAAGACGCATTATGCGATCGAGCGCATGCTCGCGCATAAGAGCGGGGTGATCGGGCTGCCTCTCCGGCTCCTGGCACGGGAGGTCTATAATCACGTCGTCGCGCGGGTCGGGGTCGAGGCTGCGGCCCTCATCACCGGCGAGGAGAAGATCAAGCCCAAAGCGGCGCGCTATTGGATCTCGACCGTCGAAGCGATGCCGCGCGATCGCACATTCGCCTTCGTCGCCGTCGACGAGATCCAGCTCGCTGCACATCTCGATCGCGGTCATATTTTCACCGACCGCCTGCTCAACCGGCGCGGCACGGACGAAACGCTGCTCATCGGCGCTTCGACCATGCGGCGCCCGATCGAGACGCTGCTGCCCGGCGCGCCGATCATGGCACGGCCGCGTCTCTCGACCCTCAGTTTCGCCGGCGACCGCAAGATCGCCCGGCTGCCGCCGCGTACGGCCATCGTCGCCTTTTCGGTCGAGGAGGTCTATGCGATCGCCGAATGGATCCGCCGCCAGCGCGGCGGCGCGGCGGTCGTTCTCGGCGCTTTGTCGCCGCGCACCCGCAATGCCCAGGTCGATCTCTATCAAAATGGCGATGTTGATTATATCGTGGCCACAGACGCCATCGGCATGGGGCTCAATCTCGATGTCGATCACATCGCCTTTGCCGCCGACCGCAAATTCGACGGCTGGCACTATCGCCGGCTGACACCGGCCGAATTCGGTCAGATCGCTGGACGCGCCGGACGCCATATGCGCGACGGCACTTTCGGAACCACTGGCCGCTGCGCGCCCTTCGACCCGGAACTCGTCGAAGCGCTCGAAGAGCATCGTTTCGACCCCGTGAGCATGCTGCAATGGCGCAATACGGATCTCGATTTTTCCTCGATTGGGGCGCTCGCGGCCTCCCTCGACGTGCAGCCGAAAGAGCCTGGCCTCACGCGGGCCCCGCTTGCCGAAGATCAAATGGTGCTCGATATCGCAGCGCGGGACGACAAGGTGCGGCGCGAGACGAAGACCAGTGCAGATGTGGCAAGACTTTGGGATGCCTGCCAAATTCCCGATTATCGAAAATTATCGCCTACCGCACATGCGGAACTTGTGCTTTCGATCTATGGTTTCGTCGTACGGGCCGGGCATATTCCCGAGGACTGGCTTGCCCGCCATCTCACCGAGCTCGACCGTGTCGAAGGCGATCTCGATACGCTCTCGGCCCGCATTGCTCAGGTGAGAACTTGGACCTTCGTGGCCAATCGACCGGATTGGTTGCGTGATCCAGAGCATTGGCAGGGCGTCGCGCGTCAGGTAGAGGACACATTGTCGGACGCTCTGCATGAGCGCCTCGCCCAGAGGTTCATCGACCGAAGGACGAGCGTTCTGATGCGCCGTTTGAGAGAGAACGCGATGTTGGAAGCGGAAATCACCAGTAGCGGCGACGTCATGGTCGAGGGTCAGCATGTCGGACATTTGTCCGGCTTCCGCTTCAGTATGGACCCGCAGGCGGCGGGCGAGGCCGCCAAGGCGCTCAATGCAGCGGCGCAAAAAGCGCTGGCGAGCGAGATCGAGAGCCGGGCCGCGCGCGTCCATGAGGCGGTCGATGAGGCTTTCGTCCTCGCCAATGACGGCATTATTCGCTGGCTCGGCGAGCCGATCGGCAAAATCGCCGCGAGCGAACGGCTTCTCGACGCGCGCGTCCATGTGCTTGCCGATGAGCAACTCACCGGCCCGTCTCTCGAATTGGTGCAGCGGCGTCTCGATCTGTGGCTCGCGCAACACGTCAAGCGCCTGCTCGGTCCCCTCCTCGATCTCGAAAAAGGCGAAGGGCTCGAAGGCATTGCCCGCGGCGTCGCGTTTCAGATCGCGGAGGCGCTCGGCGTCCTCGACCGCACCCAGGTCGCAGATGATGTCAAGGCTTTGTCGCAAGAGGCACGCGCGGCGCTGCGCAAGCTCGGCGTGCGGTTCGGCGCCTATCATCTTTATCTGCCGGCGCTGATGAAGCCGGCACCGCGGGCGCTCGCCGTCCAGCTCTGGGCTTTGAAGCGTGACGGTTCGGAAGGGGGGAAGGGGCTTGCGGACGTGCCGCATCTCGCCGCCTCCGGGCGCACTTCATTTGTCGCCGACAAGGATGTACCGCAGAGCTTCTATCGTGCGGCCGGCTTCCGCGTCTGCGGCGATCGCGCCGTGCGCGTCGATATTCTGGAACGTCTCGCCGATCTCATTCGGCCGGCCGTCGCCTATCGGCCGGGGCTCACCACGGGAGAGCCGCCAGCCGGCGCCGCCGACCGCGACGGGTTTGTCGTCACGGTCGGGATGACCTCGCTCGTCGGCTGTTCCGGCGAGAACTTCGCCTCGATCTTGCGTTCGCTCGGCTATGTCTGCGAGCACCGCAAGGGCCCGGCGATCACTGTGCCGCTCGTTCCCAAGGCGGCGACGGAGCCGGTTCAGCCTAGGGCAGACACCGAGGCGGCTACCGAGACAGCCGAACCTGGCGCTGCAGCGGCGGACGCAGCCATACAGGGACATGACGGCGAGGTGATTGAAACCGTGGCCTGTGATACGGCGCCCGGGGAGGGTCCGGCGTGCGAACCGGACGAGATCATAGCCGCAACAGCTGAAACGGTATCCGTCCCGGAAGCCGTCGTGCTGGCCGAAACCTCGGCGGAAGAGGTCTGCCCCATCGCCTCCGCGTCAATATCCGAGACCGCGGCTGAATCCGTCGCAGAGGCCGAAGCCGTGCAAGAGGACGCGCCGCAGGTGGAAGCGCCGCAGATCGAAGTCTGGCGGCCGCATCGCCAGCATCATGCGCGCCGGGATCGGCGGCCGCAGCACAGGCCGTCGCAAAATATAGCACCTGGCGCTGAACGGTCTGGACAGGAAAGCGGCGCGCTTGCCGCCTCGGCCAATCGCGAACGCAACGACAGGCCGCGGCATACACGGCCTGACCGCAAGCACGCAGCGGAGATTTCGCACCCGGCGGAGGGGATAGAAGCCGGTGCTGCATTTGCGGTGACGCAAGGGGAGGCTCAAAAACCGCGCCACGAGAAACGCCATGGCGACCGGCGCCAAGACGACAAGCGCCAAGCAGAAAAGCACCATGACGAAAAGCGCAAGGAGGAAAGCGGCAAACAGCAGCGGCGCGAGGCATCGCATGACGGCTTGCGGCAAAACCGCCGCAATGACGAAAGGCGCGAGCGCCGGCACGGTTCGTTCATTTCTACCGAAAAGCCGCGTGAGCGCGAACGTCAGCCCGATCCGAATTCGCCTTTTGCAAAGCTCCTTATTCTCAAGCAGCAAATGGAAAGCCAAGGCAGCAAGAATTAATCCGCTTGCGGTTGCAATTTTGCTTGAGCGGGACCCGGCGTCGCGTAAAGTCTAATATGTCTGGCGCGAGACCTACGGTTTGTTTCGGCCAGCCAGCGGCGGAACCAACGAATAGCCGCTTCTCAAATTTCTGCCCGTGATTGGGCGGGTAAACTTTAAGAGTGATAAGGGAGTCATCGGTGGAAGCGAAAATTCCCGAACAGACCGGGCTTGTCGATCAGATCGTTGATGTGATCGTGACCGAAGGCATGATCGAGCGAGACAAAGTCAAACCCGATGCGACGATCGAGAGCTTGGGATTGAAATCCATCGACATTGTGATGATCTTGACGGCGCTCGAAGAGAAATTCGACGTCTATATTCCGATGGACGGCCCGTTCCACGAAGCCAAGGACGTCAAAAGCTTGATCGACGCTATGGCCGCTTATATCAGCAAAGAGAAAAATATCGGCCAAGAAGCTAGCCAAGAGACGAAGTGAATGGGCGCGACAAGACGGATCGTCGTCACCGGCATGGGGGCTGTTTCGGCAGCCGGCATCGGTGCAAAGGCATTGTGGGAAGCGGCACGCGACGGGCGTTCCTGCATTGGCGAAGCGATGTTTTCGCGCCCCTATCGCGGCCGCATCCGATTAGCAGCGCAAGTGCGCGATTTCAATGCTGCGGCCTATATAGAGTCGAGTTTGTTGCCATTTTGCGATCCGGTGACGAGCTATCTGATCGTCGCTGCCGATGAGGCGGTGGCACAAGCAGGCCTGTTGCGCGGCACACCCATGGGCCCGCGCACGGCGGCCATCATCGGGACCGGCATTGGCGGGATGCATTCGATCGAGGACGGCCTGCATTCGGTTCATGTCGGCCAAGCCCGTCCTGATCCTTTCACCGTGCCGCGCCTCATCGCCAGCGCCTGTCCGGCGATGATGAGCATGCGCTATGGCACGACAGGACCTTGTTTTGCCATTGCCAGCGCCTGTTCCTCGGCGACGCAAGCCATCGGCATGGGCGCACATCTCATCCGCTCGGGCGTGATCGACAGCGCCATCGTCGGCGGTACGGAGGATTGCGTGACGATCGGAACCATGCTCGCCTGGGAAGGCCTTCGGGTGCTGACGCCGAATGTCTGCCGGCCCTTCTCCAAGGATCGCAATGGCATGGTGATCGGCGCCGGCGCCGGGGTTTTTATTCTTGAAGCCGAAGATGTCGCCAAAGCGCGCGGCGCCACTATTCTCGCCGAACTCGCCGGCTATGGCACATCGAGCGATGCCAAGGATCCCGTGCGTCCCGATGCGAAAGGCGCGGCGGCATCGATGCGCTATGCCTTGGCCGATGCCGGCGTCAGCGAAGAAGAAATCGATTACGTCAATGCGCATGGCACCGGTACGACGGTGAACGACTCGACCGAGTCGGAAGCGCTCGGCATGATCTTCGGCAAAAGACTGCCGCATCTGCCGATTTCCTCGACGAAGCCGATCCATGGTCATGGCCTCGGCGCCGGCGGCGCGCTCGAGCTCGTGGTCACGATCGGCGCCGTGCGGGAAGGCATCGCGCCGCCGACGATCAATTGGCGCACGCCGGATGAAAAATGCCCGGTCGATCCTGTTCCAAATGAAGCGCGCCCAATGCCGATCCGCATTGCGCTCTCCAATTCCTTCGCCTTTGGCGGCATCAACGCCAGCCTGGTCGTGCGGCGCGCGGACACGATGTGAAGCCCATGGCGGAGCGTTCGTCCGAAGCATCGAAGATGCCGGCTGCGACGCCAGGCGATCCGCCTTTATCTCTGCGGGTCGGGCCGCTCACAATTCGTGCCAGCGCCGCGGAGGTCGCTGCCTTCCGCCAAGAAACCTGCGGCTATGAAACCTGCGGCGCGCCGAGCGACAAAAGCGTGCCTTTTATCTTTCCCGTGCGCTGGTTTACACATCAAGACATCCGTGCCGCAGGCGCGGAGCTGATCGGTCCTGAGCCTTTTGTGCCGATCCATGAGTTCGCAAAGCTTTGATTATGAGCAGCCGCTCGAGGTGGATATCGATTACCAGATGACAGTCGACATCATTCGCGAGCTCGAGCCCTCGCGTCTCGTTCTACGGGCCGAGATCGGCGACGGAAACATGTGCCTACGCGCAGAAATGGTCTTGCGGATCATCTCCACGCACGCGCCAGAGAAACTGACATGACGGCTACAATTGATCATGCAGCGGCTGCACTTGCATATGATCCGCCGAAGGTCGGCGAAAAATTCGCCGCGCAGCCTTTCGGTGCCTGCGGAATGGATGATCTGCGCCGCTACGCCATTGCGTCGGGCGACGACAATCCGATCCATCTCGATCCGGAGCTCGCCCGGCAGGCGGGCCTTCCCGCGCCGCCCGTGCATGGCATGCTGTTGATGAGCCGCTTCGTGCCCGCGCTGGCAATCTGGCGTCCCGATCTTGCGTTGATTCGCCTTTCGAGCAAATTTCTACGCCCGATTTTCGTCGACGAGACCGGCGAACTTTCCGGTCGGGTCGTCCAGGTCAGCCTGGGCGAACCGACAAAATTTCTGCTGCGCTTGATGATGCACAATGAACGGCGGGAGTTGGCGCTCATCGGCGAAGCGGTGACGATCCGGAAGCCGGTCGTGTGACATGCGCAGGCCGCAGTCGCTTCTCATCACCGGTGCTTCGAGCGGCATCGGCCGCGCCCTCGCTCTCGCCTATGCCGCGCAAGGCACACGTCTCGCCTTGATCGGGCGCAATGAGGCGCGCCTTGCCGAAACGGCGGCCGCCGCCGCTGCCAGGGGCGCTGATGCGACATCCATCCTCCTCGACGTGCGCGATCGCGAAAAAATGAAAGCCTGGATCGAGGCGGCGGACAGAGAAAATCCGTTCGATCTCGTCATCGCCAATGCGGGCATCACCACGGGCCTCGCCCCCGATGCGCTCGCCGAAGACCCCGACGCCGTGCGGGCGATTTTAGCGACCAATCTCATCGGTGTCTTGAACACGGTCGAGCCATTGATCACGCCGATGTGCGCGCGCAGCCAAGGCCAGATCGCCTTCATCGGCTCCATGGCCGGCCTGCGCGGCCTGCCCTATTCGCCCGCCTATTGCATGACCAAAGCAGGGGTCCACGCCTATGCCGAATCTCTGCGGGGGCGGATCGAGCAGCGTGGCGTCTGCGTCAGTCTCGCCATTGTCGGCTTCGTCAAAACACCTCTGAATGATTCAATCTCGGCCATGAAGCCCTTCGAAATCAGCGATACTCGGGCAGCCGAAATCATCAAGAGGGGACTTGCCCGCGGCAGAGCGACAATAGCCTTTCCCTGGCCGCTCTATATGGCAGTGCGGCTCGGGCGTCTCTTGCCCGCACGCCTCTACGACAAGATCATGGCCCGCATCGAAGCGAACGTACCGGAAACAAGCGAGAGAGCGCAGGAGTGAGGCCATGCGCCATTCCGCGCTTGTTTCGCGCCGGTTTTTTGTGTTCAACTTCAATCTGGAAGAAGACGATCTTCGCGATCGTCGGCTGTGCGAGCAGCGGTTCGCAGAACGGCGCTTAGAGCCGATCCCGATCATGTGGATCGCGCGCGATCCACATGATCGGGACAAATCGGCTCTATTTCGAAGATCTGGAGCATGTCCTTTATGAGACATCGGATATATCCGATGTCTAAAATATCGGAAAAGTCTACCAACTTTTCCGGGACATGCTCTAGCGAGACGCACGCCAGATGTTGCGTACCGATCCGCCGATCGGTTTTGACATTCGGTTATGCGCCATTTCGCCGTGACGGCGCCGCATCGCCTGTCCGCTTTGTCGGAATGAGTTCCGACGAAAGACGGACGCGGAAAGGAATGCATCTTTGATTGTCATCGAATTCGTAAGGTTTATTTTCGAGATCATCCTGACGCTTGCCGTTCTGGGTCTCGTGATCGTCGGCGGCAGCTTTCTTCTTCTCATCGCCATCAACATCATAGAACTCGTGGTCGGATCGCGCTGGCGCGTCCCGCTGCCGCCGGTCAAGATCGCGGAAGCGGATTTGCCGCATGTTCTCGTGCAGATCCCGGTGTTCAACGAAGGCGAGATGGTCATCAACTTTTTGCGCACGGCCGCCAATCTCGATTGGCCGCGGGACAGGCTGCATATTCAACTCCTTGATGACAGCACCGATGACACGGCCGCAATTGCCGAGGTGGTGATCAAGGGGCTGCGCGCCGATGGTTTCGACGTGATCCATGTGCGGCGGGAGAATCGCAGCGGTTTCAAGGCCGGCGCGCTCGCGGTGGGTCTGGAGCAGAGCGATGCGCCGATCATCGCCATGCTCGATGTCGATTTCCGGCCGCCGCGCAATTGGCTGCGCGCGAGCGTGCCTTTTTTGCTGGCCGATCCGCATGCTGGCTTTCTTCAATCGCGCTGCGAATTCTCCAACTACCGCACCAATTGGCTGACGCGGGCGCAAGGCCTTTTGCTCAATTTGCATTTTGCCATGGAGCAAGCGACGCGCTATCGCGCCGGCTGGCTGTTCCAATTCAACGGCACCGGCGGGCTTTGGCGCCGTACGGCGATCAACGAGGCCGGCGGTTGGTCCGCCGATTTACTCTGCGAGGACATGGATCTTACGGTACGCGCCGAACTCGCCGGCTGGCACGGGATCTTCCTCATGGAGCCACCCGTACCCGGCCTGGTGCCGGAGCGCGTGCGTCATTGGCGTGTCCAGCAAAGACGTTGGTCGAACGGCTTCGTGCAGGTCGCCCGCAAGCTGCTGCCAAAGGTCTGGGCGTCCGACTGGGCGCTCCGCGGCAAGATCTCGGCGAGCGCGCTGATCCTGATCCAGGCCTTCTATCCTTGCGCGGCGATCGCAACAGTTTCCTCCGTCATCTGCCTTTTGCTCAGGGGCCTCAACCCGCATGTCTATCTGCCGTTGATCAGCTTCATGGCCATACTCATTGCGGTGGTCGCCATAGGGATGACGGTGACGCCCTATTTCCTCCTGCGGCGCGGAAGCTTGCTAGAATATGTCAAGACGCTCGCCTCGCTGCCGCCGCTGATGGTCTATGTCAGCGTCTCAAATGCGCCCTCGATCTTGAAGACTGTCTTCGGGCGGCGCGAACATTTCAAGCGCACGCCGAAAGCCAAGCCGACGAGCTGAAAGCTCTCACAAGAAATCCGGCGCGACTTCCATCCTTCCTCGACAATCATCGCGCGCTCTCCTTCTCGCGACCGAACTCGGGCTTGCCCGAGCTCGGCATTTTAAAGCGCAAGTCGGCAACAGCCGACTTGCGTGCAGGAGAAGGAACGCCTCCGACTTGAACCGACGCTACGCGCTTCCCGCCAAATTCGCGGCGCTGCGATCGACGCGCGAATAAAGCGTATAGCGCGGATCGAAGATGAAGTTGAAGAACAGCTTGGTCCACGATTTGTGGGTCTTGAGATGGTCGTAGAATTCCGGCGCCATCTTCTTCAGGGCCGGCAGGCGCGTCCAGGGCACTTCCGGAAAATCATGATGCTCGTTGTGGTAGCCGATATTGAGCGCCACCTTGTTTAAGATCCCATAATAATCATAGGTCTCCTGGCTCGGATCGAAAGTGAAATGCTCCTGAATCCAGCGCGCGCCGACCGGATGCAGGCCAACCGAGAACCAAAAGGAGGCGAATAAGTAAAGCAGCGCATTGACGCCGAAAAAATAGAGGATGGCGAGATCATAAAGGATGATCGCGCCGGCATTGATCCAAGTCCAGGCGCCCTTCATCGGCACTGTGCCCTTCAGCCGGCCGATCCTCGTGACTTGCATGATCGCAAAGCTAAACAGCCAAAGCGCCTTGGCATACCAGCGATTGCCGACGAGCCGCGCCTCCCAATGGCTCGGCAGATCGGCATCATAATCATAATCGCCGAGATGCGAATGATGCTTCAAATGATAGTAGCGAAACCCCATGGATATCGGCACCGTGTTCGGCAGATCGGCGATGATCGCAATCCATTTGTTCGCAACCGGAGTCTTGCAGATCGCATTGTGAACGGCATCATGGATCGCGACGAACATGGCATGATTGGCGAAAGCACCGATCGCATAAGCCGCGATGAGCGCGAGCCACCAATAGGTGAGGCCGAGATGGCCGAAAGCGGCGGCAAGCGCGGTCTGGCCGAGAACGACGGCGATGACGATCACCGCAGTTCGCCGATCATAGCCGACGAGGGCCTGGACTTCGGGATGCGCCGCGAGAATGGCACGCCGTCGGCGCGGATGCGGGCGGGTCGGCTCGGTCTGAAGAAAGCCGTCCAGAATGGGTGCCACGACCGGGGTTTTGGCCGTCGATCCTTGGTCCGCAAGCGTCGTGCTCATGCGCGATCCTCGTCTCTCTAGAACGGGTTTTGAAAAGCGAAGCCTCAAGATGCTCTAGATCACGATGACTTTGGATTGAATCAATCCAAAGTCACAATTGAGACAACGGATATATTCGATGTCTTTAGAAACGTGATCGATTCCAAAAGTGCAGAGCGGGATATGCGATTAAGTTCACGCAATCTGCGTAAACTTCATTGCGCCGGAAAACCGGTTCCCATTTTTCCCGATCCCGCTCTAGCGCAGTTTAAATTCAATTTTATAAGGATTGCCGCGCTGCGCCTGCGCCAAATCAATCAATTTGCGTTTCATCGCCTCTCGAACAGTTTAAGCGGCCAAGTCTTTCTCGTAAATGCGGTGAATCTTGTCGATTTTCGCACCGAAGAGTTCGATCGGCCGGCGCATGCCCATATTATCCTCGAGAACCCAGCCAAATTCGATATGTTCGACTGCATAGCCGCGGCTGCGGCGGCGGCATTCTTCGATGAAGGCGAGAATGACGGCGCCGCCGGCCGCCTTGCGATGCAGAGCGCGGCGGATGCCGAAAAGCGCGAGCCGCGCCGTTTTGAAATCATGATTGCGCAGGCGTGCGATCAGCTTCGGCAAGCCAAGCGGGAAGAGATGGCCGCCGAGATCGGTCGTGATCTCATGCAGATTTGGAAGGATGACACCAAAGGCCTGCGGCGCGCCATCGAGCTCGACGATGAATCCACCATCCGGCGGCATCACCAATTTCATCGAGTCGGCGATGGACATGAACTCGTCATAGGTGAAAGGCACGAAGCCCCAATTCTCGCTCCAGGCATCATTGAAAATATCGACGAGGATCTCGGCTTCCTGCTTGATCGTCTTGAGATCGATGGTTCTTATCTTCAGCCGGTCGCGCCATTCGGGCCTTGCCGCAATTCCTGGCTTGTCGGTGCGGTCTGCTGCGGTCACCGCATAGCGATAGGAAATGAGGTCGCGTGCCTTGCGATAACCGCGGCGCTCCAACAGAGCCGGCAAATAAGGCGGGTTCCAAGGCATGAAGATCATCGGCGTCGCGTCGAAACCTTCGACCAGCATGCCGGCCTCGCTATTGACCGAAGGCGAGAAAGGCCCATGGACGCGCGTGGCGCCGCGCTGATGCAACCAATTTTCGGCCGTATCGATTAAGGCTGTGACGACCTCTTCGTCCTCGATCGCATCGAGACAGCCGAATTGCGCCGGCGAGGCGCCAAGCGGGACACAGCCATCCTTATAGATCTGCGCGAAGATCCGGCCGGCCGGCTTGCCGTCGCGGCGGGCAAGCCAAGCTTGCGACTCGACGAGCGCATAATGCGGATTGAGCTTGCCCGCATAAAGCGTCCAGCGCTCGGCATCGAGCGACGGCGCAAATCCCTCGCGGCCCTTGTAGAGAAGACGCGGCATCTTGCTGAAATCGAGAAAGCTTCCGAGCCCTTTGACGGGGATGATCTCAATACGGCTCATCAATCAAAACCCGTCCTTATGCGCACTCTTGTCCGGCGCACCGATCAGTCAGATGGCATAGATTTAAAGGCTCGGCGAGCCGACCGAAGCAACGCTCTCTCGCCTTCTTGAAGCACGGCCTTGCCGGAAAAGTCCATAAACTTTTCCGCGACATGGTCTTGCGTGCCGTTCATGTGGCAGGGGTGGTCAAAGGCTCCGCCTGCGCCGCCTGCCGGCTCGGCCTGCGGGCGAGGAGGCCGATGACGCCGCGGATCTCTTCTTCAGTATGCGCGGCAGAGAGGAAGAACCGCAGGCGCGGTTGGTTTTTCGGCACGCCGATCTGAATGATCGGCGGCACATAATAGCCGTTCGCCATCAGATGCTGCGAGGCCGCGACCGTTTCATAGCTGTCGGCAAAAAGTATCGGCACGACGCCGCGGCCGATCGCCGGCCCGGTATCGAGCCCGGCTTCATGCGCGAGCTCGACGAACATTTCCGCGTTCCGGCGCAGTTTTTCGAGCCGCCACGTCTCTTTCTGCATCAATTGCAAGGCCGTCTGCGCCGCCGCCGTGATCACCGGCGAAAGGCCGACGCTGAAGACGAAACCCGGCAGCGTGTAGCGCAACCATTCGATCACCGGCGTGCTGCCGCCGACAAAGCCGCCACAAGACGCAAGCGTCTTCGACAAAGTGCCGATGATCAGATCGATTTGCGCCGGATCGACGCCCGCATATTCGCAGAGGCCGCGGCCGTCCTGGCCGAGCACGCCGATCGAATGCGCCTCATCGATCAAAAGCCAAGCTCCGTGCTTCTCCTTGATCTCGACGAGGCGCGGTAGGTCGGCGACATCGCCGTCCATGCTGTACAGCCCTTCGGCGGCGATCAGCACATGGCGATAGCTGTCGCGCTTCTCCCGCAACAGAAAATCGAGGTGATCGAGATCATTGTGGCGGAACGTGATGGTCGTGCCGCTGGCGCCTTTGGTGCCGCTCACAATGCTGTTGTGGGAGAGCTCGTCGATCAGGATCGCATCCTGCGAGCCGATGATATGAGAGATGGTCGTGACATTGGTGAGATAGCCGGAGACCAAAGTCAGGACGGATTCGACACCGATGAATTCGGCGAGACCCCGCTCGAACTGCTTGTGCGTCGATCTTTCGCCGCCGACGAGGCGCGACGCCAGCGCGCCGACGCCGAAGGTCTCGAGTGCCGCCGCCGCAGCAGCTTTGATGGTGGGATGACCGGAGAGGCCGAGATAATCATAATTGGCGAAGCTGACGAAATGCCGGCCCTGCATCTCCGCGTCCTGGCGGGCACTATCGGTCGGCACAAAGAACGGATCATAGGTTTCGAGATAGGATTTCCCGGCAAGGCGAAACCGTTTGGTCGCATAATCGCTAAGGCTGTTGATTTTTCGCACCAATGCACAATCCGAATGGTCAAGACGCGATTCCACAGTCGGCCTAGATAGCAGGCCTGCATCGCGACGTTTAAGAAATCGTGGCGATCCTGTGATAGTGAACCGGAGCCATAGCATCCCGAGTTCACATCGGCAAAAGGGGAAGCATCAAAGCTCTGCACAAAATCTTCAATTCTCCCGACGAGGTTTAACTAATACAAGTAATTTCAATATCTTAGGTAATCACGTCAAATCAGGTTACAATTCGTAATAATCGCCCAGGCAGGAGGCACGCGGGGAGGACGCAGCCCGGCAGGACGCACGCGGAAAATTTGTTTCGCGAGCGACGCCGCGCCCGCCGCAGCTTTGACGATTGCTGTGATCTATTGCAATGCAGAAATGCGCCAAGTCGAAGGGCGCTGCGCCGGGCGCGCCAACATCTCGGAGTCAGGCATGGCCGATGCGACCAATTATCAAACGATCATAGCTGAAACGCACGGACGTGTGGGTCTCATCAGGCTCAACCGGCCGCAGGCGCTCAATGCGCTGAGCGCGCTTTTGATCCGCGAGCTGAATGCAGCGCTCGACATATTCGAACGAGATCCTGACATCGGCGCGCTCGTGCTCACCGGCTCGGCGCGGGCTTTTGCAGCCGGCGCCGACATCACCGAGATGCAGGCAAAGACCTCCGTCGGCGCCTATCTCGAAAATTTTCTGGGCGATTGGGAGCATCTCTCCAAGCTCAGAAAGCCGGTGATCGCCGCGGTCGCTGGCTTCGCGCTCGGCGGCGGCTGCGAGCTCGCCATGATGTGCGACATCATGCTTGCCGCCGATAATGCCAAATTCGGCCAGCCCGAAATCAAATTAGGGATCATGCCCGGCGCCGGCGGCACGCAGCGCCTGACCCACGCCATCGGCAAGGCCAAGACAATGGAGCTTTGTCTCACCGGCCGGCTGATGGACGCGGCAGAGGCCGAGCGCTGCGGCCTCGTCGCCAAAGTGCTGCCCGCCGACCAATTGGAGGCGGAAGCCCTGGCGCTGGCGGCGACGATCGCCGCCATGTCGAGGCCCGCCGTGCTGGCGATCAAGGAGAGCGTCAACCGCGCCTATGAAGCGACGCTTTCGGTGGGCATGGCGGCCGAGCGCCGGCTCTTTTATGGGCTGCTCGCGACAGAGGACCGCAAGGAGGGCATGGCCGCCTTTCTCGAAAAGCGGGCGGCGGATTTCAAGAACCGGTAGGGACTTCCTCCATTGACGCGCCGGGCGGCGCGATTTATACACTGCGCCTTCCAGCTTCGGTTCGTGCCGCCGCCCAGTTGCGGCGCCTTTTGCGGTGCCTGTTTTCAGGCGCGGCGGCCGATATTCAATACTTCCGCTCAGGACAGAGAATGGCGAATACTCCTTCGGCCAAAAAGGCCACTCGTAAAATTGCCCGCCGCACCGCGGTCAACCGCTCGCGCCGCAGCCGGATGCGCACCTTCATGCGCAAGGTCGAAGAGGCGATCGCCGCCGGCAATGCCGAAGCCGCCGCCGCCGCGCTGAACGCCGCCGAGCCGATCATCATGCGCGCCGCGCAACAGGGCATCGTTCACAAGAACACCGCCTCGCGCAAAGTCTCGCGCCTGACGCATCGGGTGCATGCTCTGGCGACCGCGGAAGCATAAGAAGCAGGCGCAATCCCTCCCCTACAAGGGGAGGGTGGCCGCGCCAGCGGCCGGGTGGGGTGACTCCAAAAGTCGAGACAGCGCCGAACCCCATCCGTCACGCCATAGCCCGTTGCTTGCGACGGGCGTCGCTTCGCAACGCCCTATGGTGTGACACCTTCCCCTAAAGGGAAGGATCACCCCGCCCGCAGCAGCTTTACCGCCGCATCGCGCTCGAAGAGATAGAGCAGAAGCAGCAGCGCCCGGCCCGCGTCGCCTTCGAGCTTCGGATTTTCGCTCATCACCCGCTGTGCTTCGGCGCGCGCCAGCGCCAGAAGATCACTATGGAGACTAAGCTCGGCGAGACGAAACCCCGGCGCGCCCGATTGCCTCGTGCCGAGCACCTCGCCCTCGCCGCGCAGCCGTAGATCTTCTTCGGCGATCAGAAATCCATCTTCGGTCTCGCGCATCACGGCGATGCGCGCCTTGGCCGTCTCGCCGAGCGGCGTCTTATAGAGCAGGAGACAAGCGGATTTCGCCTTGCCGCGGCCGACTTTGCCGCGCAGCTGATGCAGCTGCGCGAGGCCGAAGCGTTCAGCATGTTCGATGATGATGATCGTTGCCTCCGGCACGTCGACGCCGACTTCGATCACCGTCGTCGCGACGAGGATCTGCGTTTCGCCGCGGCTGAAACCCTCCATCGCACGGTCCTTGTCTTGGGCTTTCATCTTGCCGTGCAGAAGCCCGACCTTGCTGCCGAAGATCTCTTTGAGCGCCGCAAATCGCGCTTCCGCCGCCGCCACATCAAGCTCCTCGCTTTCGGCGACGAGCGGGCACACCCAATAGGCGCGCGCCCCTGAAGCGACGGCGCGCCCGAGCCGCTCGATCACCTCGTCCAATCTTTCGAGCGGCAGAGCCCGCGTCTCGATGCTTTGGCGGCCGGGCGGCTTTTCCCTCAGAGTCGAAATGTCCATATCGCCGAAATAGGTGAGCACCAGAGTGCGCGGGATCGGCGTCGCCGTCATCACCAATATATCGGCGCCCTCGCCCTTCTCGCCGAGCGCGAGGCGCTGATGCACGCCGAAGCGATGCTGCTCGTCGACTACAGCAAGGCCGAGATCGCGGAAGCTGACGCTTTCCTGAAACAGAGCGTGCGTGCCGATCGCAATATCGATCTCGCCCGCCGCGAGTGCCGCGAGCGTTTTGCCGCGCTCGGAAGGTCTGTCGCGGCCGGTCAGCAGAGCTAGGCGCAGCCCCGCCGCACTGGCAACACTCGCCATCCCCTCATAATGCTGGCGGGCGAGGATTTCGGTCGGCGCCATCAGCGCCGCCTGCCGCCCGGCCTCGACGACATGCGCCATGGCGAAAAGCGCGACCAATGTCTTGCCGGAGCCGACATCGCCTTGCAGGAGCCGCAACATGCGGCTCGGTGCTGCGAGATCCTGGCGGATTTCTGCCAAGGCTTGGCTCTGCGCGCCTGTGAGCGCGAAAGGCAGAGCCGCCGCGATTTTTTCCGCGAGCCGGCCTTCGGCTTGATGCGCGCGGCCGGCGCGCTGGCGCATGGAGGCCCGCAGCAGCACGAGCGCCAGCTGATGCGCGAAGAGCTCGTCATAGGCGAGCCGCAGCCGCGCCGGAGAAGTCGGTGCGATCGCGGCCGGGTCTTGCGGCTCATGCACCGCCTTCAGCGCCGCCGCAAAGGAAAGCATGTCCGGGAGTTTGACGACTTCGTAGCCATGCCATTCCGGCAGGGACGGCAGCCGCGCCAGAGCGGCTGTGATCGCCTTCGCCAGAACTCTCTGATGCAGACCTTCGGTCAGGCCATAGACAGGCTCGACCGGCGCCAGCTTGGCGAGGCCGGCCTCATCCAGCACGCGATCGGGATGGACCATCTGCCGATGCCCGTCCCAGAGCTCGAGCTTGCCGGAGATCCAGCGTCTTTCGCCGACGGGCAGGCTCTTCTCGATCCATTGGTGATTGGCGAGGAAGAAGACGAGCAGGATATCGCCGGTCTCATCTTCGACCAGCACCTTATAGGGCGCCTTGCTGCGCGGCCCCGGCGGATAATGTTCGACGATTTTCGCCTCGATTGTCACGATCTGATCGAGCGGCGCTTGCGCGATCTTCGGCCGGTTGCGCCGGTCGATCGTCGCAAATGGCAGATGAAAGAGAAGATCGATGACGCGGGCATGGTCGTTTCCTTCGACCAGGAGCCTGTCGAGCAGCTTGCCGATCTTAGGACCGACGCCGGGGAGACTCGCGGCCGGCGCAAAAAGGGGATCGAGGAGAGAAGGTCGCATCGGCGGCTTGATGATTTGTCGCGAATTGGTCGTCCAAGGTTCTCGGAAGCATAACCGCTGCGCGGCAGAACGAGAATGCTCGGTTCATCTCGCCGATGCGGTGCAAAATGGGCGCGCTTTGCAGCGCTGTCGTCTGGAGAGGCGAGTCCGCCTCGAATTCTGACAATCTCCGACCTCCCGTGGCGGCCATTGCGATGCGACACTACTCCCTTGCGAGGCTCACAATATATGCGGCGACGGAGTTGATTTCTTCCGGACTCAGAATGATGTTTGGCATGTGCGGGTGTGAGGAACGAAGAAAAACTTTGATCGCGAGTTCGGTCGTGGAGGGCATGCGGCTGATGTCTGCGAAACTCGGTGCGCCAGATTTCGAACTTTGAGGCGACGAAACGGCACCGACCTGATGACAAGCGCTGCATATTGTCTCGGCCAGATGTCGACCCGCTGATGGATCAACGGATTGCGCCTTGGCGGAGAGCGAAAAGGCAGCCGAGGCAACGAAAGCCGTCGTCATGATCATGAATTTTATCATCGGCTATCTCCAGAGTGGTGTCAGCGCGATCGGCATTGCGTCATGGGTTCTTCCTCGCTGTTGAAGACCGCCTGAGGCGGAGCTAAAGCTGCTGGACGCGACCTCGAGGCCTATTTGACGCAACCTGGAGCGAACTTAAGGCCGATCCGAGGCTCATAAACCCGGAAGGATCGTCTGCGATCCTATTTGCGAGCGGGTCGGTAGCCAGTCACAATCATCCCCCGTTGCACCATTGAGGGAAAGAGGAAGTGCAGCAGGTAAATCACTTTCATCATGAAGGGGATGACGACATGTCGCTTGTCGCCGCGCACACCGGCCACAATCGCCTTTCCCACTTCTTCGGGTTTCAGTACCGGAATCATTTTGCCGATTTTCGGCAATCGTTCCCGACTACCGGGGTTGTGCAGCCAGTAGGGCGATTCAATTTCGCCGCTCTCATATAAAGTCACGCCGATACCGCTAGCGTAAAGGTCGGCCCGCAATGCCTCAGTTAAACCGCGTATCGCCCATCGCGCCGCAATATAGGCGGTAGCGCCTGGCCAGACCAAGTGCGAAGCAATTGAACTGATGTTGACGATGTGGCCGCTGCCGCGCTGGCGCATCGCAGGCAGGAAAGCCCGGGTGAGCCAGGCGGCGGCAAAATATGGCAGCGCCATCATGTTCTGAATCTCTTTTGGAGACGTGTCTTCGAGAAACTTCCACTGACCGCTGCCGGCGTTATTGATAAGGATGTCCGGAACGCCGACTTCATCCAATATGCGTCGGGCGACGATCGAAGTCTGATCTTCGTCGGACAGGTCGACGGGATAGATACGGGCCTTGCCGCCTGTTGTCGCAATTTCCGCAGCGACCTTATTCAAGGCCTCTTCATTGCGGGCCAGCAGCAGGACTTCAGCGGCACCCGCGAGCGCCATCGCCTTGGCTATCGCGGCGCCGACGCCGCTCGACGCGCCAGTAACGAGAACGATTTTGCCCCGTATTTCCATGATGGTCTCTCTTGTCGATTTTGGACGGCGTTGGGCATCACGCGGCGACTCTCGCCGCCGACGCGCGCGTTGTGTCGGGCGCAGACTTTGCGACCTTTTGCGCTAGAAGGCCCGGAACCAGAGCGTTGGCGGCGCATGCGCCCGAGATGACGGCCGCTTCGACGCCGGGGCCATGCGTCGCGCTGCCGGCGACGACCAACCCGGGCACGGGGCTCTTTGCGCCTTTGAGCCGGCCGGACTTAGACATCCCGTAGATCGAGCCGGCGCTCGTATAATCATAGCGCGCATAGGTGACCGGGCTCGCATCGGTGCGATAGACGATGTGGCTCGAAAGGCCCGGAATGACCTTTTCGGCCGCCGCGATCAAACGGTCGCCGAACGCGGTCTTACGATCCTCGTAATCGGCGGAACGGCGCCATTCATTCCAGCCGTCGTCGCCCTCGGCCGGGAACCAGCGCTGGGCCTCCGCATAAGGCACCAGGGTGATGATTGCGATGGTCGCATGGCCTGGCGGCGCGGCTGTCGGGTCGACCAGAGACAGAGTTTCGATGCCGACAGGAGGATCGCCCGGTACGTGCAGCGCCGGCCTGACGTTCGGCACGAAATCGACGCCGAGATGGACCATGAAGGCAGAGTTTGCGGGCTGCGCTGCGGCGATGCGCGTGCGGAAATCGGCGGGCAGATGTCGCGCCTCGACCAACTCCAGGAAGGTGCGCTTCATATCGGCGTTCGAGACCACGGCCTTGGCGGTGATGCGCGCGCCGTCGCCGAGCACGAGGCCTGCGGCGTGACCGTCCTCGACCGCGATGCCGGCGACGCGGGTTTTGAGCCGAACTTCGCCGCCACGTGCCTCGATCGCCTCAACGAGCACATCGGCGAGCCGTCCGGAGCCGCTGGCTGGATAGGCGCCGCCATGGAAATAATAGCCGAACAGCGGGATCATCTCGCCGCAAGTCAGCACCTCCAACTCGTCGCTGATATAACCGGTCAACATACTGACCGCTTCATGCGCTTTCGGATCGCGAATATGCTGCGCGACGAGTTCGTCGAACGGCTTGTCGAGCCAGTGAAAGGCAAGCGGATGTTCACGTGGAAAAGCGAGCATGGCGTCGACGCTGGTTGGCAAGCCGGGGATGCCGCCATTGTTGCGGCCGGTCGAAAACAGACCATCGTAGATGGCGCGGATGTCGGCAAACAGTGTCTCGAAACCCGCTGCGCTCGCCGGGAACAGGCGTCCAAGCTCGCGCACGTAGTCATGCCAATCGCGCGGCACGTCTATCGTGACATCCGGGAGGTGATAGGTGTGATCGAGGCGAAGCCACTCGAGCCGTTGTGCCACGCCGAGACGTTCCAGGACCGAAGCGACGGAGCCACCGGGCCATAGTCCGGAAAAATCATGCGGACCGGCATCGAACCGGTAGAGGCAGGGCTCGCCATGATGGTGCGCCTTGCGAAGGAACGTGTGACAGAACCCGCCCGGCACGACATGGTGCTCGGCAACGATGACCTTCAGTCCGGCGTCGGCGAGGAGGGCGGCGGCGGTCAATCCGCCGATGCCGGCGCCAATCACAGCCACGTCGAAATCCGTGCCGCCCTTGGCGCCCCCGAGCTTGGGCGCCGGCCATCTGTAAGTTTCAAGCGAGGCGATGTACCGCCTTATCGCGACGCGCGTGAGAAGTTTCGGGCCGAAAATGGAGATTAGCACGCCGACCGCAACAATGCCGGTCGTGATCCATGGGCCGGCGCGCAGCATTTGTGCCGCCGCGATGAGCAGGAACAACAGCCCCCACAGACCTGACAGAACCATGTTGACGGCTTGGAAGATAGGGGTCTCCGCTGCTTGCGCGAAAGCCGCGCGCGAATAATCCGCGGTCCAGGGCTTTCGCAACGCGACAGTGGCAAGGGCGACCAATCCGAGGCCAATAAACGAGAGCGGTCCCGCTTTGGCGCCGACGAATTGGGGCGCGGCCAAATAGGCAAGCCCAAGGCTCGCAAAGATGGCAAGACCGCCGAGCTCCAGGCTCTTGATTTCGCGCTTGCGGAAACGCCAGGCGCAGCCGGCGATCGACAGGAGAAGTCCTGCCACGAGCGCTATGCGCGGCGTCGAGAGGCCGAGCAGAGCCCAAAACACCACGAATGGCGCCAGGGCGAACTTGACGGTGATGAAGGTTTTCATGGCCATCCCCTTGAAGCCGTTCGACCAAAGTCGCGCTACCGGCGCGCCCCGCCCTTCAAGCAACGTCGCCACGCGCTTTCCATTGATCGAAGAAATTTGGATCGAAGAAATTTCCAACCCGCATTGATTTGGCGCTATGTTTACGCTGTAAACTCGGCCATAATGTTAACAATGTCAACTTCAAAAGAACGGCCTTATCACCATGGCCAGCTCAGACCGGCATTGATCGCGGCCGCAAAGGCTCTGCTCGATGAGGGCGGGCCTGGCGCTGTGAGCCTGCGCGAGACAGCGCGCCGCGTTGGCGTTTCGCCGACCGCGACTTATCGTCATTTCGCGGACAAGGAATCTTTGCTTGTCGCGGTGGCGGTCGAAGGCTTCCGCGAATTCGGCGCGGCGTTGGCCAAGGCATCGCGCGAGGAAGCCGATCCTTTGCCTGCCATGGGGATGGCTTACGTCGATTTCGCGCTGTCGCGGCGCGGGGTCTTCCGGCTGATGTTCGGGCCGGAGATGGCAAACCGGGAAAAATATCCGGAATTGCAAGCCACGGCGGATGAAGCCTTCAATTGGCTGCGAAGCGCCGTCCAAACCAGGGCGCACGCGCAGCAAGATTCAGAGTTGGCCGCCATCGCCGCCTGGGGGCTCGTGCATGGTTTGGCTCAGTTGTTCCTCGACGGCATATTGCCCGAAGCACAGGCCGAAGCGCTGACGCGCGCGATCACATCGTCCCACGCGTAATCGCCGATCGCGTCAGTGCGTGCACTTTAGAAATCCTGTCCATGAAGCTATGAAGTCAATTCATGCTCTCTTCGGAGCGTCTTCTGCCAAAGAGACCCGCGCCAAAGAGACTTGCTTGGCGGTTTCGGAACCCCACCTATGTCAGGTACCCAGATCACCAGTGCCGGCCTCGACGCCCGCCGCCGCCGCGCTTTGTTCCGCTCCTGGCACCGCGGCATGCGCGAAATGGACATTCTCATGGGCCGTTTCGCCGATGCGCAACTCGCCGCGCTGAGCGAGGCCGAGCTTGTCGATTATGAAATCTTGATCGAAGCGCAGGACCGCGACATTTTCGGCTGGCTGACGGGCGAGATGGACATTCCGCCGGCCTATGATACGCCCGTGTTCCGAAAAATCCTTGCTTTCCACACCCATGCCGGGCCGATCGAGCTTTAGAGCTATTCCCGAACGGCGGAAGGGGAACGCAAATCATGGTGCGCGTCCTTCTCCCATTGGGAGAAGGTGGTCGGCGGAGCCGACCGGATGAGGGGTTACAAACATCACCTAATTTGCGTCGTAACCCCTCACCCGGCTTGCTTCGCAAGCCACCCTCTCCCACAGGGAGAGGGTTCGGGCATCACGGCCCATCCAAATTCCCACTGCCAAGATATGAACCGCTAGACCGTGACCGATCTCAAACGTGCCATTGCCGCGCTGGCCCAAGGCGGCGCGCTGACGCTGTCGTCTCTGCCCGACGGCTATGATGCCTTCTGCTTCGCCGATCTCACCCGCGCGTTGACGCCTTCGGCCGAGCGGCGCGCCGTTGTTCTCGTCCATGTCGCGCGCGACGCGCAGCGCGCGCATGCGTTCGGCGAAGCCCTGCGTTTCGCCGCGCCGGACATCGAAATCCTCGATTTTCCCGCCTGGGACTGCCAGCCCTATGATCGGGTCTCGCCCAATGCGGCAATCGCGGCGCGGCGAATGACGGTTCTTTCCCGCCTCGCGCGCTCGCGCACCGGGCTCGAACAGCCGCGCATTCTGTCGACGACGATCAATGCCCTCCTCCAGCGCGTCCCGCCTTTGGAGAAGATCGCGGCGGATACATTTTCGGCGGCGCCCGGCAATGCCGTCGATATGGACGGCCTCGTCCATTGGCTCGAAAGCAATGGCTTCGCCCGCGCTTCCTCGGTGCGCGATACCGGCGAATATGCGGTGCGCGGCGGCATTCTCGATCTCTATGCGCCCGCCATGCCCGAGCCGGTGCGGCTCGATTTCTTCGGCGATACGCTCGAATCGATCCGAACCTTTGACCCCGAGACGCAGCGCACGATCGGCCAGCTCCGCGGCCTCGATCTCGTGCCGATGAGCGAGGTGCAGCTCACTTCCGAACTCGATGCGGCGCTTCCGCCAAGCCTATGTCGGCCTTTTCGGCGCGCAGACGCGCGGCGATACGCTTTACGAGGCGGTGAGCGAAGGCCGCCGCCATCCAGGCCTCGAACATTGGCTGCCGCTCTTCTATGACAAGCTCGACACGCTCGTCGATTATACCGGCGCGGCGCCGCTCGTCCTCGATGCACTCGCAGAAGATGCGGCGGGGTCGCGGCTCGCCCAGATCGCCGATTATTATGAGGCGCGCAAAAGCGCGCATGAGGCCGACCCGAACCATTCCTCCTATAAGCCGCTGCCGCCCGATGCGCTCTATCTCTCGGATTCGCAATGGCGCGAGCGCCTAGAGACGACCGGCGTTGCGCGCATCACGCCCTTTGCCCATCCCGAGTCGAGCGCAGGCACCCTGATCGATTGCGGCGGCAGGACCGGCCGTAATTTCGCGCCCGAGCGCGCCGATGAAGGCGCCAATGTCTTTCGCGCCGCTGCCGATCATGTCCGCGCACTGCAGGCCCAAGGCAAGCGCGTCATCCTCGCTGGC
This sequence comes from uncultured Alphaproteobacteria bacterium, assembly GCA_963759185.1. Lineage (GTDB taxonomy): Bacteria > Pseudomonadota > Alphaproteobacteria > Rhizobiales > Beijerinckiaceae > Methylovirgula. Next base: position 54,818 of record CAVWXV010000011.1, read on the forward strand.
TGGTCCGAGGGCTCGCGCGAAAGATTGAGCCATGTCCTGAAGGATTTCGGCGTCGCCGATCTTTCGCCCGTCTCTTCCTATGCCGAGGCGCAAAAACTTGCCAAATCCACGACGGCGCTCGCCGTCATCGGCCTCGAACAAGGTTTTGAGACCGCCGATCTCGCCATCATCGGCGAGCAGGATATTTTGGGCGACCGTCTCATCCATGGCCGCAAGAAGGCGCGCCGCGCGCAGGATTTCCTTTCCGAGATCTCAGCGCTTTCGGCCGGCGATCTCGTCGTCCATGTCGATCATGGCATCGGCCGTTTCATCGGCTTGAAGGCGATCGAGGCGGCGGGCGCGCCGCATGATTGTCTCGAACTGCATTATGCCGATGGCGACAAGCTTTTTCTCCCCGTGGAAAATCTTGAGCTTCTGTCGCGCTATGGCTCGGAAGACACCGAGGTCCAGCTCGATAAGCTCGGCGGCGCCGGCTGGCAGAAGCGCAAGGCGCGGATGCGCAAGCGCATTCTCGAAATGGCGGCGGGCCTGATGAAGATCGCTGCGGCGCGCCAGACCCATGAAGCGCCGAAGCTCGTGCCGCCGCCGGGCCTTTATGAAGCCTTTTGCGCCGGCTTTCCCTATGAGGAGACGGAGGATCAGGCCGCGACCATCGACGCCGTGCTCGATGATCTTGCCTCGGGCAAGCCGATGGATCGGCTCGTCTGCGGCGATGTCGGCTTCGGCAAGACGGAAGTCGCGTTGCGCGCAGCTTTTGTCGCGGCGATCAACGGCAAGCAAGTCGCCGTCGTCGTGCCGACGACTCTGCTCGCCCGCCAGCATGCGAAAAATTTCGCCGCGCGCTTCGCCGGCTTACCCGTCAAGGTCGCGCAAATGTCGCGCATGGTGGCCGCTGGCGCGCTCAAGGAGGTAAAGGCGGGGCTCGCCTCGGGCGCGATCGACATCGTCGTCGGCACCCATGCCGTGCTCGGCAAGGCGGTCAGCTTCAAGGACCTTGGCCTCGTCATCATCGACGAGGAGCAGCATTTTGGGGTCAAGCATAAGGAGCGGCTGAAGGAGCTGCGCGCCGAAGTCCATGTGCTGACGCTTTCGGCGACGCCGATCCCGCGCACCCTGCAGCTCGCCTTGACCGGCGTGCGCGAACTCTCGATCATCGCGACGCCGCCGGTCGACCGCCTCGCCGTGCGCACATTCATTTCGCCTTTCGATGCGCTGCTCGTGCGCGAAGCTCTGCTGCGCGAACGCTACCGCGGCGGCCAGAGCTTTTATGTCTGCCCGCGCATCGAGGATATCGAGGATGCCTCGGCCTTTTTGCGGCAAGGCGTGCCGGAGGCGAAATTCGTCATCGCGCATGGGCAGATGCCGGCGACCGAGCTCGAAGAGCGCATGGCCGCCTTCTATGACGGCAAATATGACATTCTGCTCTCGACCGCGATCGTCGAATCCGGCCTCGATATTCCGACCGCCAACACATTGATCGTGCATCGCGCCGATATGTTCGGCCTCGCCCAGCTCTATCAATTGCGCGGACGGGTCGGGCGCGCCAAGACCCGCGCATATGCCCTTTTCACCGTGCCGGCGAACCGCACAATGACGCCGCAGGCGGAGAAAAGGCTAAAAGTTCTGCAATCGCTCGATACGCTCGGCGCCGGCTTCCAGCTCGCCAGCCATGATCTCGACATACGCGGCGCCGGTAATCTCTTGGGCGAAGAGCAATCCGGCCATATCAGAGAGGTCGGCTATGAGCTCTATCAGCAGATGCTGCAGGAGGCCGTCGTCGCGCTGAAGGCCGGCATAGAAGAGCCGGCGGAAGAGGCCTGGTCGCCGTCGATCACGCTCGGCACCGCCGTCACCATTCCGGAAGATTATGTCGCCGATCTCGATCTGCGGCTAGGCCTCTATCGCAGGCTCTCGACCTTGGAGAGCGATGCCGGGATCGAATTCTTCGCAGCCGAGATGATCGACCGTTTCGGGCCGCTGCCGCGCGAGGTCGAGCAACTTTTGAAACTCGTTGCGATCAAGGCGCTCTGCCGCAAGGCCAATGTCGAGAAATTGGATGCCGGTCCGAAGGGCGTGATCGTCGCCTTCCGCGATAATACATTCGCCAATCCGAAGGGCCTCGTGCGCTATATCGCCGAACAGGGATATGAAGCGAAAGTCCGGCCCGACATGAAGATCGTCTTCATCCGCGATTTCGAAGCGCCCGCGGCAAGGTTAGAGGGCACGAAGCGGATCATGCAGACGCTCGCGTCGCTGGCGATGAAGAAGGCGGCGTGAGGGGAGACGTCCTTCTCCCGCTTGCGGGAGAAGGTGTCATGCCATAGGGCGCGCTTTGCGCGCCCGTCAATAAGGAACGGCCGCCGCATACGGCGGCCTATGGCATGACGGATGAGGGGTCGTCCCACCTTTTGAATATACCGATCGTTCATCGGGACGTTGATCCAGCGCAATGCGGCCGTGCAAGCGCCGTGCAATCCAAAAATTGGAAAGCTTCTCGCCTTCCGAAGATGGCACTTCACGTGGAACGGGTAGCCTTTCTTCGAGGCTCTCGTAAGCGGTATTGTTATGATTGAGTTGCGGTTGTGGCCAAATCCAATTGCGAGCGTGTGATTGGACGCGACTCTGAATAGGAGACCTCGTCATGGCTAAGCACATTGACAAGTTCGGTGAAGCTCTTCGTCTCAAACTGAGCAATATCGAAACCGGCCTGCGCGGCCTGAAATCCACGATCGATGCAAGGGCTCAGCACGCCGAGCAGGACGTTCGCACTCATCTCGACGCGGTGAACAAGCGCATCGAACAGGACCGCGCGAAGGTCACGGCGGCACAAACCGAGGTGAAGAATTGGGTCGACGAGCAAAAGGCGGCCACGAGCGAGAAGATCGCCGAGTGGAAGACCAAGCGGGAGACGGCCAAGCTGCAACATCGGGCCGAAAGCAACGAACGCTACGCCGATGCTGCGATCGTCCTTGCGGCAGCGGCATTGGATGAAGCCGAGCACGCGGTGCTCCAAGCCTGGGGCGCGCGGATAGATGCAAACGCCGCGCAAGGCAAATGACTGACAGCCGCGCCTAGCGCATGGTTTTGTCGATGGTGTACTTCTGCCCATGAAATGCGCATGAGAGACAAGCTCTCAGTGCCCATCGAGATAGTCATCAGCCCGGCGGCGCAAAACGCCGCCGATTATGCATGCTGAGCAACTTGTACATGCTTTGGTCGGATTAATGCAGATAAATGGAGAAATAAGATGGCTCCGCTCAATCCAGGTCAAACCGACATGCAACGTGCCATAAAGGGCGCGCTGAACGCCCATTGGCGGCTGCTACTGTTCCAAGGCGTCATCATGATTATCCTCGGCATCGCCGCCGTTGCTTGGCCCGTGGCAGCAACCATCGCCGTCGACTTCTATATTGGTTGGCTTTTTCTGATTGCCGGCATCGTCGGCCTCGTCATAATGTTTTCGGCGCAAAACATCCCAGCCTTTTTGTGGAGCCTCCTCACGGCGGCTCTTTCGCTCGCCGTTGGTATCTTGTTGCTCTGGAAGCCCGTTGCAGGCGCAGTGTCGCTCACTCTCGTGCTGACCGCGTTTTTTGTTGTGGAGGGCGTGTTCCAGACCGTGACGTCGATCGCCTATCGCGACGTGATCGGCGGCAGCTGGGGGTGGATGCTGGTGAGCGGACTCTCGGATTTGGCGCTGGCCGCGATCATCATACTCGGTTGGCCCACGACCGCCGCCTGGCTCCTGGGTCTTCTCGTCGGCATCAACTTGATCACGTCGGGTTGGGCCATCGTGATGGTGGCGATTGCCGGGCGCGACATCTTCAAGACGTTGACCGAGCAGCCCACCGCAGCGGCGGCACGCCACTGATGACGTCGCCGATCATTGGAGCACTGGTGCTCAGGAGCACTGGTGCTCACATGGTGGTTAGGCGCATACGCGCGGGTGTCGGGCCTCGCTCTGCTTGTTCCGGCCTTTAGACTTCGGGCCCGGCAAGATGGACAGCCGCACGGCTCGGCCGCCTAAAAACACCGGGAGAGAGGGTCTCTGCTATAGCCCGCCAGTTCGGAGCCGCCACGATGAGTAACGCAGAATCAGACCCGCAGGCCGCACGATCAAGAAATCCGCAAGTCACAATGTCGCGCAATCTGCCGCTTGTAAGCTTTTGGATCAGAGAACTGCCCTATGGTTTGGCGTTCATTCTGACAATTCTCGGCGTTGCCTATACGACTTTTACGAAACATCCCGTTATGGGTTATTGGGCGCTTCTTGCACCGGTGATCGGGGTGGTCTGTGTCAGCGCCGGATGGCGGAACGCCAGCGACTGGGATGCGCGCGTGCGGTTGCTCTGGACGCAGGCGCTGCATTGGCTCGCGTTTCTGGTGGCGATGAGTGTGATGTTCTCGCCGGACGTTCAAAGGATTCTCAACGCCAACGCGAGCGGGCTCGTCGTCCTGGCGTTGTTGGCGCTTGGCACATTTACGGCTGGTGTGCATATCCCTTCTTGGCGGGTCTGTCTTCTCGGGCTCGTCATGGCGCTCGGCGTTCCGGCGATTGCGTGGATTGAGGAGTCGGCATTGATTTACGTACTGCTCACGGTGACGGCGCTCGGAATTGGCATCCTATTCTGGTGGCATTTGCACGAGACACGCACTCGCAAGGCCGATCATCCGGCGAGTGCCGGTTAGCATTTTGTTCGGCCAAGCCAGAAGGGACGAAGTGTGTCGGAAGCATTACATGCGTAGCAAATATGTGGGCGACAGGTAGCGTGTTCGAGCAGCGTGATCAGCGGCCGGCGCAGCACGAAGGTCATCGAATCTGGAGTTTCGTGCCATGCGAGAAAGCGTCGCTGGTCGAGGGGAGAAGGTCACGCACAGAGACATCAAGCCGACACCAGCAATATTGTATAATTTAAGATTTCTGGTGATGACAATCTTGTTCACAACAGGCTCAGGGACAGTCTGGGCTGAGCAAGGTAGCTTTGCGCAGCGTCGTGCCTGCAAGCCGGACGTTTTTCGCCTCTGTAGCCAATTTATTCCGAATCGGCCAGCGATTACCAATTGTCTCCAGCGAAACAAACCTCGGCTCAATCCCGATTGTCGGGCCGTATTCGAAGGCAAACTGAAATAATCTTCGTCACTATATTTGTGAAACTCGATCGTCGAAGCCTCGTCTCGGCGTGGATGGCCGGGACAAGCCCAGCCATGACGGCTGCGGAAAGCTGGTCGCCAACCGGCCCAATCCATAGATAGCAAGCAAAAAAGAGAGGCACCCCCATGTCCCCCACTGCCTCATCGAAGCCCATCAAAATTCCCGGCCCCGATCATCCGATCACGATCGCGCGCCATCCGCTGCGGGTCGTGGTCACGCTCGCCGGCCGAACCATCGCCGACACGCGTAGCGCTCTGCGTCTGCGCGACGCCAACACTCCCGCGGCGCTCATCCCGCGCAAAACATGATCATGCGATGGCGCGCGTCGCTCAATTGCCGCCCCACGGGAAGCCAAAGAACGATTGCTGCGGACGATAGGCCGGCCGCCCTGGATAAGGGGGATAAGGACTTCTGTCATAGCCATATCCCCCGTCCCCATAGCCATAGGCCGCTTGCCCCGGCGGCTGAGGCTGCGCCCAATAGGTCCCATCCTTGCGCGGCGCCCGGCCGGTGATCTCGATCTCCGCGCCGCTCACCTTCACCGCCTCGAACAATCTCTTGGCGTCGTCGATCGGCAAGCGCACGCACCCATGCGACACCGCCGCGCCGAATTTCTTCTGATAAGAGCCATGAAACGCGTGCCCCTTCAGATCGAAGAAGATCGCGTAGGGCATGGGGGCATCCTGATATTGCTTCGAGACATGGTCGGGATCGATCCATTGCGGCTTGTACTTTCCGTCCGGCGTGTCGAGCCCGGGACGGCCTGACGAGATGGGCCAGGTTTCCTCCGTGCCATCGGGGAATTGCACATCCATGCGCTGCGTGGTGAGATCGACCTCGATGATGACCTTCGGGCCGGTGGTATTTGTCGGCGCGGGCGCCGAATGATCGGCCTTTTCTGCGGCCGTCCCAGGATCGCTTGCTTGCGCAGGCAAATCCGGATCACTCGCTTGGGCGGCTGCCCCATGGCTCCAAAACGCACCACCAATGGCAAGACCGATTGCCAAACATATGCGCTGCCAAATCATTTGAGCACCCTCGCAGATCGATGGAACCAGCCTTTCCCCGCCGCGGCAGATTATGCGGCTCGGTGCGGAGATCCCAGACAATCTATCAATATGGGGCGGAATTGTCTCGCTTATGTGAAAAACAATAGCGGCCGTCATGCCCATCAAGGATCATCTCGCCTTCTACCCCGACCGTGTTGCGATCGAGGAACGGCCGGAGGCGTGAAGGTGCAGAAGCGTGAACACCAAAGCCGACCCCGGCGTTGTCGCCGCCCAAAGGTTCAGCACGGACCCTCGTGAATGACCTTCGCCTTCGCGCATTTCGCGAAGCAGGCATTGGAAAAGGTCTTCTTTTCGCCATTGGGCAGAGCCGCGCAGACCGGAAGATAGACTTCCATGCAAATGCATCCTTTTTCGTCCGGTTTGGGCTGATCGGCGGCAAGAACTCCGGTCGGCGCCAGCATCAGCGCGATCGACACCAGCGTCAATTTGAACATGCCCATCATATCGTGCTCTCAATCTTGGCTTGTGGAATGAGGGTAGGTTACGGTTGATCGCGAGCCTGTGCAACGCGCAGATTGATAGGGACCATTGATACGAGGCGCAAACCATACGGCACATGCAGAATGTCTGGGCACATGCTCTAGAGCCGATTTGTCCCGATCATGTGGAATCGCTCGCGATCCACATGATCGGGATCGGCTCAACATCAAAGAAGTAGAGCATGTCCTTTATCGGAAAAGTCTAGCAACTTTTCCGGGACATGCTCTAGCGCTCAGCCTTCCGGGATCGCGTTGAACAAAGCGTCGGCGAAGACATCCGCCGTCTGCAAGCCGACGACCTCGATCTTGCCGCCGAAGGTGAAGCGCGGCACGACATCGACGCCGGATTTGCGGATGTCGTCCATCTCCTGCCGCAGAGCTGCCGCATCCTCGTGACCTGCGAGAAAAGCCGCCGTCGCCTCCGGGTCCATGCGCGATTTGCGCGCGACATCGACGAGGACGTTTCGATCGGAAATATCTTGGTCGTAAAGAAAATGCGCCTGGAAGAGCCGCTCGACCAGCTGCGGCTGCACACCATAGACATAGGAATGGCGGATCAGCCGATGCGCCGCAAAAGTGTTCGGCAGGCGGGCGATCTTGTCGACACGGAGTTCGAGGCCGAATTCATGGCCCGCATCGATGATTTTGGCGAGCGCCGGCTCGACCTCGTCGGCGCCGAATTTCTCGGCGAGATAGGCGCGATAGTCGACGCCTTCCGGCGGCAGCGCCGGATCGATCTGGAACGGATACCAGCGCAGCTCGACGGCAAGCCCCGGCACGGAGCCGACCACGGCATCGACGAGCCTTTTGCCGAGGAAGCACCACGGACAGGTGACATCGCCGACGACGTCTATGGTCAGCGGGCCGGGATCTGCTTCCTCTTCGCTCAATGCGACACTCCTGATTGTCCCTGAGGGGCCGTAAGCCCGCACGACCAAGCCTTCACGACATGGATGATTTGGCTTGGCCCATTGCCGAGCAAGCGTGATGCCAGGCCCAGGCTGTGTCCGGGAGAGGCACCGCCGATCAAGGTCTGTTTGCCGCGGCCGCCGATCGTCATATATGTTATGGTTACCTGCACGGATCAGCGCGTTTGGGCTCGACGCGTTTGGGCTTGGCGCGTTTGGGATTGGCGAGCGCCACCTTATGCCGCGCCGAAGGCGTCGCCAGCCAGCGGGGCCAACGCTTTGCCTTCGTGTGCGGCAACTGACTTGCTCCCGGCGCATTCACGCCGCATAACCCCCGGCGCGCCGGAGAATAGGGAAGACTCGGGGCGCATGTTCGAGTCTGGACTGGGGATTTATACGCTATGATGACGATGCCGATCCAAGCGGAACCGGAACGAAAAGCGGCAGCGGCCGGCCGTCGTTCCTCGAAGGCGTGGATCGCGGCATGCCCTTAAAAGACGCGCCTTCGACCAAAGAGGCGGGGCCGCGGCGGCGGATCGGCAAATATGTCGGCGGTTTCATCAGCCTCGCCATTGCGCTTCTCTCGATCGTCGTCCTCGTCCACACGCTGTCTCATATCAATCTCGCGCAGCTGCGCGCTGCCATTGCCGCGACGAGCGACCGGCAGATCCTGACCGCATGCGGGCTTGCCGCCTTGTCCTATTTGGCCCTCACCGGCTATGACGGCCTCGCGCTTCGGCAATTGCGCGCGCGCGTCCCTTACCGCACGACGGCGCTCGCGTCCTTTACGAGCTATGCGGTCTCCTTCACGCTCGGATTTCCGCTGATCACCGCCGGAACAGTGCGCTATTGGATCTATTCGCAGGCGGGCCTCACCGCATCCAAGGTCGCAAGCCTCACCGTGATCGCCGGCGTCACCTTTTGGCTCGGCATGGCGCTCGTGATCGGCGTCACTTTGCTGATCCGCAGCGAAACGATCAGCCAGATCGATCATTTCGAGCCGCATATCAACCTCCTGATCGGCCTTGCCGTCATTCTCGCTTTGCTCTGCTATCTCGCCTGGGTTTCGATCGGCCACAGAAACACGCACGTTCAAGGCTTTCGGCTCGAACTTCCTGGCTTCAGCCTTACGCTCGGCCAGGTCGTTCTCGGCGTCATCGATCTCTGCTCGGCTGCGGGCGTGCTTTATGCGCTGCTGCCGGTGCCGCGGCAGCTCGATTTCTTGAGCTTTGCCGCAATCTATGTCTTCGGCTGTGTCCTCGGCATCGCGAGCCATGCGCCGGGCGGCATCGGTGTCTTCGAAGCGACGATGCTGAAATTCGTGCCCGTCCCCTCGCAGGAAGCTCTGCTTGCGTCCCTGCTTCTGTTTCGGATCATTTATTATCTTGCACCCTTCGTTCTGGCGCTCGCTCTGCTCGGCGCCAATGAGGGCTTCCGACGCTGGAGGGGTCTGCGCGAAGCCATGCATCGCATCATCGAGGCCGAGGAAAAACACGACGAGCCGGGCTAAATCCGACCAAGGATATGTCCGACCATGGACCATCGCCCTGCGGCCACGCGTCCATTGCTGCAAGCGTGAGGACGGCCTATCTTTCAGCCGCAGCGGCGAGCGCCGCCGAAATGACGAGGTTTGCTGATGCGCCTTTCGGCTCTGCTCGGCCGCGATCCGATCATTCGCCTCGTCGTCACACATTGGATCTTGGGTGCGTTGACCGGCGTCGGCTGTGCTTTGCTGCTGCTTCTCTTCGATGTCGCCGGGCTGCGTTCGCTGCTGATAGCGAGCGACATGCTCTGGATCGGATTGCTGCTCTTATGCAGCAGCTTTGCGATTACTTTTGGCGGCGTGATCTGCGCCTCGGCCATCATGATGGTGCCGGCAGCCGACAAGGAGTGAGACGGCGACAGGGCGATTTCGGTGGCTTTCGTCAACCACGGGCGCGCTTTTGTGCCATATGTCCGGCCGGCTCGTGACCCATACGCGCTTCGCGCTGATCGCCCGCAGCGCGCGGCGTCCCCAATTCGAAATGATCGACGAGGCTGGTGAGAAGTGCGGCTTCCTCCGCCAGCTTCTGGCTCGCCGCGGTCGATTCCTCGACCATGGCGGCATTCTGCTGCGTGACCTTGTCCATGGCGGTAACCGCGGAGGTGATCTCATGCAGGCCCGTCGCCTGGGTGCGCGCGGAATTGGCAATTTCGCCGATGACGCTGTTGATCTCGGCGACTTGCGCCACGATATCGGCGAGCGCCGCGCCGGTTTCGCCGACCCGCGCAACACCGCAATCGACATGGGTCGCGCTCGCCGCGATCAGATTTTTGATCTCTTTCGCCGCCTCGGCCGAACGATGGGCGAGATCGCGCACCTCGCTAGCGACGACGGCAAAACCTTTGCCGCCCTCGCCGGCGCGCGCCGCTTCGACGCTGGCATTGAGCGCCAGGAGATTGGTCTGCAGAGCGATATCATTAATGACACCGATGATCTGCGCGATTGCATTTGCCGATTTGTCGATGGCCGAGATCGCGTCGATCGTCTCCTGCATCACCGCGCCGCAGCGCTCGGCTTTGGCCCGCGCCGCCGCCACGATCGCCTCGGCACGCCGCGCGTTCTCCGCCAACTCATTGACTTGCCCGGTCAGCTCCGACAGCGCCGCGCTCGCTTGTTCTAGTGCGCTGGCCTGGTGCTCGGTGCGGCGCGAAAGATCATTCGCCGCCTGCGCAATCTCGTCACAGCCGCGCGACATCGATCCGGCATTGCCCTTGATCGCGCCAACCGTCTCGCGCAGCCGCGCGACAGTGACATTGAAATCCTGGCGCAGCTTTTCATAGCTTGCGGGAAAATGCATATTGATGCGCTTGGCGAGATTGCCGTTTGACAGCTGTTCGAGCGCGACCGAGAGAACAGCGACGACCTCATCCTGCGCGGCAGCCGTCAGACGGCGCGCAGCTTCGTGCCGGCGGCGTAAATCTTCGCCGGCATGATGCTGTTCTGCCGCTTTGCGCTCGGCGTCGGATTTGGCGCTGGCGGCGGCGTCGAGCTTGGCCACGGTCGCCGCCATTTCGGCGAGTTCGTCCATAGCCTTGGTGCCGAGGCCGTCAGCATCCGAACAAAGCGCCTTGGGCACGCCGACATAAAGGACGCCGATCACCTCCTCGCCGCAGAAGATCGGCTCATAAATGGTCAGATAGACGACGCCCAGAATCTCCGCCTCGCCGCGATAGGTCTTGGCGGCTTTGAAGACGCAGTCATAGACGGGACCGGCGGAGAGCCGCGTGCCTATGGCGCGACCGCCACCGGGCCGCAAGACATTGGTGGCGATCCGCAGATCGCCGCAGAAAATCGTCGCCGTGCCACCGGCCTGGGCTTTGACCCAATCGACATCGGTGAAATCTTCATTGATCCGCCGATCGCCGAAATAAAGCTCATCGCCCACCCGCCGCGGGTCGCCGTCCGCATAGAGCCTTTCGCGCATGAGCTTGATATTGGTGTCGAGGTTCTCCTGCGCATGCAAAAGTGCCTCATCCTCCGCGGTGCGCCGGCAAATATCGCGCATGCGGTCACGCATTTGGTCGAGCGGCGCGAGGATTTTGGCCAAGGAAAAATAGGCGCAGGCAAGCAGCAGGACGCCGGCGATGCCGAGGACGATCGGCCGATGCACCAAGGCACCCATGGCGAAAGCCGCCATGACGCCTGTAGCCTCGATCAGCCAAAGCCGTCGTACCAATCTGCCGCCTGGAACAAAAAATCGCATGAAAACTCGCATGGGTTTGGCCAAACTGTTCTGATTTTCAGCCATTTTGGAGCAAAACATTTTGCAATTCATTACCAGAGCGGCGCAGCTTGCGATTTTGAGCGCCGCGGCCAAGGCACGGAAAAGGCAGAAAAAACGAGGATAGCGCCGCGATCCCAAGGCGATCCTAAGGCTCTCGGCCACGACATTCGACCGCATAGGCCATTTTCGCGAATGCGGCGCTGGAATAATGGCTTCAGCGCCGGCCGGCGACCTCGTCGATATGGTGCAGCAGATCGCTTGGATCGTCATAGACGCGCAACGCGCCCGCATAGCGCAGTTCGTCGAGACCATAGCCGCCGCTGAGCAGACCCAGGCCGAGCGCGCCGCAGCGCTTTGCGGCGAGCATGTCCCAAATGCTGTCGCCGACCACCAGGGCATTTTCTATAGGCGCGCCCAGCCGCTCGGCGGCAGCGAGAAAGAGATCCGGATCGGGCTTTGCATATTTCACCTGATCGCGGGTCACGACCGGCGTGCGATTCGGATCGACGCCGAGCGGCGCGAGCGTGAAGAGAGCCGTCTCCATATGCGCGCTGGTGGCGATCGCCCATGGAATATTGGCATCGCTCAGCCATGCAAGGAGTTCGCGCGCGCCGGGAAGCGGACGCACCTGCTGCACATGTTTCAGATAGGCTTCGGCATGGCGCGCGCGCAGCCGCGCGACGAGATCCGCGCTGATCGCAATCCCAGTCTCGCGCAGAAGCTGATTAGTGAACAAGCCACCGCTCATGCCAATCTTGCGATGGATGCGCCAGACAGAGAGCGCGATGCCTTCGGCGTCGAGCGCCTCCTTCCAGGCAAGAACATGCTGATAGACGCTGTCGACGAGAGTTCCGTCGAGGTCGAAGAGGAAGACCGGCTCGATGCGCATGGCAGTGTCCTGGCTTGGGGGCATAGTAATTGGGCTCAGCGACCTTTGTCGCTGTACTTTGGGCGGTCAACGGCATAGCTGCTCGGTGCGGCGCGAAAGGTCGTCGGAAGCCGTAAAAATCTCCCGCGTCTCAGCGTGGATTGCATCGGTGCTGGCGGTCGCGCTTTGCATAGCACCTTCGAGCTGTTCGATGGCCGCGTTAAAATCGACTTGCAGTTGGCGATAGGCGTCGGGCAAATCCGCAGTTAGGCGATTTGCATGCCTGGAACAAGCTCATCGATCAGCCCTGGCGCATCGTGTCCAACGGAACGCGCGATTGGGCGCGCAGGTCATGAGCAGCGGGCCTTGTTATGAGTCCAAGCGCTGTGAGCGCGTTTACCATCGGGTCGATCAGCAATGTCGTGATGCGATGGGGATCTTCGCTGGTCTGGGAAATTCCAAATCTAAGGCGCGGCGGCTCCTTTTGGGGAATGCTCAGCGTGCCGAACATCCAATCCCAGATCGCAAGAAAGCTGCCCAGGTTGCGATCGTGATGGGCTGGGTCGATGGAGTGATGGATCTGGTGATGCGCCGGGCTCAGAAGGATGCGTCCGGACAGGCCTGTGAGCGGCATCCAAAACTGCGAGTGCTGAAGGTGGGCGAGCAGAAAAAAGAAGACGACCGAAATAACGTTAGCGTTGTCTACTAAGTAAATGCCTACGCTCTTTCCGGCCGCGTAGGTGAAGACCCCGTGCAATAATCCGGTAACGATCGCAATAATATCTACAAATATCAATGAATCAATTGGATGAACGCGGAACACTGTCAATGGCGTCAGGACTTCGGCGGAGTGATGTATTTTATGAAACTCCCATAAGATGGGGATTCTGTGCTTTAAATAGTGATCAACGTAATAGCTGAATTCATAGCCGAGGAAAGCCACGAGAGTCATTCCCGTGCGCAACGCCCATTCGGGCGCAGTTGACGGCGCGCAAACGCCAAAGGTCGCGCGAAGCATGCGGACGCCCAAATCGGAGACCGCCAAACCGGAAAAAACTCCCCAGCCGATCAAACCGCCAATGGCGAATGTGTTGACGAAATAATAGAAGAGGTCGGCATAGGTCGAGCGGTTGAAGATGATGCGACGCGACATCATCGCACGCAGGATCGCCGACAGCCGAACGTCGCGGCGCCGGCGCATTTGGCGGTACGCGAGATAAGCAAAGGCGATCGCGAAAGCGACGGCAAGCTGCGGTAGCGAAAAAATCGATGCGGGCGAAAGGAGCGACCCAGCGGCTTGTTGCAGCTTATCGATTTGGAACTCTAGGAAGTTCATCACGTGAGCCCTGGAACGAGGCCCGTAGAGTAGCCCCGCAGGCTGAACGGTTCCTTAAATCAATCCAATAAGCGGCTCCTTCACAATTGAGCGTGATTTGGAGCTGAAGTTTGATGATTGTCCTCTGCGCGCTGCAAAGAAACACAGCGCGATGCTGCCGTAGCGTTTTGCTTTTTGAGCTTATCGCCGGAACCAGGCAAACAGCGATATTGAAGACGGCAATGTCCGTTTAACTTGTCCGCAGAGATCTGGAGCAGCCGAAGAGGTGGCATACTCAAAATAAAAACTGGAGCTGGCAAAATGGGAATGTCTGGTGTTGGAGCATAAAGCGGCCATTTTGGTGCGCCGGCGACGACAACCTGCTTCGGCGCGCTATAGAAATCCAACGGGATTATTGTTTGTCCAGCTCGTTATGTCGCGGCACACCAAATGGAGCGGGCGAAGGGAATCGAACCCTCGTATGCAGCTTGGGAAGCTGCCGTTCTGCCATTGAACTACGCCCGCAGCGCCACGAAGCGCAGTCTAGCCCGGCCGCGGTTGCGTTTCAACGCCGGACCAGACCTCATGCCAGAGGTTTCAAGCGGCCCGGCTGGTCGCCGGCGGCGGGGAAGGAAAGATCCGCTTCTGCAGATCGAACAAGGCGGTGGCGAAATCGAGCGACTCCTCGACGAATTCGGTGAGGATCGTCTGCGGCGTCGGCAGCTTGACGGTGATTTTGCCCGTCACCTCGTCGGTCTCGAATTTCAGCGTCGCACCGAATTTCTTGGCCAGCTTTTGCATGGCGAAATTCTGCGGCAGGCAGCTGATCACGAGCAGGCGCAAGCCGCGGTTGCGCGCCGCCAAAATCAGCCGCTCGACGAGGGTGCTGCCGAGGCCGCTGTGGCGCCAGGGCTTCTCGACGCTAAAAGCCGCTTCTCCCTCACGTGCATAGACGCCGGCTCGCGCATCGAGAACATGCAGCTCGGCCGCGCCGCGGATCGCCGCCCCGGCAAAATAGCCGAAAACCAAAGTATCGGCGCCGAAGCACCCATTGGCATGTTCGGCCAGGACATCGTCGGTCATCACCGCACCGAAGCGGCTGTAGCGGGCATCGGGATCGAGCCGCAGAAGATGTTCGCGATAGGCAGTCACATCGGAAGGCCAAAGCCGCCTTATGCGGTCGCTCTCGCCTGCGTGGCTGTTGTGGTTCGCCGCAAGTGCCATAATGCCCTCCTCAGAGCCAATCCCGATTGCGTGGAATCGCTTGCGATCCACGCAATCGAGACAAATTGGCTCTGCATCAAAGAAGTAGGGCATGTCCTTTATCGGAAAAGTCTGACAACTTTTCCGGGACATGCTCTAGACGCGACCATGGAATCGAATCTGGCATATTATGGTGCATTGCAGCAATATTTTCAAGGCGGGTCGACTGCATCCGCCCCGCAAGGGTTAACGGCGGCTCAACGGGCTTGCGAAGGCAAATGCCTTTCGGCGCCGTCACATGCGAAGTCACATGCGGAAATGTTTGGAGAGTTTGAGGCCCTGGCCCTGATAATTGGAGAGGCCGGCCTGGCCGTAGAGAAGCTGCGGCGCGGCGGCCATTTTCTCATAGACGAGACGGCCGATCACTTGCCCATCCTCCAGAATGAAGGGCACCTCATGGCTGCGCACTTCGAGCACGGCGCGGCTGCCCGGCCGCCCGTCCGGCGCAAAGCCGAAGCCGGGATCGAAGAAACCGGCATAATGCACCCGGAATTCGCCCATCGCTGGATCGATCGGGACCATTTCGGCGGCGAGATCCGGCGGGATATGCAGCTTTTCCTGAGAGGCGAGAATATAGAACTCGCCCGGATCGAGGATCAGCCGCTTGTCGGGCCGCGCCGGTAGCGGATCCCAAAATTCGCCGACCTCATAGGCGCCGACGCGATCGACATCGATGATGTCAGTATGTTTTTGCGCCCTAAAGCCGATGATCTTGCTTTCGAGGCTATCTGCGCTGAGCGCGATACGCACAACAATACCGCCGCGCAGATTCAATTCGCCGTCGACGAGTGATGCTTTGCCGTGCCTTTCACGCAGTTCCTTGTCGTCGACGCCGAATTCGGTCCGGGAAAAAAATTGCTGCGGATGCCAGCGCCGGAACCGGATCTGGTTCAGCCGCGATCCCTTGTGGACCCGCACGCTGAAGCTGCGCGGTGACACCTCGGCATAGAGGGGCCCCTCATAGCCGCGTTCGACCGTATCGAAGACTTCGCTGCGATCGGTGATGAGGCGGGTGAAAATGTCGAGCCGGCCGGTCGAGCTCTTTGGATTGGCGGTGGCGGAAAAACTTTCCGTCAAATTCAAATGTTCGAGCAGCGGGATGACATAGACGCAGCCGCGTTCGAGCACGGCGCCCCCGCCTTCAAGGCTGATCTCGTCGGATCTAAGGGCCGCAAGCTGGTCGGCGACGCTGCGCTCCTTGCCGGGCAGGAAACTTGCGCGGACTCGGAATGCCCGCGCGCCCAATCGCAGGTCGAGGCTTGCCGGCTGCAATTGCGAGGCCTCGATCTCAGCCTGACCCCAGACCATCTTGCGCTGCTGCATCACCTCGATCTTCTCGCGGGGAAGCAGTCCGAACTGCGTGCCGAAATCCCGCGCATCGGCCGGCGTTGCAGCATCACCGCCGAGAGGAAGCGTGGTCGAAGGCGCCAAAGGAAGCGGCAAAGAGGACATGTGGGGCCGAGCGTCTAGCTCAAAAGCAGCTGTGGCCCGCCTTAGAGCATGTTTCCGCGCTTGTGGAAACATGCTCGGCACCCTGTCCCCCGGTTCTCAACTTCGCAGCACCCGCCAGCGCGAATGCATGCATTGCCCGCTGCGCCAGTGACCCCGGACAATGCCTGAAAAGCAATCAGTCGTTCGCCGGCTGCGCGGCTTTCTTCTTCGGCCGCAGGCGAACCACCACATCGACCTTGGCGATCTCATAGCCTTCGGGCGGCTGCGGCAGGCCGGTGATCGCCACATCGCCAAAGGCGAGATCGGTGATCTTGGCGCTGTCTTCGAAAAAGAAATGATGATGCGGGCTGGTGTTGGTGTCGAAGATCATCGGATGGCCTTCGACGGCGAGGCAGCGGACGAGGCCCGCATCCGAGAAACATTTCAGAACATTGTAGATCGTCGCATAAGACGCCTGCACGCGCGCGGCCCGTGCCTCCGCAAGCAGGGCTTCCGCCGTCACATGCCGATTGCCCTTGGCAAAGAGCAGCGCGGCGAGCGACAGGCGCTGCCGCGTCGGCCTGATGCCGCAATGATTGAGCAGGCCGCGCACATTGAGCGCCCGCGGCTCGGCCGCAAGGCGACGCTCATTCGTCTGCGCCGGGATCGGTTGATAAGCAAAATTCAGCATTGTCTTGTCCGCTTTCCGAGATCGCGCTTCAAGTCGACATTACTATCAATTAGCATGCCATTCTTTTGCAGTGATCTTTCCGATCCTTTTGCAACTCCAAAAGCGCCGCTTGTCTTCAGGCGACCGCACCACGCTCCGACGCACTAGAGCCGATCCCGTCACGTGGAATCGCCTTTCGATCCACGTGACGGGACAAATCGGCTCTATTTCAAAGATCTGGAGCATGTCCTTTATCGGAAAAGTCTGGCAACTTTTCCGGGACATGCTCTTGCGCGCGTCCGGCAAAATATGGCCCGAAAGCCAGTTCCGCAAGGCATTCGCGAGAGCGAGCGCCGCTGCCGGTCAATGGCCGATCGGCGCCGGCCGCAGCAGCCCGCGCCGACGAACCACCCTGCTTGGGAAGAAACTATGAATGCGTCCAAGCTCTGGTCAATCCTAATGTTTTATATCTCGTATAAATCCAAATTATTCGACCGAGACCAAAAACTGACGTGAGCAAAGCAATGTCAAAATATACGTAAAACACAATAAGTTACATATTGTCGTATTAAATACACGATAGAATGTTGATTGTTCAGATCTATATAAGTTTATAGTACAAGTATTGATATAGATCTCGTAAAAAGTCCATCACATCCTCCGGGGCCTCCATTTGAGCCTTGTGCAACGCCGCATCGACATTGCTGCGGCGCCCCCATCTTCGGACACACTTCGCCTCCATTGCCGTCGCGCCGTCGACATGCGCAGCACACCACAGGCAGAATTCCGCAAGGTCATGAAGAATCCGCGCAATCCGTCCAGGGTAAAACTCTTCCAACAGGCGGCGCCAGCATCGGTCTGCGCAGCTTCATTGCGGACTATGATCCTGACAGTCATTTCCCTTGAGCCATAAAGGCGCAAGCGTTAAGCCGTGGCACGATGAGCAGTTTTGCCGCTGTCGCCACATTGGATCAAGGAGACGAGGAAGAATGACGAAAACGCCGAAGCTTGATCTGAGCAAAATGCGCGAGGCGACAAGGCTCGTTCACGGCGGCACGCTCAGATCGCAATTTGGCGAGACGTCAGAAGCGCTCTTCCTCACCCAGGGATTCGTCTATGAGACGATGGAGGCGGCCGAGGCCCGCTTCAAAGGCCAGGATCCAGGCTTCATCTATTCGCGCTTTTCCAATCCGACCGTCGCCATGTTCGAAGAGCGCATGTGCCTTCTCGAAGGCGCCGAGGCGGCGCGCGCGACGGCGAGCGGCATGGCTGCCGTCACGGCGGCGCTGATGGGCCAGGTGCAGGCCGGCGATCATGTGGTCGCGGCACGCGCCCTCTTCGGCTCTTGCCTTTACATCGTCGAAGAGCTTCTGCCGCGTTTCGGCGTCGCCTCGACCCTCGTCGACGGCGCCGATCTCGACCAATGGCGCGCCGCGATGCGGCCGCAGACCAAGGTTCTCTTCCTCGAAAGCCCAACCAATCCCTGCCTCGAGGTCTATGACATAAGCGCGATCGCCGCCATCGCGCATCAAAACGGCGCGACGCTCGTTGTCGACAATGTCTTTGCGACGCCGATCCTGCAGAAGGCTTTGCCGCATGGCGCCGATTGCATCGTCTATTCGGCGACGAAACATATCGACGGCCATGGCCGCTGCCTCGGCGGCGTCATCCTCGCGAGCCGCGACTTCATCGACAAATATATCCATAATTTCCTGCGCCAGACCGGCCCGGCGCTGTCTCCCTTCAATGCTTGGGTGATGCTGAAATCGCTCGAAACCCTGCATCTGCGCATCGCTCAGCAAATGAAAGGCGCGGCGAGGATCGCCGATGTTCTCGCCAACCATCCGAACGTCCGGCGCGTGATCTACCCCGGCCGCGCCGATCATCCGCAGGCGGAGATCATTCGCCGCCAGATGACGGGCGGCGGCACGCTGGTCGCTTTCGAGATCGTCGGCGGCAAGGAGGGTGCCTTCGCCTTCGCCAATGCGCTCTCGATCATCGCCATTTCGAACAATCTCGGCGATGCCAAGAGCCTCATCACCCATCCGGCGACGACGACGCATCAAAGGCTCTCGCCCGAGGCACAAGCCGGCATGGGCATCACGCCCGGGCTGCTGCGGCTTTCCGTCGGCCTCGAAGATCCCGACGATCTGATCGAGGATCTCGTTCACGCGCTCGCCGCGCTCGACCGGCCAGGTCTTGCCGCCGAATGATCTGGCTGCCGAATGATCTTGCTGCGAGCGCCCACGGGACGGCTTGCGTGACGCTGGCGCTGCCACGATAGTGGTGCGATGCTTTTAAATCCGGGCACAGTGCCAAGGGCTAATCTCATCACTGATGTTCCAGGCCTCAGCGTCGGGCATGCAGAAGATTGGCATATCGGCTCGGGCACCAGCGTCCTCTTGTTCGACAAGCCGGCGGTGGCGAGCGTTGCGATCCATGGCGGCGCGCCAGGGCTGCGCGACAGCGCTTTGCTCGAACCGGAAATGACGGTCGAAAAGGTCGATGCTCTGGTTCTCTCCGGCGGCTCGGCCTATGGCCTCAATTCGATGGGCGGCGTCGCCGCTTATCTGCGCGAGATCGGCCGCGGCTTTGCCGTGCGCGACATCCGCGTGCCGATCGTGCCCGGCGCCATCCTCTTCGATCTTCTGAATGGCGGCGATAAGGCCTGGGGAGCCGAGCCCATCTATTGGCACATCGGCTATCGGGCTGCCGCTTCCGCAAAGATCGATTTCCGTCTCGGCAGTGTCGGGGCCGGCCTCGGCGCGACGACAGCCAATCTCAAAGGCGGTCTCGGTTCCGCGAGTGCCGTAACGTCTTCAGGCTTCCTGGTCGGCGCGCTCGTCGCCGTCAATGCGCTTGGCCAGGCGACGATCGGCGATGGTCCGCATTTTTGGGCCTCGCCTTATGAGATGGGCAGCGAATTCGGCGGTCTCGGTTGGCCGCCGATCCGGCCACAGGACGCCGGCGCATTCCGAATCAAAGGCGATACGCTCGAAAATACGACAATCGGCATTGTCGCGACCGATGCGGCGCTGACCAAGGCGCAAGCCAAGCGGCTCGCCGTGATGGCGCAGGACGGGATCGCGCTGGCGCTGCGGCCGGCCCATGCCGCGCTCGACGGCGACACGATCTTTGCCGCCGCGACGGGCACGGCGCTCGAGCCGCCGTCGCTGCGTGATCTGACCGAGATCGGCGCTTTGGCCGCGGATTGCGTGGCGCGCGCCATAGCCCGGGCCATCTATGAGGCCGAGCCTTTGCCTTTTCCCGGCGCCTTGCCGAGCTGGAAGCAAAAATTCGGCGGCGCTTGAAAATCCGCCGATGCTCACGCCGCCGGCGGCGTTGCCTTTGCGTCCAGCCAGGCCCAGGCGAGGCAATGTTCGAAGTCATCGAGCCAGGATTTGTCCGCCGGATGTCCGACCAGCCCGGCCTCGCGCCGCGTCGCGCACCAGGGCGGCGGCGGCGGATGGTCGGCATGAGTAACCGTCTGCGTATCCTCATGCACCATCTGCCAGAGCTTGTCGGCACCGACCACCTGATCGGCGATGGCGAAAGTGCATAAAGGCACCTCGGCCCAGATGGTGGCGAGCAGCAGACGACCCGAGCGCGTGATCCACAGGCTGCGCTCGGCGATCATCGGCAACGGATGTTCGCCGTCGCCGGCAAGGAGCGGCCGCAAGGCTGCGATCGCCGCATCATCGGCAGAACTGCGGTAGGAACGATGCGTCTCGCCGCTCTGCAAAGCGACATGAAGGATGGAGCGGCGCGGATCGGCGACATCAAGCATGGCAAGGAGAGAGCTGTACCGCCGACCGAAGGCTCATGCCTGCGGCAAAATCATGAGCCTGAAAGAGACATAGTGCCGAAGCATCTAATCGTCCGGCATTTTAACGATAAGCATGGACTGCGCCAGCGTGGCAGAGCCAGCCTTTTTCGAGCTGGCGGCGGGGCTGCCGCCATGTTAGGCGAAGCAGTATCAAAAACTGAGACGTTTTCGGTGATGGCTTCGCGCGCCGCGCGCCCCTCTCCCCGTGAGTGAAGCGAAACGGGGAGAGGCCGGGTGAGGGGCAAGGGGATTGGCCGCGCTGTTGTGGCTAATCCCCCAGCCCCTCTCCTCACCTCTCCCCGCTTGCGGGGAGAGGGGCGGCAAGCGTCGGTGCGAAGTGATCAGCGATGACTCTGTTAAGAATGCTTCGCCAATGATCCCGCGCTATTCCCGTCCCGAGATGGTTACGCTCTGGGAGCCCGAGACTCGGTTTCGCATCTGGTTCGAGATCGAAGCCCATGCCTGCGACGCGATGGCCGAGATCGGCGCGATCCCGAAGGAAGCTGCGCGGGCGATCTGGGAAAAAGCCGGCCAAGCGAAATTCGATATCGCCCGCATCGATGAAATCGAACGCGTGACGAAACATGACGTCATCGCCTTTTTGACCCATCTCGCCGAATTCATCGGGCCGGAAGCGCGTTTCGTCCATCAGGGCATGACCTCCTCCGATGTGCTCGACACTTGCCTTGCCGTGCAGCTTTCCCGCGCTGCGGATATTCTCATTGCCGATGTGGACGCGCTTCTCGCGGCACTCAAGCGCCGCGCCTTCGAGCATAAATTCACCCCGACCATCGGCCGCTCGCATGGCATTCATGCCGAGCCGGTGACTTTCGGGCTTAAACTCGCAGAGGCTTACGCCGAATTTTTGCGCGCCCGCGGGCGCCTTGTCGCTGCACGGGCCGAGATCGCGACTTGCGCCATCTCCGGCGCCGTCGGCACTTTCGCCAATATCGATCCTCGAGTCGAAGAGCATGTCGCGAAGCAACTCGGCCTGACGCCGGAGCCGGTCTCGACCCAGATCATTCCGCGCGACCGCCATGCCATGTTCTTTGCCACGCTCGGCGTCATCGCCTCCTCGATCGAACGGCTCGCGACAGAAATCCGGCATTTGCAACGCACCGAAGTGCTCGAGGCGGAAGAATATTTTTCGGAAGGCCAAAAGGGCTCTTCCGCCATGCCGCATAAGCGCAATCCGGTGCTCAGCGAGAATCTCACCGGCCTTGCCCGCATCATCCGCGGCATGGTCATGCCGGCAATGGAAAATGTCGCGCTCTGGCATGAGCGCGACATTTCCCATTCCTCGGTCGAGCGTATGATCGCCCCCGATGCGACGATCACTCTGGACTTCGCGCTCGCACGATTGACACAAGTGATCGACAGGCTTCTCGTCTATCCGACGCGGATGCAGAAGAATCTCGATGCGCTCGGCGGCCTCGTCCATTCGCAGCGCGTGCTGCTTGCGCTCACGCAAAAAGGCGTCAGCCGGGAAGCGGCCTATGCGCTGGTCCAGCGCAATGCCATGCCGGTCTGGCGCGGCGAAGGCGAGTTCCTGCCGCTTCTCAAGCAGGATGCCGAGGTGAAGAAAGTGCTGAGCGACGCCGAGCTCGAAGAGCTCTTCGACCTTGGCTATCATCTGAAACATGTCGACTATATTTTCGCGCGGGTCTTCGGCGAGGCATGAGGGGTGAAGGGCTGCGCAAACCCTCTCCCAAAGGGAGAGGGTGGCTGCGAAGCAGCCGGGTGAGGGGTTACGGTGTTACAAATTTGGAAACTGCGTAACCCCTCATCCGGTCGGCTCCGCCGACCACCTTCTCCCACAGGGAGAAGGTCGCCGCTCATCGATTTGTGCTTTCCTTTGTGTCCGCAGCATCAAGGATGAGGCATCAATGAACGCACAGGCTCGCCTCGAGGCGCTGATCGGCACGATCGTGAAAAATCCGCAGCTGCATGCGCGCTGGCTCAACACTTGTTCCTTTCTCGAATATGTCGGCTTCCGCAAGATCGTGAAGAGCCAGAGAGCCGAGGTTTTGAACGCCGCAATCTTAACTCATGCCGTCGAAGAAGGCCGCCATGCGCTGTGGCTCAAAAAACTCGCCATGCAGATCGGCGGGCCGGCTTTCGAGACCTATGCGGCGGACATGCTCCTCTGCAGCGAGGAGGCGGAAGATTATTTCCAATCGCTCGACCACCAATGCGAGGCGCAATTCACCGACCACGACGAGCGCGAGCGCGCCAAGCTCACCTATCTTTATGTGACTTGGCTGATCGAGCGCCGCGCCCTCGAAGTCTATGGGCTCTATAAGAGCGCGCTCGCCGGCACGGACGTCTGCAACAAGCTCGAAGGCATCCTTGCCGAAGAGATCGGCCATTTGCGCCAAGTCGAATCCGATCTCGCCGAAAGCGACCCGCAGCACGCGACGCGCGCGCCGCTGGTCATCGGCCTCGAAACGCAGCTCTATGAGACATTCCTTGGCACTTTGGCCGCGGCGCTCGCGGGAGAAGCCTGATCGGCCGCAGCGCCCTTGATTTGGGCGGAAAATCTCCCAACTTGAGCTTTCCCTCTCATCGCCGCCATTTTCCATGCGCACGCAAGACGCCGACATTCTCATCATCCCCGGTCTCGGCAATTCCGGCCCCGACCATTGGCAAAGCCGCTGGGAGGCGAAACTCTCCGGCGCGCGCCGCGTCGTCCAAGACGATTGGGAGCATCCTGATCTCGGCGATTGGACGGGTCGGATCGCCGCAGCGGTCGGCTCCGCCACAAAGCCCGTCATCCTCGTCGCCCATAGCCTCGGCGCCATCGCCGCCGTCCAAGTAGCGCAGAATTTGGCGGCGCAAGAACTCGACGGCAAGATCGCCGGCGGCTTTTTCGTCGCGCCGCCGTCCGAGCGCGTGATGACGGAACATGCCGCGATCGATCCGGGCTTTGCTCGCGTGCCGACCGCGCCCCTGCCCTTCCCCTCCGTGCTCGTGGCGAGCCGCGACGATCCTTTTTCGACTTATGGCGAGGCCGAAGACATGGCCTATGCCTGGGGCGCCGCCCTCGCCGATGCCGGATTTTCCGGCCATATCAATGTGGCCAGCGGCCATGGGCCATGGCCGGAAGGGCTGATGCGCTTTGCCGGGTTTTTGAAGAAACTGTGAAGCGCACAGAGCGCCCATGCGTGTGCAAAGAAACGGACTTTTGAGCTTATTTGCCAATTGCAACGCAAGGGCTGCCTTTCCAGCATGCAACCGATATGGAGAACGGCTAAAAGGGCCACGTTCGGAAACGGAGTTTCAGATGCGTCCCCTCGCCCTCGGCCTTTGTGCCTGCCTCGCCATCTGGTCACCGCATGCGCTGGCTCAGAATGCGCCATCCGCGGTGAAAAATGAGATCCGCGTAAATGCGAATATCAGCATGTCGCAACCCGTCTCTGCGGCCGAAAAAGGCTCGCTGACCGAGCTACAGACCGCCGCGCGCAAGACCATTTACGAACTCGTCGGCCAGGAATGCAAACTTCTGCTCGACACGATCGCCAGCGAATGCGAGCTCGCATCCCTCAACGTCACCTCGAATGTCCAGAATCAGCTGTATCGCGCCGACACGCCAAACGTCTTTTTGACGACCAACAGCAATGCGGCCTTTCGGGTTCGTCTGAAGAACTGAAAGCGGCACAGCAAAAAGCCGCCGGGCCTTAGGAGGCTCATTGGAAAAGACTCGCAGCCCCCCGGTTTCCTGAAGAAACTTGGCGCGGGGGCCGCCCGACACCCTCTCGAAGCCCAGCCTCCGATTATGGCTATTGACACCATATGGTATACATAGCCATAATACTATTTGATGAAGGCTCGGCTCCTCTACCATCAGCGTATCGATTATGACGATGGCGCTATCGTCGAGATGGTGCTCTGGCGCGTTCCGGCCCCGATTCCGCCCGCGTCGCATGGCTTAAAATATTCACTGTTCTACGGCCGGCCGGGTCTCCGAGAGATCGGATATGACAATGAACGCGGCAAAGGCGACCATCGGCATTTTCGCGGCGTGGAGACAGCCTATGCTTTTACGAGCGTCGAGCAATTGATGAGTGATTTCTGGGCCGATGTACATGCCCTGCGAGGAAAGCCATGAGCGAAGTGAAAATCACCGTTGGGGGCGCGATGGAAGAAGCGGCGGCGCGGCGCTTCGTCGATGCCTGGCATCGCGCCGAGCGTGGCAAAACATTTCATGAGCGTCATCTCGCCTTCGAAAGCTGGGATGCACTCGCTCGTGTGCTAACCGGCAAAAGAATGGAGCTGTTGCGCTATGTGCGCCGGCATGAAGTCGCAAGCGTGCGGGCTCTGGCGAAAGCGCTCGGACGCGATTATCGTAATGTCCATGCGGACGTCCAAGCTTTGACGGCGGCGGGGCTTCTCGATGCCACAGACGGCGGTGTCCGCGCGGATTACGATGCAATCGAAACGAAGATCGCTATTTGATGGGAAGTCTGTGGCGTCGAGTTTCTTTCAACCCTCCCATCGCTATTCACCATTGGGTCGCCGATGAGCGAGACGAAATTTCAGCTTGAACGCGTCCAGGGTGCACCGGTGTCGAATGATGACATATTGTCGGATATTCGGCAGGCAGCCGAGCGCGCTGGGACAAATGTCATTTCTCAAAGGCTGTATTCGCAGTTCGGAAAATACGACCCGACGACGGCATCAAGACGCTTCGGCACGTGGAATAAGGCCGTTCTCGCTGCCGGCTTAGAAATCGCGAATGAAATTAACATTTCTGACGAACGTCTATTCGAAAATCTCATGCAGTTATGGGAACACTATGGCCGACAACCACGTCGCGCGGAGCTCGGCCGCTCGCCTTCCCTTATTTCATGGGGAGCCTACAGGCGTCGGTTTAACTCTTGGACCGATGCACTTACGCAATTTGTTGAATACGCGAACGCTCAAGACGCGCGATCACCAAGCCGGATTGAAACTGTCAGCGGGCTCAAAACGGGCCGCGACCCCTCGCTTCGGATGCGTTTTCGAGTGATGAAGCGCGACGATTTCTTATGTCGCGCATGCGGAGCAAGCCCGGCAACACAACCAGGACTTTCGCTGCACATTGATCACATCAAACCGTGGAGCCTCGGCGGCGAAACGATCGATGAAAATTTGCAAACATTGTGCGAGGCATGCAATCTTGGGAAAAGTAACGTCCTTTGAAGTAGAATTTGTTTTAGCCCGTTGCTGCGCGGCCCCGGAAAAGCGCGGCTAACAATTTGCCTTCCCGCCTATTTCCCGAAACACCTCGAAATGATTGAATAGGGCCAATATGCAAAGCGCCAGATGACGCCCGCAGATGATGTTCCAAGAGGCCCACCCATGAAACAACTCGAACTCGAATTCGTACCGCCGGAAGGCGAAGAGCGTTCCAGCGTCCGCATCATCCTCAATCCAGTCGGTGAATCGCCGACAAGCGGCCTGCCGACGGTGACATTCAACTGCAAGTCGATGGACCAGCTCGAAGCGCAGCTCGAGGCGCTGCAAAATCAATTGGGCAAGATCCGCAAGGAGGGAGCGAAGTTCTTCAAAGTGCCGGTCAACGAAGGCTGAGCTTGGCCTTCTGGGGGACAGCGGTTTTCAGCGCCCAATCTCTTAACGCCAATGTTTTGGGCGCCGCGCTCGCCGCTGTCGCTTTCACAAATCCGGATTGGGCAGTCGCATCACGAGTCCGTCGAGTTCCGGCGTGACAAGGATCATGCAGGTGAGCCGGCTATTCTCCTGCTTTGTGAGCGCGAGACTATCGATCATCATCTGCTCCAGCTCATGCGGCGGCTTCAGCCTGGGAAACCAGGCGGGATCGACATAGACATGGCAGGAGCCGCAGCTGCAGGTGCCGCCGCATTCGCCACGAATGGTTGGAATGAAATTCTGTTGGCCGACCCGCATGAGGATCGCGCCGTCTTCGGCATCGACTGGATGCTCGGTGCCGTCATGTTCGATAAAGAGGATCTTCGTCATTGCGCGTCCGCCATGGTCTTGAGTCCCGGCCCCGACGCCCGGCTCGTTCTGCGAAGAAGCAATAAAAAGGCCGCCCGAAGGCGGCCTTTGTACTTCGAGCGAGCGACAAACTCAGCGCGAATAGAATTCGATGACGAGATTCGGCTCCATCAGCACCGGATAGGGCACTTCCGTCGGCAGCGGAACGCGGGTCAGCTTGGCGGTCATCTTGTTATGATCGCTTTCGATATATTCCGGCACGTCGCGCTCGGCGAGGCCGACCGCCTCGAGCACGAGAATCATCTGGCGCGAAGCTTCCTTCACCTCGATGACATCGCCGACCCTCACCTGATAGGATGGGATGTTGACCCGGCGGCCATTGACCTTGATGTGGCCGTGATTGACGAATTGGCGGGCGGCAAAGACCGTCGGCACGAATTTGGCGCGATAGACGATCGCATCGAGGCGGCGCTCCAGAAGGCCGATGAGATGAGCGCCGGAATCGCCGCGCATGCGGATCGCTTCCGCGTAATATTTGCGGAACTGCTTTTCCGAAATATTGCCGTAATAGCCCTTGAGCTTCTGCTTGGCCTTGAGCTGCGTGCCGAAATCGGAAAGCTTGCCCTTGCGGCGCTGGCCATGCTGGCCCGGCCCATATTCGCGCCGGTTGACGGGGCTCTTCGGGCGGCCCCAGATGTTCTGGCCCATGCGGCGGTCGATTTTATATTTGGCTTCTGCGCGCTTCGTCATTCGCGTCCTCTAAAAATGGCCGGACAAAGACGAGCAAGCGCCCACGCTCCCGCGTGTCGCAAAACCGCGTCTCCCCGGCTGTTGGGGAGGTCCGCGCCCTCCTCTGCCGGCCTCATTGGCCGGCCGACAGGCAGTTCTCTCGATGAGGAACCGCCGCGGGTGCGTTACGGCGGGACAAGCCCGCCATAGAATTGGGTGCCTGAGCGCCCAAGAGACCAGCGTTTAGGAAGATCGCGGCGCCAAGTCAAGCGAATGTGGTATCCGGTAGTGGGTCATTTTGAAATATGGGACACCGTCACTATCAGATTCACGATGGATGCGATCGCAAGGACGATAACCGACGCCAGCATGTAAGCAGCGTTCAAGCGAGTGAACTTCGCTGTCTTGATCGCTGCCGCCGCGGCCTCTTGTTGGGCAATGGCAGCATCTTGTTGGGCGATCGTTTGTCGCCGTAAAACTTCCGCCGAAGCCCGGATATGAGCTGGGGTTCCGAGGCCAGCTCCTGCCATAGAATCGGCAACCTGTCCCAACGACCAATCTTCCATTTTCTCCCGTTCAGACGGCATATTCGGAACCCTTTTTGTAAGCCCCGCGCTTTTTGGGAGGCGCTTTGGTACTGCCCTAATTTGAAGTTTAGGTGCCCGTTGAGGCTCTCTCGGATACCTCAATCAGGCCGACCACCAATAAATCCGGCACGTTCTCTGTTATCACCGTTCCCACGGGTTCTTTGCCGGAAGGGTCAGATAGCGACACGAAAACACGCTGAGCACCGCGCGTCTTTGCGCGAACTAGAAAATGGCCCGAGCCAGCTTGGTGTTCACACACGAGTCCGAAAAGTCCAGCGTGAGCCTCAGGGGAGAAGGCTATCGGTGACAATTCACCAACGCGAATTTCGAGCAGATCAGACACATCCAAAGCTGGGTCACGCAAGACGCCTTCTTCGATTAGCGTGCCTCGATCCGCACCATCCAGCACAAGAAAACAGGATTGTGGGACCGCGCCAACTTTCATTTGGCAGCGTAATCCTACAATTGTGGCATTGGTCCCGACGGCACGTGCCTGTAGCAGCGTGCCCACAGATGCTTGTTTCCAATTCCCGTAGATTTTCAACTTGTCCAGCGGAACGGAAGTTATGGCGTTCATGGGGCAAGTCTCCTTCAGATTGACGTTCGCTCCACCAATTCCTCTAGCGACCATAGCCGATTTTCTGCCCCCGCCGCCATGGCCGGCGTCATCCGCTATTGTCTCAGTTTGAAATTTCCGCCGACCCCATTTTATGGGCCGCACGTCGCAGCCGGCGCGTTGGCGGGGTGCTTCTCGCCCTTAGGCCCGGCGGGCCAAGTGGCGATCCCGTCCCTGTGGGATGGGAAGCAGCCATGCCGCAACAAGCGCAAACGGCCCGAATAGAGCGGCGAGCCACAACCATATCCTTACGGAGCGGCCGCGGCTCTTAGCTATCTGGCCGGCCGAAAACATCGATACGAAGGTCAGCAAAGCGATGATGGAAGCGGCAATCATTCTGCAAACTCCGATGTTGTTCTCTATTTAGCGTAGCACGGAATTCGGCGCTCGTGAGGCCGCGTCGGGGTTCGCAAACTTCAAACCGAAACACTACCGGCGAGGTTGAACCCCATATTCAAGACCGAGCCCTCCTTTGCCTCGCTAAAACCTGTTCCCGCAAATGTGAGATGACCTTCTCGCTGCCAGGATTATCCCATCCTTGGCTCCATAAATCGATAAGGATCTCCCATGCTCCGCAGCCTGGCCGGCGCCGCCCTTATCCTCGCCGCTCTCTTTCTCTTTGTGGCACAGGCACCTGCGGCCACGCCGGAAGTAAAGCCGCTCGGCATAGGCCTCGAAGGAATCGATTATCCCTATCCCGTTCATTTTCTCGATCTGACGATCGAAGGCCAGAGCCTGCGCATGGCCTATATGGATGTGGCGCCGACGGGCAAGCCGAACGGCAAATCCATCGTGCTTTTGCATGGCAAGAGCTTTTCCGGCGAATATTGGACGCGCGTGATCCGCATGTTGAGCGCGCAAGGCTATCGCACCGTGGTGCCGGATCAGCTCGGCTTCGGCAAATCGGCGAAACCTGCGATCACCTATCATTTCGACCTTCTCGCGCAAAACACCAAGATTCTTCTCGATCATCTCGGCATCGCCAAAGCGGCCATCGTCGGCCATTCCTTCGGCGGCATGCTCGCCGTCTATTTCGCCCGGGATTATCCTGAGACGACGGCCATACTCGTGCTCGAAAATCCGATCGGCCTCGAAGACTATCGCGCCGCCATCAAACCGGTGCCGCTCGAAACGCTGTTCGCGACCGAGATGCAGCAGACGCCGCAGAGCTATCGCGCCTTCATGCACGCCTTCTTCTTCGGCTGGCCGCCGGAGGCCGAACATTTTGTCGAGACCTTTTCGCGGGTGCTGAAGAGCCCCGAATATCCACGCTGGGCGATGGCCTCGGCGCTCATTTATCAGATGATGTTCGACGAGCCGATCCGGCAGGAATATAAGTACTTACAAATGCCGGTGCTGCTGATCATCGGGCAGAACGACCATTCGGCCTTCTTCCGCCGCTATGCGTCACCGGAAGCGACCAAGGGACTCGGCCATTGGGCAGAGCTCGGGCGCGAAGCGATCAAAGATCTACCGAGCGGCAGGCTCGTCGAGATCGAACGCTCCGGCCACATCCCACATATCGAAAGGCCGGCCGAATTCGAAATGGCGCTCACAGCCTTTCTGAGGGAGAAGTTTTAGCCTCGGAAGTTTTAGCCTCGGAAGTTTTAGCTTCAGCCCTGGCTCATGCGCGGGCCGCCTCCTGCTTTTCGAGCCCAGCGAGCAAAATGCAAAGCGCTATGCCTTCGGCGGCGACGCGCACATCGCTCAAAGCCGGAAAGGTGGGCGCGAGCCGCAAGGTCGCATCATGCGGATCATGGCCGAGCGGCCATGTCGCACCCGCCGGCGTCAGAGCGAGACCGGCATCCTTCGCAAGTTCGACCACACGCGCGGCCGTGCCTTCCAAGGCATCGACGCTGATGAAATAGCCGCCTTCGGGCCGCGTCCAGCGCGCGAGGCCCGTGCCGGCGAGGCGGCGGTCGAGCGCTTCGAGAACGGCTTCGAATTTCGGCGCGATCAAGCGGCGATGCGCATCCATAAGCTGATGCAGTCCGGCAATATCGCGCAGAAAGCGGATATGGCGGATCTGATTCAATTTGTCCGGCCCGATGGTGCGCTTGCCGGCGCGGGCGAGATACCATTTCACATTGGCGGCCGAAGACGCGAAGAACGCGAGGCCGGCGCCGGCGAGCGTCATCTTCGAGGTCGAGGCGAAGACGAAGGCGCGGTCCGGGTGGCCGGCCGCTTCGCAGGCATCGAGAATATTGCCGACCTCGTGTTTGTGCTCCGTCAGATGATGCAGCGTATAGGCATTGTCCCAAAAAATCCGGAAATCCGGCGCGCCGGTGCGCATGGAAGCGAGGCGCCTGATCACATCCTCGGCATAGATCTCGCCGGTCGGATTCGAATATTTGGGCACGCACCACATGCCCTTGACGGCAGGATCGGCGACGAGCGCTTCGACCTTATCCATATCGGGCCCCTGCCCGGTCAAAGGCACGGGGATCATGCGAATCCCATATTCTTCGAGAATCGCGAAATGCCGGTCATAGCCAGGCACTGGACAGAGAAAGGCGGGCGAAGCCTCTTTCGACCAAGCTGCGGCCGAACCCGGAACGCCTTTCAAAAGCGCCCAGACGATTAAATCATGCATCATGGCGAGGCTCGAATTATCGCCGATCACGATTCGGTCGGGGGCCGCGCCGAGCACCGGTGAAAACAAGGCACGCACCTCAGCCAGGCCCTGCACGCCGCCGTAGTTGCGGGCGTCCTCGCCGGCCTCGGTGAGATAATCGCCATTGCCCGGCAGAGCGAGCATGCCGTTCGAGAGGTCGAGCTGCTCGGGAGACGGCTTGCCGCGCGTCATGTCGAGCTTACGACCTTGCGCACGAAAAGCCTCATATTCGGTCCGCACTTTCGCGAGCAGCGCCCGATGTTCGGCAATAGGAAGTTCGGCGATAGGAGTCATGACGGCCTCTCGGCATTTTTGGGCGAAGCGAAACGCGCCGCGGATTCGCCTCTCGGAAGTGCTCTAGCCAACGGTGGCGCTCCGCATCAAGACGCGACCTCACAAGCGCGGCGAAAACTATTTCCCTGTCAGCAACAATATCTTGCCTGCATGGCTCGAGGATTCCATCATTTCATGCGCCGCCTGCGCATCTTCGAGCGGGAAGGTCGCGTGGATAATGGGCTTCGCTTTGCCTGCATCGAGCAGCGGCCAGATTTTTTCGCGCAAAGCCTCGGCAACCTCGGCCTTTTGCGCGAGGCTGCGCGACCGCAAGGTCGAGCCGGTCAAGGTCAGGCGCTTCAACATCAGCAGCATGAAATTGAAATTCTCGACGATGCTTCCTTGCAGGAAGGCGATCTGCACGAGGCGCCCCTCGACCGCGAGGATCGACAGATTCTTCTGCATGTAAGTGCCGCCGACCATGTCGAGAATGACGTCGACGCCGCGCTTTTGCGTGAATGTCTTCGCCTCGTCGACGAAATCCTGGGTCTTGTAATCGATGGCAAGGTCGGCGCCGAGAGTGCGGCAGAAGGCGCATTTTTCGGGCGAGCCCGCCGTCGTGATCACGCGCGCGCCGAACAGTTTGGCGAGCTGAATGGCCGTCGAGCCGATGCCGCTCGAGCCGCCATGGACGAGAAAACTCTCGCCCGGCTTCAGCCGGCCGCGGGTGAAGACATTGTCAAAGACCGTGAAGAAGGTTTCCGGCAGGCCGCCCGCCTCGACGAGGCTCAAGACCCGCGGCACTGGCAGGCAGAGCGCGGCATCGGCCAGCGCATAATCGGCATAGCCGCCCGAGCCCAAAAGCGCACAAACGGCATCGCCTTCCTTCAGGCTCGTCACGCCTTTGCCCAGTGCGACGACACGGCCGGAGATTTCAAGGCCCGGAATATTCGATTCGCCAGGCGGCGGTGGATAATTGCCGGCGCGCTGAACGCAATCCGGCCGGTTGATGCCGGCGGCCACGACCTCGACGAGCACTTTGCCTTCGCCCGGCTGCGGCACCGCCGCCTCGCCGATCCGAATCACGTCCGGCCCGCCCGAGCCGTCGAAATAGACCTGACGCATCATCGCCGGCACTGCCGCCATTCCCGTCACCCGAAATTTCCTTCACATCCGCGCGGCGCCTTCATAAGGCCTTTTCGCCTCATGTGAACGGCACGTCTAGAGCATCATGCGAAAAAGCGGGCACCGGTTTTTCGCAACAAACGACGCGTTTTCAAAAACCTAGAGCATGATGCCCGAATCGACTTGAAGGCATCATGCTCTAGATCAGGATGGCTTTGGATTGAAGCTATCCAAAGCCATGATTGCGACATCGGATCATCCGATGTCCTTACAAACGTGATCGATTCTAACGATTTACGGAAGGACACGGCGTTCGACGATCGGCACTTCCTAAGATGAGAGCGACCGCTCGCCAAAGACAGGAACCGAGGCCTGCCGCAAAAAGCAAGCGCCGCCCGTACGGGAACGGGCGGCGCTGAAAGGGTGCATCGGCAAAGTCGCATTGGCTTTTGCCTTGAGACAATGCACCCTAGAAATCCATCAATGCAGCCGACCTATGGGTCTATGACCGCGTCACGTTTAAGTGAATGCCGGCCAGCGGCGCCATAATTTGGCCCCCAGACGCTCTCTCGCCTTGCTGGCGGACCGCTGTCCGCGTATGCCGAATTCTGGAGCTCTTTATCCAAGGTATGGCATTTGGCATACCAAATTTCTCATTGTCAACTGTATTGGAAATCTTGACATAGTGGCATGTGGCATGCCACACTACATGAAAGGTCAGGCACATGGCAACTTCACCCAGCACGCGCACGGCAACATCTTCAAAACGGTCGCACGACGCGGCCAATGACGAGCTGTTCCCGCGGATTCGCACGGAGGAGAGTTTCAAGAGCAAGGTCTATACGGCGTTGAAGGACGCCATCATTAAGATGGATGTCTATTCGGCGCCCGAGCCGGTGATGCTCGACGAGCGTGAATTGTCGGATCGTCTCGGCGTGAGCCGCACGCCGATCCGCGAGGCCGTCGCGATGCTCGAGCAGGACGGCTTTCTGCGCACCGTGCCACGGCGCGGCATTCTCGTCGTGCGCAAGACCAAGCGCGAAATCATCGAAATGGTGCAGGCCTGGGCGGCGCTCGAGAGCATGGCGGTGCGCCTCATCACCCTCGATCCTGCAGCCGATGTCGCCTCGCTGCGGCAGATCTTCAAGGACTTCAGCGCCGCCTACATGCCGACGGAACATCTCAACGAATATTCCTCGGCCAATATCACTTTCCATCAGGCGATCATTCGCATGAGCGGCTCGCAAGTCCTCTGCTACATGACCGACAACCTGCTGCTTCATGTGCGCGGGATCCGGCAACTGACCATCGGCAAGCTGGACCGCGCGCAGCGTTCAATCGAAGACCATCTCGCCATCATCACCGCGATGGAGAACCGCGAGACGGAAATCGCCGAAAGACTGTCGCGCGACCACACGCTCGGTCTCGCGTCTTTCATCGAAGAACACGGGAACGAATTGTTCGAATAAGAACGTCGGTCCCTGGAGAACTCTAGGGAGAAAGCAATGCTCGGTTATGCGGCTAAAGGAGAAACGGCCACCACAGCAGACGACACGTTAAAGGCAAAGTCGCGTGACACGAACATCGTCTCGGGCGGTCATCTTAGTGCAACTACAGCCGAAGCCGACGCACAACAGGAGCTGACGGATGGCTTTCACCTCGTCATCGAGGCGCTCAAGCTCAATGGTATCAACACGATCTACGGTGTGCCCGGCATCCCGATCACGGACTTGGGCCGTATCGCACAGGCCGAAGGCATGCGCGTCATCTCGTTCCGGCACGAGCAGCACGCTGGCAATGCAGCTGCAATCGCCGGCTTCCTGACGAAAAAGCCCGGCATCTGCCTCACGGTGTCAGCTCCCGGCTTTCTCAACGGTCTGACTGCGCTGGCCAATGCCACGACCAACTGCTTTCCGATGATCCAGATCAGTGGCTCGTCCGAGCGCGAGATCGTCGACCTGCAGCAGGGCGACTACGAAGAGATGGACCAGCTGGCCATCGCCAAGCCCCTCTGCAAGGCGGCGTTCCGCGTGCTGCATGCCGAAGACATCGGCATCGGCGTGGCGCGCGCCATACGCGCAGCTGTTTCCGGCCGTCCGGGCGGCGTCTATCTTGATCTGCCGGCCAAACTTTTCTCTCAGGTTTTGGACGCGGAGACAGGAACCAAGTCACTCGTCAAGGTCATCGACCCGGCACCTGCCCAGCTTCCTGCTCCGGCTGCTGTCGAGCGTGCGCTCGATGTACTGAAAAGGGCCAAGCGCCCCCTGATCATCCTCGGCAAAGGCGCGGCATACGCGCAGGCCGATGACGAGATCCGCGCCCTGGTCGAGAAGAGCGGCATTCCTTATCTGCCGATGAGCATGGCCAAAGGTCTGCTCCCCGACACGCACCCGCAGTCGGCGGGCGCGGCGCGCTCGTTGGTGCTGAAAGAAGCCGACGTCGTGATGCTGGTTGGCGCCCGCCTCAACTGGCTTCTGTCGCACGGCAAGGGCAAGACCTGGGGTGAGCCTGGATCGCAGAAGTTCATCCAGATCGACATCGAGCCCAAGGAGATGGACAGCAACGTCGAGATCGTCGCTCCGTTGGTCGGCGACATCGGCTCCTGCGTATCGGCTCTTCTTGAGCGCATAGATGGCGAATGGTCGGCCCCGCCGGCAGGTTGGATCGGCGCCATCAATGCCCGCAAGGAGGCGAACCTTGCCAAGATGTCGTCGAAGCTGATGAAAAATTCGGTGCCGATGGATTTCCACAGTGCGCTCGGCGCCCTGCGCACCGTCATTAAAGAGCGGCCGGATGCCATCCTCGTCAACGAAGGCGCCAACACGCTCGATTTAGCGCGCGGCGTCATCGACATGTATCAACCGCGCAAACGCCTGGACGTCGGCACCTGGGGTGTCATGGGCATCGGCATGGGCTTTGCCGTCGCGGCTGCAGTGGAGACCGGCAAACCCGTGCTCGCAATTGAAGGCGACAGCGCCTTTGGTTTCTCCGGCATGGAGGTGGAAACGATCTGCCGGTACAATCTGCCGGTCTGCATCGTCGTCTTCAACAACAACGGCATCTATCGCGGAACCGACGTCAATCCCACCGGTGGTTCGGACGTTGCGCCAACCGTCTTCGTCAAAGACTCACGCTACGAAAAAATGATCGAAGCATTCGGCGGCGTCGGCGTCCATGTGACAACGCCCGACGAGCTGAAGCGCGCCGTCAACGAGGCGATGGACTCCGGTAAGCCGACTCTCATCAACGCGGCAATCGACCCAGCGGCCGGCTCCGAGAGCGGCAACATCGGCAGCCTCAACCCGCAAAGCGTGGTTCACAAGAAATAATCGGCCACATCGATTTTGGCGAGGCAAGAGATTGCCTCGCCAGCTGAACGTAATTGCGTTTAGGGCATCTTCAGACGAACCGGACTCCGCTCCGCCTGAACGTGGTCTAGCCAAGCAAAGCGAAGGGTTGGCTACTTTGAGTAAGAACGCGTGGGCTCATGCATTCACCGATTGACCTTGCCGAACTCGTGAAAGCGGCAGGCGATGCGATCGTCGCTTGCGACGCAAGCGGTCTCATCACGCTGTGGAACCCGGCTGCCGAGCGCATCTTCGGCTTTTCCGAAGCAGAAGCCCTCGGCCGATCCCTCGATCTGATCATTCCCGAGCGGCAGCGGCATTGGGACGGCTATCATCAGACCATGCGGACGGGGCAGACGCGTTACGCCACCGACGTGCTGCGGGTGCCGGCCCTGCATAAGGACGGCCGCACTTTGTCGATCGCCTTCACGGTTTCATTGCTTCAGTCCGGCGAAGGCCGGCCGACTGCCATCGTCGCGATCATCCGCGATGAGACCGCCCGCTTCGCCGAAGAACGCAAATTACGCAAAGAGCTCGCCGAGCTCGAAGCCAAGCTCAGACAAACAAATGGGGTCGGATGACGCAACAAGACGCTTTTCCCTGGCAACAGGGTTTCCGCTGAACGAGGCGGAGCATTCATGTCCGGATTGAAGCCAGTTCGCAGGCCCTTCCGGAACAAAGCAAAATCTAGGACAAGGAAATGTACCCATGAGCAAGCCACTCGAAGGTATTAAAATCATCGACTTCACCCATGTGCAGGCGGGACCCGCCTGCACCCAGCTCCTTGCTTGGTTCGGTGCCGACGTCATCAAGGTCGAACGTCCGGGTTCGGGCGACGTCACCCGCTCTCAGCTGCGCGACGTCTCGAATGCAGATGCGCTTTATTTCACCATGCTGAACAGCAATAAGCGGTCGCTGACCTTGGACACGAAGACGCCGCAGGGCAAGGTCGTCCTCGAGAAGCTGATCAAGGAATCCGACGTGATGGTCGAGAATTTCGGGCCCGGCGCTCTCGACCGGATGGGATTCACCTGGGAACGCATCAACGAGCTCAATCCGGGCATGATCGTCGCTTCGGTGAAGGGCTTCAGCGAGGGCCACCATTACGAAGACCTGAAGGTCTATGAGAATGTCGCGCAATGCGCTGGCGGCGCCGCCTCGACCTCCGGCTTCTGGGACGGCCCGCCGACGGTGAGCGGCGCGGCGCTCGGCGACAGCAACACCGGCATGCATCTCGCCATCGGCATTCTCACCGCGCTGCACGCCCGCAACAAGACCGGCAAGGGTCAGAAGGTTGCCGTCTCCATGCAAGATGCCGTGCTCAATCTCTGCCGGGTCAAGCTGCGCGATCAGCAGCGCCTGGAGCGGGTCGGCTATCTCGAAGAATATCCGCAATATCCGCACGGCAAGTTCAGCGATGTCGTGCCGCGCGGCGGCAATGCGGGCGGTGGCGGCCAGCCGGGCTGGGTTCTCAAATGCAAAGGCTGGGAAACCGACCCCAACGCCTATATCTATTTCACCATTCAGGGCCATGCCTGGCCGCCGATCTGCAAAGCGCTCGGCAAGCCGGAATGGATCGATGATCCGGCCTACAACACGGCCGAAGCGAGGCAGGACAAGATCTTCGATATTTTCGCCATCATCGAAGACTGGCTGAAGGACAAGACCAAATTCGAAGCCGTCGACATCCTGCGCAAATACGACATCCCCTGCGCGCCGGTGCTCTCAATGAAGGAAATCGCCAATGATCCGTCGCTGCGGGCGAGCGGCACCATTGTCGAAGTCGATCACAAGGAGCGCGGCAAATATCTCACCGTCGGCAGCCCGATCAAATTCTCGGACCTGACCGTCGAAGTCACCGGCTCGCCGCTGCTCGGCGAACATACGGACGAGGTGCTCACGAGCCTCGGCTACAGCCCGGAACAGATTGCCGAAATGCATGCGGTGCGGGCGGTTTAAAAGAGGCCCGCGCGCTTTTGCATCGATCCCCCGGTCTCGCCAGATAGCTCATCGTGGACAGACCCTTGTTCGGGTATTCCGGTACGGCGCGGCCTCCGCGCCGTCTTTTTTTGCGAAGGTTTACGAAGGCCTTGACCCACGCTGCTGGCAGCGGGACTCTCTCCGGCATTGCCGATCGGAGCGCCGCTTCCCGGCATGGAACAGTCCAAGGCCGCCAATGCCGCCGAACCATGGATGTCCTACGATATTTTTAACGGGTTTGTGTCATGGCTCTGCAAAGCGCCGTCCGCCAATGGTCCAGCGCCGCCAAACGGCATTTGTCACCGACAGAGTCCGTATGTGCGAAGACGAAACGGAAGGCCATGGGATGCGGCACTTCGGCACGCCCGGCAGCCCTAGATCACGATGACTTTGGATTGAATCAATCGAAAGTCATAAACGTGATCGATTTCAATAGTTAGAGCGGGATATGCAGATAAGCTTGCGCAATCTGCGTCAACTTGATTGCGCCGGAAAACCGGTTTCCACTTTTTCTCATCCCGCTCTGAGCGGAGAGATCTGCTGCTTCGGCACGCTCTTCTGCTCCACCAAAGGCACCTGACGGTTGCCCCGAAAAACTCTTTTGGAACGGCGTGCCAGCGATCGGCAAATCCCGCGCTGCGCCCGCGCCTATGCCTCTAGTCCAATGGCGCAAACCATGTATAAATGGACGCTGGGCTGTGGTGTGCCAAATTCACACGGCTGCGAAAAGATTCTCGCTCGGAACAATAATCAAAACTATCAGGATGAGGAGTGGAGCAAACGAATGGGCAAGGCTTTAGAGGGCGTGCGGGTTCTGGACTTCACACATGTGCAATCGGGTCCCACCTGCACGCAATTGCTGGCGTGGTTCGGCGCCGATGTGATCAAGGTGGAACGGCCGGGCGTCGGCGATATTACACGCAGCCAGCTGCGCGACGTGGCAAGCGCCGACAGCCTCTATTTCACGATGCTGAACCACAATAAGCGCTCGATCACCCTCGACACCAAAAATCCGAAAGGCAAGCAAGTCCTCGAGGCTTTGATCAAGGCCTGCGACGTCCTCGTCGAGAATTTCGCTCCCGGCGTGCTCGACCGCATGGGGTTCGGCTGGGACAAGATCCAGACGCTCAACCCGCGCATGATCCTGGCCTCGATCAAGGGCTTCGGTCCCGGCCCTTATGAGGATTGCAAAGTCTATGAAAACGTTGCGCAGTGCGCTGGCGGTGCAGCCTCGACGACCGGCTTCCGCGATGGCCCCCCGGTCGTGACAGGCGCGCAGATCGGCGATTCCGGCACGGGTCTGCACCTCGCCCTAGGCATTGTTACCGCACTTTATCAGCGCACTATGACCGGCCGCGGCCAGAAGGTCGATGTCGCCATGCAAGACGGCGTGCTCAATCTCTGCCGCGTCAAGCTGCGCGATCAGCAGCGCCTGGCGCATGGGCCGCTGCAGGAATATCCGCAATTTGGCGAGGGCTTGCCCTTTGGCGATGCGGTGCCGCGCGCCGGCAATGCGTCCGGCGGCGGCCAGCCTGGCTGGATCTTGAAATGCAAAGGCTGGGAGACCGATCCCAACGCCTATATCTATTTCATCACCCAGGCGCCGGCGTGGGACAAGGTCTGCAACGTGATCGGCAAGCCGGAATGGATCACCGATCCCGAATACGCCAAGCCCGAGGCGCGGCTCAATAAATTGAGCTTCATCTTCGACACGGTCGAGGCCTGGACCAAGACCAAGACCAAATTCGAGGTCATGGAAATCTGCAATCCGCTCGATATACCTTGCGGGCCGATCCTCTCGATGAAGGAGATCGCCGCGGACCCGTCGTTGCGGGCGACCGGGACAGTGGTCGAAGTCGACCATCCGGTGCGCGGCCCCTATCTCACGGTGGGCAATCCGATCAAATTGTCGGACAGCCCGACCGAAGTCGTGCGCTCGCCCCTGCTTGGCGAACACACCGATGAGATCCTCTCACATGTGCTTGGCTATGGCGACGAAGAGCTCGCCGCGATACATGCCTCCGGCGCTTTGGCACCCGTTATCAAGCAAGCCGCTGAATAATCCAGAAAAAATTGGCCTGAAGCGACGGCTGCGTTAACCGCAGCCGTCTTTATTTACGCCCGCGCTCGCCCATACGAGCACTAGAGCGGGATGAGGAAAAGTGGGAACCGGTTTTCCGGCGCAATCAAGTTGACGCAGATTGCGCAAGCTTATCTGCATATCCCGCTCTAAATTATAAGAATTGATCACGTTTATAAAGACATCGGATATATCCGATGTCTCAATCATGACTTTGGATTGATTTAATCCAAAGTCATCGTGATCTGGCTATTGTGCATTGCAAAAAATGCAGACAACCCATGCCTAAATGGATATTGTATTTTGAATCTGGTATGCCATATTCCAATACGTCAAAAGATGGATGTTTCCATTAACTTTTTGAGGCAAGACAATGATCAAGACCGCTTCGCTCGTTCTGCATCCTTCCCGCAGCCTCATCGATCGGCTTTTGAGCTTCATTGATCTCAGCGCCGAAATCGCCGCGCGTAATGGCGACGTTGCCTATTTCGGGCTCTGAGGCCGGTGCATGTCGTCGAAAGGCCGCCTTTTCGACAAGGACATGCACGCGGTAAAAAAGCCGTGGCAATTTCCGATTGCGTGGACTCCTCCCATATCCGCGGAGATTGAAATTGCCGCCTCACAAGAGCATGTCCCGGGAAAGCGGGTCCGCTTTTCCGATATGGACATGCTCTAAGTTTTTTTATTTGGAGCGTAAGTCTTATCGATCGAATAATCCTATTCGATCGATAAGACTACGCCCTAGGTGGAAAGCCCCGGTCAAGCCGGGGCTTTTATTTTGTCGGTTCATCGCAGCGCCTGATCGTAGGCTCTCCATTGATGGATCGCCGCAGTGCTCCGGGTCATTGTCCTTTACAGGCATGAAATTTTTTGTTCATTTTTCCCACCGAGGCCGGTAGTCTTGTCTCACTGCAGATGAGCTCCCCCTTAAACTCATAGACGTCAGCCGTGACTGAAAAACCTGCATCTGTTGCGCCGGACGCCCGCAGCTTGCCCCGCCCATGTGATTTGGTATAGCGTACGCAAAAATTTGGCGTCTTGCATATTGGTATACATAACGCCACAATGGTTCCGATCTTCGCGGCCTCTAAGGATCACGAAGACAGGTTGGGAGGAAATGATGAGCGATAATAACGGGGGCGCAAGGCCTTGGGCGGAGGGAGCTAATTACCGCTGGTTGCAGCTCGCCATGGGCGTCGTCTGCATGGCGATGATCGCCAATCTGCAATATGGTTGGACTTTGTTCGTTGATCCGATCAATGCCAAATATCATTGGGGGCGCCCCGCCATTCAGGCGGCCTTTACTTTTTTTGTCGTGACCGAGACCTGGCTTGTCCCGATCGAAGCCTGGTTCGTCGACAAATATGGGCCGCGCGTCGTCGTGACCTTCGGCGGCGTCATGATTGCTATCGCCTGGATTTTGAATTCGGTCGCGAGCTCGGTCCTTATCCTTTACGTCGCGGCTGTCATCGCTGGCATCGGCGCCGGCGCGGTCTATGGCACCTGCGTGGGCAATGCGCTCAAATGGTTCCCTGATCGACGCGGTCTTGCGGCGGGCGCGACGGCGGCGGGTTTTGGCGCCGGCGCTGCTCTAACCGTCATACCTATCGCGAAGATGATCGCCGCGAGCGGCTATGAGCAAGCCTTCTTCACCTTCGGCATTGGCCAGGGCGTCATCGTGCTTGTTCTGGCGCAGTTCCTGCGCAAGCCGCATCTCACTTTTGCCCCGGTCAAGAGGGCCCTCAAGGTCATGCAGAGCAAAATCGACTTTGCGCCTTCGCAGACTCTGCGGCAGCCGGTGTTTTGGGTGCTTTATCTCGCTTTCGTCATGATCGCCGCAGGCGGCCTGATGGCGACGGCGCAGGTCGGCCCCATCGCGCATGACTACAAGATCGCCAATGTGCCAGTTAATCTCGCCGGCTTCACATTGGCGGCGCTGACTTTCGCCATCTCGCTCGATCGTATCTTCGATGGCTTTGGGCGGCCCTTGTTCGGCTATATCTCCGATCACATCGGCCGCGAAAACACCATGGCAATCGCCTTTTCGATCGGCGCCGTCTCGCTGTTGACCATCAGCGCCTATGGGCACAATCCGCTGGTCTTTGTTTTGGCGACGGCACTTTATTTCGGCGTCTTTGGTGAGATCTACAGCCTGTTCCCGGCGACATGCGGCGACACTTTCGGTTCCAAATATGCCGCGACCAATGCCGGCATGCTTTATACGGCCAAAGGCACGGCCTCGCTGCTCGTGCCGCTGACGAGCATTCTCGCCGCAAAATTCGGTTGGTCGGCGGTCTTCGTCGTCGCCGTCAGCCTCAATGTCACCGCAGCGCTCCTCGCGCTCTTCGCGATCAAGCCGTTGCGGCATGCGATGATGCGGCGCACGCATCCGGCACCGAACCCGCCGCTTGAAGCAACAAAGACCGCTTGAATGCTGGCGGCGCAGACTCGTTCGACAATTCTGCAAGGCGCGCGCGAGCGCGCCTTTTTTCATGCCGCTTCATTGCCGAGCCGCCACAAACCATGGGTCGCTGGCGGCAAAGGCGGCGCTGAAGAAAAAGCAGCACCTTCAAACCGAAGGAGCGCCGCGCATTGCTTGACGCGAGCCGACAGAAGATGTCGCGCCTGTTCGCGCGCGGCGATCCACGCATCGGTCATGAAATTGAGCTGGATTGCCCGCCTTTCGCCGACATGCGGCAGATGCCCGTGCCACGATCTGTCGCTGCGCAGAAAAGCGAGCAAAGTGCCGCCGAGCGGCGGCACTTCGACGACCGGATCGCCAAGCGTTTCACGCGAGCGCAACAGGCGCAGGCGGCCGCCTGTGCTGGTCCAGTCTTCGTTCAGATAAAGCAGTATCGTCACGAGCTTGGATCGCGTATCAGTGTGCACGGCGCCGTCGCGCTCCTGCACGTACCCGCGTGCTGTCCAAACGAGCGGACGGCCGGTGAGATCGACATTGAATTTGTCTTCGATCGCCTGACGCAGCCAAGGCTCGGAGAGTTCGGCGATCAGACCCGCGAAATGCCCCTTCAGCCGAAGCGCGCGCGGCGGAAAGGCCCCAGGCCCTGGCAGGCGCGGAAAATCCGCCGCGACCCGCGCGACATTCTCCATCGCGACGAAATTCCGCACGACGAGATGCGGAAAAGGATCTGCTGCGAGCGGCGTGGCTTCGAAGGCTGCAGTCTCGAGATAAATCATGCTGCAGCTTGCCTCAGGCGCATGATACGAGACAAGCCTTCTTCTTCATTCAAAGGCTTGCACAAAAGTCGGAAGGCGAGACCGGCGTCGCATCGGCGAAAAGGCGTTCGCATCTGCGGGGACGAACGCAAGTCCGCTTCGCCTGCAATGCTCTTTGCTGCAGCGCGGTCCATGCATTTCGCTTTAGTGATCCGGAACCCCATGATTTGCCTTGGCAAAATCGAGCGCGCATGACAGTCTTTACCTAAGGTT
Organism: uncultured Alphaproteobacteria bacterium; assembly: GCA_963759185.1. GTDB lineage: Bacteria > Pseudomonadota > Alphaproteobacteria > Rhizobiales > Beijerinckiaceae > Methylovirgula. The sequence goes on from CAVWXV010000011.1 coordinate 98,323, forward strand.
AAGTGCGTCCGGCCGCTTGTTCGGGCCGAGAAAAGCGATTTGTCGTGTGTATCCGACGAATTCTTTTCGTGTTGCCGTTGATTGCCGCCGGTTTTGCGGCGGTCGCCGTGCCGGCGAAGGCGGGCGCCTTTTTAGCGCCGCCAGGCGAAGGCGAAATCATTACCGCCGCGAGCTTCTCCGACTCGACCCGCGCCTTCGACTCCGATGGCAAGCTCGTGCCGATTCCGCCCTATCAGAAATTCGAGCTCGGCACCTATATCGAATATGGACTGACCGATCGGATCACCCTTATCGCCCAACCGTCTGCGGATGTGGTCCATCAGGCGCCGGCGCAGCCGACGTCTCCGGCCGCCGCGGGAACCGACCTCGGCGGCCGCGTCGGCCTCATCAGTTTCGATTCGACAATTCTCTCGCTGCAAGGGCTGGTGCATATTCCGTTTGCCGCGAGTTCGATGCAAACAGGGCTTTTCGATCAGGACCGCGTTCCCGCCGCAGACCTGCGCCTCTTGCTCGGCCATAATTTTGCGATTGGCCGCAGCACGGGTTTCATCGATTTGGCAGCGAGCCACACATGGCAAGGCGACGGCTTGCCCGAGGAATGGCACGCCTATGCGACTTTAGGCGTTCGTCCGCAGCCGCAACTCCTCATAATGCTGGCGAGCTACATGACCGTCGCAGGCAATGTCGGCGCAAACTGCACCTACTGGTCCTGGCTCAAGCTGCAGCCGAGCATCGTCTATGATCTCTCGCGGCACTGGTCTGTCGAAGCTGGTTTCTTCGCCACCGTCGCCGGCCAGAACGCCGGCCACGAGCTCGGGCCTATGGCGGCTCTCTGGTATCGGTTTTGAGCGTCGGAGGTCGTGTGGACAGATCGCAAAAAGCCCGCATAGAGCGCGACGCGGCCGATGCGGGCCATTGCGACCATCCCAAACCGTCGCTGATATCAGGCCTTCTTGCCTGCCAGCGTATTGGCGAGCTGGCCCGACGCGTAACCGAACAGGGCGCCGAGCACGAGAGAGATGACCAAGAGCACGAGCGGATTGGCGGCTGAGCCCGCGGTCAGGTCCGCCGTCTTGCCCGACGATAAAACATAGGCGACGAGTGCCGCAAAGCCATAGACATTGGCCGGAACCACCGACAATAGATCGACCGATGCGACGATGACGAGAAAGAAAACGAAGAAGCCGACGACCAACGCCGGCCAGACCGTGCCCAACGCAGGCACGGGGACTTTGACGATGACCATAAGCGTAATCCAGCCAAGGATGGCGCCATAGATTGTGCCGACGATCGTCTTGGTGAGCGCAGCAGTATCGCCACCACTGTGGAAGAAGCAGCCCCAGGCGATGAATCCGGCCCAGACGAGTGCATAGCCGCTCAACGGGCCAAGGGCGATAAAGGCCCAGATTGCACCAAGGACCGCTATACTTACGGATAATGCAACTAAGTGCGACATGATTTCCCCCCTGAAAATATTGCGAATTTATGCTCGGAGCACGTCCCGAGACTTGGGACCCATGCGTGATTCGCCGCGCGGCTCCGACTTCACGTTACCATGGGAGTCAGCGCGCGACTATAGGACGCATCCGACAAAAGTCGGATGAAGCGGCAGCGGGCAGGCCGCGATGCCGGCGCCGCTCGCACCTGCGAGATATGATGGCCATCCTCGAAAATCCCATCGCGGATTGAGGGCGGAGGCGGACCGGCGCTATAGTTGAGCAAATGATCGAAACTGATCCGCGCCGCAAAAATCGCCCGGGCGCGGCAGCACTGGCGCTACATCCCATGCCGGCCCCGACAGCCCCTTCCGCACCTAATGAAACCACCGCCGGCATTCTCCTGGCCGGCGGCCGATCGAGCCGTATGGGTGGCGGCGACAAGCCGCTGATGGAGCTTTGCGGGGTGCCGCTGCTGACGCGCGGCATCTCCACCTTGCGGCCGCAATGCGATGCGCTGCTCATCAGCGGCAATGGCGATCCAGACCGGTTCGCGTCTTATGGCTTGCCCGTCGTCGCCGATGATATGCCCGACTTTGCCGGGCCGCTGGCCGGCATTCTTGCCGGTCTCGATTTCATCGCCGCCTATCTGCCGGAAGTCCGTTTTGCGGTCAGCGTCGCGACCGACACGCCTTTCCTGCCCGGCGATCTCGTCGCGCGGCTTCACACGGCGCGTGCGGCAGAAGGCGCCGAGCTTGTCTGCGCCCGTTCCGGCGGCCGCACGCATCCCGTCATCGCGCTTTGGCCAACCGCGATCCGAGCCGATCTGCGCCGCGCGCTCGTCGAAGAAGATCTTCGCAAGATCGAGCGCTTTCTGGAGCGCTATCCTCTGGCCTATGCCGATTGGCCGATCGAGCCCTTCGACCCCTTCCTCAACATCAATGCGCCAACCGATCTTGCAAATGCCGAGCGGATCTTGCAGACGGGACTTGTGCGTTCGGTGGCTCGATGAAGAAAATTCCCGCACGGGTTCAGCGTTGCGGCAAAAACTCGGAGCCGATACCAGCCTGCTCCAACCGCTGCCACCAATCTTCGAGCGCCGCCCGGTTGCAGGCGAGCTCCTCATCGAGCCCGAGCGCGAAGCCGCGCCAGGCTTCGAGATAGCGCGAGGCCACGCCGACAAGCACCGGAATGCCGGCGACGGTCGCCGCAGCAATTTCGTCGCGCATGCCCCTGCCCTCCGATTCAAGGCGCCCGAAACGGTTGATGAAGACGAGATCGGGACGCCGAAGCAAAGCCAGCCGCACAATCGCGGCCACATCGGCGAGCGCCGCGCTGTCGGCACGACAGGCTTGTGAATGGGCGCCAAGGTCCTGCAAGATTGGGATTCGCGCGCCGCTCTCAAGATCGAGCACATGTGTCTCAGAGCACGCGCAGCCTTGCGTGTTGGCGCTGACCTGAACGACACCGGCAAGCCGCTTGCCTCGGCCGGCAAGCGCCGCGGCGAAATCGGCCATCACGCCATTGACCTCCTCGCTCGTCTCGAAGACGAGCGCCGCAAGAGTCTTCACAGCATCACCCATCCTGCGTCTCGCTCTGCCGGCGAATATGGAAGACATAGACACCGTCGCGCTCTACATTGAGTTCCAGCATATCGCCGCGCGTGCGCGCCAGATGCGGAATGTCGATCACCGAGAGCGGATCGGTGCATTCGATGATCGCGAGATCGCCACGGCCGAGCTTGTTGAGCAGTTTTTGCGTGCGCAACACCGGCAAAGGGCATTTCAGGCCGCGCAGATCGAGGTAGGTTGCGGTGTCGATGGGCGTGGAGCTTTCTAAGAGGCCAAGCGAACTCCTTCTCTCGCTTGCGGGAGAAGGAGCGCGCACGCAGGTTGCGGCAATCGTCATAGACTAATCAATCACCGCCTCGAACTCCAGCCTCGGAAGCGGAACGTCTCGATAGAAGGAAGAAAGCTTCAGCATCGACACCGCGACATTCGAAGCCTCACGCTAGAGCCAAGCAAATCAAGGGAGCACCATGCGGGTGATCGGCCTTGCCGGATGGAGCGGCGCCGGAAAAACGACTTTGATCATCAAGCTGATCCCGGCGCTTCTGGCGCGTGGCCTCAGCGTCTCGACGCTCAAACATGCCCATCACAATTTCGACATCGACCAACCCGGCAAGGACTCCTTCCGCCATCGCGAGGCCGGTGCGCATGAGGTGTTGATTGCTTCATCCAACCGCTTTGCGCTGATGCATGAATTGCGCGGCGCGCCGGAGCCTTCGCTCGCCGAACTCATCAGCAAGCTCGAACCGGTCGATTTGCTCCTCATCGAGGGCTTCAGGCAGGAGCCGCATGCGAAACTGGAGGTGCATCGCGCCGCCAATGGCAAGCCCTTCCTGTTTCCCGACGATCCCAATATCAAAGCTCTGGCGAGCGACGCGCCGGTGGCGGAGCGTCTGTTCCGACAGCAGCTGCCTTATGCGAATCTCGACGATGTCGACACGATCGTCGATCTGATCCTCAAATTCGCAGCGCCCGTGGTGGAAACTCTGCGCCAGCTTTCGGCAATCCGGCAAATGTAATAATCTGAAATTCTTGTCTTCCGGCGTCTGCCGTCACCTCCCGAAGCGCACAATGATCCACAAACCCTATGAGCAAACATGAACAAATCGGTGATTTTCATCGCCGAGCACAAGAGACGTCCGCATGACCCAACTCAGCAAAGATGTGTTTGCGACTGGCGGCGCGGCGCTGTCGGTAGAAGCGGCGGTCGCCCTCATCGCAGCGCGCGTGCCCGCCATTGAAGCAACCGAAATTGTCAGAACTCTTTTCGGCGGAAGGCCGGGTGCTCGCGCAAACGCTCATTGCGCCGATCGATCTTCCGCCCTTCGACAATTCCGCCGTTGACGGCTATGCGGTGCGCTGGCAAGACCTTGCCGCCGATGCACAGACGAAACTGCCGATCGCCGGCCGCATCGCCGCTGGCCATGCACTGGATGCGGCGGCACCCGAACATGCCGCCTTGCGCATCTTTACCGGCGCGCCCATCCCGGATGGCTTCGACACCATCTTTATGCAGGAAGACTGCAAGCTTCTGGACGATGGCAGCGTGCTGCTGCCCAAAGCGTTGGCGAAAGGCGCCAATCGGCGGCCGCGCGGTGAAGATCTCGCCTGCGGCACCGAGGCCTTGCCGCGCGGCCGGCGCTTGATGCCGGAGGATATCGGCCTTGCCGCGGCGCTTGGCGTCACCGAGCTCGAAGTGCGGCGCAGGCTCAAAGCGGCGATCTTTTCGACCGGCGACGAGATCGTCTCGCCAGGTACGCCTCTGCGCGCCGCGGCCGTCTATGACGCCAATCGCTTCATCCTTCACGCCATGCTGCAACGGCTCGGTGTTGACGTGCATGATCTCGGCATATTGCCGGACGATCGCAGCGTCATCACCACGGCACTGGGCGAGGCGGCGAAATCCTATGATTTCGTCGTCACCTCCGGCGGCGTCTCGATGGGCGAGGAAGATCATGTGAAGGCGGCGATCGAAGAGAAAGGTTCGCTCGCCTTCTGGAAGCTCGCGATCAAGCCCGGCCGGCCGGTGGCCATGGGCATTCTTCATGGCACTCCTTTCATCGGCCTGCCCGGCAATCCGGTCGCAGTTTTCGTCTGTTTCGCCGCACTCGTGCGGCCGCTCATCGCCGCGCTCAATGGCGCCGAAGCCGAGCCCTTGCGCCGGCAGAAGGTCACATCCGGCTTCGCCTTCAAGAAAAAGCCGGGCCGCCGCGAATATCTCCGCGTCTCATTACGAGCCGCCACGACAGGCGAGACCATTGCCGAAAAATATGCGGTGCAAGGCAGCGGCGCGCTCACATCGCTCACACGCACGCAAGGCCTCGTGGAACTGCATGAAGAGATCACCGAAGTCATGCCGGGCGATCGGGTCAACTTCATCGACTATGCGCTGATGCGGTGACGCGCGCCGAAGCGATGCACCAATCCTCGCATCGTGCGAGGAGGCCTGCTTGCATCATGATCTAGAATTTGTCGACCAGTCCGACTTCCGCGAGATAGTCGGAAAATTTCGCGAGGTTTTTTTCGAGACCACCGGCAATCTCGGTCAATTCGTCGAGGCTATAGGCCAGTTTTTCCTCTTCATCTTCGACGAAATCGCCCGGCAAGCTGTCGGCCTCGGCATAGACAGGCTTGATTCGTGGCGGCGGATTGAGGATCCAATCGGGCTGAATGGCGTCCGGCGATGGCGCCGAAATCCATACGGAATGAACAATATCGTTGCGCAACCGCGTGAACGTGAGAAGAAATGTGAGATAGGCCCTCACGCAGTCGTATTGATCGAGCGGAATTTCGCGATGACGCAACAGGTCGAGCAAGGCTTTGCGCTTCTCTTCGAAAGCCAGAGGGCGCGTCAGCAGAATTATGGATGCCACTTGCGTCCCGAGAACATGCGCCATGACACGCTGTATCAGCAACTCATGCGCGGCAAAGTTCTGAACGATCGTTCCAAATAGCAGGAGACGTCGTTCGTCGACCCCGGCAGTTTTGGATCTCGGCATTTCTCCTCCTGGTCTTAATCAGTCAAATCTTACATCAATGCGCGGGCGCAGCGGGCATTTGCGGACACCAAACTCTGCGCGGCGGCTTTCACAAGAAACTTTTTGGTGATCATGCCGACCATTCGCTGAGCAACCATCGACGAACCGCAAGTGACGGAAATACGCTATAATATTATTGATTTGGATCAATGGACCGCCGGTCTGCGAGACAGAGCATAATAAATTGTTTGGTGCGTCATGACCGGCTCTAGTCTGTGTGCGCCTGTCCCAAAGTTGCGAGATTATAGCCCTCTTCGCGCAGCACGCGCTGCACGGCGGGGCGCGCCAGCATGCGCTTGTAATGTCCGAAGAGATTAGCGGGCAGCGGGATCTTCAGCTTGTCGGCCCAGAATTCGACATAGAACAGGACCGGATCGGCGACCGAATAATCGCCGGCGACGTAATCTTTTCCCATCATCTGCGCATCGACGATGCGAAAGCATTTTTCGACGAGCTCGCGGCCGAAGCCCTGCACGGCCGGATGATCCGCCTCATTGCGTGTGAAGGTCGGCGTGGCGAAAATTCGGGCAAAGCCCTGCCCGTGGATAGTGCCGACGACGAAAGCCAAGGTCTCGATGACGCGGGTGGCGACCTCGACATCGGCGGGAAAAAGTTTTGCACGCGGGTGGGTTTGCCCCAACCAATAAGCGATCGCCTGCACTTCCGTCAGGCTGGAGCCATCCTTGCGGACGAGGGTCGGGATCGTCGATTTGGGATTGATGGCGACATAATCCGGCTTAAAATGGTCGCCGGCCGGCAGATTGACGATATAGACCTCGAAGATCTCCTCGAGTTCTTCGAGAATAATATGGATGCCGGTCGAGCAGGAGCCTGGCGTCATATAGAACTTCAACATCGAAATCCCCTTCAGTGCTGCTGCTTTGCCCATGCATAGATCGGGCATATTCACCGCCAGACCGATGGAAATATGAAATAGTTGCCTCTGGCCTCTTGACGCGGCCATGCAAGTGCTTGCAGCTTATACAAAATAAGGCATTCCAGGGAGGAACTATGAGCGCTACAGACCATGTCATGGGACGGGGAGCGATCTCCGCCGGATTTCTCGACCGCGACAGAATCATCGCAAAGCCGGGCTTCAACCGTTGGCTTGTTCCACCGGCGGCGCTCGCGATTCATTTGTGCATCGGCATGTCCTACGGCCTCAGCGTCTTCTGGCTGCCGCTGTCACGCGCCATCGGCGTCAGCAAACCGGTCGTATGTCAAAACATGACGCTGTTTTCGGCGCTGTTCACAACCTCCTGTGACTGGCGGGTGACGGATCTTTTGGTCGTCTTCACCTTAGGCATCGTTTTCCTCGGCCTTTCAGCCGCGGTCTTCGGTGGCTGGCTGGAGCGGGCCGGACCGCGCAAGGCCGGCGTCGTCGCCGCCTTCTGCTGGGGCGGCGGCTTCCTCTTAGGTGCCGTCGGCGTCATTCTCCATCAGCTTTGGCTGCTGTGGATCGGCATGGGTGTCATCGGCGGCATAGGTCTCGGTCTTGGCTATATTTCGCCGGTGTCGACGCTCGTGAAATGGTTTCCAGACCGGCGCGGCATGGCGACCGGCATGGCGATCATGGGCTTCGGCGGCGGCGCGCTGATCGGCTCGCCGCTCGCCAATCTGCTGATGAACCATTTCAAATCGTCGACCGGCGTCGGCGTCTGGCAGACCCTCGCGGTGATGGGAGGCATTTATTTCATCTTCATGCTGATCGGCGCCTTCGGCTATCGCGTAGCGCCGGAGGGCTGGGTGCCGGAAGGTTTTGAGCCGACGGCGGCACAGAAAAAACTCATCACCGAGGGCAACGTACATCTCCACCATGCGCATAGGACGCCGCAATTCTGGCTGATCTGGGCGATCCTTTGCCTCAACGTGTCGGCCGGCATCGGCGTCATCAGCATGGCCTCGCCGATGTTGCAGGAGATCTTCGCCGGCAAGCTTGTCGGCGCACCGACTGTTGGCTTTGGCGCCCTTGACGCAACGCAAAAGGTGGCCGTCGCAACGATCGCGGCCGGCTTTGTCGGCCTGCTGTCGCTCTTCAACATCGGCGGCCGCTTCTTCTGGGCCTCGCTGTCGGACAAGATCGGCCGCAAGATGACTTATTTCGTCTTCTTCGGCCTCGGCATTCTGCTTTACGCCAGCGCACCGAGCTTTGCCCATATGGGATCGCGGGCACTGTTCGTCGGCGCCTTCTGCATCATTCTGTCAATGTATGGCGGCGGCTTCGCGACGGTGCCGGCCTATCTCGCCGATATTTTCGGAACGCAGTTCGTCGGCGCGATCCATGGCCGTCTCTTGACCGCCTGGTCGACGGCCGGCGTGGTCGGCCCTCTGGTCGTCGGCTATATCCGCGACGCCCAGATCGCCGCCGGAGTGCAACGCGCGCTCGTCTATGACGGCACGATGTATATTCTGGCGAGCTTCCTCGTCGCCGGTTTCATCTGCAATGCTTTGGTTCGGCCGGTTTCGAAGAAATGGCTCATGGAAGAGGCCGCTGCCGAAGCGGCGGAAGGCGCACCCCCCAAGCCAAAACCCATCGGCTCCTTCGGCATCGGCTTCGGCGGCTTGACCGGCGGCGCCGCCCTCGCCTGGCTGGCCGTGGGCATTCCGATCGCCTGGGGCGTCTGGAAGGCGCTCGATAGCGCGGTGAAGATCTTCCATTGATAAAATTCGGGCCGCATGTCCGCATGCGGCCCGATCGCTTTGCACCCGCGCCCGACGATCAGAAACGCAGCGAATAGGTGCTCGCGACAGAAGCGGCGCGCCGTGCCGCCGCAACCGTCATGCTGCCCTGCGCCGCCCGAGCGGCGGCGAACGCCGCATCGAGACGCGGGCTGCCTGCCTGAAGTTCAAATGCCGCCTCGGGCTCGCTGGTCGCCAGAACTTTCTGCACGGCCGTGATTTCGTCAGCGCTGCCGCCCTGATCGAGCGCCAGCATGAAGGCGAGAACAGGCTTGTCCTCCGGCGCCTGGGCGCGGGCGATACGGTAGAGATTGATGAAGCGTTTGACGGCACGGGGCGACGGACCGGCCAGCGGCGCGAGAGCGGTCAGCAGGCTCAGCTCCTCCGCCGAGACGGACCAGTCGAGCGGCTCCGGACGCGATTTTGTCGTCTCCACCGCAATATCTGCCGACGCGGCTTCGAAACGGCCGAGCGCCTGCGCGACGAGCGAGGCATAATCCTTATCGCCCAATTGGCTCCCGACGCGGACCGGAATCTGCACCCATTTTTCGAGCGCGACGCCATCGCTCGGCGCCGTCTCGCTCTGCGCCAACGCAGCGAGCCGCTGCGGGTCGGCGGCCATCACAGTGATGAAGGAGGAATGGGCGAAGCCGCGGCTGGCCGCGTCGAGCAGGTCATAGGCTTCGGGCGGCCGCAGACAATCGACATTGTCGAGACCGATGATGATGCGGCGCGGCAGCGGCGTAGCGCTCACCCGATCGATGCCGCGCCAGCCGCGCTGAACCGCGGCGGCGAGTGCCGCAAAGAAACGTTCGGCCTGGGTTTTCAGGGTCATGCTGTCGAAAGGCGAAGGCTCCGCGTGCTGATCGAGGCGCGCCGCGCCGGCGCTCGCGGCATGCCGATCCGCCTCGGCCGCGCGGCGGCCTGTCAACTCCACATCGGCCGCGAGAGCGTCGACCCGCCGCATTTGATGCGCATAAAGCCCATCGAGATCGCGGCGCCGATGGACGACTTCCGCCTGGAGCAGGCCGACACCGCGGAAGAGCGGCCGCAGGAACCGCACGCCACGCCAGAGATTTATGACCACGGCCAGCGCCGCCCCAGCCAAGGCGATCTGTTCGACGATCCCCAGCCAGCCGACATGCGCCTCGAGCCAAGCTGCCGTCGGCAAAAAAGCCTGATTGGCGCCACGCAGCCAGGCGAGCCATTCCGCCTGATGGGCGATGGCTGCATCGCATCCGAGCCCGATGAGAACGAGGATCGCCGCGGTGACGAGAAGCCGCGTCTGGCCCTTGAAAGCCCAAAAGGCGCGCAGCGCCGCGCCGATGCGGGCCGAGGTCCCGCCCAATTCGGCAATGTCGCGGAGCATGGATTTGTAATTTTGAATGGCATCGCCGGTAATGCCGAAACCTTCGAGCCGGCTCTCGATCTTGGCGCGGTTGGCGCGGGCATAGGAATCGACCTGCGAGCCCGCCTGCTCGAACAAGATCGTCTCGGTAAGCCGGGCACGACGCGATTCGAGTTCGGCCAGGTTTTGCCGTTCCGTGTCGAGCCGGCGGCGGCCGATATCCAGTTGCTCGGCCGCCTCGCGCGCCACGACCTGCGGATCGCGCACCGCATGCGCCGCCTCCCGCGCCAATTCCGGGAAAGCGCCGGCAAGTTTCTCATAAAGCGCAGCGGCCAGGGACACGACGGGCTCGTCGGAAAACCCGAGGGCATCGATCTTCACGGTCAGAATCGGGCTCAGGAAGGCCGCACTATCGCGGTTTGCCGAAGCCGCGCTCAAGGCTTCGATTGCGGCCAGCAGCTTGCCGAGCGCGAAGCTCTTGCCGGAGCCCGGTCTGCCCAAGAGGCCGATCGTCAAAGGCGCCTCGGTGTCGCGATGAACGGCCAGTTCCGCCAGCGGCTGCAGCGAAGGCCCGAGCCCCAGCGCATCCTCGCCCTGCGGCAGATCGGCGGCGAAGATCTTGGCCTTTCTCACCATCGGCTCTTGACTCCCGTTCAGCACCCTAGGCGGCCAAAGGCTCGGTGCAATGGGTTCCGGCCTTGCGCCACCGGTAAGATCGCGCATTCCGATATCGGTCACATTGCCCTTCGTTTCGAGACCATCCATATGAGAGGAACCTTTCAGCCTTTCGCGCGCGCTTTGCGGCGCAGAGCTAGCCATTCGATTGTGACTGGGACAAGACCGGCCCCTGCCGGGCGCGCACCCTAGCATTCAACCTGGACCACGGCTTGAGGGGCGATTAGAAAGCCTGCCACTTCATTCCATTAGCAAGCGAGACAAAGCCTCCATGGCGCGGCAATTCATCTATCACATGCAAGGCCTGACCAAGACCTATCCGGGCGGCAAGAAGGTCTTGGAGAATGTCAATCTCTCCTTTTATCCCGATGCCAAGATCGGCGTGCTGGGCGTCAACGGCTCCGGCAAATCGACGCTTTTGCGGATCATGGCCGGGATCGACAAGGAATTTACCGGCGACGGCTTCATCGCCGAAGGCGCAAGGGTCGGCTATCTGCCGCAGGAGCCGCATCTCGACCTCGATCTCGGCGTGCGCGGCAATGTGATGCTCGGCGTGGCGGCCAAGCAGGCGATCCTCGACCGCTACAACGAACTCGCCATGAATTATTCAGACGAGACGGCGGACGAAATGACCCGCCTGCAGGATGAAATCGAGGCGCAGGGCCTCTGGGATCTCGACAGCCAGGTCGAACAGGCAATGGAGGCGCTCGGCTGCCCGCCCGACGAGGCCGACGTCGACACGCTCTCGGGCGGCGAGCGCCGCCGCATCGCTTTGTGCCGGCTGCTGCTCGAAAAGCCGGACATGCTGCTGCTCGACGAGCCCACGAACCATCTCGACGCCGAGACGGTGAACTGGCTCGAAGGCCATTTGCGCCAATATCCCGGCGCCATCCTCATCGTCACCCACGATCGCTATTTCCTCGACAATGTGACGGGCTGGATTCTCGAACTCGATCGCGGCCGCGGCATCCCCTATGAGGGCAATTATTCATCCTGGCTGAAGCAGAAGCAGAAGCGGCTCCAACAAGAGAGCCGCGAAGAAGAATCGCGCCAGCGCGCGCTGGAGGCAGAGAGCGAGTGGATCGCCGCCTCGCCCAAAGCCCGCCAGGCCAAATCCAAGGCGCGCATTCAGCGCTATGACGACCTCGTCCAGAAGCAGAATGACAAGGCCCCGACAACGGCGCAGATCATCATTCCCGTCGCCGAGCGGCTCGGCAACAATGTCATCGACTTCGAGTCGCTGTCGAAAGGCTTCGGCGACACTTTGCTGATCGACAAGCTCTCGTTCCGCCTGCCGCCCGGCGGCATCGTCGGCGTGATCGGCCCCAATGGAGCGGGCAAGACCACCCTGTTCCGCATGATAACCGGCCAGGAAAAGCCCGACAGTGGTTCGATCAAGATCGGCGAGTCCGTGCAGCTCGGCTATGTCGATCAGTCGCGCGACGCGCTCAACGACAGGAAAAACGTCTGGGAGGAAATCTCCGGCGGCCATGACATCATTTATCTGGGCAAGCGCGAGATCAATTCGCGCGCCTATTGCTCGACCTTCAACTTCAAAGGCGCCGACCAGCAGAAGAAGGTCGGCATGCTGTCGGGCGGCGAGCGCAACCGCGTGCATCTGGCCAAAATGCTCAAGGGCGGCGCCAACCTGCTGCTGCTCGACGAGCCGACCAACGACCTCGACATCGACACGTTGCGCGCGCTCGAAGAAGCGCTGCTCGATTTCGCCGGCTGCGCGGTCATCATCAGCCACGACCGCTTCTTCCTCGACCGCATCGCGACTCATATGCTCGCCTTCGAGGGCAACAGCCATGTCGAATGGTTCGAAGGCAATTTCGCCGATTATGAAGAGGACAAAAAGCGCCGGCTCGGAATCGACAGCGTCATTCCGCACCGGCTGAAATATAAGAAATTCTCAAGGTGAGATGCGATCAACGCAGGCCGCAAGCTCATCATAGAAGCGCGTCTGATCGGCCGGTGTGAAATGCGCATTGGCGGGGCTCGGATTGGGCGCGAGAAAGAGCCGCGTGCCACCGATCCGCAGATCCTGCAGACCGAGACGCGGGTCCTCTTTCGTGCCTGTCAACGCGCGGAAAAGCGGCCTGAAGGCCATAATGCCATGGAAACAGGCCACGCGAGGCGCAAACTCCTCGATCTTGGCGGCAAGGCTTGCGACGCCGGCGGCAAATTCGGCGGGCGTGACATCGGTTGCCCGCGGGGACGCGCGTTTCACCGCATCGGTGAAGCCGAAACCATGATCAGGCAAGAGACGATCATGCTCCGGCAAGAGCGTTTCGACACCGAGCGCCTTGCGGACGGCAAGACTTAAGGCCGAGCGCGAAAAAGCCGGCCAGAAACGATTGGTGCGGCGGGCGAAATAATGGCCCTGCTGGACCGAATAGATGGACGGATTAATGCCGATAAAGACGACATCGAGGTTTTGCCGCAGAAGATCGGGAAGCGAGTCGGCAGCTAAATCGGGGCGATGCATGTTCTGCCTGCCTCAGTCGACAGAGGTCGACGTCCAGGTCGCATAGAGGACGCCATCGGCTTTCTCCAATTGCCGCGCGACTTCGTCGAGTTCGAGCGGCTCGACACTCGTGGCGGCGAGCGTGGCGACGAGTTCGACCTCGTCTTCGCCGCGTTCGAGGACATCGACATCACGCAAGGGATAATTCGCCGCTTCGAGTTTTTCGACGAGCACGTCGCGAACATGGTCGCGATGCTCGGCATCTGCCGTCACATGCACTTGATAGGTCGCCTCCGTCGCCTGCTCGCTGATCGGGATGCGATTGATGAGATTGACCAGTGGGCGCAGAAAGGTATTGCCGGCGAGAACGAAGAGAATCAGCAAGCCCGCCTCCGCGCCATAGCCGGCGCCGGCAAAGCCGCCGACGGCAGCCGAGCACCAGAGCGTCGCCGCAGTATTGAGGCCGCGCACATTGGTGCCCTCCTTCATGATGACGCCGGCACCGAGAAAGCCGATCCCCGAGATCACATAGGCGAGAACTTGCGCGGCGCCGACGCTCGCGTTGAGCGTCATGCCGAGATGGACGAAGCCCGCGGCGCCGACGGCGACGAGCGCGTTGGTCCGCAATCCCGCCGTGCGTTGGCGATATTGCCGCTCGGCGCCGATCAATGTCCCGAGCGCGAGCGCAATGGCGAGAGGCACCGAAGTGTCGAACAAGGCATCGACATGGACATAGGCCAAAATAGGCATGGATCTCCCCCGCTGATCCGAACAGTCTGGCGACTGGGCTATAGGCCCAGCCGCGCGACGCGCAAGTCGCTTATGAATGGCCGAGCGCGAGGGCGACGATCCTGACGATCAAAAGGCCGGCCGCCAGGACGAGATAGAGACGCAGCACGACCATCCAAATACGACTCGCGCGCGAAAGCTGCATGGGCGGAAGCCGATGGAGGGGCGGCATTCGCCAGCTGTTTCGTCGAGCCTCGGCATCAAAGGCATGTTGCTTGGGTGCCGACATCTGCGCGACACGCGGCGGCCGCCTGAACGCGCCGGCGAGACCCGCGGCAGCAATCGCAAGCACGGAGCCGCCGCCCAGAATCGCGAGCATGAAGGTTTCATTCGCCGTCTTCGGAAACAAGACCGAGATGGTCAGAATGACCGACAGCATGACGAGAACAGCGATGACCGCCCCCGTAAAGAGATTCATGCCGCGCCCATTGACCCAAGGACCGAGAACATCCTTGTCGTTGCACAGAAGCAGCAGAAAGACGGTCGCGCTCGGTAGCAAGACACCGGCGAGGCTCTGAACGGCATTGGTCAACAGACCCAAGGGCGTTCCCGGGCTCAAAACGAGACCCGCGGCGGCGATGATCAAGCCGCAATAAACCGCATAAAAGCCCTTGGCGTCGGTAGGCTTGCGATGCAGCGAATGCTTCAGGGCCAGCACATCGCCGATGGCATAGGCCGTCGAGAGCGATACGGCCGCGGCGCCGATGATGCTGGCATCGATCAGAGCCACCGCGAACAATTGGCTCGGCAATCTGCCGACATAGCGGGCGAGCCCGTCGGCGACCGCCCCGGCGTCGGCAAAATTTCCGAATTCTGGCCGGCCCGCGAAGGTCGCCGCGGCAAAGGCCATCATGGCGACGGCGCCGATGATGACGACGACGATGCCGAGCCAAAGATCGAGCCGCTCATATTTGATGAAGCGCAGCGTGATCCGCTTGTCGATGACATAGCTCTGCTGAAAAAACAGCTGCCAGGGGGCGATCGTCGTGCCGACGATCGCGATGATGAGCAACATCGCATCGCTGAGCTTGGCATGTTCGGGGAGCCTCGGCACGACCAGGTCCCGGCCGATTTGCGCCATCGGCGGATGAACGATCAGAAAAATGGGAATAAGCAAAAGGCTGCCGACGCAGAGGACGAGAGCGAAGCGTTCGAAGCGGCGAAAATTCCCCGTGCTCACCGCCGCCATGATCACGACCGCCGAAAGAGCGACGCCAAGCTCCTTGGGCAGGCCGAGCGCGGCAAGGCCGAGCGAAATGCCGATGAATTCGGTGACGATGGTGAGGCCATTCAGCAAAAACAGATCGATGACGCTGAAGGCACCCCAGAATTTGCCGAACCGCTCCAGGATGAGCCGGGCATGGCCGACGCGGGTCACCGCGCCGAGGCGCAGAACCATCTCCTGGTTGACATAAAGGACCGGGACGAGAAGCAGCAGGGTCCAGAGCAGCGCCGTGCCATAGTTCTGGCCCGCCTGAGTGTAAGTGCCGAAGGCCCCCGCATCATTGTCGCCGACCATGACGATGAGGCCGGGCCCGAGGATGGCCAGCAAGGTCTGAAGCCGGTGTTTCCAACTCGTGCGGGGACCGTGATCGCCTTTGAGGATGGTGCCGAGCGCGCCATGGATATGGCCGACATGCGCCTCGTCGAGGACGGTGCTTTGCGCGACATCAGGCAGGTTGAGATGTTGGGTCATGGCTCATCTCCTTCCCCACGAAGGAGCCGAGCCGATGAGAGGCGCTCCTCTCTATTCTGCCCGGCCCTGCGCGGCCTTGCTTCTTGCTGATCTTGGAAACAGGTTTCGAATTCGGCCTACCGGCATGCCCCTAAAGGCGCCGGCAGGCCTACTCGGGCCGTCTTGCATGGATGAACTCCGTCAAGCGGCCATGGAAATGGCCGCACTGGCGCGGCAGAGGCCGCGCCAGGTGATACTCTGGTCCAACGCAGGGGAAGGCTCCGACCAGGAGCAGGTCAGACGCCCCGTCTCGTCCTTTGCCCAGGCGCAGTGAAGGCCTCGGCGAAGAACCACCGGCAGGTCTGGTGCATGACGCTCCGGCGCGTGACGACCGAACGTCGAACGGAAAGGCACGACAGCCGCGTGAACGCGGTTGTCGCGCGACGGCACAAAGGCCGCATGGATGTTCGTGAGCTTGTTCATCGCTCACCTCCTTTGCCGTTGATCTGCGGCTGGAGGATGAGCGGCAGGCAGGAGCTTTAGGCTCGCGCGAGGCCTCTCACACAGTCCTCCGGACCGCGGATGGTTTCGATTTTGAGAGGCGCTTCTTGCGCAGCCGACGCTGCGGTCGAAACACCAAAGCTGCTACTGCCCATTTGTCTTTCGAGGGTTGTGGAACGCCGACGGAGCTAAGCCCATGTCGACATTGACGGATGTGCGCCTTGAGGGCTGATTTGTCAACCGCAGCGCGCTTATGTTTGCGGCTTAAATAGGCGCAAAAACATGAAGTTTTGGTTATGCGCCGGTTACAGGAGCGCCAGCCCGAAGCCGACAAGCGCGATGGCGAAGATCGCGGTTTGCTACCGCTGCTCCGCCGCGACCTCGGGCGGCCAGGGCAGTGCATTGAGCGGCGCGACGGCGGCCAATATGGCGTTGGCGACGGCGAGATGGGCGGGATTGGTTACCCTCGCTTTCGCGACAATCCGGTGCGATCAACGATCCGAACCTATAAAGGGTCAGCGAAACTTCGGATCGCGCACATAGGGCAGCTTCTCCAAAGGCCGCGTGGCGGCACCGATCGCGCGCGCGCCGGCGAGATGCGCTGGGTTGCTGACGTCAAAGGTCTCTGTCGTCGCCGACATCAAAATCCCGCCATTGGGCAGGTGCTCGGTCAACACATGCTCGGGCGGCGTGACAAGATCGGCGAAGGGTTTTGAGAGATATTGCATCCAAGGATCTCTGAAATGTCTGTCGAGATCGATGAAGTCCATCAGCGGCTCCGGCATGACGAGACAATCATCTGGGTTCCAGTTGTCGACGATCGCCCGGAGAACTGATTTGAACAGCGGATAGGTTATGGAAGCAGGCTCCGGCGTCGCCATCGAGGAAGTCTCGAACATGAGATCGTTTTGATATTCGGCAGTCGGTTTATAAGCGCCGGCATGGATTCGGATGACATATCTGCGAGAATCCGGCTGGCCGCGCGTGGCGCCCGAAAACCAAAAGCCGTCGATCGGCAGAGGCTCGCCAAAATCGTCTTTTGATAAACAGGCTTTGACGACATCGGCATAATGGTCGCGGAGCGTCTCGAATTTCTTCCGTCTGCCCGCGCCGCTCGTCCAAAGCTCGAAGACGGGATCGATCTGGCCGAGGCGGTCGATCAGCTTAACGAAGCGGTCGGCAAGCGCTTCCGGCGTTTCCTCGCGCGCGCGCCAACAGGCAAGAATGTAGCAGCCATTTCTGTAACTCGGTCGCACGGCGTTACTCCATTGACTTATAAATGACCCAAATTTTCCGGAGCTTCGCGTTGGTTTCGAAGAGTTCTCGTGCCCAGTCGGCCGCAGATTCCTCAGCGAAAAACCAATCGAGATCGCGCCCGCCGCTCGCATCGACTTGACGTTCGGCTTGTTTCATCCATCGCTTTGGAAAGATCTCTTCGTTGAAATATTCCCACCTCAGCAGCTTCGCAAAGCCCGGCCCTTTGGCTTCGATCATCGGGCCGTCACTTTCACGGCAATCATCATAAGCGACGCGGCGCCCGGTCTGCCGATCGGGATCTGCGCGCTCTTGGTGCCGCTGCTGGCGTCGAGCGTTGTGCGGCCGGGGCATTGGCATGCGGAAGCCGAAGCGGCGAAGGCGGCGGCGGGGGAGTGAGGGGGGCTACTCCGTGAATGATAAGGAAAGCACAAAAGCATTCGAGGGTACTTTTAGGACGATCGTGCCCCAAAAGCCGACACAAGCCTGATCGTGTCATTGGCTATGCGGTCGAGTTCTTTGCTGTCGATATGAACGACGTTGTGGTGAGCTTGTAAAAGACTAGCGCAATCTTTTCGGCGAGGCCGCCCTTCTACCTGGTGCCGCCTGTCAGTGTACCATTGCCAAGCCAGTAAATCGGCCGCTTGAACTTGTGGACTTTTCTGTTTCTCAACGAATGCATGCTCAACGTAGCGAAATTCGTGCTTAATTATCGGCCGAGAGAACATCTCTTGCATGATTTTATGAGCTTGCGGCGCGCTCTTGTGCCCAGCCTCAAAAAAGTAGGCCATTGACCCAATGCGAGGGTTCCCATCAATAAAAACAGAAACGCCAGTCATGATTGATTGCGCGCAGAACGCATAGGCGTCTTCATATAATTTCGGTTCGAACGGAAGCCGTGTATGAAAACTCGCATATTCGACGGGGTCCACGGTTATCGCGATTCCCTGAATTGCGTGTCTTTTAATGGCCTCGATCAGTTTGGTTTGAACTTCGATACGTTCGGCCTTGGTCAGATTAGCAAACGGTCCATTGCCGTGAGCGCAATCTACCATGTGAAAATAAGGAAGTCTTTTCCAGCGAAGCACTCTGCGCCATTCGTGCGCTAACTTAATCGCTTCGCTTTTCTTAAAATGTAGCCTGCCAAACACAAAATCGGCGAACCGTCATGCGACCCGCTTTCGTCAAAATATGCTTGGCACTGGATCATCGTATATCCGCCCAATAGCAGCATGGCGCTTTCTGCCGATCGGGATCTGGGCGCTGCTCATCCCCCAGCTCGCCTCAAGCGTCGTCGGGCTGGGCCATCGGCATGTCCTAAGAACAGCGCAAAAAGCCCCGGCGATCGCGCTGGGGCTTCGATTTATATGCGTCTTTCAACCTTGGGCAGTGGTAGCTCTGGCGGTCGTTTATTCGTAATGAGTTGGCGGCTCCCCCGCTCATCACGATAATACCAATTTGTCCACGCATTCTCGACATTCCCACTTACTGCGCGGCTGAGTTGGTTCAACGTAGGGTAAAGCTCTCCAGTGCTTAGCAACTGCCATCGCCCATTCGTGGCCTTCGCACGATATTCTTTGCCCTTGTAAGTCCGAAAAATCTCAAACCCTTCATTAAAATCAACATTATGTCGGCCATCTCGGAATCCGATTTTTGATGATCGCGCCGAGGTATCCACTGAAGTTGATTTTAACCCAAATTTGCGACGGATGATCGCGTCTTCGGTTTCCTCTCCAGGACGGCGGTCGGCCCAAATGGCAGCATAGGTGTCAGTTTCGACGGCAACGTTGCGCATGGCAAATGGCTCCTCTCTTTTGAAGATAAATAATCTTCGTTAGAGAGAAAAACAATCTCTTTTAACTATATCTCCCTCAAAAAATAATTATCATTGCTCGAAGGCCCCATACTTTACAATATAAACATATCTTTATATGTTCTGTGGCAATGATGAGCCCCAACATGCCCCAGAAGCCCGAAGCCGCCCCTTTCGAAACCCTCCTCTCCGCCCTTGCCGCCGCGGGCGAGGAGACGCGTCTACGCCTGCTCGCGCTCTTGGCCGAGGCGGAGCTGACCGTCAGCGAGCTCGTCACCATTTTGGGCCAATCGCAGCCCAGAATCTCGCGGCATCTAAAACTCTTGGTCGAGGCCGGCCTCGTCGAGCGCCATCGCGAGGGCGCCTGGGCGTTTTTCCTGATGGCGCATCGCGGCGCGGCGGCTGCGCTTGGCCGCGATATTCTCGCCCGGCTCAAAGCCGACGATCCCGTGCGCGCCGCCGATCGGGCGCGGCTCACCGAAGTGCGGCGGGCCCGCGCCGAACAGGCGGCCCGCTATTTCGCCGCCCATGCCGCCAATTGGGATGAATTGCGCGCGCTGCATATTGCCGAAGAGCGCGTCGAGGCCGCGATCCGCGAGATGATCGGGAAAACGCCGATCCAAAATCTCCTCGATCTCGGCACCGGCACCGGCCGCATGCTCGAACTTCTCGCCCCTCTCGCTGTCCGCGCAATCGGCATGGATCAATCGCCGCAAATGCTCGCGCTCGCCCGCGCACGGCTCGAAAAGGCGGGCCTGCGCAATGTCCAGCTCCGCCAGGGCGATATCTATGCCCTGCCGGTGGAGCGGAATTTTTATGATCTCGTCATCATCCATCAGGTTCTGCATTATCTCGATGATCCGGCCCGTGCGGTGCGCGAGGCGGCGCGGGCGCTGCGGCCCTCCGGCCGCCTGCTGATCGTCGATTTCGCGCCGCATGGTGAAGAAAGCCTTCGCGCCAATCATGCGCATCGCCGCCTCGGCTTCGCCGCCGAAGAAATCGCCGCTCTGATGGAAGAGGTAGGCCTCGATGTGATCGAGCGGCGCGACCTCGTGCCGAACAAAAATGAAGGCGGCAAGCTCACCGTCTCCTTATGGCTCGGCCGCGACCGCCGCGTGATCTCCGATCCGCTGCCGCTCACTCTGGGGGAATTCGCCTGATGGATCTTGCTACATCCTCCCTGCCGCGCGCGAGCCACAGCACATGCTTCGGCATAGATGTCTCTTTCGAATTCTTTCCGCCGCAGACGGACGAGATGGAAGAGATTTTCTGGAGCTCGATCGAACGGCTTGGGCCCCTATGCCCCTCCTTCGTTTCCGTGACCTATGGGGCCGGCGGCAAGACGCGCGAGCGTACCCATGCGACCGTCGCGCGCATTCTTAAAGAGACCTCCATCAAGCCCGCTGCGCATCTGACCTGCGTCGGCGCGAGCTGCGCCGAAGTCGATGCCGTCGCGCGCGCCTATTGGGAGATCGGCGTCCGCCACATTGTCGCGTTGCGCGGCGATCCGCAGGGCGGCCCAGGCACGCGTTTTGAGCCGCATGCCGAAGGCTATGCGAATTCGACGGCGCTCGTTGCGGGGCTGAAGAAACTTGCCGATTTCGACATTACCGTCTCGGCCTATCCGGAGGGCCATCCGGAAAGCCCCAATGTCGAGCGCGACATCGATGTGCTGAAAGCCAAGATCGACGCCGGGGCATCCCGCGCCATCACCCAGTTCTTCTTCGAAAACGATGTCTATCTGCGCTTTCTCGACAAGGTGCGGGCGAAAGGCATCACGATTCCGATCTTGCCCGGCATCGTGCCGGTGCAGAATTTCAAGCAGACGGCGAATTTCGCCCGCAGAGCCGGCGCCTCGATCCCGCAATGGCTCGCCGACCGTTTCGCGGGGCTGGACGATGATCCGACGACACGCCGTCTGATCGCCGCGACGGTGACCGCGGAACAGGTGTTCGACCTCGTCGATCAAGGCATCGATCATTTCCATTTCTACACGATGAACCGCGCCGATCTCGTCTATGCCATCTGCCATTTGCTCGGCGTACGGCCGAAAGCCAGGACAGCTACCCTCCCGCTTGCGGGAGAAGGTGGCCCTCGCGTCAGCGAGGGCCGGATGAGGGATGGTGCAGATTGAAAGACCCCTCATCCGCCTCACTTCGTTCGGCACCTTCTCCCGCAAGCGGGAGAAGGAGTGCACTCCCGATTTTTGAGTTCCCATGATAATGGCAGATCCAAAGACATCTCCTTTGCCCGAGACCGAAATCGCCGCAGCGCTCCGCGCAGCCGCGGCCGAGCGCATCCTCGTGCTCGACGGCGCCATGGGCACGATGATTCAGACGCATCAGGTTCAGCGAGGCCGATTTCCGCGGCGCGCGCTTTCCGGATTGTCACGGCGATCTGCGCGGCAACAACGATCTGCTCGTCCTGACCCAGCCCGATGCGATCCTCGCGATCCATCTCGCTTATTGCAGGCCGGCGCCGACATTATCGCGACCAATACTTTCTCTTCGACGCGCGATCGCCCAGGCCGATTACGGCATGGAAGATGTGGTGCCGGAAATGAACCGCGAGGCGGCGCGGCTCTGCCGCGCCGCCGCGGCCGAGGCTCAAGCGCAAGGACGGCCGCCGCCGATACGTCGCCGGCGCGCTCGGCCCGACCAATAGCACGGCCTCGATCTCGCCCGATGTGAACAATCCCGGCTTCCGCGCCGTCACCTTCGACGATTTGCGCATCGCCTATGACGAAGCCGCCGAAGCGCTCATCGAAGGCGGCGCCGAGATCCTGTTGATCGAGACGATCTTCGATACGCTGAATGCCAAGGCCGCCTTTGCCGGCATCGACGAGACCTTCGAGAAGCTCGGAGCGTCGCCTGCCGGTGATGATCTCCGGCACGATCACCGATCTTTCCGGCCGCACACTCTCCGGCCAGACGCCGACCGCCTTCTAGAATTCGCTGCGGCACACGAGCCCGCTCAGCATCGGGCTCAATTGCGCGCTCGGCGCACGAGAGATGCGCGCCCATCTCGCCGAGCTGTCGCGCGATCGCCGATACGCTGATCTGCGCCTATCCCAATGCCGGCCTGCCGAACGAATTCGGCCTCTACGACGAGAGCCCCGAATATATGGCGTCGCTTATCGGCGAATTCGCCGAATCGGGCCTCGTCAATATCGTCGGCGGCTGCTGCGGCACGACGCCGGAGCATATCCCGCCATCGCCGAGCGCGTGAAAGGCATGGCGCCGCGCAAAATCCCCGAAATCGCGCCGCTCCTGCGGCTTTCCGGGCTCGAGCCCTTCACGCTCACGCCCGACATCAAATTCGTCAATGTCGGCGAGCGCACCAATGTCACAGGCTCGGCCAAGTTCCGCAAATTGATCAAGGACGGCGATTTCGCCGCCGCGCTCGATGTCGCGCGCGATCAGGTCGTCGCCGGCGCCAGGTCATCGACGTCAATATGGACGAGGGCCTGCTCGACTTCGAGGCAGGCCATGGTCGAGTTCCTCAATCTCGTCGCCGCCGAGCCCGACATCGCCCGCGTGCCGGTGATGGTCGATTCCTCCAAATTCTCGGTGATCGAAGCCGGCCTCAAATGCGTCCAGGGCAAGACGATCGTCAATTCGATCTCGATGAAGGAAGGCGAAGAGAAATTCATCGCCGACGCGAAGAACGTGCGTCGCTATGGCGCGGCCGTCGTCGTCATGGCCTTCGACGAGAAGGGCCAAGCGGATACGACGGCGCGCAAGGTCGAGATCTGCGCGCGCGCCTATAAAATCCTGACCGAAGAAGTCGGCTTTCCGCCGGAAGACATCATCTTCGATCCGAATATTTTCGCGGTCGCGACCGGCATCGAGGAACACAATAATTACGGCGTCGATTTCATCGAGGCCGCGCGGGAGATCCGTACAGCGCTTCCCGCTCGTCCATATTTCCGGCGGCGTCTCCAATCTCTCGTTTTCGTTCCGTGGCAATGAGCTTGTGCGCCAGGCCATGCATTCGGTCTTTCTCTATCATGCGATCGAAGCGGGCATGGACATGGGCATCGTCAATGCCGGCCAGCTCGCCGTCTATGAAGATATAGATCCTGAGCTGCGCGAGGCCTGCGAAGATGTCGTGTTGAATCGCCGCGCGGATGCGAACCGAGCGGCTGCTTGCGCTTGCCGAACGTTTCAAGGGCAAGGCCAGCGAAGCCAGGAAAAGGATCTCGCCTGGCGTGAAGCCCCGGTCGAGAAAAGGCTCGAACATGCGCTCGTCGCCGGCATTACCGAGTTCATCGATGTCGATGTCGAAGAGGCGCGGCAGAAGGCGGAGCATCCGCTGCAAGTCATCGAAGGCCCGCTGATGGCCGGCATGAATGTCGTTGGCGATCTCTTCGGCTCAGGCCGCATGTTTCTGCCCCAGGTCGTCAAATCGGCCCGCGTGATGAAACAGGCGGTCGCCTATCTCATGCCCTTCATGGAAGCAGAAAAGGCGAAGAGCGGCATCACGCGGCAGACGGCCGGCAAGATCTTGATGGCGACGGTCAAAGGCGACGTGCATGACATCGGCAAGAACATTGTCGGGGTCGTTCTCGCCTGCAACAATTACGAGATCATCGACCTCGGCGTCATGGTGCCGGCGGCGAAGATCTTGGAGACTGCGCGGACGGAAGAAGGTCGATTGCATCGGCCTCTCCGGCCTCATCACGCCCTCGCTCGACGAAATGTGCTTCGTCGCCGCCGAGATGGAGCGCGAAGGCTTCGACCTGCCGCTTCTGATCGGCGGCGCGACGACGAGCCGTGTCCATACGGCGGTAAAAATCCATCCGAATTACAGCAGCGGGCAGACGGTCTATGTCACCGATGCGAGCCGCGCGGTCGGCACCGTGCAGGCGCTGCTGTCGCCGAACGGACGGCAAGCCTATATCGATAATGTGCGCGCGGAATATCGCAAGGTCGCCGACGCCCATGCCCGCGCGGAGATGGAAAAGACAAGGCTTTCGCTCGCGAAGGCACGCGCCAATGCGCTGAAGCCGGATTTTGCCGCTTATCAGCCGCCGAAGCCCAGTTTCACCGGCACCCGCATCTTCCGTACCTATCCGGTCGAAGAGCTCGTCCCCTATATCGATTGGACGCCCTTCTTTCAGACGTGGGAATTGCGTGGCCGCTATCCGGCGATTCTTGACGATCCTGAGCAGGGCCAGGCCGCGCGCCAGCTTTTCGAGGATGCGCAGGAGATGCTGTCGCGCATCGTCGCGGAACGCTGGTTCGATCCAAAAGCCGTCATCGGCTTCTGGCCGGCCAATGCTGTCGGCGACGACATCAGGCTTTATACGGGCGAATCCCGCAGCGAGGCGCTGGCGACCTTCTTCACTCTGCGCCAGCAATTGGCAAAACGCGACGGCAAGCCCAATCTCGCGCTCGCCGATTTCATCGCGCCGGAAGGCAGCAAAGCGGATTATCTCGGGGCTTTCGTCGTCACCGCCGGCGCCCGCGAAGAGAAGTTTGCCAAACGCTTTGCCAAGGCGAATGACGATTACCGTTCGATCCTCGTCAAGGCGCTCGCCGACCGCATCGCCGAGGCGCTTGCCGAGCGCATGCATGAGCGCGTGCGCAAGGAATTCTGGGCCTATGCGCCGGATGAAGAGCTTTCGAACGATGAGCGGCTCGCCGAAGCCTATCGCGGCATAAGACCGGCCCCCGGCTATCCGGCCCAGCCCGATCACACCGAAAAAGCGACCATCTTCCGTTTGCTCGAGGCCGAGCGGCGGATCGGCGTGGTGCTCACCGAATCCTATGCCATGTGGCCAGGCTCATCCGTCAGCGGGCTCTATTTCGCGCATCCCCAGGCATTCTATTTCGGCGTCGGCAAGATCGAGCGCGATCAGATCGAAGATTATGCGCGCCGGAAGGGGATGGAAGTCGCCGAGATGGAACGCTGGCTCGCGCCGATCCTGAATTACGATCCTGCGACCTATGCCGCGGCGGCGGAATAGGGCTTATGCGCCGCCGGCTCGCGCCGCGACGGGCCGCCGCTCTACACAATCGAAGATAGATGGCGCAGATCAGTCCCGCGACCGTCGCAGACTCTGATCGGGCTGATGCAGGACGAACGCTCGGAGCAGATGAAAATATTTTTGTGCATTCCTGCTACCCAACGCAAAATTGCGGTTATCATCATCATGGGTGATTCGGAAATCATCCCGACGGCGTGTTCATATCGTATCGCGTGACCGTCCGCCTCGCGCTCAGGCGCGTGCGGGTCGTCCCACCAGATCGCCTGAGCATTTGCGGTCAGCCAAGCTGAATAGTCCTTCGACAGGCATGGTTGCTTGGAGAGGCCTTTAGACAATGGCCCGGTTCTGAACAGCATCCGATAGGCGAGAAGGCGTCCACGTTCATCCGCGTTCCGATCGCTGCCCTTTGGCAGCCTTTGACTGGATCGCCAGAGATGAACCGCCATGACCGCAAATTACCACAGCAAGATCTGCGCGATCGCCCATAGCGCCATGGAGCAGCTTTTCGCGGCGGGGCTGCTCGAACCCGAACACATGTTCGAATTCGATCTTCTCTGCCGAACCGATGTCGGTCGCGACGCGCATTTCGCGGCGATGCGCAGAGAAGAGGCACCTCAAAAGCCGCAAATCCTGCCGGCGAGATCAGCACCTAAAGAATTGAACCCGGCTGCGTCGCCGCCAAAGCCAGCCGCCGCGCCGACATGGTCTGCCGCTGGCCGGCCAAGCTCCGGCGCGGCACCCAGGCCCTCCTCGACTTTACCGACAGCTCCCGCCGCAGCTTTTCCTCATCCCGCTCCAGATCACGATGACTTTGGATTGAAACACTCCAAAGTCACGAACGTGATCGATTCCTATAATGTAGAGCGGGATATGGAGATAATTTCACGCAATCTGCGTCAACTTGATTGCGCCGGAAAACCGGTTCCCACTTTTCCTCATCCCGCTCTCGCACCAAAACCTTCCGCCGTTGCGGCGCATGCGGCGCCTGCTCCGGCGCGTTCAACCGCTGCTCCTTCATCTGTTGTGACGCCCGTACGGTCCGCCGCTGCGCCAGTGCAGCCTGCCGCCGCCCCTGCGACGGCTTTGGCGGCCCGTTCTGTCGCGCCGCCAAAAACCGCGGCGGCCGTCCCCGCGTCTCCGGCCATGCCGAACCATTCTGCCGCGGCGGCCGCGCGCCGGGCCGATGTACCGGCCCCCTCCGCCACATCGGCACGGCAACCTGCCATGCTATCCCTACGCGCTGCTTTGCCGCCGACCCCCCTGGCCACACGATCCGCCGCTGCGCCGACGCAAGCTGCTGCCGTTCCGGCGCATTCGCCCGTTGTGCCGGTGCCTTCCACTGCCGCCGCGCCACGGGGCGCCAAAGACTGGAAATTTTACGCCCATTCAGAAAGCGCTTCTTTTTTCGCGCCCAAGACCTCTTCCGCACCCAAGACCTCTTTCGCGCCCAAGACCTCTTTCGCGCCCAAGACTTCCGCGGCGGCGAAGCCGCTGCCCGTCACAGAAAAAAGCATAGATCACGATGACTTTGGATTGAATCAATCCAAAGTCATGAACGTGATCGATTCTCATAATTTAGAGCGGGATGCGGGCGGAAAACCGGTTCCCACTTTTCCTCATCCCGCTCTGGCGGCGGCAAAGCCGCGCAGCGCCGCGGAGCTTCGTGCCTTACGGCAGCGCGAGGGCGTGAGCGAGGCGGTGTTCGCCCGCTGTCTGCATGTGCTGCCGCAGACCGTCGTGGCCTGGGAAGCCGGTAAGATGCAGCCGAGCGATATGGCATTGAAGCTGCTGGATCGCGTTGAACGGCAGGGACTGACGGCGGTCAGCTAAGTCGCCATCCGGCCCTTTAAAAAAAGGCCGAGCTTTGCGGAAAAACCCATGCGCCGAAAGCCGATGGGCGCTCACGACACGCTCATATTCGGTGCCGGCTCCTTTGGACGCGTCGCTAAGAGCTCTTTCAACGTCGAAACAGTCGAGCGGTCGGCTCTGCCGTCGACCAGGCTCGGCCGAAAATGCCGCTGAAAGGCAGCGACAATCACTTCCGTCTTCTTGCCATAGAGGCCAGTGACGCTGATGTCATAGCCATAGATGGCGAGCATGCCCTGCAGGCCCTCGACTTTTTCACCGCTGGAGCCGCGTTTGAGCGGCGCATCCTCGCCGAGAGGCTGCGGCGCGACATAATGGCCGACGCCGGCCGCGGCGAGCTGTCCCCAAGGAAAATGTTCGCCCGGATCGCGCTTGCGGAAGGGCGCCACATCGGAATGGGCGAGAATGCGCGTCGCCGGGATCGCAAGGCGTGAACCGATGTCGCGACACAGGCCAATAAGCGCCGCGATCTGCGCCGCCGGATAGGCCGGCATGCCGAAATCATGGCCGCCGTTCATGAGTTCAATGCCGATCGAGACGGAGTTGATATCCTTTTCGCCGGCCCAATAGGATTTCCCGGCATGCCAGGCGCGCCGCGCCTCGGGCACGAGCTGCAGGATCGCGCCCGAGGCGCCAATGGCATAATGGCAGGAGACCTCGGCAGCCGGTTCGCAGAGGCGGGCGAGGGCCGCCTCCTCCGTCTCCATGCCGGTGTAATGCAAGATGATGGCGTCGGGCGACTTGCCATGGCGCTCGCCATGGCTGGGCGACGGGCGCACCGCCCTGACGAGCGCACTGTCGGGATCGAAACCGGTCATCAATGAAAAATCGGCGTGAACACGGATGGCATCCAGTGGAACAGTTTCGTCCAGAGCGGTAAGATTGGCATCCGAAATTCATGCCATGGGCTGCCACCCGTCAAGATCCGTAATAGGCGATGCAAACCGGATTGCCATAGACGTCATAGCCCCAGCGAGAGCAGCGCGGCGGCGGCGGATAGGGTCGCGGCGGTGGCGGCGCGGTATTGGCGCCGACGATCGCACCTGTGGCAGCACCGAGCACGCCGCCGGCGAGAGCAGCTCCGACGCCGCCACCCGAGGCGGCGCCGATCGCCGCCCCCGTCGCGCCACCCAGAGCGGCGCCTGAGGTGGCGCGCTGCTCCGGCGTGTAGCCGCAACCAGCCAATTGGGCCGCCACGGCAACGACCAAGGCAGCCACCAAGCGCTTTTTCATCTCGTCCTCGTTCCTGCTCACCCCCCTGCCCCAGGCGATAAAAGGCCCGGCCGGCCGGCGCGGGTCAACCTGCGACTTGCGCCAGTCACAGAATTCGCCGGCGCGCGACGTTCGAATCACGAGCTTCTAAAATTCTAGCAAATCAAGGCAGTGGTTGACGCCCTGCCGTCACGTGCCTATGTGGGCGTCGCCAGTCGGCCGGATGGCCGCCGCTGCAAGCGGAGGAAAGTCCGGGCTCCACGGAGATACGGTGCCGGATAACGTCCGGCGGGGGCGACCCCAGGGATA
Organism: uncultured Alphaproteobacteria bacterium; assembly: GCA_963759185.1. Taxonomy (GTDB): domain Bacteria; phylum Pseudomonadota; class Alphaproteobacteria; order Rhizobiales; family Beijerinckiaceae; genus Methylovirgula. The sequence goes on from CAVWXV010000011.1 coordinate 126,948, forward strand.
GCGCCACAGAAAAGTAGACCGCCTGCCGGGCAACCGATAGGCAAGGGTGAAACGGTGCGGTAAGAGCGCACCGCGCGCATGGTAACAAGCGCGGCACGGCAAGCCCCACCGGGAGCAAGACCGAATAGGGGCGCGCGCGGCCTGCCGAAAGGTAAGCCGCAGGTCCATCTCCGGATCGCCGCCCGGGTTGGTTGCTCGAGGCCGCCGGCAACGGTGGCCCCAGAGGAATGGCCATCACGCATGCGGGCTCCCCGCGTGCCATACCAAACCCGGCTTATAGGCCGGCTGGCACCCGCCTTCGCAAGAGGATGATCTTATCCCAGCCGCCCGGCGGCATGGGCGAGCATTGTATAGACCTTGCCTGTCTCCGAAGTGAGATAGGTACGGGTCAAACTGTCGTCGCGGTCGTCGCGATTGACATCTGCCAAAAGCCGCTCGAACTCCTGAACATAGCGATCGACGGTAGTGCGGAAGTCCGGATCGGATTTATAGCGGCGGCGGATATCGTCGAATGTCTGTGGCCCGCGGCCGATATAGAGCTGGCGCGTAAAGGCATTGGCATCGCCGCGCCGGTAGTGATCCCAGGCATCGGCCACTGCGGCATGATCGACCATCCGCGCAATGTCATGCGAGATCGTCTCGAGCGGCTCGGTCTGCTGTGCGCCGCGGGTACCCGCCGCGCTCGGGCGCACCGATTGCGTCGCGTCGTCGCGCGAGGCGCGCGCCAACAGATCGGAAAGCCAGCCGGCACCGCCGCGCTCGGGCGCTGGAGATGGTGCCGAAGGCCGCGGCGCCGGCGCGACGGAACGCGACCGCAAGGGCTCCGGCCGGCTCGGCTCGACTGATGCCGCCGCGGTCTCGGCGAAACGCATCTGATCCTGCCGCAAAGGCTCGGTCCGCCGAACCGGCGGCCCCGCATCGACAACCCTTCCCGAAGCCGGCGTCAAAGGTTCGGACAGATCATAGGCCCGGCCCGAGCGCGCCACCACATCGGTCAATTCATTCAGCGCCTTGATCTGATCGGCGACGACGCGGCGCATCACCGCGGCCTGTTCGGCGGTTTCTTGCGGCAGGCTCACGGCATTGCGGTGCAGCTCCTCACGCGTCGTTTCGAGCTCGCGCTGAATCTCCCGCGCCAAACCACGCATTTCGACCGCAGCGGATTGGAATCGCTCGGTCGATTGGGCGAAGATCGTATCGATCTCCGCATTGGCCTGCTCATAAGCGGCCCGCAGCAGCGACGCCGTATGCGCCCGCTCATTGCCCATAGCGGTGCGAATTTCGCCGAACTGCCGTTCCACCAACCCAGTGGTCGCTTGCGACGCTTCGGCCAGGAAGGAGCCGATCTCACGCGCCCGGCCTTCGACCCGCTCGAAGGATTCGTCGATCGCCCCCGAGAAGCTGCGCATCATCTCGTCGAAATCCTCGCGCCGCGTCTGCACAGAAGTCAGCAAAGCTTCGAGCGAAGCGCGGCGCTCGTCCAAGGTCCGGTCGAGTTCGGCTTGCGAACGGGCGAGTTCGCCTGCCGCAAGCGCAAGCGACTGCTGCTGATGCATGACGTTCTCGTAAAGCCCGCGGGCGCTTGCGATGGTCATATCGGCATTGGCGCCGACGTCCTGGATGTCCTTGGTGATGCTGGCGACGGCCAATTGAAACTCCTGGACGCCTGTCGCCAACACCGTCTCGATCGCCGTAAAGCTCACCCCGGCATTGACTATCGTCTCTTGCAACGCGACGTTTCGTTCGTCGATCTGGCCGAGCGTCGCTGCGATGTCCGTGCGCAGCCTTTCATTGGTCTCGACAAGCGCATTGGCCGAAGCTTCCGCACCGGATTCGATCGCCGCACGCAGACTTGCCGAAGATTCGTCGAGCGCCGCCGCAAGCTCGCGCTGTTTGTCGCCGATCTGCTCGACGATGGACGCGCTGCGGCCGTCCAGCATTTCGGCGCCGAGTTCGAGCGCCGTCTGCACCTCGACGAGGCGATTGGCCAAAATCCCGCCGATTTCATTCACCCGCGCAGCGAGCACGCTGCCGATTTCGCCAGTGCGCCCGGCAAGCGTCGTATCGAGGTCGTCGGTGGCCTGGCCGAAGAGTTCCTTCAGCGCATCGACCCGACCGGTGAGCACCGCTGCAAGCTGGCCTGAACTCGTGATCGAGAACCTGGCTGATGGTGGCGGCATGCTGCCGCAAGGTCGAGTTGATCTCCGTCGCGCAGGCGATGAGGGTTTCCGCCACATTATGCCCGCGAGAATTGAGATCGCCGGAAATGGTGTCGAGCCGGCCAACCACCTGCTCCTCGAAGCGGGCGATGCGGTCATCGAGCGTATCGGCAATTTCTAGTGCACGCGCGCCAAGCACCTGGTTGACCTCGTCGGCTCGGCCCGAAAATGTCTCGGCAATTTCGAGAGCGCGGCCGCCGAGCGCCAGATTGAGCTCGGCCGCCTTGGTCGACAACGTGTCCGTGAGAGAGGTGGAACGGTTGGCGAGAAGCTGCTCGATCTCGGCGATCTTCGCCTCGAGCACCTGAGTGACCTCGCGACCGCCATCGCCGAGCTCTCTGGCGATTTCCAGCGTGCGCGCGGCCAAAGTCTCGTTGAGCGCCTTCGCCCGCTCATCAAGGCCGGAGTCGATCCGCGTCAGCAGTCCTTCGAGAGATTGCCCGACTTCATAAGTCTTGGCCGCGGCGCGCTCTTCAAAAGTGCGAATTTGCGTTTCCAGAACTTCAGTCGTCTGCTGCGAGCAAGCCTCGAGTTCGCTGCCGCGTTGGCTGAGCGTCGCTTCCATGGTCTCGAAATGGCCGGCAAGCAAGGCCGACATTTGCTCGGTCTCATTGGCGACCCTTTCCGCGACCAGATTGCCCTGCCCGACGACCGTATCTTCAAAACGCGCGATGCGGTCGGCAATCGTCTCATTGACCCGGTCACCATGCATGGCGATCGCCGTGACGGCGTCGCCGATCGTCTCGGCGAAGCGGTCGTTGAGAACGGTCGAATGATAGGCAAAGGTGTCGAGAGCCTGCTGCGCCGTGGTCCCGACATTCTCTTGCATCGTCTCGACATGGGTGACGAGCGCGTTCAGCGCTTCCTGCGCCGTCAGCGCAAGACGCTCGTTCATCTGATCCGATTGAGCCGACAGGGTCGAGAGGGTCTCGCTCAGCGTCGTCGCGACGCGATCGCTGGCTTGCCCGAGCGTGGTCGCGATGCGGCCGCCGCTATCGTCAAGCTGCTCGACGACGCCGGCGATGAGGGTTTCGCCGGCACTCCGCAGATGCGTATCGATCTCGGCGACGCGCTCTGCCAAGCCTTGCGTGATCGTCTCGCCGGTCTCCGTCAGGCTGAAGCTGACGTTCTGCTGAGTCTGTTCCAACCGACTGATGATGTCCTCGCCGCGCAGCAGCAGATCGGCGACGAGCTCCTCGCCGGTGCGGCCGAGCGCGAAGCGGATCTCCTCGCCCTTGGCACCGAGTGAAGTGGTCACCCGATTGGCGGCCTCGCCGAGGCCTTCGGCGAGCCGCGCCGAAGCCTCATCGATATCCTGAGTGAAGGATTCCTGCACGCTCGCGATCGCGTTGCGCATGCGCTCAGCATTGCTCAGCATGTTTTCGCGCTCGCTCGACAAGCTATCGACGAGAGCCTTGATGCGCCGCTCATTCTCCGAATAGGACCGCTCGAGATTAGAGACTTCCGAACGGACCAAAGTCTCAAGCTCGCCGGCACGCGCCAGAGCGCGCTCTATGCCGTCGCCCATTGAGACGATCTCGCGCCTTATCGCCTGCGACAGCGTCACGATCTGTTCCGTCGCAATGGTCTCCGGCTCGGCAAGCCGCATGGCGATCTCGGCCATGGAACGTGCGGTGAGGCGCATTTCCTGCGACCGGCGGATCAATATTGCGGTGATGATGAAGAACAGCACGGGCCCGACGGCGAGCATGGCATAAAGTGCCGTCACCGGCCGGCTGAACAAGCCGCCCTGCCCCGCAATATTGGCCCAGTCCGCATAGAAATAAACCGCCACGAGCAGCAGCCACAAACTGGAAAAGCCGATGGCGAGCACTTGCGGCACACGGCTTGGTCGTTTGTTGAGGGCACGCAGAATAGGACCAACAGAGTGCCGATCGTCATTGGCCGGCATCACCGAAGGGGCGAGCGGTTCGCCATGTTCGGCGGTGAGCGGCGGCAAGCCGCCGGCATCGGCGGCCAGATTGCGCTCGGCACGGCGTTCCGGCCGTTTCGGCGAAAACAGCGGATGGTCGTCGACTTCCGGCAAGCGCGGCGGAAGCCGCTCGGCATCATCGGCCGCCAGCACTCTTTGCTCCGGCGCGTCGTCCCCCGCGGCCTCGCTCGGCCGCCGCATCCGCTTGGGCGTCTTGTCAGGATCCGACGCTTTGGGAAAGATCGGCGTCGAAAGCTCAGGCTCCTTCGGACTCTCGCCGAGGACGCCGCCAGCCGCCGCAAGGTTCAAAGCCTCTTCGATCGCTGACAGAGCCGCGGCCGCGGGATCTTGCGCCTTGTTAGACGTCGCCATAACTGCCTCTCACTGGCGGGCCAGCACGATACTTTTGACCCGCCTTTGCGCGGTCCGCCCCAAGCGGACCGTTAACCAATTTTTACTCTACATCTCTGCTTCAACGATGGGAACCGTCGTGGAAAAAGGTTTCGAATCGTCGTTAACGCGGCTTTTGCCATAACCGCGGAGATTTCGCCGCGGCGCGGCAGCCGAGCCTCGCATGGGCACGATTTCATGCGACAACCATGCATTAGAGCCGATCCGATCACGGGGAATCGTATCTTTGGCACATCGGATTATCCGATGTGCTTGAACTGCGATCCACGTGACGGGACAAATCGGCTCTACATCAAAGTATTGGAGCCTGTCCTCGATGAGACATCGGATATATCCGATGTCTAAAATGTCGGAAAAGTCTATCAACTTTTCCGCGACATGCTCCAGGAAATCTCGCACAGAGTTGGGGATTTCGGGGATTGCGCGGCCTCGCCCGACCGCACAGCTTGCCTCCGCGGATCCGGGCAGCGGCACCTCAATCAATGCATCGCGCCACACCTGCTGTCGCAACGGAAGCTCAGCCCGCTTCGCTCGATCTTGCACATCTCTCCCGCCAGACCGGCGGCGATCTCTTGTTGCAATGCGAACTCCTCGACATCTTCAGGCGCCGGTCGCCGGAACTCGTCGACAGGATGCGCGCGCTGGCCAGCGAGCTGCCGCAGCAAGGATCGCCGCTTCGCGATCTTGCCCATCAGCTCAAAGGATCAGCGCTGACGCTCGGTGCCTTTAGGGTCGCTGCTGCCGCCGAAGCGGTCGAACACGCCTTTGGCCCAAACCCTTGCCGCGCAAATGCCAGCCAGCGAGCCCCTGACGGCAGCGCGCGCGGCGACGCAGCGCTCATCGCTCTTGCGGCTGCGCTTGCCCAAGCGCTGGCGGCGATCGACGCTCATATGAAGAGCGACGCCCAGACGCTCATATGAAGAGGCTAGAGGCACGTCCTCCTGCCTGATGCCTTGCCGGCTCTTCCACGCGCCCCCGATGCTTTGCAGCCGATCCGGATTTTGGAGCATGTCTGCCCCGGAAAGTTAAGCCTTATTTTCCGGGAGATGCGCGGAGCGGCGGGGTTCGGCGGCAGGCGTGAGGCCTGCCACCGGATTTGGCCGAAACGGCGGAAAAGCGCCAATTCGTTCAAAAATCCTGGCCCGTCATGCCAAGACAAGGCTATTCAGCCGTACCTCTCTTGATTTAAAGAGGGCTTGACCCTTGCTGCAATCCTCAAAGACTGGTCCCTCATGATCAAAATCACCTTCATCGACTCTCATGGCGAAAAGCGAACCGTCGACGCCGAGGAGGGCTCGACCGTCATGGAAACGGCGATCCGCAATTCAGTTCCCGAAATCACTGCCGAATGTGGCGGCGCCTGCGCCTGCGCGACCTGCCATGTCTATGTCGCGGACGAATTTCTGGACCGCACCGGCACGCCGGAGGCGAAAGAGGAAGATATGCTCGATTTCGCCTTTGCCGTACAAAGCAATTCGCGGCTCTCCTGCCAGATCAAGGTGACGCCTGCTCTCGACGGCTTGGTCGTCACCACGCCGCCGCGGCAAGGCTAGAGCGGGATGAGGAAAAGTGGGAACCGGTTTTCCGCCCGCATCCCGCTCTAATTATTGGAATTGATCACGTTTTATGACTTTGGATTGATTTAATCCAAAGTCATCGTGATCTAATGAGAAGACCGGACCAGCAAATGCATATGTGCCGGCCCGATGAGACAAACCGCCACGCTCGCAAAGACGCGATGCGTGGGCCATCGTAAAAAAGAGAGAGATTTGCGGGAGTAATGTATGGAAGAGAGCATCAAAACGGACGTCGTCATCGTCGGCGCGGGTCCAACCGGTCTGTTCGCGGTTTTCGAACTCGGGCTTCTCGACATCAAATGCCATCTCATCGACATTCTGCCGCGGGCCGGCGGCCAATGTTCCGAGCTTTATCCCGAGAAGCCGATCTATGACATTCCCGGCCATCCGATGGTCACCGGCCAAGGCCTCGTCGAAAATCTTCTGGCGCAGATCGAGCCGTTCCACCCGACCTTCCATTTCGAGCAGATGGTGACGACTCTTGAAGTGCTCGGCACGAGCCAGGCACCGGCGTTCCGGGTCAAGACCGATACCGGCACAACGTTCGAATGCAAATCGGTGCTGGTCGCGGCGGGCGGCGGCTCGTTTCAGCCGAAAAAGCCGCCGATCGACGGGATCGAGGCCTATGAGGAGAAATCCGTCTATTATGCGGTGCGCAAGATGGATGATTTCCGCGACAAGAATGTCGTGATCGTCGGCGGCGGCGACTCCGCTCTCGACTGGACCTTGAACCTGCAGCCCGTCGCCAAAAAGCTGACCCTCGTCCACCGCCGCGACGAATTCCGCGGCGCGCCGCATTCGGTCAAGGCCATGCGCGACCTCGTTGCGGAGGGCAAGGTCGACCTTAAGGTCGGCCAGATCACCCACCTCGCCGGGGACAATGGCGAGCTGGCCTCGGTGACCATGAAAGGCAACGACGGCAAGGTGAGCGAATTCGCCTGCGACAGGCTCGTGCCCTTCTTCGGCCTCACCATGAAGCTCGGCCCGGTCGCCGATTGGGGCCTCAACCTGCATGAAAATCTGGTGCCCGTGGATACGGCGCAATTCGAAACCAATGTGCCGGGGATCTTCGCCGTCGGCGATATCAACCACTATCCGGGCAAGCTGAAGCTCATCCTCTGCGGCTTCCATGAAGCCTCGCTCGCGGCGCAGAAGGTTCATCACTATGTCTACCCGGACAGGAAGCTGACCTTCCAATATACGACTTCCTCGACCAATCTGCAGAAGAAGCTCGGGGTCGCCTGAGTTGGCGCGACGCGCGGTGGCTCGCGGCCCGCCCGCTCGCTCACTTCTCTCCGGCGAAAAGAAACGGCGCGACATCGGCGACGCGTGGCGTCGGCTCGGTGACGAAAGGCATGGGCCGACACACGGCCATGGCGGAGAGACCGACTTTGTCGTCAACAGCCCATTGAGCACGCCTTCGCCGAGCCGCGCCGAGAGCTTAGCGGCAATGCCGTGACCCAAGAGCTGCTGCAACAGCGAGTTGCCGACGGCGACACCGCCGGTGATGGCGAGATGGGCGCCAACGGAACGCATCAGCTTGAGGAAGCCGAAGAAGCCCGGCCGGCCGCCATAGATTTCGGCGATCCGGCGGACGAGATGGAGAGCCTGGCCGGCGACAAAGAGCACATCGATGATCGCGCGCGGCGCGATCGCCGTCACCAGAGACACACGTTTGGCCGCGTCGGCGATCTCGCGCCGCACCTCTTTGTCGAGCGGCGCGATAAGCTCGCGTTCGGCGATATCGACGAGATCGCGGCCGTCGATGATCTCTTGGGTGAGCGCCAGAAGATCCGCACGGATGCGGGCGAGCTGCGGGCGTCTCGCATAAAGGCCGACAAGCGCTGAGACATGGCGGCGCGCAGCGTCGCGGTCGTCCGCAGCACGGGCCGCGGCAAAAGCAATATGCAAATGCGCGATGTGACCTTGCCGGACGATGCCGAAGATTTCGCGAAAAGCCAGAACCAGAAGCGCCAGTGCAGCAATGCCGGCCAGAGCGAGCGCGGCAATCCCGAGCGCTTGCGATCTGGCGAAGAGATCGGCAATCAGGCCAGCAAACCAATTGCCCAGCGCGAGCAGAATGAAGCCGCTTACGGCGGAGAGGAAGATCCCACCCCAGGACAATAAGCGGGCGCGGAGGATGCCGCGGCTCTGCGCCGTCTCGACCGCTTCTTCCGCGACATTGGCTTCGGCGCCACCAGCCGCGGCTTCGGCTTCCAGAAAATCGGGAAGCGGCTCGATCGCGAAAGGCTCGCGGCCGGAAGAGTTCTCGGCGGTTGCGCCCGAGCGCTCCTTCTCCAATCGGAAAGCTTGCGGACGCGGTTTGGCTGCAGGCGGCACGGGCCGGATCCTTCTTCGCTTCGAGCAAAGATATGGGATCCGGCTTTCGCATCCGCCCGAGTTCAAAGTCAAGCGCAGGCAGACCACCGCCCGCGCTCGACTTTCGGTGCCAGACTGTCGCTATCAGTACTTCGCCACGACAGCCGGCGCAGGCTTCGGCGCGGTCCAGATCGGGACCACGAGCCGGCCCCAGACCCTCGTGTCGTAGCCGGTGTAATTGTCCTCATAGACGTCGCGAGTAACATAGAGCTGGCCGGTGACCGGGCCAAAATCATAGCCGATGAGTTCGCCGAGTGCGAGTTGGCTCTGGTAATGAGTGGCGCTGGGAGCAGTCCCTATCGCGTAGGTATTCCAGTTGGCGCCGTTCAGATCGGTCGAGGCATAGCCGACGAGGCCGATTTCCACTTTGCCAAAATGCTTGGTGGCGGCGAAATCGACCGACAGCGTGTCGGGCTGGTTGTAGAGGCCGGTCGACACGTCGTTGCCGCTGTGGCCATAGAAGCCATTCGCCGACAGGCTCCAGCCGTCGTGATTATAGGCGATCGCGGCCGATTCGATGAAGGTCCAGAAATTGCCGCCGAGGCCGCCTACCGCGCCTAACCCGGCGCCACCAGTCGCAGGACTGAGGTTGCCGAGGCCGCCGACGGCGGTATTGACCGGGACGAAGCCGCCGACGAAGTCGGACACGGTGAAGCCGCCGCCGAGGTCCCAAGCCATGCCGACGAGGCCGGCCGGACCATACATAGCCCTGGCAGAGGCCCCGCCCGTGAAGGCTCCACTCGGCGCTAGGGAATCCGTAGCTGACGGCCGCCTCCGGCGCCGTGCCGATCACCTCGAGACGGCCGCCCAAGAGCGTGACGGGCGTCGACCAGACGAGCACCGGCAGATTGACGCCAGCATCGATCGTCGGACCCGCGACGCCGGAAGGCGGCGTCCGTTCAAAAGCAGTGCCCGTATCGATGAAAAAGAGCCCCTCCGGCAGCGGCGTCGCCAATTGCAGATCGGCCGTCCAGCCGTTCGGATTGACCGGGTTCGCCGAAACGCTCCCTGTCGTGGCGCCGAGCGCCACCCCCACGACCAGCGCGGAGCCGATCGCAGCCTTGATTCCCCTCATCATTAATATCCCCCTCAGCTTCGTACTTGGTGCACCAAGTTAACTATCGCGGGAGCGCTTCGGACTCACGTGATCTCGATCAATGCGCCGAGAGAGAAATTCGCGACATTTTGTCGTTGAATGGCCGGTCGCATGGACTTTCCGCCGGGCCGGCAGCATGAGAGTTTCTGCGCAGATCACGCGCGAGGCAGATCACACGCGAGGAAGAAGGTCGAGATGGCGCCGAGCCAACGCGTCGTGCAGATGAACAAAGAGCAGCGGAAAGGCCATTTTCTCGCTGAAAAAGATAAGTTCTGCGCCTATTGCGCCGTGCGCGGCGTGAGCTTTTGCGGCATGGTGCCGAATGAAGACATGGCGCATCTTCGAGCCAGTCGCGGCCGCTCACGCTCGACCGCCGCAAGACTTTGTTTCATCAGGGCGATGAGACCCGGAACGTCTATGTCGTCACGGGCGGCACGCTGCGGCTCTATCAAATGCTGGCGGACGGCCGCCGCCAGGTCATCGGCTTTGCGATGCCCGGCGATCTTCTCGGCTTTCCTTTGGCGGATCATAATGACTATAGCGCCGACGCGCTCGATTTGGTCTATCTCTGCCAGTTCCCGCGCCAGGATTTCCTGCAATTCCTCAATCAGCGCGGTCATCTTCTCGGCGCGCTTCTGATCGTCACGCATGACGAACTGAACCGCGCGCGCGAACAATTGGCGCTTCTCAGCCAAAAGAATGCCGAGCGCAAAATGGCGCAATTTCTCTTGAGTTTTCGCGGCCGCCAAAACCGTGTCGACGGCGAAACCTCGATCCTCCCCGCGCGTATCCCACAAGCCGATATCGCCGATTTTCTCGGGCTGACGATCGAGACCGTCAACCGCATGCTGGCACGCTTCATGCGCGAGAAGACCATCCTCGTCACCGACAGCGGGATCGAGCTTCTCGATCTGCCGCGGTTGCGCACGCTGGCGGAGGGGTGAGACAGGTCGTCATGGCGGGGCTTGTTCCGGCCATGACGGCACCCTTTCAACGGCCATTGGCCAATTCACTTCAGCCGGTCGCCTAACAAGAACTGCAGCGCACGGTCGAGCCTAATGTGCGGCAGCGGCAGAAGCTGTCCGGCCGCATCGCGCGCCGGGATCGGTGGGCGAAAGCGCAGGAAGCGGTAATCGGAATCCTGCATCTCGAAGAGATCGGCCGCGCCGCTGAAGATCGCGTCGGGATCCTTCGGCAAGTCGCCGGGAAAGATCGCCGCCTCCGCCCGCCCATCGAAAATCTCCGCGCCGATGCGCTCGCCCTCCATCGGAATGCCGACGACGGCCGGCAGTTCCGCGTTCGCGCCAAAAACCCCCGTCTTCGCCGCGACCTTCACCTCTTTCGTCGCGCGCACGGCGGCGAGCGCAATGACGTCGACGGCAGCGCCGAGACCTTCCGCCCGCACGATCGCCCGCGCCGTGAGATGGCGCAAAATCGCTTCGAGCCGGTCATGGCTCACATGATTCAAATGATCGGCCTTGGTCGCGGCGAAAAGAATCTTGTCGATCTTCGGCCGAAACACAGTGGAAAGGATGCTGTTGCGCCCGGCGCGAAAAGCGTTCAGCACTTCGACCAGCGCAGTTTCGAGATCGCGCAGCGCCGCTGGGCCGGCGTTCAAGGCCGCGAGCGTGTCGACGAGCACGATCTGCCGATCGAGCCTGGCGAAATGATCGCGGAAGAAGGGCTTCACCACAAAGCTCTTATAGGCCTCATAGCGGCGCTCCATCATGCCGGCGAAGGTCTCGGGTGAAGCGGCTGCGCCTTCCGCAAGCGGCAATGGCAAAAAAGTGAGAAGCGGCGATCCTTCAAGATCGCCCGGCATGAGAAAGCGGCCCGGCGGCAGGGCCGAGGCGGAGATGGGCTCGCCGCGGCAGGCCGAAAGATAGGCCTTGAAGAGCGACGCGGCGCGCTGCGCCAATTCCTCGTCCGGTTTGCCCGCCGGATCGATCGTCGCGATGAATTGGCGCCAAGGCGCAGCGAGCGCCGCACGCGCCGGCGCAAGAGCGGCAGCAAAGGTCTCCTGCGACCATTGCTGATAGGATTTTTCGAGCAGCGGCAGATCGAGCAGCCATTCGCCGGGATAATCGACAATGTCGATTGCAAGCTCGGCAGGCCCCCTGCGCCAGCCCACGGCGCGTTCGAATTCGAGCCTCAGACGCAGCTCCGAGATGCGCTTCGTCGATTGCGGCCATTCCCGCTCTTCGACTCTGCCAACCGGTCCGGTCAAGCTTGCGAGATGCTCTTCATAGGCAAAGCGCGGAACGGCATCATCCGGTTGCGGCTCGAGAAAGCCGCGCGTGAGCCGCCCTTCCGCGTGGACGCGAAATACCGGCAGCGGATTTTTGCCGCGCATTCCGCGCGTACCGACGGAGGTCAGATGATGCACGAGGGCGGTGATGAAAATCGTCTTGCCGGCACCCGAAAGCCCGGTGACGCCGAGACGCAGCACCCGGCCGGACAGCGTCTCGGCGAGGCTTTGCGCCGCGCCCTGGACTTCGAACAGAAGATCGACGAGAGAAAGCAAGAGGTCGGCTTTCGATCAGGCTTCGTCAGCCGGTGATTTCGCCAGCGCGCCGCGGGTGAGAAAAATTTCGAGACGGCCGCGACCTGGCACCATTTTCTTCCAGCTCTTGACGTCGAAATCGATAAGGGCGAGGCAGGGCGTCGGAAAATGCTCGCGCATTTTCGCAAGCTCCGCTTTCTTGCCTTTACCGGCGAGCGCATTGGCAAATTCCGCAAAGCCGGGATTATGGCCAATGACGAGCAGGAATTTCACCTCTTTCGGAACCGCCGCGACAATCGCTTCGAGCGTCTCGGAGCTGGCGTTATAAAGCGCCGGCGCGACATCGACCTTGAATTTTTCCGCGGCACCCTGCTGGAGCCATTCGAAAGTCTCTCGCGCGCGCCTTGCCGGCGAGACAAGAACGAGATCGGGCTCGAGTTTTGTGTCACGAAAATACCGGCCCATGCGCTCGGACATGTCGCGGCCCGAAGGCGTGAGCGGCCGTTCGAGATCGCCGGCTTCGGCAAGCGGGACAGCCTCGGCATGACGGAGAATGGCAAGGCGCAGCATGGGACCGACGGGGCGAGAGGAGAAATATCGCAGCTGGCATTATCGCGCCAACGCTCGGGGTTTGAAAGAGCTTAACCTGTGACCAACGCGCGATCACGCCCGCCCGCATTCCGCCACGATCGCCTCAGCCAGCATCGCCTGCAGACGCTTGACGCCGTTATGCTCCGCCGAGGCGAATGAGGTGCCGTCGATGGCCCGGCAAGGCGCCAAAAGCCGCACGCTATTGGTGGCGAAGACGGCATCCGCGCGCAAAAGCTCGGCTCTTGTCAAGGATCGCTCTTCCGCCGTGAGACCGAGCGATGTCGCTTTGTCCAAGATAAAGGCCCGCACCGTCCCGGCGAGCACGCCGTCGGTGAGCGGCGGCGTGACGAGATTCTGCCCGAAAACGGCGAAAATATTGGCGACCGACAGGCAGGCGATATGGCCCACCATATTTTCGAAGAGCACATCGTCGGCACCCTGCTTGGCCGCCTCGCGCAAGGCGAGGATTGCGTCGAGATAGGCCAAGGTCTTCAGCTGCGCCGCAGGCGATGTCTCGTTGCGACGGATCGATGACGTTGCAAGGGTGAGCACTGGAAAACCCGCGCCGGGCGACGCTGGCGCCGCGGCGCCGAAAAGAAAAGGCTTGGGATTTTCCGGCAGAGCGAGCCCGCGCGCACCGCCGCCGCGCGTCAAAGTGAGCCGCACTATGCCATCGCCGATCGCCGCGGCGAGCGCGTCGAGCGCCTGCTCGGCCAAAGCGGCATCGCAAGGAATGGCGAGCGCTGCGGCGCCTGCCGCCAGCCGATCGAGATGCGCCTTGTGGCGAAAAACTCGGCCGTTGCGCGCCAGCGACGTGTCGAAGAGGCCATCGCCAAGGGTCAGGCCGCGATCGGTCAGATCGACAGGCGCGATCGAGGTTTCATGCAGGGCGCCGTCAAACCAGAACACGGGTGGCTCGATTGTCGTGAGCGTCTCCTCTCCCCGTGAGCGAAGCGAAACGGGGAGAGGCCGGGCGAGGGGCAGGGGGAGTGGCCACGATGCCAAGCCGCGTTTGCACAAATTGGCAATGAGAGAGGTCGCAGCAAATCGCCCGGCCCCTCACTTTACCTCTCCCCGCTCGCAAGTCGGCTGTTGCCGACTTGCGCATTTAAAGACCCAACTCGGGCAGGCCCGAGTTGGGTAGGGAGAGGAGTGGCCAGCGCTCTTGCGAAACGATCAGCCGAAACCTCATCGTCCGTAGTTTCGCTCTCACGCTCCTTTCCTATCCCCGCAAGCTTCAAAAAATTCCCGAAGATCGCATGGCCCTTTTCGGTCAGGATCAATTCGGGATGAAACTGCACGCCATAGGTCGGCGCAGAGCGATGCGACAGCGCCATGATCTCGCCCTCTTCCGACACGGCATCGATCGACAGCGCCGCCTCCATCGCGGGCGTCGGCGCGACGATCAGGGAATGATAGCGCCCGACGGTGAGCTTTTGCGGCAGGCCTTCGAAAAGCCTTTGGCCGACATGCGACAGCTGCGAGACGCGGCCATGCAGCGGCCGTTTCGCCGGCACGACAGGCGCGCCGAATTCGGCGCCGATACATTGATGGCCGAGGCAGACGCCGAGGATCGGGATCTCGCCATTGAGCTCATGCACGATCGCCTGCGAGATCCCCGCATCGCGCGGCGTGCCGGGGCCTGGCGAAATCACGATCGCCGCAGGCGCGAGCCGGCGCACGCCCAAAATGTCGATCGCATCATGGCGGAGCACGAGCACGTCCTGGCCCAGCTCCTCGAAATAGCGGGCGACATTGAAGACGAAGGAATCATAATTGTCGATGACGAGAATCAAATCCTTCATTGCGACGTCTTTTCCAGCTCTATGTATTCTTGGTGTTTTTGGTGTTCGTGTTCCTTGGTCACGGCGAAAGCATCGAATATGCGCTGCGCCTTGTCATAAGTCTCGGCATATTCGGCAGCGGGATCGGAGAGATAGGTGATGCCGCCGCCGGCATGAAAGCTCGCCTTGCCCGGCTTCAGCACCGCAGTACGGATGGCGATGTTCATATCGGCCGTGCCGTCGAAGCCGATGTAAAGGATTGAGCCACAATAATAGCCGCGCGGCGTCTTCTCGACCGCCTCGATGATTTCCATCGCCCGTCGCTTCGGTGCGCCGGTGATCGAGCCGCCGGGGAAGGCCGCCGCGACGAGATCGAGCTCGTCGCGCCCCTCGCCGAGTTCGCCAGTGACGACCGACACGAGATGATGCACATTGGGATAGGACTCAAGCCCGCACAGCACCGGAACCTCGATCGAATAAGGCCTGCAGACGAGAGAAAGATCATTGCGCAGAAGATCGACGATCATGATGTTTTCGGCGCGGTCCTTTTCCGAAGCAAGGAGTGTCTCGCCGCGGCGCGCATCCTCTATCGGATCGGGCGAACGTTTGATCGTGCCCTTGATCGGCCGCGCCTCGACGAAGGCGCCGCGCTTGCGCAGCAAGAGTTCAGGCGAGGAAGATGCGATCGCCGTCTCGCCAAAGGCGAGATAGGCGCCGAAGGGCGCGGGATTGATCCGCCGCAATTGCTCATAAAAGGCGAAATTGGAAAAATCCGCCGGCAGATCGATCTCGAATCGCTGCGCGATGTTCGCCTGATAGATGTCGCCTGCAAAAATATGGCCGCGCACCTTCTCGATTGCCACGCGATAGGCGTTTTCGGTGAAATTCGAGCGCCATGCGCTATCGGGCAGCGTGGCCGTGCCGAAGGTTTTTGCCGGCCGGTCAATGAGCGAGAGCGCCTCTTCGATGCGCGCTGCAGCACGCCGGCTACGCTTCTCGGCATCCTCCTCGGGAAAGCCCGAGGAGATGATGAAAGCCCGGCGCTCGAATTGATCAAAAGCGAGGACGAGATCGTAAAAGGCGAGATGGACCGGCTCCTCGGCCTCTACAACATGATCCTGCGCGCGCAAAATCTCGAGCTGCCAGCCGAATTCATAAGGGATTGCGCCGATGACGCCGGTTTGAAACGGCGGCAAGGTCGGGTCGCTCGGCAAGGCAAAACGGCGCAGCAGGCCGCGCAAGGCTTCGAGCGGCGGTGCGGCCAAAGCCGTGCCATTCCAAGCCGGCCGCCCGTTGGTCACGGTGAAACTGCCGAAAGGATCGATGCCGATGAAGGAATAGCGGCCGAGCTTCTGATGGGAAAGCGCGCTGTCGAGAAAGGCAAAGCCGGCCACATCGGCGAGGCTTTTCGCCACGTCGAAAGGATCGCGCCAACCGATCTCAATGTTCACAGCGCTTGTGTCCGGCACGAATGGCACTCCTCATAGCAGCCGCCGCGCTGCCATCCCGGTCTCTTTGCCCGGTCTCTTTGCCCTATCCCTCCAAAGGCATGCCAGCCGCCTGGAGCAGCGGGCGCCCCGACGCAGAAACGCGAGCTCGCCCGCAGATGCAAGAAACTTTTCGCGCGCGCACCATCGAAGGTGCGGATCGCGCTCGTGCCGGCGCTTTAGGCCGCGCCACAGTAGACCGACGTGGTGGGCCAGCTTATTAATGCGATGGCAGCAGGCCTCTTCTGGCACTTGCACGCCGGCCGCAGCGTCCCTCGGCAGCAATATATATGCCCAAACAGCCTTTTGCCGCAGAAGTCACAGCTATTTTGCCGCAGAAGCCAACCTTTCCCCCAACCTTCTCTCCCGGATCTTGCCGCCCGCGAAGAACATGAGGCGCCAAAATCGAGATCGGCTTGTGCCTTTGCAATGGATGCCGGCACGACTAAATTCTCATCCGGTAATCATGCATCGCCGCCGGCATGATATAGGCGATCCTGCTGGAATGTTTTTTGGCGGCTCTCAAGAGGCTCTGTCCCCATGTGGCGCGTTGTTTGGGAGCCGGTGCTTCTGTTCCTTGCCCCTTTCATCGCCTATGTCGGCCTGCTCCTCTTGCGCCGCGCCGCGCCTTTTTCGAGCCGGCATTGGACGCAAGGAACGGTCTCCATGCTGACGCTTGCCGGCCTCGCCGCCGCAATCATCTTCGTGCTCGCCTATGGTATTCTCGCCGAGCGGCACAAGGGCGCTTATGTGCCGGCCCATATCGAAAACGGCCGGGTCGTTCCGGGGCGGATGGAATGAGCGCCATGTCCGCACCCGACGCGGCACGAGCGCTGCTGCAGGACGAAGCGCTCCGCTGCGTCCTTTCCCTCCTCGATGGCGACGGCGAGGAAGCGCGGGTGGTCGGCGGCGCTTTGCGCAATGCCCTCCTCGGCCGCCCGGTTCTCGAATGCGACATAGCCACCACCGCGACACCAGAGACGGTGATGGCGCGGGCCGAGGCGGCGGGTCTGCGCGCCATCGGGACCGGCCTCGCGCATGGGACCGTGACGCTCGTCGTCGACGGTAAGCCCTTCGAGATCACGAGCCTGCGCGAAGACGTAGAGACCGACGGGCGACATGCGAAAGTGAGATTCAGCCGCGATTTTGCCGGCGATGCGCGGCGGCGCGATTTCACCATGAATGCGCTGTCGATGACGCGCGACGGCACGCTCTATGACTATGTCGGCGGCCTCGCCGATCTCGCAGCGCACCGGCTGCGCTTCATCGGCGATCCGGCAGCCCGCATCCGCGAAGATTATTTGCGGATTTTGCGCTTCTTCCGCTTTGCCGCCGATTATGCGGAAGGCCCATTGGACGCGGCGGCCTTACACGCCGCCATGGCCGAACGTGACGGCCTCTTCCGGCTGTCGCGCGAAAGAATCAGAAATGAGATTGTGAAACTTTTAGCGGCACGCCGCGCCGGTGAAGTCACCCGCATTTTCTGCGAGACCGGCCTGCTCGGGCCTCTCATCGCCTCGGCGCCGCATCCAGCGCGACTTGAAAATCTGCTGCGCTACACGGCCGAAGACCCGCCGGACCCAATTCTGCGCCTCGCCGCGCTCTGCGTAAATCTGCCCGAAGACGCACAAAGGCTGCGCGACTGTCTGCGCCTGTCGAATCAAGAGCATCAGCGATTAGAACGCGCCGCGGAAGCCTTCGCGCCGCTGCATGGCCTCGATGCGCCGCCGCCGCCGCAAGGCCTGCTGCGGCTTCTGTTTCGGCATGGAAGGCAGGCGGCCTGCGATGCGCTGGCATTGGCGCAGGCCGAGGCCGGGGCGGAATTTGCCGCGCGTTGGCGCGAGGCGATCCTTTTTCTGCGCGCGGCGGAAGAGCCGCGGCTCCCCTTCTCCGGCGCCGATCTTTTGGCGCGTGGGATCACCAATGGCCGGGCCATCGGCGCAGCCTTGAAGGATCTGCAGCAGCGCTGGATCGACGCCGGCTTCCCGCAGGATCCGCGCCGCCTCGCAGAATTGCTCGAGGAGGTGACCGTGCAGCCTGAAAGCGATGCTGATCAGGGCTCGCCGGAGTGACAGGAATCGGCTGTTTTACCGCTGCATGCCCATCTTCGGCGGCGGGCCGTCGAGATACATGGGCTCGATCCCCTCGACATCGATGAGCACCGCGCCGTCTTCGATCTTGAGCGGATATTCCGACAGCTGACAGGGCTTGCCCTTGATGCATTTGCCGGTGGTTCCGTCGAAGGTCCATTCGTGATGATGGCACTCGAGGTTCGTGCCGTCGAAGCGGGCATCGGCAAGCGGTTCCTTCGCATGCGGGCACATGCCTTGGAAGGCGCGCGGCTGGCCGCCTTCCGGCCAGATGATCAGCATGAGTGTGCGCTTTACGACCGCGACGTCATATTTGCCCTCGATCAGTTCGGAAAGATCGCAAGCTTTTTCATACATGAGGGACACCCCTGGATCTCATTGGGCACGCGGGCGTGCGTCCGTCTAAGGCTGGCTATTAAGGAAAGCAAGTTTGAAGCCAGTGTGGCGCCGGCACAGCCGAGCCTGCCGCAGCTGCGGCCTTCTTCCGCTATGGCAGGATCTGCTCTATCCTTCGGCATCCAGCGTTCTCCCAGCGTTCTTGGAGTGCGTCGTGAGTGCGGGACGCAAAGCACCTTCGGACCAAACACCTTCAGACCTGGCCCGCCGGCTCGGCGAGCGGGCCGCAAAACGCGCCAAATCGGGCGCCGCGCAGCGTTCGAGCTGGCGGCGCGAGACTTATACTTTGCCGCGCAGCGAGGCACGTGACAAAGCCCGCGAATGGTTCACCAAATTCCCCAAAGCGGCCTATATGACGGAGATCGAGTTCTGGCGCGAACTTGCGGACGGGCGCATCGAATTCACCATCCGCAGGCTGCCCAGCGCGGATTAGGGCGGCCAGAACTTTAGCGGGGCGGTCTCTCGGCGACCACGTCCGGCGTTTCCCAAGCGAGATGCTGGCCGGCATCGACGGCGATCATCTGCCCGGTCACGCTGCGGGCCTCGGCGAGATAGAGAACCGCCGCCGCGATCTCTTCGGGCGCGACCGCATGTTTCAACGGCAGGCCGGCGACTTCGGCGGCAAATCCTTCTTGGCCTTGCGGCGTATTGGGAAGCACCGGGCCGGGCCCCACGCCATTGACGCGGATCTGCAAGGGCGCAAAGGCCTGCGCCATTGAGCGCGTCGCCGCCCATAGCGCCGATTTGGTGAGGCTGTAGGAAAAAAATTGCGGCGTCGGCTTCAAGACCCGCTGGTCGATAATATTGACGATCGCCGCCTCGCTCCCCGCCGGCACTTGCCGCACGAAATTCTGCGCGAGCAGGAGCGGCGCCCGCAAATTCACCGCGAAATGCCGGTCCCAAAGCGCGAGATCGATGGCAAAGGCGCTGTCTTCCTCGAAAAGCGCCGCACTATTGACGAGCAGCCCGAGCGGTCCGAAGGCGCGGCCCGCCTCGGCGATGATATGACTGGGCGCTGCGGGATCGCGGAGATCGCCGATGACGATGGAAGCGGCGATGCCCTGCTCCGCCAAGCGCGCCGCCGCCGCCTTCGCTTCAGCGAGCGAGGCTTCGCTGCAATGCATCACGACCCTATAGCCATGGGCGCCGAGACGTTCCGCGATCGCAAGGCCAATTCGCCGGGCGGCCCCGGTGACAAGCGCCACTTTCGGCATCATTGCATCTCCGCCCTCGGCTCATTTCCCCACGCGGGTCCCAAGCGAGCTTTAAGCAATTTTGGCGGCAGCGAAAAGCCGCAGCCGCAGATGATCGGGCTAAGACGGCCAGACAGTAACGGATATTGACATATACTTAACCATAATATTTTCAAAGCTTAAAACTGCCTTATCCATGCAATGCTTCTTTTATGTTACGTTAACCACACACGCTATGTTTCGACTATTTATATGGTAAATAAAAAATTAGCATCATATATTTATATTTTACGATTGTTTTATTTAATTCCTAAGTAACCAGCCGAGCTTAAATCATCTCTTCGAGCGACCAAACGAAGAGGTGTGCGCATGAAACGGAGTTTTTCGGCCTGTCTGACCGGGGCGGCCCTTTCCGCTCTGGCGCTGGGCTCGGCGGGCGCCGCGGATTTGCCAGCGCGGTCAGCACCACCTTACTATACGCCCCCACCGCTCTTCACCTGGGCCGGCTTTTATGTCGGCGCCAATGCCGGCATCAACTTCGGCCAATTCTCCGATGGCGGCACCAGTTACTTCGGCAATGGGTTCGGCGGGCTTTATGGCATCACCGCCGGCTATAATTATCAGTCCGGCCCCCTGGTCGCAGGCGTCGAAGCCGATCTCAATTTCGGCAGCGTCAACGGCACCGGCAACCCTCATGCTGGCGTCAACGCATATGGCAATGTCACCGGCGAAGGCAGCCTGCGCGCCCGTTTCGGCTATGCCCTCGACCGGGCGCTGATCTATGTGACGGGCGGCTATACGGGGGCGGTGCTCAAAGGCAGCGTCAGCGACAATGGCGGCATCCCCAATATTTATGCGAGCCAATCGGCCTATCTGAACGGCTTCACGGTCGGCGCCGGTTTGGAATTTGCCGTCACCAACAATATCTCGCTCAAGGGCGAGTATTTGTTCAATGATTACGGCTCCTCGCCGTATTTCTCCGGTACCCGCGACGCCATAACGTCGGGCGTCAGCTTTTCGACGCTGCGCGCCGGCATCAACTACCACTTCTGAGCCGGTCGCATTGCCCTCGCTTCAAAGAACCGCCCGAAACGCGAGGTTTCGGGCGGTTTTTTCTTGCTGTTTTTTCTTGCTGATTTTCTTGGCCCGTTGTCACGGCACGAAGCGGGTCGCGGCAAAGGCCGGGACCTCTGCCTCGAAACCCGCGAGCCAAGCCACGAGATTTTTGTGGCTCTCGCGCCAGTGCCCGCCGAAGCGCAGATCGAGATAGCCGAGCACGCAGGCAAGGCCGATATGGGCCACATCGCGCCGGCCGGTCGGCGGTGCCGCCTCGAAAACGGCGAGCGCGCGGGCAACCTTCTCAGCTTGATAATCGGTCCATTTCGTCACACGCTGCTCCGGCGCGCGAAAACGCTCCTCATAAATCTGGAGGAGCGCCGCATCGAGAATGCCGTCGGCGAGCACCGCTTTCGTCAATGTCGCAAAACGCGCCTTGGGTTCGGCCGGGATCAGGACATCGCCGCCGGCGAGCCAATCGAAATATTCGACGATCACCCGGCTGTCATAAAGCACCGTGCCGTCTTCGAGTATGAGCACGGGGATCTTGCCGAGCGGATTTTGCGCCCGCAGCACCTCTGCCGGATCGCTCGTATCGGCAAGCACGACCTCGATCTTGTCTTTCAAGCCGGTCAAGGACGCGGCAATCTTGACCTTGCGGCCAAAAGGCGAAGGCGGCGACGAACGCAAAATCATCATCTTCGATGGACCCCGCAGCTCACAATGGGAATGCCGCCCGCTATTTCGGGTCCGGCATAGCCATACCTTTTAACATCTCGTCCTCCCTCAAAAGGGATACCGCATATTGCTCTCAGCACATTTTGGCCCCACGCTGGCAAGCGATTGCTCGACAGGTCCCCTACGCTCTGGAAAGAGGTATGCCAAGCGTCGGGCGCGTTGATCCTAATCCTTGATTATATTTGAGCACATTGAGTACGTGTGGCCGAGCGCGTCGGACCCAGACAAGCCCGTAGTTTCGCCCAACATTAAAAAGGCACTCATGCCACCAGTTTTCGATGATCCTCCGATCAGCACCGACGAATTATCGTAGAGGAGCCTTACAACGCCAAGGAATTGCTCTTTGGTAAATTCCGGTGACCGCAAGATAAAGACATTTTCTCCGCTAAAAATCACGTTCTCAAATTTGTGAGAGATGTTGGCCCCGTTGGCTCCGGTGATAAAGTTGACCATTCCCTTGTCCCATGTTTTGCTGCTCATTGACTTAGGGTCGGTTATAATATCGATCGAATAATCATCGCTCTCGCATGTTATGGAAATATGCGCGAAGTTGTCTGGACCATCGGTTTTGGACAACATCGCTGAAGCTGACAGCTTGATGCCATCGAAGTGAACATCCCAGCCGTTATGTCCAAGTATGAAGGGTTGCGCCAAAGCCCCTGCGCTACATCCCACGATCAATGCCGAAGCTAATAGTGCTCGTCGCAATTCACTCTCCAGCTCTTGACAGCGGAAATCTAAACTCCAGCTCTACACCGGTCTGAAACAGAAGAACATAGCCGGACCACTTGCGCTGGCGGTTATTCCGCCACCGTGCAAAGCTCAATGAGGCCGTGCACAACACCGTCTCCCACGCCGGTAAACGCAGAGGCCCGATGCTCGGGCTTCGGCTCGATATCCTCAGCGCGGGCTTTCGCATTCATCTCGCTTCGGACAGGTTCCATGTCCTTCCCGTCAAGCGGCGGAGTGTGGTGAAGCGCTACAAACCAGCGGCCGTCAGCAAGAGGCAGCGAGAACAGATGATCGTGTGGCAGCTTGGCTGTCACCGCTGGATCATCTTGAGAGATTGGCGTGATGTAGCATTCGATCGATACCGAATGGCCCGGTGTCGGTGCGGGCAACCATTGAACCTTGCTCAAGTTCTCCTTGGGTGCATCAATGACGCGCAGCTCTGTCTCAGGAATTCTCACCTGAAAAATATGCTGACTAGCCGTTCCGTTCGGACGAGGCATTAACCACTTCATGAAGTGACGATCCGCATTCGTCCTGCCAGCGTCTTTCTTGACCCAAATATCTGTCGCGGACCACTGACAAGCGCCTGTCTCGTGCAAGCTCACCTTCGCGTCGGACCCAAACATTCGAGTGAAGATGTAGATGTCGTTTTTTCGTACCTCAAACTTCCAGACGGTTGAACGTCTCCCGGCTGAAGTTCCGACTGCCAACCGGTATTCTTTCTGTACGGCCATAATCGATCCTCGCCATCGTCTTGCTCGCAACAGACCATTTAGGGAGGGGTTCGCTCTGGAGCTACTGTAGGCATCCACTGCGCCTTCGAAACTGCGACTTATAAGAAGAAAATAATACGGGAGCTGCGGCTACTCAGTTGGCCGACATCCCCTAGATAAGCGCCAGAACGAGCCTTAATCTGCCGCCGTTAGACCGATCTGGCAAGCCTGCGCCGTCGCCACCACCCTTCGCACGGTGTCCGGGTGCGCTGGCGACCCCGTCGAGGGTACGAAATCCTGCATTTGGCAACATCAAGACGCACCTTTCCCTTGGTTTTTGATGGGACGCGTGACACCGACCGCGTTACGCGGTCGACGGGAGTGGCGGCGGCCGTAGTTCGGCGATCAGCCGCAAAATGTCGGCGAAGAGATTTCTTGGAATGGCGACTTCGGCCATCTGAAAGGCGACATAACGGCCATGGCTGACGACCTTCGCGCCGATCTTGATGAATTTCTCCCTGAGGCTCGTCAGCGACCAGTCTTTGATTGGCTCCGGCGTCGCCAGCGTGCGAATGCGCGTTTAAAGCCTAACACCGCGATTGTCCTCTTTCGCGGCGATCAGAATCGGGCGATCGCATGGCCGGCTTTGCCCGCGATGCCCATGACGCGGGCGAGATAAGGCAAAATGCGCCGCGCTTCGGCCTCAAGCACATAGGGCGCATTGATGATCACGAGCCCATTGGCGGCGAGCGGCGCATCAGGCAGAGCCGCATCGATCCATAGCTCGAAGCGCAAAGCGTCTTTGACCCCGGCCTTGGCGATCGCCTCGCCGAGCTGCCGATAAAAGCGCGCGACAATGGCGCGGTCCTTGATCGGGAACCAGATCATATAGATGCCGGTCGGCCATTTCCGCAGCGCGGTTTCGACGCCTTCGACAATATGGGCGAATTCATCCTTGGCTTCGTATGGCGGATCGATCAGGACGAGACCGCGGCGCTCGACCGGCGGCACGAAGGCGTTAAGGCCGACAAAGCCATCGATCTCGATGATTTTTATGCGCCGGTCGCGGCCGAGATGCGTTTTCAGCGCGAGGGCAGCCTCGGGAAGCGCCTCGCAAAAAATCATCCGGTCCTGTTTGCGCAGCAAAGCGGCGGCGAGGACCGGCGAACCGGGATAGCGCGGGTTTTCTTCAGAAAGACGCGGCGCGACGATCGCGAGATAGGGTTCGAGCAGGACCTGCACCTCTGCCGGGGCTTGCGCCTGCGCCACATTGCTCATGAACTGGCTCATGAGGCGGCCGATGCCTTGGCGCCATTCGGCCGTCTTTTCCGCCGCTACGCCGGAAAGATCGTAAAGGCCCTCGCCGGCATGGGTGTCGATCACGCGAAAGGCGGCGGGCTTTTGGGCGAGATAGGTGAGGATGCGCGCCAGCACCACATGTTTGAACACATCGGCGAAATTTCCGGCGTGAAACGCGTGGCGGTAGTTCACGATCTACCGCGCCGGCGGCACCGCAATTTCGTGTGCGTAGCAGAAGCGCCGGGCAACTTCCGGACAAGCGACGAAATTGCGCAAATCCTTCGAAAAGCAGATCCGCACTTCGCCCAGCACGGATCTGTTGCATTCGACCGCGAGCATGCCCGGCCGCAGGCGCGGATTGGCCGCGATGAAGGCCCGCTGAATATCGACCGGTGTCCAAGTCTGCTTTTCATGCGGATCGCTGAAAGGCGGCGGAATGGTGATCGCCTGGCGGGCACGTCGCACATCGGCGAAATAATCCGTCGGGCTCTTGCCCGAACATGTGCCGTGCATGCGCCATTCATGGCGAGCGAGGCCTTCGTCCGGATAAAGCCCTACCACCCCTTGCAGGGCGATGCGGGAGGGGAAGCGCTCGGCTGGACCACAATTGGAAGGGAAACCATGCGTATATTGCGGCCAAAGCCCGTGCACGACGAAGCCCAGATTGGCGCCGCTCGCACATTGCGGCCGGGCCTTTTCCGCGCCGCCCGTTTCGCAAAAGCCAGGCGACCACGACAAAGACAGGACATAGAAATCAAAATCGCCCGGTGCATTCGCCCCGCGCGGGCGGCCCATCGTTGCGACAGGATCAGGCTTCGCCGGATCGGCGGTTTGCGCCTCGCCCGGCGGCGTGGCTGCCGCAGGTTTCTGATCGGCGCAATCGTCGAGGATGCAATCCTTGCCCACCGCGTCTTGCGCGAGAGCGCCCCGCGGTGCGCCGGCAAGCACCGAGAGAAACAGCGCCGCACCCGCGGCGAACCGAAAGCTGGCCGCAAAACTCATAGGCTGCAATCTCCGGTTAGAGTTTGATCATGAAAAAATCGGCGTATCTTATCGAATAGATCACGCATTCAATAAAAACTAAAGCGCGACCGCGCCAATGCGGCGCGCACGGTCCGCTCAGGGCCGCGCCATTTGGCAATTCGGCGCATTGGCGTAATTGCGGTCGAGCCCCGCCACGCACCAATCGACTCCAAACCCCCAGCCGATGATGCCCATATCTTCTGTAATGGAATAAGAGACCGTGCGCGCCGACTGATCGTTCAAATGCGCCCGCGCCATGCAATAGCGGCGCGGGATGTAATCGAGCCCATTGCTGCGCATGCCGATCTCGCGCACCTCGTCGAAGCCCCCGATCTCGAGCCCGGATTTCCAAAATTCGCTTTCGCGATCATGAAAGCGTGATTGGATCCGCTCGAACACCTGCGGATCGCCGCAGGCGGGCAGACTCCCCGAATAATAATCATAGCGGCGTTCGGCCGGCACCAGCGGACGGGTTTGCGCCGCGAAAGACAGGCAACCGAAGGCCGCGGCGACGACGCCAGCGGCGATGAGCGACACGGCCTTGCGAACAAAAACCGCAGCGGCGTCACGAAATTTTCGCATATCCCGTCCTTTTCCAGGCCGTTTCCCGTCCGTCCGAGATCGCACCATTTTGCCGGCGCCCGCAGACGATGCTTCGCCAGGCCCGAGGCGTCAAGAGGCTGTGGCCGGGCCGCCGCGATCGCCCAGGACATCTTCCCACTCCCCCGCGTCGGGCGACACCCCCGCGCTTTTCGTGCTTTCGGGCATCGCCCTTGCTGCCACAGGGCGAGGGGCCGAGAGCGGCCGTCCGGACGTTTCATCGGGGGCTTGTTCTGTGTCTTTCTGGAACAGCGCTTTGCCAAATTTCTTCGATACCTTCCGATTGTTTCGGGCTGATACAACCGCGGTGCACGCCTTCGCACCTGTTGTTTCGGCCGGCGCGAAACTACGGAAGAAGACGAAGCTGACCCGCGGCGGCTTTTCCATCTTGGCCGCATTGGTGGATGTCCTTGCGGTCTTGGTGAGCGCAGCGATCGCAGTCGCACTTCACCATCTGGCGCACCGCGATCTCGGCAAAAGCATCGATCTATATCTTGAGATATGCTTTGTGGCCGCCCTGCTCCTCGTCGCGGTCAGCGCAGTTCGCAATGATTATGCGATTGCGCAATATCTGAACGTCGAGGATCAGCTCCGCCGATCCTTTGTGCCTTGGTGCACCGCCTTCGCCTTAATGCTGGTGGTCGCTTTGTCGGTCGCGCCGGCCACAAGCCAAAGGCTTCTGCCGACCGCAAACCTGTTCGTCATCGGTTTCGCAGGCGTGAGTCTCGCCCGGCAGTGTCTCGCCTATGGTGTTCGCGTCCGCGCGGCACAAGGCCATATCGCGGCGAAGCGCCTCTTTCTGATCGGCTTCGAGACCGAGCTCGAAACCTTCGCCAAACATTGGGAGCCGCACCGCTTCGGCATGCACATCGTCGCCGCCTCCGTGCTGCGCGGACCGGAGACCCTCGATGAGGATCTCGCTTTAGCACGCGCCTATGCGCGGATTCTCGCGCCGGACGATGTCTTCGTTCTCGTGCCCTGGTCGGACAAGGTCACGATCGAGGCGGCGATCAATGCCTTTCTCGGCATACCGGCGGCCATCCATCTCGCCCCGGAAAAAATCCTCGACCGCTTTTCGGATGCGCGCTTCACGAAAATCGGGCCGATCACCAGCCTCAATCTCGTGGACCATCCGCTGTCGCCTGCAGCGTTCTTCGTCAAGCGTCTGTTCGATCTCGTCGTCGCCTCGCTCGCGCTTATTATTCTCGCACCACTCCTTCTGATCGTCGCCGCGGCGATCAAACTCGATAGTCCGGGGCCGATCATCTTCCGCCAGCACCGCTATGGCTTCAATCAGCAACCATTTCGGATCTTCAAATTTCGCTCCATGACCACATGCGAAGATCATTCGAAGCTCGTCCAGGTCACGTCACGCAATGATACGAGGGTCACGCGCGTCGGCGGATTCATGCGGCGACACAATATTGACGAACTGCCGCAGCTGTTGAATGTGATCCGCGGCGACATGTCGCTCGTCGGGCCGCGCCCGATGGCGGTCGTCCACGACCAAATGTTCGAACCCACCATTTCGCTTTATGCGCGCCGCCATAACGTCAAGCCCGGGATCACCGGCTGGGCGCAGATCAATGGTTGTCGAGGCGGGATCTCCGAAGAGAAGATCCGCGCCCGCGTGGAGCACGATCTCTATTACATCGACCATTGGTCGCTCTGGTTCGATATAGAGATCTTGTGGCTCACGCTGGCGTCGAAAGAAGCTTATCTCGACGCTTTTTAGCACTTGCCGAGAAACAGCTACGAGCGGCTCATTCAGCCGTTTTCTGATAATCTTTCACATCCGAAAATGTGATCCGCGGCCATTTCTCCTGCTCATAGCGCAGATCCCAGGCTGAGGCCGCGAGATAGACCGGCGCGTGATCGAGATCGACCGCCATGGAAGCGGGAAAGGCGCGGGTGAATTTTTCGAGTTCGACCGCATTCTCCGCCTCGACCCAGCGGGCAAGCTCGAAGCGCGAGCTTTCGAAAGAAACATCGAGGCCATATTCGGCAGATAGCCGCTCGGCGAGCACGTCGAGCTGCAGTGCGCCGACGACGCCGACCATGGCGCTTGAGCCATCATTCGGCAAAAACAGCTGGACGACGCCCTCCTCCGCCATCTGCTGCAAGGCTTCGCGCAATTTCTTCGCCTTCATCGCATCGCCGATTTTTACGCGACGCAAGATTTCGGGGGCGAAGCTCGGCACGCCGCGGAAGACGAGGTCTTCGCCTTCGGTCAAAGTATCGCCAATTCGCAAAGTGCCGTGATTGGGGATGCCGACGACATCGCCGGCAAAGGCTTCTTCGGCAAGCTGACGATCCTGAGCGAAGAAGAATTGTGGCGCATTGAGCGCCAAATTCTTGCCGGTGCGCACGAGTTTGACCTTCATACCCCGCACGAGCCTGCCGGAGCAGATGCGCAGGAAGGCGATGCGGTCGCGGTGATTGGGGTCCATATTTGCCTGGATCTTGAAGACAAAGCCGGTGAGCTTGGCTTCCTCCGCCTCAACCTTGCGCGAGGCGGCCTCGAGGCCATGCGGCGGCGGCGCGAATTGCCCTAATGCATCGATCAGATCGCGGACGCCGAAATTGCGCAAAGCGCTGCCGAAAAACACCGGCGTCAAATGGCCTTCGAGAAAGGCTTGGCGATCGAAAGGTTTCAGCGCCTCGCGGGCAAGCTCGATCTGATCGCGCGTCTCGGCGAAGACATCGGCCGGCAGCAGGCCTTTGATGAAAGGATCGTCGGGGCCCTTCACTTCGATCGGGGCAGCGTCGGCATCGACGCGGCGCACGAGATTGCGGCGCAGATCATAAGTGCCGGCAAAATCGCGGCCGCGGCCGAGCGGCCAAGTGACGGGCGCGACATCGAGCGCCAAAGTCTTTTCGATCTCGTCGAGGAGATCGAAAGGATCGCGCGTCTCGCGATCGAGCTTGTTGATGAAAGTGACGATCGGAATGTCGCGCAGCCGGCAGACCTCGAAGAGTTTTCGGGTGCGCGCCTCGATGCCTTTCGCCGCATCGATCACCATGATCGCCGAAATCGACCGCCGTCAGCGTGCGATATGTGTCCTCGGAAAAGTCTTCATGGCCGGGCGTGTCGAGGAGATTATAGACGCAGCCGTCATATTCGAAGGTCATCACCGAGGTGACGACGGAAATGCCGCGCTCGCGTTCGATCCCCATCCAGTCGGATCGCGTCTGGCGCCGATTGGCCTTGGCCCGCACTTCGCCGGCGAGCTGAATGGCGCCGCCGAAAAGCAGGAGCTTCTCGGTGAGCGTCGTCTTGCCCGCGTCGGGGTGGGAGATGATGGCAAAGGTGCGCCGCCGCGCAACCTGATCCGGAATCGTCATGGTGGGTTAGATAAGACGAGAAATAGGGATGCGAAAGACACGAGGCAGAGGTATTTGCAGGCACCGCGCGTCCCCTCTCCCCCTAAGCATGGCGAAACGGGCAAAGGGGCGGCTGACGTCCGTACAAAACGATCATTTGACGGGGATCACATCGCGCCTTGCGCGACCCGCGCCGCGAGCTTTTCCGCCGCCTCCTTGCGTTCGCTGTAGCGGCTCGTCAGATAAGCCGCAACGCCGCGTGTGAGAAGCGTGAATTTCATCAGCTCTTCCATCACATCGACGAGCCGGTCGTAATAGGGTGACGGCTTCATCCGACCGGCCTCGTCGAATTGCTCATAGGCCTTGGCGACGGAGGACTGATTCGGGATGGTGAGCATGCGCATCCATCGGCCGAGCAGGCGCATCTGATTGACAGCATTGAAGGATTGCGAGCCGCCGCTGACCTCCATGACGGCCAGCGTCTTGCCCTGTGTCGGCCGCAGCGCGCCGACCTCCAGCGGAATCCAGTCGATCTGCGCCTTCATAATGCCGGTCATGGCGCCATGCCGTTCCGGACTGCACCAGACCTGGCCTTCCGACCAGACGGACAGCTCCCGCAATTCCTGAACCCTGGGATGCTCGGCGGGCGCATCGTCAGGCAGCGGCAGACCACTCGGATCGAAGACGCGGGTTTCAGCCCCAAAGCTTTCGAGCAGCCGCGCCGCCTCCTGGGTAAGAAAGCGGCTGTAGGAGCGTGCCCGGAGCGAACCATAGAGCAGAAGGATGCGCGGGCGATGCGCAACGAGAGGCAGCTGCAAAGCCGCCACGTCCGGAATTTCGAAGGCCGGCGGCTCGATATTCGGCAGATCGCGCGTCACTCTGATGGTCCCTTTCATCCCACGAACCGCCAACCCCGCGATTCCCGCGAGCGGACGCAGGCGAGATAACCGCCACCCGCAGCCCTGGCAATGGCAGCGCCGACACAAGCTGCGGTGTTTTCGCTTGCGGAAGAGACATAATTTCGATATTTCTATACCCATCGACTGATGGAGCCTATGCCTGAGCGAAAGGCGGGTCAACGGAGAGGACAATGGACGCGCAAAAATCTTTCACCGTTCTCTTCCTCTGCACGGGTAATTCGGCGCGCTCGATCATGGCGGAAGCAATCCTGAATTGGCTTGGCCAGGGCCGGTTCCATGCCTTCAGTGCCGGCTCCCATCCCAAGGGTGAAATCAATCCTTACGCGCTTGCGGCGCTGCAAAAGGCCGGCGTCGCAGCGGATGGACTTCGCTCGAAGAGCTGGGATGAATTTTCCGGCTCCGGCGCGCCGCCGCTCGATTTCGTCTTCACGCTTTGCGACAACGCCGCTGGCGAGGCCTGCCCGCATTGGCCGGGCCAGCCGATGACCGCGCATTGGGGTCTCCCCGATCCGGCCGCGGTCGAGGGTAGCGAGGCGATAAAACATCTCGCCTTTGCCGATGCATTTCGGATGCTCAACAACCGCATCGGCATTTTCACCGCTTTGCCTTTGGCGAGCCTCGACCGGCTCTCTTTGCAGAACCGCCTCGATGCGATCGGCAAGATCATGCCGAGCAAAGAGCCTGCGTAACGCGCACAATGACCACAACAGAACAATTCGAAGCTCCCGAGGCGATCGCCCTTTTGAGTGCGCTCGCGCAACCGTCGCGGCTCGAAATCTTCCGCCTTCTCGTGCGCTATCTTCCCTATGGCCTGCCGGCCGGCGATATCGCGCGGCTCCTAGCCATTCCGCACAATACGCTCTCGACCCATTTGGCGGTGCTCGAACAGGCGCGCCTGGTGCTGTCGCGCCGCGAAGGCCGCTCGATCATCTATGCCGCCAATCGCAGCCGCGCGCTCGAAATCACAGCCTTTCTGCTCGCCGATTGTTGCAGCCTCTCACGCGATGTTTGCGATCTTTCCGCCGCAAGCCCTGCGACGCCGTTCATTCCAGCCAAACGCGAGGAGCCCATGCCCGGCAAGACCTATAAGGTTCTCGTTCTCTGCACCGGCAATTCCGCCCGATCGATCATGGCCGAAGCGCTTCTGAACCGAGAGGGCAAAACCCGCATCCACGCCTTTTCGGCCGGCAGCCAGCCGCGCGGCGAGGCAAACCCATATGCGCTCACGCTCCTGAAAGAGCTTGGCTATGACACTAATGAGTTCCGCTCGAAAAGCTGGAATGAATTCGCCGAAAAAGACACACCGAAAATGGATTTCGTCATCACGGTCTGCGATTTTGCCGCTGGCGAAGCCTGCCCCTATTGGCCGGGTCACCCGCTGGTCGCCCATTGGGGCATTGCGGATCCCGCCGCAGTCGAGGGGACTGACGCACAAAAGCGTGCTGCTTTCATGGAAGCCTATCGCCGCCTCGCGGCGCGCGTCACCGCCTTCGTCAATCTCGATATCGAAGGCCTCGACCTAGCGACTTTGAAACGCAAAATCGCAGAAATCGGCACGATGGACGGAGCGACAGAACTGGCGCTGCTTCAGGGCAAGGCTGCCTGATCTCTTCCACGCGGTTTATTCCACTATCGCAAGAGCGGGGTGAGGAAAAGTGGGAACCGGTTTTCCGCTCGCATCCCGCTCTAAGCTTTACAGAATCGATCAATCCAAAGTCATCGTGATCTAGGTCGCGAACAAGTTCGAAAGAGCCCCCATGTCCACATTCGAACGCTATCTGACCCTCTGGGTCGCGCTCTGCATGGCGGCCGGCGTCGGCCTCGGCCGCCTCTTCCCGGCGCCCTTCCATGTAATCGGCGCCGCCGAGATCGCCAAGGTCAATCTGCCGATCGCGCTGTTGATCTGGCTCATGATCATTCCCATGCTCATGAAGATCGATTTCGCCGCGCTCGGCGAGGTGAAGAAACATTGGCGCGGCATCGCCGTCACGCTCTTCGTCAACTGGGCCGTCAAGCCTTTTTCCATGGCGGCGCTCGGCTGGCTCTTCATCGGTCTTCTGTTCAAACCATTCTTGCCGGCCGATCAGATCGAAAGCTATATCGCCGGCCTCATTCTGCTCGCGGCCGCACCCTGCACCGCCATGGTCTTCGTCTGGAGCAACCTTTCCGACGGCGAGCCGCATTTCACCTTGAGCCAGGTCGCGCTGAACGACACGATCATGATCTTCGCCTTCGCGCCGATCGTCGGCCTGTTGCTCGGCCTTTCCGCCATCACCGTGCCTTGGCAGACGCTGATTTTGTCGGTCTCGCTTTACATCGTCGTGCCGGTCGCTTTGGCGCAAATTCTGCGGGCGTGGGTGATCGCCCGCGGCGGCGAGGCGGGCCTGCACAATCTTCTCGGCAAGCTTGCGCCGCTGTCGCTCATGGCGCTTCTCGCCACTCTGGTGCTGCTCTTCGGTCTGCAAGGCGAATCGATCATCGCGCATCCGGCCGTCATCGCCATGCTCGCCGTGCCGATCCTCATCCAGGTCTATTTCAATGCCGGCCTCGCCTATCTCCTCAATCGCGCGGCCGGCGAGGCGCATTGCGTGGCGGCGCCTTCAGCACTCATCGGGGCGAGCAATTTCTTCGAGCTTGCCGTGGCGGCGGCGATCAGCCTCTTCGGTTTCGAATCGGGTGCTGCGCTCGCAACTGTGGTCGGCGTATTGATCGAAGTGCCGGTGATGCTGTCGGTCGTGAAGATCGTCCAGCTGACCAAACCCTGGTATGAGGCCGGGATGGCCAAAAGCAACGCAGCGGGCAGCGACGACCTTTCTCCCGCAAGCGGGAGAAAGACGCGCTAACCTTTTGAAATACTCCCGACAGCGTTACTCCGCCGCCGCACGATCCTCGCCAGCCGCGGCATGCCGCAGCGGCGGGTGGCCGGCCTCCTTATGCCGCCCCTTGCTGTGATCGCGCGCCACGAAAGTATAGATCGCCGGAGTCACGAAGAGGGTGAACAGCGTGCCGATGCTCATGCCGAAGGCGATCACCACGCCGATCGCGAAGCGGCTACGGGCGCCGGCGCCTTCGGCTATGATGAGCGGGATCATCGCGACGACCATGGCCGCCGTCGTCATTAGAATCGGACGCAGCCGGACGCCGGCCGCCTGCTCGATCGCCTCGCGCCGGTTGAGGCCCTCGCGTTCCTGCAGACGATTGGCGAATTCGACCATCAGAATTCCGTGTTTGGAAATGAGGCCGATCAAAGTGACGAGGCCGATCTCCGAATAGATGTTCATGCTCGCCTGGCCGAGAAAGCCGAGAAGATTGAGCGGCAGCATGGCGCCGAACATGGAGGTCGGCAGAGCGATGAGAATAATGAAAGGATCGCGATAACTTTCGAATTGCGCCGCCAGCACGAGAAAGATGACGATCAGCGCAAAGACGAAAGTGACGATGAGCGTATTGCCCTCCTGCACATATTGCCGGCTCTCGCCCTGATAATCCATCGTATAGCCTTCCGGCATCAGCTCCTTCGCCTTCTGCTGCAAGAAGCTGATGCATTCGCTAATCGTGCGGCCGGGGAATGGCACGCCTTGCAAAGTCGCGGAATTCAATTGCTGGAAGGTCGGCAGGCCGTTCGGCTGCACGCTCGTCGAAACCGAGGCAACGGCAGATAGAGGCACGAGGTCGCCGCTCGCGGTGCGAACCTGATAGCGCGTCAGCCAATCGGCATTCTGCCGGAACTCGCGCGGCACTTGCGGAATCACCTCATAGCTGCGGCCAGAGAGATTGAAGCGGTTGACGTAATTGCCGCCGAGAAGCGTCGCGAGCGACGAGCCGATGGCCTGCATATTGATGCCGAGCCGATTGGCCTTGGCCGCATCGATCTTGAACTCGAGCTGCGGCGTGTCGAATTTGAGATCCGTATCGGTGAAGATGAAGAGCCCGCTCGCTCTCGCCGCCTTGTTGAGATCATCCATTACATCGGCGAGCTGCTTATAATCGCCGATCGTGCGCAGCACGAATTGCACCGGCGGACCGCCGGTCGAGCCCGGCAGCGAGGGCGGCGAAAAGCCGATGATCGTGCCGCCGGTGATCTCGGCGAGCTTCGGCTGCAGCACCTGCAGAATCTGTTTCTGGTTGCGCTTGCGCTCATCCCAGGGCTTTAGGATCAAGCCGCCGAAGCCTTGATGAACGCCATTGAAGCCGTTGATGAGGAAGACATGATCCTTCTCGGGGATCGTGTCGGCCGCCGTTTTGAATTTGGCGGTCATCTGCTCCATATAATCGAGGTTCGAATATTGCGGCGCCTTGATGAGCGCAAAAATCGCGCCTTGATCTTCTTCCGGCGCAAGCTCTTTCGGCGTCGACAGAAACATGACCGTCGTAAGCGCCAGCACACCGATCAGGATGAGAACCGTCAAGGCGCGAAAATTCAAGGTCTTGTGCAGCCGCCGCATATACAGCCGACGCAGAGCGTCGAACATGCGGTCGAGCAAAGCCGCAAAACCACCGCCGTTCTCTCGCGGCGGCTTCAAGAGGCGCGAGCACATCATCGGCGACAAAGTCAGCGCGATGGCGCCCGAAACGATGACGGAGCCAGCCAGAGTGAAGGCGAATTCGCGGAAAAGCGCCCCAGTCAGGCCGGAGACGAAACCGATCGGCGCATAGACCGCAGCAAGCGTGATCGTCATCGAAACGACGGGGCCGGTGATCTCGCGCGCGCCCTTCAGAGCCGCGTCGAAGGGCGTCAACCCTTCTTCCATATGTCGATAGATGTTTTCGACCACGACGATCGCATCATCGACGACGAGACCTATGGCGAGCACGAAGGCGAGCAGCGTCAAGAGATTGAGCGAATAGCCGAGTGCCAGAAGCAGGCTCGTCACGCCGACGAGCGACAGCGGGATCGTGACGATTGGAATGATCGTCGAGCGCAGATTGCCGAGGAAGAGGAAGATGACGACGATGACGATGAGCGCCGCCTCGCCGAGCGTCTTCGCCACTTCGCGGATCG
The DNA here is from genome assembly GCA_963759185.1 of uncultured Alphaproteobacteria bacterium. Lineage (GTDB taxonomy): Bacteria > Pseudomonadota > Alphaproteobacteria > Rhizobiales > Beijerinckiaceae > Methylovirgula. The sequence continues at coordinate 162,014 of CAVWXV010000011.1, forward strand.
ACGCGCGGATGAAGGCTGTCGCATCATAGGCGATCGACGCATGGAGCCCGACCGGCAATTGGCTCTGCAGCTCCGGGAAGGCCTTGCGCACATTGTTGATGACATCGAGCGGGTTGGCGGTCGGCGTCGGATAGATGCCGACGAAGACGGCCTTGAGCCCGTCGAAGGCAGAAGAAGAATTCGACGGATTCCGGACCGAGCTCGATCGTGGCGATATTGCCGAGGCGGACCAAAGCGTCGCCGTTCGTCTTGACGACGAGCTGGCCAAAGGCCTTGGCAGAGTCGAGCGAGGTCAGGGCGTCGATGCTCGTCTGCGTATAATCGCTCTTGATCTGGCCTGCGGCCGAAGTGAAATTATTGGCGGCGAGCGCGAAGCTGACATCGTTCGGGGTGACGCCGCGCGCAGCCATCTTGTTGGGATCGAGCCAGACGCGCATGGCGAAGGTCTGGCCGCCGAGAATCTGGGCATTGGCGACGCCGTCGATCGTCTGCAGTTTCGGCTGCACGACGCGAGTGAGATAGTCGGTGATCTGCGAGCCGGTCAGAACATCCGAATTGAAGGACATATAAAGCAGCGCCGTCGACTCGCCGGTCTGCTTGACGACCACCGGATCGAGCGCCTCGCGCGGCAAAATGTATTTTACCTGATTGACCTTGGCGAGCACATCGGCGACCGCCCGGTCGGGATTGGCATTGAGTCGCAGATTCAACGTCACCGTCGAGGTATTCTGCTGGGAATTGGTGACGAGCGTGTCGATGCCTTCGGAACTGGCCACCGCCTGCGCGATCGGCGTCGTGATGAAGCCTTGGATGAGATCGGCATTGGCGCCGGGATAAAGCGTCGTAATGGTGATCGTCGTCGACGACAGCTCCGGATATTGGCGGATCTGCAATTTAAATCCCGCTTGCGCACCGACGAGCAGGATCAACAGGCTGACGACGCTCGCCAGCACCGGCCTCCGGATAAAGATGTCGGTGAAGGACATCGGCGGCCTATTCCTTCGGCAAGACGGGGGGCGGCACAAGGCCAGCCTTGCGATCGATGCGCACGCGCGCGCCGGCCTGCAGCTTAAGCTGGCCTTCGCTCACCACCAGTTCGCCTGCCTTGACGCCGGAACTGATCACGACGCGATCCTCGCGCGTATCGCCGGTGCGCACGAAACGGCGTTCAACCTTATATGGAATGTCGCCCACAATGGGGCGCGCCTGGGCACCGCCCGTTTCCGGTTCTACCGGCACGACGACGAAGACCGCGTCGCCATAGAGCGAATAAGTCACGGCGGTGCGCGGTAGGGTCACCACCGGCATAGGCGCGCCGGCAATAACCGCCACATTGGCGAACATGCCTGGTCGCAAATCGCGATCCTTGTTTTCGAAAATCGCGCGCACCAGTACGTTGCGCGTGTTCTGGTCGACCCGCGCATCGATCGTCTCGACCTTGCCGCGGAAGATGCGGCCGGGAAAAGTGTCGACCATCACTTCGACGGTCTGCTCCGGCTTCAGCTCGGCAAGCGCTTGTTCGGGGACCGGAAAATCGACGAAGAGCAGATCGAGTTCCTGCAAAGTGATGAGGCTCGTGCCGGGCGAAACATATTGGCCGAGATCGACCTTGCGGATGCCGAGCCTTCCGGCAAATGGCGCGACGATCTTCTTTTGCGCGATCAGCGCACGCACGCGCTCGACGCTTGCGGCGGCAGTGTCGCGTGCGGCTTCGGCAGAATCGACATTGGCCTTGGTCGTATTGCCGCTCAAAGTGAGCTGACGCTGGCGGTCGAGCACCAGCTGCGCGTTCTTCAGAGTCGCCAGATTGTTTTTGAGATCGGCTTCCTCGACCGAGGTATCGATGTCGAAGAGCGCCGCACCAGCCGCGACATCCTGGCCCGAAATCAATGCGTATCGCCTTAATCACGCCGCCCACTTGCGGTGCCACTTCGACGCCCCGCACCGCCCGGAAGGTGCCGATCGCCGGCACACGCGGCGACCAGGTCTCGGCGCGCGCCTGGACGACGGCGACGCTCGCCGGTGGCGGTGCCGCTTTGGCGATGAAACCTTTGATCAGCTCGGGCTTGAAGACGAATTGGACATAAGCGAGCCCGCCGACGAGTTCCGCAAGAAGCAGAAAGACGCCACCGAACAAGAATATGCGTTTCACTTTGCGTTTCATCGAGGAGCAACCGGCAGCGGACGGTCTTAAATCATCGGGCCAACCGCCAAAGTCCCGAGCAAATCCAGAGGTCCGCCGTGCCGTCTTACCCTGAATGCGAGGCAAAACGGAGAATGTCGCAGGGCATTAACCGGACCCGCGGGTACGGTAACAGAAAGGCGGCGGCCTTGGCAACATGCTGCACCGCATTCGATGCCGCGGCCCACACACAAAGCCGAGCGAAACTGTGCAGCGGGCCGCCTGCGGCACAACTCATGCTTGCGCTCTCGCTATTCGAGCATATCTTAACCTTTGGCTGCCTATAATTCGTCCAACCGTCTTTCGCCTGTGAGCCGATCCGTCGCATAGGCCAAGGCTTTGTTGGGTTATATGCGGGTGTCATGATCGCCGTGTCTGGGTGAGTCACAGTCCCCAGCGTTCGCCAGATCAAAGAATGCGGCCCCGCCGCGCGACCACGTTTGTGTTGCGGCGCATATAAAAATTTTGAAGGGCTCGGGACGAAAACAGCGTCAGCTTTTTGTAAGCGTCGCCGCGCGGGTGTTGGTTCTTAAACCGTGCAAGTGCCGATAGAGACGGCCAGTTTCGCAATTCCCTAGAGGCTTTCCGTGCAGCTCCGCGGTCCCGGCCCTTACGCGATATAGCGGCGTCTAATCTGTGACAATTGCGTTAAAGCTATGCGACAAATGCATAACAACCTGGCATATGACCTGCTATGGTGCAATGCAATGCAATAACAACAAGATCAGCATCATTGCTGGCGTTTGGTGCAACTCAACTAAACGAGAGAGCCACGATGACACCTTTTACGATTTTGATCCTCGTCTGCTCCATGGCGCTCGATCACGCCGCTTGTCAGCCGGATACCGCGGTCGACGTGGTCCAGGGCCCGAAAGTCGCGAGCGAGATCGAATGCGGCAAAGTCGGCCAGACGACGATCGCCGCTACTGCGGTGGCACCGCGGGCAGGGCTCGAATATCTCAAGATCGTCTGCACCCACTCGGGCAGCGTGACGGGGCGAAAGACGGCGGAACTCAACTAACGCCCGAGAGCCATGCCTCCGAGCAACGCCTGCGCCTGAGCAGGCGGCTCAACTCGCGAAAAATAAGCAGACCACCGACGGGGATCGTCTGCCTGACACGGTCTTTGGAAGGCGCTAACGCAGAGCGTGGCCGGGGCGGCGTCGCCAGCAACATCGATTGAGGCTGGGTGCTCGTTTCAAAGACAAGGCAGGCCTTGCCGATCCCCGTTAGCCGCCCTCCGCCATGCTGATAATTGCTTCGCTGCCGCACTTCCGTGTCGATTTGCCTAAATTTTAGGCGGCATGCCTGCATTCTTGCTCGTCGCGCAAACCCCTCCGGCGCTCATCGCTTCTCGCAAGATGCGGAGAAGGCTCAACAAGCACATCAATCTTCAAGACAGAAATGTCACGCATCACAAATGCGAGGGTTTAGATTGAGGCTTAGATTGATTTGCAATCATGCCTTAGCTTTGTGTTTTGATCTATGATCATGCTTGGCATTTTAGACCTTTTCAGCAGCATGTTCGAGCAAGCCACGCTGAGACAAGACCTGCTGATATATACCCGCTAATATATAGTGGTGACATGGGCCGACGCTGCGAAGAGCAAAACGACCTTTCGGCTTGCCGGCGTTTTTCGGCAAGGATGGTCGCATTGACTAGGGGGCGTTGAACTGCTCTACATCCGCACGGCAATATGGATTGGTGGATTGGGGGGTTGCGATCGAATGTTGGTGCTGACACCCTTGGAGAGGGCTTGGCATTTCCGCGAATTGATTCGGGCCGTGGTGCGGCGTGAATTGACGGTGCGGTTCCGCGGTTCGATGCTCGGCTGGTTGTGGGCGATCTTTGGTCCGCTCATCATGCTCTCGGTCTATACGGTCATCTTCTCCAATGCCGTAGGCGTTCCGGCTTCCGCCAAATCGCATGGCGTCATCGGCTACGCGCAGTCGATCTTCGCCGGTCTGATCCTCTTCAACCTCTTCAGCGAACTCGCCTATCGCGCGCCCATGCTGTTGCATGAACATACGACTTTCATCAAAAAATCGATCTTTCCGAGTGAGACCCTGGCCTGGACGGCAACGATCCGCGCCGTCGTCTACGCCGCGATCAGCTTCGCCGTCCTGCTCGTCTTCCAGCTGCTGATGACGCATTGGCTGCCGCCGACGTTTCTGCTCTTGCCTTTTGTCTTCGTTCCGTTTTTCCTGTTCCTGCTAGGGGTCAGCTGGTTTTTGATGGCGCTCGGCTCCTTCACCCGCGACGTCACCCATCTGATGGCCTCGATCGTGCCGGTAATGATGTTTGCGACTCCCATCTTTTATTCGATCACCGATGTGCCGAAGCATCTGCAACTCTTGTTCAAGCTCAATATCGTCGGCAATTATATCCAGATGATGCGTGACCTTCTCTTGTTGGGCCGCTTGCCCGATCTCCTCGTCTATGTGGGAACCGTCCTTGCTTCGCTCTTCATCTTCGCGTTCAGCTATCGCTTCTTCATGCGCTACAAGGCAGTCTTTGTCGATGTCATCTGAAGTGGTGATCAGTTGCAGCGGCCTCGGCAAAGCGTTTCAGCTTTACCGGCACAGAAACGACCAGCTGAAGCAGATCCTGTTCGGCCGCTGGAAGCGGTTCTATCAGCAGCATTGGGTCTTGCGCGACATCAGCTTCGAGGTCCGCAAGGGCGAGTGCTGCGGCATCATCGGCCGCAATGGTGCCGGCAAGACGACGCTGCTGCAATTGATCTGCGGCATCACCTATCCGACCCATGGCGAGGTCTCTGTCACAGGCGGCCGCATCGCGCCCATCCTCGCGCTTGGCGCAGGCTTTGATCAGGAGCTGACGGGGCGCGAGAACGCCATGATCGGCGGCGCCATCCTCGGCTTGCGCAGAGCCGAGATTGCGGCGCGGCTCGACTTGATCGAGGCCTTCGCCGACATCGGCGAGTTCTTCCATCAGCCGATGAAAATGTATTCGAGCGGCATGACCTCGCGGCTGGCCTTTGCGATCTGCACCCATGTCGACGCCGACATTCTGATCGTCGACGAGGCGCTCGCCGTCGGCGATGCCGCCTTTGCGCAGAAATGCCTGGAATATATCCGCAACTTCGCGCGGCGCGGGACCATCCTCATGGTCTCACATGCGGCCGGCGCGCTGGAAATGTTCTGCGACCGCGTCATTTGGATCGAAGACGGCCTGATCCGCGAGCAAGGCAAGCCGGCCGAAGTCCTCGCCAATTATAGCCGTGCGCATAGCCGCTCCAGCGATGACGTCGAATTCGATCAGGTAGCCCCCGATCTGCGCCTGATCAGCTGCCAATAAGGGTCAGGCCTCGCCATCAACCTCGAGCGGAACGCCGCGCAACAGCAAAATTCGCGTGCTGTCTGTAGAGGAGAACGAGGGCGGCCACAAATTCGCTGACGATTGCCAATGCGACGACGGCGACGAGCCGCGGGTCCTGCCGGACAAGGCTTTCCGAGCCGATCAAAATCGCAATATGCACCAAGGGAATGGCCACCAGTGCCGCAATTGTCGCCGCACCGCGGCCAGTCGCGCTCGAGAGCGCGAGCACGAGGCCGATCGCAAACAAAGTGTGGGTCAAGGCCATTATCGGAATTCCAATGCGCTTGACTGCCTCGCTCATCCATTCCGCAAACTGGCGCCGATCATCTCCAGCGGCTGGCATGGATTGGAAGAATTTGAGCGAGGGCAATTCGAAGACGCCGACCCAATTGCGCTTCGGCAGCCCGCTAGTGCCCTGCATATCGATTTGAAGGACATATTGGTCGAAATCGGTTGTGCGCATGTCGGGGCTTCCCGCCGGCTCGCTTTGGAACGTACCGTGGCTCATGATCAACAAGACGCCATGCTCATTGCGACGAAATTCCGCCTCCCGCGCCGAGATGATCTGCTCTTCATTTTTCTCCGTCGAAAACTGGTGAATGAATATGCCGCCGACGACATCTTGCGATTTCCAGCGTTGAAAATAGAGTGTGCGCGTCCCGTCGTCGAAAGTGTAGAACTGCGCCGGCTCAAGCATGCGGTGGTTGAGTGAATTGCGGATCACATAGATCACATCATGCATTTGACCGACATAGGTCGGGGCGACGAAAGACGAGATCCAATAACCGCAGACAACGGCGATCAGCGCCACCAAGACGGCCGGCAGAGAAATCGACCAGACCGACAGTCGCAAGGAATAGAGGACAGCAATCATGCCCTCGGCTGCCATACGCGAAAATTCCACCGCAACGGCGACGCCCACCGCCATCGGCAGCGCGATATAGGTGACGGTGGGGAAAGTGCCGAGCAGAGCGGGGATGAGCAGGCCACTGCGCACGGCCGTCGCCGGCAGATAGTGGAAGAGCGATGTCATCACCACCGGAACACAAAGGCTCGTCTCAATCAGAAGCGCCGACAGGAAGAGCCTTTTGGCAAGATAGAAATAAAGCAACCGGGGCATTCCAATGTCCTGCAGTCGGGCGTGGCATAGGGTATAGTTCGGGGCATCGGGCAAGTGGCTCAGCCTGGACATCAGTCCGAAGCCACTCGATAGCGACGGCATGCAAGGCTCTGACGACCCGAGACGCATTACGTTCGGGCACGGCTTTAGGGCCAAATTATCTTCGATCCATACGCATTTATGTGCCAAATCGATGGCAGATGGACTGCCGAATTTATGCTAAGTGTTGAAAAGGGGGCCGGACTCGAGACCTAGCATAAGTTTGGATGGCCGGAGCATAGAGGCTTCCGGAAACAGCGATGGGCCGCCTTCTGCGGCCCGGGGTCAAAGATCAGCTTGAAGGCCAACTCAAAAGGTGAGCCATGAATGTTGCGAATCTGGCGGATAACCTCTCGAAACCGAAGGTAGGCCTTCGCGACCGGCTCTTGCCGCCCAATTTTCATCTTCCCTTGGTTAGTGTCGTCATCGTCAATTATAATTATGGCCGCTATCTCGAAGAGTCCGTCGAATCCGTATTCGCCCAAACCTATGGCAATGTCGAATGCGTCATCGTCGACAATGCCTCCACCGACGAGACCCCGGCCGTTCTCACCGCAATTACCGAACGCTATCCGCAAGTGGCGATCGTCAGGCGCGCTACCAACGAGGGCCAAACCGCTGCCTCTCTCGACGGTTTCACGCGCTCGACGGGACAATATGTGATCTTCCTCGATGCCGATGATGTTTTGATGCCGCGTTGCATCGAAACCCATATTTATGTGCATCTCTCCTCGCGCATTCACATCGGTTTCACGGCCGGCGACATGCTGCAGGCCCACAATGGCAATGTCGTCGTCAGCACCGGCGCGGCCATGAACGGCTATCTTCACAGCGGACGTGGCCGGCGCTCGAACATCTGGCGACCCTATCGCGCCGAGCCCAGCTGGCCGCCTGCGAATATCGGCGAAAATCTGAGTGTCAAAGCGCATTATGTGCCGCCACTATGCACGCGCTGGATCTGGACGCCCACCTCCGGCCTTTGCTATCGGCGCGATGCGATTGCACTTTTTGTCGACAACGAGCATCTGCCGCATTTGTGGACCGGGACCGACATGTATTTCGCGCATGGGATCGGCGGCTGGTGCGGCAGCATCCTTATCGACGAGCCCGTCTTCATCTACCGCCTCCATGGCGCGAATATTTTTTCGCAAACCGCACAGCTCCATCACATATTGAACTATCAACTCGGAGGGCCGGGCGATTACAATGATCGGGCAAAAGCGCTGATCATCGATCAACTCATCTCACACAGCGAAAGATTTTCGCAGAATCTTCTGTTCAAGCTGCACCTTGTCATATTGCTTTTCGGCCTCAACGGCAAAGAGACAGATCAGAATCTGCCGCGTTGGGCGAAGCGATCCTGCACGGCGCATCGGCTGGTCATGCATTTCGATCATTTTGCAGCCCAGGTCGGACGCCCCCTCACATTTCTGCTCATGGTGCTTTTCAGGGTTCCATTGCAGGTGATCTCGGAATGCGGGCGGAACGGCGCCCGGCCAGCAAGCGACGCCTAAAGATCTGATGCAACCCCTTGCGCAAGCTTCATCCAAGACCCGGGACAGATTGACCGAATGCACGGGTCCGCAATGGCTGGCCGGAAAGCTTGTTGTCCTCATTCATCCGGCTTGGCATTCCTGCGGCAGCCATCAGGTTTTCGTCACTCAAGCGCAAGCCTATCGAGCGCTCGGTGCCACCGTCTATAGTCTGGCAGTGGCCGATTTCCCTGGCTGGACCGAAGGCTCGAAGGCGCATCGCGCCTATCTCGCCGCAACCGCCGATCTCATCGCCGATCAACGCTATTATGTGGGAATGCCGCGGCGTTTGATGGCCAGGCCGCGCTTTCTCGGTGCGATATGGCAATGGCTGCATGGCAATGCCGCGGCCATGCTCTGCGCAACCGCACGTGGCGCGAAACTGCCGGATGCTCTGCGCGATTGGCCAGAGATCGCTCTCATCCATTGCAATCACTTCTTCTGCATGCCGGTCGCACGCGCGCTCAAGGGCGAGCGCGATTGCCCAATTCTCCTCGACACGCATGATGTGCAGGCAAGACAATTCTCGCTGCGCAATGAGAGCCGCCGGCTGCTGCCGCCAAAAGCCCGTTTCGAAGAAATGCTGGCGGCCGAGCTCGCCGAAATGCGTGACGCCGATCTCCTGATCCATCTCAATGATGAGGAAGCGCAGAACTGGCGCGATCTCCTGCCGCATCAGCGGCATGCGCTGATCTATCCGGCGATCACACCAATGCCCACAGGCCCCGGCGGCTCGGATATCATCATCGTCGCCAGCGCCAACTATCCGAACTATTTGAGCGTCACATGGTTTTTGCAGGAGGTTCGGCTGCTCGCAGCCGATGTTCCCTTGCGCATCATCGGCAATATCGATCAAATTTTCCGCGCTAAGGCGCCGGCGCTCTTCGCCCAACATGCGGAACTGTTCTGCGGCCGGATCGACGATCTCGACGCAGCCTATGCCAATGCCGCGGCAATCCTGCTGCCGACGACATCCGGCCATGGAATCTCGATCAAGACCATCGAAGCGCTGTCGAGCGGCGCGCCCTTGATCGCGACGCCGGAAGCCTTTCGTGGCATTGCAATAGATCCGGCTTCGCTCGCCAACGTCACGCTGGTTGCCGACGCCGCAGGCTTTGCCGAGGCGCTGCACCGCCTTGCCGAAAGGCCGATAACGTCACCACAGGACCGTCAGTCGAGCGATACGCGTCGACTTTATGAACGCCTCTTCGCGTTCGATGCCTATATGCAGGCGATCGCCGAGGAGGTTCGGCCGCTCTTATCGCTTCAAGAGCGCTGAATATCAGGCCAATTCCTTCATACGCGCGGCAGCCTGGCGCGCCAATTCGTGCCAGAGGCCATCGAATATGCGCCGTCCGGGCAAGCCGATGATGCCCGGCCAATGGCAGAAATAAATGCTCTTGCCTAGCTTATCGAGCGGCCCGTTCTCGGTGAGGGTGATGCCTTCGGCCTTATAATAGCTTTCGCCGGAAGCGCCCGGTATGCATTCATGGAGCTGCGTGATCTTCAGCCTGCGCCGATGCACCACGAAATTTGTGAGCGGTTGTGCGAACAGGCCGCCGCGTTGCCGCACCGCATGGAAGATCTTCTCGTCCGCCTCGATCACATCAAAGAAATCCTGCAGCGACAGCATGTTCCGCGAAGTCGCGAAGAAGCCGTCGTTGAAGAGCAGTGCATCGCGCAGGAAATCATATTGCACGTGGCGTGAATTATAGACGTAGTCTTGGCATCGGCTGGCGACGATGAACTCGCTGTTGCCGACATCGAGCTTGCCGAACAGCTCCGAAAAATCCCGCAGCAGTATGATATCGACGTCGAGATAGATGACTTCATCAAGCGGCAATGCGAGAGCGAGAAGCTTCCGCAACCGCCGACGATGGCCGGGGTTGAGAGGATAAAGGCGCCGCGCCAGCGCATCCAATTCGGCACTGTCGATGTCGACGACTTCAATGCCGTAGACATCGGCCGCCTTGCGGGTGCGCGCCATATTATCGTCATAAGGGATGAGATAGAGCGGCGTCGCCGCACTGGTCGCCTGATAGCTTTCAAGGAATGGCAGCAGCCAATCGATGACGCGATCATTGGCAATGATGGCAATTCCATATTTCTTGGATGCCGTCGCTTTTTCCAGCATAGAGGCCGTTTGTCCATTGAAATAATGTGCCCCAAGAAGCAGAGCTTCGGACAGGAATCAACCCCAGGATCATGTGGCAGGCTACCTGGATGTCGATATAAAGAATTGCTTATATCTTTATTGCACTGTTGCCATCGCCCTGATATAGACCGACGATCTTCTTCCCATTCCAGAGCACTGTCTTCAAGGAGCGCGCTCGGCCATGACCCATTCCTTCTCCGACTATGCCATTACCGACATCGGCCTTGCCGGCTGGGGCCGCAAGGAGATCGCGATTGCCGAGACGGAGATGCCGGGGCTGATGGCGACGCGCGCCGAATTCGGCCCAAACCAGCCGCTCGCGGGAGCCCGGATCGCCGGCTCCCTGCATATGACGATCCAGACGGCGGTGCTCATCGAGATTCTCAAAGCCCTCGGCGCCGATATCAGATGGGCTTCCTGCAACATCTATTCGACCCAAGACCATGCTGCGGCAGCGATTGCCGAAGCCGGCATTCCGGTGTTTGCGCGCAAAGGCGAGAGCCTGTTCGATTATTGGGAATATACCCATAAGATCTTCGAATGGGGCGATGGCGGCGCGCCGAATCTGATCCTCGACGATGGCGGCGATGCCACGCTTTTGATCCATCTCGGCGCGCGCGCCGAAGCGGGAGACACGGCTTTTCTCGACAAGGCCGGCAATGAGGAAGAAGAAATCCTTTTTGCTGCGATCAAGCGCCGGCTCAAGGAAAATCCGAGCTGGTACGGACGCTGCGCCGCCGCGATCAAAGGCGTGAGCGAAGAGACGACGACCGGCGTCCATCGCCTCTATGCGATGCACAAGGAGGGCAAGCTGCTTTGGCCGGCCATCAATGTGAATGATTCCGTCACCAAATCGAAATTCGACAATCTCTATGGCTGCCGCGAATCGCTCGTCGACGGCATCCGCCGTGGCACGGATGTGATGATGGCCGGCAAAATCGCTATGGTCGCCGGCTTCGGCGATGTCGGCAAGGGCTCGGCCGCCTCGCTGCGCAATGCCGGCTGCCGGGTGATGGTGTCGGAAGTCGATCCGATCTGCGCGCTGCAGGCGGCGATGGAAGGCTTTGAAGTCGTCACTATGGAAGACGCAGCGCCCCGCGCCGATATTTTCGTCACCTGCACCGGCAATATCGACGTCATCACCGTGGATCACATGCGGGCGATGAAGGACCGCGCCATCGTCTGCAACATCGGCCATTTCGATTCGGAGATCCAGGTCGCGGGTCTGCGCAATTTCAAATGGCACAATGTCAAGCCGCAGGTCGACGAAATCGAATTTCCCGGCGGCAGGAAAATCATCCTTCTCTCCGAGGGCCGGCTCGTCAATCTCGGCAATGCGACGGGCCACCCCTCTTTCGTGATGTCGGCCTCCTTCACCAATCAGACGCTCGCCCAGATCGAATTATGGACCAAGCAAGGCCATTACGAGCGCAAGGTCTATACCCTGCCCAAACATCTCGACGAGAAAGTCGCGGCTTTGCATCTCGCCAAGGTCGGCGCCAAATTGACCAAACTCTCCGAGGCGCAGGCGAGCTATATCGGCGTGCCGCCGGCCGGCCCGTTCAAATCCGATCATTATCGCTATTGAGGGAACCGCACCGCAGGAGCCTTCACGAGGTTTGCTTGAAACCTGTGGCCGGCGTGATCACGCGGCGTTAACCAGTTTCTCAAAATTTGCACCTATGGCTTAGACTGGCTTAATTCGAGCCGGCGCGGGCTGATCCTTGTCTATCGGAAAACCGGTGTCCATTTTTGCTGAAAATGCTCTAGATCACGATGATTTTGGATTGAATCAATCCAAAATCATGAACGTGATCAATTCCAATAAATTAGAGCGGGATGGGACGGAAAACCGGTGTCCACTTTTCCTCATCCCGCTCTAGAGCTTTCACGCGTTCGATCGCCACGCTAAAAAGGTGATTCGATGTAATGACGAGACTCGTTCATCGCATCATCGAGCTGCGAGAGGGTGCAATGCGAGACGCAGCGCGGCAGCGCCGGGACGGGGCCTGCCAAGGACGTCGAAAGGCTTTCGCATCGCGGCGCGCGTGCGGGGCGCGCCTTGCCGGCATTTTTTATCTGGTCATTGCGACGACATCCGCGTTTGCGCGGCCGGCAGACCCCATGGCCCTGATCGACAATCTGCGGCAAAGCCAGGACGTCATCGGTCTCTCCTTTATCATCGGCCTGGTGCTGTTTTCGACGATCACCGCTCTGCTGCATCTGCGCGAACGCCACCAATGGAGCAAGACGGAAGCGGCCTTCTCGCTCGAACTCAATCATTTGCGCGCCAAGGTCGATCGCGCCGACGTGTTTCTCGCCGCCGAGCCGCAGATCATCGTCGCCTGGGACGGACCGGGCGGCGAAGCGGATATCGAAGGCGATCTCAGCCTTGTCACCGATGTCCCGATTTCCCGCCGCGTGCTCGGGTTCGGCTCCTGGCTCGCGCCCGATCGCGCCCAAAATCTCGACGCCTGCGTCGATCGGTTGCGGCAGAGAGGAGAAGGCTTCCGTTTCGCCCTCGAAAGCCTCGGCGGCCGCCGCCTCGAAATCGACGGCCGTGCCGTCAGCGGCCGCGCCGTGATGCGCATCCGCGATGTGTCGGGCGATCGCCTCGAGGCGGTTCGGCTGCGCGAACGGCTGCTCGGCACGCTCGCCGAGCTCGATGCGCTGCGGGCCATGCTCAATGCCATCGACGCTCCCGCTTGGCTGCGCGACCATGGCGACAGGCTCACTTGGGTCAACGCCGCCTATGTCCATGCCGTGGAAGCGGCAGATGCGACCGATGCGATCCTGCATGGCACGGAGCTTCTCGAACGCTCGACGCGCGAGGCTTCGGCGCAGACGCGCAGGACCGGCGCGATCTGGCATGGCCGTGCCGCAGCGGTCGCCGCCGGGCAAAGGCGCATTCTCGACATCGTCGATGTGCCTGTTGGCATCGGCTCGGTTGGCGTTGCAACCGATGTCTCGGAATTCGAAGCGATGCGGACCGACCTCGACCGGCAGATGCAGGCGCATGCCCGCACGCTCGATCTTTTGACCACGGCGGTCGCCATGTTCGACCGCCGCAAACGACTCGTCTTTCATAATGCAGCCTATCGCCAACTCTGGTCGCTCGACCAGGCTTTCGTCGATCTGCATCCGACCGATTCGGAAATTCTCGACACGCTGCGGGTCCGCGGCCTGTTGCCGGAGCAGGCGGACTTCCGCGCCTGGAGGGACGCGCTGCATGCGGCCTATCAGGCCATCGAGACAAGCGAACAGGTCTGGTATCTGCCGGACGGGCGCACTTTGCGCGTCGTCATCACGCCCAATCCGCAAGGCGGCGTCACCTATCTCTTCGATGACGTCACCGAACGATTCCATCTGCAGTCGCAGTTTAATGCCCTGAGCCGCGTGCAAAGCGAGACGCTCGACACGCTGAAGGAAGGCGTCGCCGTCTTCGGCACGGACGGAAGGCTCAAATTCTTTAATCCCGCCTTTGCCCGACTCTTGAAGCTCGACGCCGGCGTCCTCAACGACAAACCGCATATCGATCGCGTCGCGGCGCTCAGCACTTTGTTCCGTGAAGATGATTCAAGCTTCGACGAAATCAGAGGCGTGGTTACCGGCCTGCACGACCGGCGAACCGGATTCGAGCGGCGGATCGCGTGTCGCGACGGCACAGTGCTCGACTGCGCCGCGCAGCCGCTGCCCGATGGCGCCACGCTCCTGACCTTCACCGACACGACGGCCAGCGTCAATGTCGAGCGCGTGCTCACCGAGCGCAATCAAGCGCTGATCGAGGTGGAGATGCTGCGCAACGATTTCGTCCATCACGTCTCTTACGAATTGCGCTCGCCGTTGACCAATATCATCGGCTTCATCGGCCTTTTGAGCGATGGCTCGGCCGGGCCTCTCAACGCGCGGCAGCGCGAATATGCCGGCTATGTGACGCAAAGCTCGACGGCGCTGCTCGCCATCATCAACAATATTCTCGATCTCGCTTCCATCGACGCGGATGTTTTGGAGCTGTCGCCTGAAGATGTCGACATCAGAGAGACGATGTATGCGGCGGCGGAAGGCGTGCAGGATCGCTTGGCCGAATCCGCGATCCATCTGCAAGTGGTGGCCATGGACGATGTCGGCACCTTCGTTGCCGACGGCAAACGCATCCGGCAGGTCCTTTTCAATCTCCTGTCGAACGCCATCGGCTTCTCCGCGTCCGGACAGACGGTCACGCTCGCAGCGCTGCGGCGCGAGGATGAGATCATCTTCAAGGTCTCAGACCAGGGCCGCGGCATTCCATCCGAAGTGCTCGACCATGTCTTCGATCGCTTCCGCACCCACACCAGCGGCTCGCGCCACCGCGGGGTCGGCCTCGGCCTTTCGATCGTGCGATCGCTGGTCGAGCTGCATGGCGGGCGCATCCTCATCGATACGGCGGCCGGCGAAGGAACGACCGTCACCTGCATTTTCCCGGCGCAAGGCGCGAAGGCCAAGAAAGCCAGGACGGCCTGAGCCCATGCGCGAGAAAAAGCGTGATTTTTATCCCGCCGGCACCGCCTTCCGGATCAATAATCTGACCCTTATCTCCTTGAACCTATTTCAATTTTACCCGGGGCATCGGCTTGAAAACCAGCTAGACTTTTGGCAGCAGAAAGGCTCTAGAAATTCTGAGCGGCCGTGCGGCCGGAAGAAAAAGGAAGGCAGGAATGGCGGCTTTGACGCCGCATGCGACAGCTCAGCAAGCCAGAGCATGTCCCGGAAAAGTTGAAAGACTTTTCCGATTAAGGACATGCTCTCATTCTCTGATGTCGAGCCGATTTTTCCCGTCACGTGGATCGCGAGGCGATTCCACATGACCGGGATCGGCTCTAAATGGCAGCTCGAGCTTTCCGACGAGGCGGCCACCATCGCGCTCGCCAGAGATGTCGCGAGCTGGATCAGGCCCACCGATCTTGTGACTCTGTCAGGCGATCTCGGCGCCGGCAAGACGACCTTTGCGCGTGCGCTCATCCGCGCCCTCATGCGCGACGCGGATCTCGAAGTGCCAAGCCCGACCTTCACCTTGATGCAGATCTATGAAGGCGGCAGCTATCCGATCGTCCATGCCGATCTCTATCGGATCATGCGTCCGGATGAACTCGCCGAACTCGGCTGGGAGGAAGCCGCGGAAGGCGCGCTCGTCATCGTCGAATGGCCGGAGCGCGCCGGCCCTTATTTGACCGCCGACCGGCTCGATATCGCCTTCGCCATCGATGCCGCGCATGGCGCCGACCATCGCACCGCAACCCTCACCGGCGTCGGCAGCTTCGCGCCGCGGCTCGCGCTTGCCCATGCGATCCATGATCTCCTCGCCGGGACCGATTGGAGCACGGCCGCGCGCCTTCCCATGCAAGGCGACGCCTCGACGCGCGCCTATGAAAGACTGCGCAAGCCGGATGGCCAAACCGCCATCCTCATGATCTCGCCGCCGCGCCCGGACGGGCCGGTGCTGCGCGCCGGCAAATCCTACAGCGCGCTGGCGCATCTCGCCGAAGACATATCGGCCTTTATCGCGATCGACGAAGGCCTGCGCGCGCACGGCCTGTCGGCGCCTGAAATTTTTGCTTTCGACCGCCGGACCGGCGTCGCCGTGCTCGAAGATTTCGGTGCCGAGAGCTTTGTCGACGAACAGGGTCTCATTCTCGAACGCTATGCCGAGGCGGTCGCCGCGCTCGCCCATCTGCATGGGTTTGCGCTTCCGCAGACGCTGCCGGTCGATGACCAGCTCACCTATCGCATCCCGCCCTATGATTTGGATGCACTAGCCATAGAAGTGGAATTGCTGCTCGATTGGTATGCACCGCATGTGGCACATGCCACATTGACTTCGGGCGCCAAAGCCACATTCGTCAATCTCTGGCGCTATGCTCTGCGCGACATCGTCAATGCGGCTCAAACCTGGACCTTGCGCGATTATCATTCGCCCAATCTGCTTTGGCTGCCGCACCGCACCGGCATGGCGCGGGTGGGTATCATCGATTTTCAGGATTGCGTGCTCGGTCATCCCGCCTATGACGTCGTCTCGCTTTTGCAGGATGCGCGCCTCGATGTGCCGGACGCGATGGAATTGCGGCTGCTCGGCCATTATGCGCAATTACGCCAGGGCACCGGCGCGCGATTCGATATGGCGGGCTTTGCCAGCGCCTATGCGGTTCTCGGCGCCCAAAGAGCCACCAAGATTCTCGGCATTTTTGCGCGCCTCGACAAGCGCGATCACAAGCCGCACTATCTCGCACATCTGCCGCGGATCGAAAAATATTTGGCGAAGGACCTCGCGCATCCCCTATTGTCGGAGCTGCGCGGCTGGTATGAGACGCATCTGCCGTCCCTCCTGATGAGAGGTGCGGCGACGATTGCGCCGCCATGACCTCCTTCATGCCCGAGTCATTCACGCCCGAGTCCTTCATGCCTGATAAAGCCATGGTGTTCGCGGCAGGGCTCGGGACGCGCATGCGCCCGATCACGGATAGCCTTCCAAAGCCTCTCGTCAAAGTCGCCGGCAAGCCGTTGATCGACCATATGCTCGACCGTTTCGCCGAAGCGGGCGTCGAAACAGCGGTCGTCAATGTCCATCATCACGCCGATCAGCTCGAAGCGCATCTCGCCAAACGGCAGGCGCCGAAGATCGTGATTTCCGACGAGCGGGCGAAATTGCTCGGTCAGGGCGGCGGCATTCGCAAGGCTCTGCCTCTCTTGGGCGATGCGCCCTTCTTTCTCTGCAACACGGATTCCTTTTGGGTCGAGGGCCCGCGGGCCAATCTGCTGCGCCTTGCTGCCGCCTGGGACCCGGAGAAGATGGACATTCTGCTGCTTGTCGCCGCAACATCGGCGAGCGTCGGCGTCGATTGGCCGGGCGATTTCACCATGGATGCCTTCGGCAGACTCGTGGGCCGCGAGGAACGCCGGGTCGCGCCCTTCGTCTATACGGGTGTCGGCATCATCAAGCCTGAGCTCTTCAAACATGCGAGCGAAGAGGTTTTTCGCCTCGCGCCCTTCTTCCATGCGGCCGCGGCGGCCGGAAAATTATTCGGCGTGCGGCTCGACGGCCTCTGGTTCCATGTCGGCACGCCGCAGGCGATCGAAGACGCCGAGCGGACTTTTGCGCGCTCCATTCTTTAATCGCGGGGCTTCGTCACCTCGTCGATCCAAGCGAGATAGCGCGAAAACCCCGCCGCGATCGGCAGCATGACGATCTCCGGCGTCTCATAAGAATGGAGCGCGAGGATCGCCGCCTCCGCCTCCGCATAATCCGTGCGCCTGATCTTGCAGATCAGCAGGATCTCCGCCGCCGCCTCGATCTTGCCCTGCCATTCGTAGACGCTCTCGATCGGCAGCATCTGCACGCAGGCGGCAAGCCTCTTCGTGACAAGCGCCTGCGCCAACGCCTTGGCGGATGGGCGATCGGCGACAGTCGTCAAAAGAACCGCATAGGCGTCGGTCATTGGCGCTCCCCAAGGCTCTGCCGCAACTCGCATTTGCCGCGGCATCGGCCTATATTGCCTTGATGGTGACGACGATTCACGCCCCGCAGCGGAAGGAACGCAAACGCAAGGACGGCGCGGCCGATCCTGCCGTCAAGGGCGCGCTGGCCGCGGCGGAAGATGTTTGCCGTGAGCATGGGGTCAAGCTGACGGCGAGCCGCCGCCTCATCCTCGAAATCCTCGCCCGCGAAGGGCGGCCGCTCGGCGCCTATGACATGATCGAAAAAGTCGCGGCGGCGACGGGCAAGCGCCCAGCCCCGGTGTCGATCTATCGGGCGCTCGATTTCCTGCTCGAAAACAGCCTCGTCCACCGGCTCGCCTCGCGCAATGCCTATCTCGCCTGCGGGCATGGCCACAGGCTGCAGGATCTCGTCGTCTTCCTCATTTGCGAAACCTGCGGCACTGTCGTTGAGGCGACTTCCGACGCCTTGCGCCGCGACCTCGCGGCGCTCGCCGCCACCACGCGTTTCGTGCCGCACAGCCAAGTGATGGAAATCGCCGGCCGCTGCCGCGCCTGCGGCCCGGGCGAGACCCCGGCCTAAGCATCAGCCTCGGATTGATGCGCTCATTCGGCATGGCGAATGCTTGGCCTTACCTCAGATAATATTGAGCTTTCGCCCGCAGGCAGATCATGGAAAAAAGGCGCAACTACCGCGACCCGAAAGAGGCGCCCGAGCCTTTTCACATCCCGCTCGAAAAAGCGGATGAGCTCGAAACCCATCCGGGCGTGCTCGCCGGGATCAATGCGGTCGCGACCGAAAGCCGGCCCGCCATGGTGATCTGGAAGGCGCCGACCGGCACGGAATGCGACCACATCGTGATGGCGCTCGAAGAATATATTTATCTCGGCGATTTCCCGGCGACGAAAGACAATTGCTACGCCTGGGGTGCGGATGAGGTGAGGTTGTAGTGAGACCGTCATGGCCGGGCAGACCGGCCCATGACGGCGGTGACCCTGCCCCGCATTTACCGGAAAAGGCCTTGCCCGCCCGCCCCGCTTGACGAGCCCTAAGTTTTTGATCACCACAAGGCAGCCCCCGTCATTATAAGGTCATAGCGGCAGGGCTTGATCCCTCCGCCGCGGCACAAACCTCAGAAGGCGCGCATGTCAGCATCGCTCTCCCCCCGTATTTCGCTTGGTTCCGAGGCCATTGAGGCGGGCCCTGCGCCGCGCCGCAGCTCGGTCGGCGTCAGGGTCGGGACCGGGCCAGGGGCAATTATGGTCGGCGGCGGCGCGCCGATCGTCGTCCAATCCATGACCAATACGGATACCGCCGATGTCGAGGGGACGGTCGCCCAGGTGGCGGCGCTCGCCCGCGCCGGCTCCGAGCTCGTCCGCATCACCGTCGACCGCGACGAGGCCGCGGCCGCCGTGCCGCATATCCGCGAAAAGCTCGACAAAATGGGCTGCGACGTGCCGCTCATCGGCGATTTCCATTATATCGGCCACAAGCTCCTTGCCGATCATCCGGCCTGCGCCGAAGCGCTCGCCAAATATCGGATCAATCCCGGCAATGTCGGCTTCAAGGACAAGCGCGACACGCAATTTTCGACGATCGTCGAATTTGCCATCAAATATAACAAAACGGTGCGCATCGGCGCCAATTGGGGCTCGCTCGACCAAGAGCTTCTGACCGATCTGATGGATCAGAATGCGCGTTCCAATGCGCCGATCGAGGCTGCCGCCGTCATGCGCAAGGCCATGGTTCAATCGGCGCTTCTCTCCGCTGCCCGTGCGGAAGAACTCGGCCTGAAACGCGATCGCATCATCCTTTCCGCCAAAGTCTCCGATGTGCAGCATTTGATCGCCGTCTATCGCATGCTGGCGCGGCGCAGCGATTATGCGCTGCATCTTGGCCTCACCGAGGCCGGCATGGGGACCAAGGGCATTGTCGCCTCTTCCGCCGCGCTCGGCATTCTGCTGCAGGAAGGGATCGGCGATACGATCCGCGTCTCGCTGACGCCGGAGCCCGGCGGCGACCGCACGCTCGAAGTTCAGGTCGGCCAAGAGATCCTGCAGACCATGGGCTTTCGCACTTTCGTGCCGCTCGTCGCGGCCTGCCCCGGCTGCGGCCGCACCACCTCGACCGTCTTCCAGGAACTCGCGCGTGATATTCAAACCTATATTCGCGATGAAATGCCGATGTGGCGCGCCCGCTATCCGGGCGTCGAGACGCTGAATGTCGCGGTGATGGGCTGCATCGTCAACGGGCCGGGCGAATCCAAACATGCCGATATCGGCATTTCACTGCCGGGCACAGGCGAGACGCCGACGGCGCCCGTCTTCATCGACGGGCAGAAGGCGATGACTTTCCGCGGCGAAGGCATAGCCGCCGAATTCAAGACGATCGTGCAGGATTATATCGAACGGCGGTTTGGCGGGGCGAAAAGCGCGGCGGAATAGGCCGCGCCGAAGAGCGACTCACTGATATGTCGCCTCCGGCGGCTCATGCCAATGGTCGATGACGTTTTTCGCCTTGGCATGAGTCATCTGCATGAAGGCCTCGCCCATCTGCTCCGGCGCGAGGAAGGGCTGCATCGTCTCCCGGAAACGATGAAAGGCAACGGCGAGCAGAACGCCGGTCAAGGCGTGATTGATGAAATTCTGCAAATCGGCATGGTCGGGTTTCTCGACCAATTGCCGCGAAATGATCTCGAAATTATCTTCCTCCTCATTCACGCATCCCCAGATGCGATTGATGAGATCGATCTCCAAACGGGCAAGCTGTTCGACTGTTTCTTTCATGCTCATGACTGCGATCCACTCTTTATCTTGATCTGAAGATAGCATCGCCGGCGGAAACTTGCGCGGCGTTGCTTTCGCGGGCGACCTTGCCGGAGCCTACTCCCTACGGCCGTGATAACGTTTCCGTGTGCAATTGATCTTTCTCAAAACTGAACTTTAACATCGGCCGGATAGTTGCAGTGCTAGGATGGATGACCCATTTTATGGGGTGGCGCTCATGAAGCGCCAAAGCTTGGAGATCAGGACAATGCGCCAAGGCCGATCGGCATGGATTATCGCGATCGTCGCGACATTCGCTTTCGCATCGGCCGCGGCCGCGCAAACACCTTCCCATCATCGGCGAGTCGCCAGTCACATCCATAAAGTCCGGCACTCCGGCCATATAGGCTATCTGCCTCTCGGAGCCTCCGGGCGCGGCAGCGGCTATAGGGAGCTGGTCGGCGATCCCGAAAGCGGGGTCGGCTTCTATCCGCTGCCGTACCGCTATCGCGTCGGCGCCTGGCGCTATCACATGCGCGAGGCGAGCGTCCCGCCCTTTATCCGGAACGGCGTCCTCTATGCGATGACCATGGATCGCTATCGCTATAATTATTGGTGGGCGACGCCCGTCGATTCCTGGCGCTATGGCGTCTATGATCCCTATGAGGGGGTCGGAACACCCTATTTCGGCGGCTTTTACGGCCCCGCCGGCGATGATGACGAACCCTCCTTTCCTTTCGGCAAGACCTATAGCCACCATTGACGTGAGCATCGCTTGACGGCGCGAGGATCGACCAGCAGATCCACGTCGCCGCAGCGCATGCCCTCTCCCGATCCCGGATCGCCTAGCCTTCGGGCGCGATCGCCGCAACTGCGCCGCGCCGGCTGACGAAGAAATCGGCGGGCTTGTCCTTCGTGTCGGGCATGAGCGGCCTTGCGCGCTTGACTTTCACAAGCATCGCGCGCGACGGAGTCCTGTCAAGGAACGCCGGCAGTCAAAAGGTACGCGTCATCCAAAAATAAGTGCAGTGAATTTCAACGTTGCTGCGAGCAATTGCATTAAATTTCCAGCGATGGAAATCCCTCACTCATATCTCAGCGCCTGGATTGCATCGAAATGCGTCTGCCGGCCCATTGATCCAAATCAGTGATGTTACGGCTTACTTGCTTTATTTGCGATGCATCGTACAGCGCTTAAAAGCATGGTCGGCATGGTCATCAAAAGGTCATTTCTGAAAGCCGCCGCAGTTGTCAGCATACCTGCCTTGGTCTCTTCGGCTTTCTATCCGGTAGGAGCATTGGCAACGCCGACGCGACTCGAATGCACGCTGAAGAGCGCGGGAGCCGGCGGCAAGGAGACGACTCGCAAAATCAGCATCGTATTTGACGCCGGAGCGA
The DNA here is from genome assembly GCA_963759185.1 of uncultured Alphaproteobacteria bacterium. Classification (GTDB taxonomy): domain Bacteria; phylum Pseudomonadota; class Alphaproteobacteria; order Rhizobiales; family Beijerinckiaceae; genus Methylovirgula. The sequence continues at coordinate 184,012 of CAVWXV010000011.1, forward strand.
AGACGCTTGACTTCTACCAAGGGTCTCAACGCCAGGAATTGGCGCACGTGACAATCAGCACCATTTCCATCGACGGCTATACCAGCGATATGAGTATAGGCATAGATACGTCGTCATGGTCGATTGTTGTCCAGACTTATTCGCCAGACCACACCCTCGTAGAATTTGGCGTCTGCAAGCCGGCGACTGTGCCAGCGCACTGACACAAGCGGTTATCGCGCACGACTGAGCTGGCGTGGCGCGATAACGCCCGGTGCAGGCGATGTGAGTTCGCCCCGAAATCTCGAAATTTTAGCAGCCCCAATTCACTCGTACCGCAGGGCTTCGATCGGATCGAGGCTTGCTGCCTTTCGCGCTGGATAAAAGCCGAAAAAAACGCCGACTGCGGCCGAGAAGAGAAATCCTCCGGCGACGGCCATGAGCGAAAAGGGCGCCGGCCAGCCCAAGAGGATTGCCACCCCAACCGAAAGCAAGACACCGGTGACGATGCCTGCAAGTCCCCCGCTGACGCTCAAGAATATGGCTTCGGCGAGGAATTGCAGGAGCACGTGCAAACGGCGCGCGCCGATTGCCATCCTGAGACCGATCTCGCGCGTCCGCTCGGTGACTGAGACGAGCAGAATGTTCATGATGCCAATGCCGCCGACGAGAAGCGAGATCGAGGCGACGGCGGCGAGAAGAAGCGCCATGATTTGGCTGCTGCTTTCGGCCGTTTCCACATATTGGCTCAAATTGCGGACGTCGAAATCTTTGATTTGGCCGGGCTTGATGCGATGGCGGCGCATCAGGGTTTCGGTCGCTTGCTGGATGGCCGCTTGCACCTCATGCTGAGTCACGGCCTGGACATAGATGTGATTTACGAGTCCTGTCACCCTCGGCTGCAAATTATAGGGGTTGGGCGGCGGCAGATAAGGCCAGTTGATCGGTGTTTGCTGTTGCGTCGGCGCCGCGACGCCGAGCACTTTGCGCTCGGCCGTCGAGAAGGGAGTCATCAAGATGTCATCCTGATCTTGGCCGAAGGGCGATTGGCCTTTGGCCGCGAGAATGCCGATGACTTGGAGCGGCACGCTCTTAACCTGGATATAGGCGCCGATCGGATTCTCGCCCAGGCTGAAGAGCTGATGAGAGACCGTCTGACCAATGACGGTGACGAGAGCGGCCCTGTTCTCGTCGTCCCGCGTGATGGCGCGGCCTGCGGCAATCCGCCAATTCGTGATCGGCGGATAGTTGACGCTCACGCCCTGAATGGTCGTCGTCCAGTTTTGATTGCTATATTGGATCTGCCCTGTCTGGCGGATGTCATAGCTGACTTGGGCGACGGCAGGGTCTTCCCGGCGGATGGCGTGCGCGTCGTCGACTGTGAGCGTGCTGGCGCTGCCGAAGCCGGCCCGGATCCCGCCGAGCGTGACGGCGCCCGGCAGGATGACGACAACATTCGTGCCGAGGCTCTCGATCTGTTTGCGGACCGCCTCATCGGCGCCTTGGCCGACGGCGACCATGACGATCAAAGCGGCGACACCGATGAAAACGCCCAGCATGGTGAGTGCAGAGCGCATTTTGTTGCGTCCGATCGCTTGTGCTGCAGCTGCGAGAATCATCAGTGCGAAGGACCAGGAGCCGGTGGCACGGATGGCAACGGCGGCGCGTGATTCCGATGTGGGAAGAAGCGAAACTTGCGCGCCACCTGTCGTAAGTTCGCGCGCGGTCTCCAATCGTCCTTTCTTGCTGATCCGCTCATCGGAAATGATCTCACCGTCACGCATGGTGACGACACGATCCGCATAAGCGGCTATATCTGGCGCATGCGTGACGACGATGATGGTGACACCTTGTTCGTGGTTCAGCGCGACCACAGTTTCCATGATCTCATGCGAGGTTTTCGTATCGAGATTGCCGGTCGGCTCGTCGGCAAGCAGCAGGCCAGGCGCATTGATTAATGCGCGCGCGATCGCCACCCGCTGCTGTTGGCCGCCGGACAGCTGGGCGGGCGTGTTGCGTTCGCGGTCGCTCAATCCGAGCAATTGCAGCGCTGCACGGGCGCGTTCGAGACGGATTGCGCGGCTCTCTGGCCCCGCGGCCGCATAGTATAGCGGCAGACTGACATTTTCGATGGCGCTCGTGCGCGCCAGCAGATTGAAGCTCTGGAACACAAAGCCGATCCGCTCGCTGCGAATCCGCGCCAGATCCGGCTCATGCAATGCCGCGACATCTACCCCTTCGAAAAAATAATGCCCGCTTGTCGGCCTGTCGAGGCAGCCAAGGATCGACATGAGAGTCGATTTTCCGGATCCTGAGGCACCCACGATAGCGACGAATTCGCCGCGCTCGACAGTGAGGTTGATGCCTCGCAATGCGCGTACTTCGACATCGCCGACGGTGAAAGTCCGCGTGACATTCTCGATTCTCAACAGAGGTTCAGACATCGCTGATCCGCGTCCTGAGTTAAAGCCGCGGCACGGGTAACCCCGATTGCCCATAGCTACCGGGCTGTTCGCCGACAATGACGGGATCGTCCGGTTTGATATCGCCCTTGACGATTTCGGTGAAATTGTCGTCATCGAGCCCCGGCACGACACTGACGGCTGTGGGTGTGCCGTCGCGCAATACCCAAATGCGCGCTACCCTGTTCCCTGCCGATGTGGCCTCCGTCCCGGTCGGAGGCGCCGAAGCCGATTGAGGGACCGCCGTGAGGCCGCCGGGCGAGTAGCGCAGCGCCTGATTCGGAACGCGGATTACGTCATTCTTATTTGCGACGATGATCCGCGTCGAAGCGGTCATTCCCGGCATCAAGGCCAAATCCTTATTGCCGACGCTGACAACCGCATCGAAAGTGACGACATTCTGCACCGTCTGCGGCGACTGGCGGACCTGGGCGACCGTCCCTTGGAAAATCCGCCGCGGATAAGCATCGACGGTGAATGTCGCGGCATTCCCCAGCTTGACACCGCCAATGTCGCCTTCGCTGGTATTTGTATCGACTTGCATGTTCGTAAGGTCCGTCGCGATCAAAAAGAGCGTCGGCGTCTGAAAGCTGGACGCGACCGTCTGCCCTTGAGTGACGCTGCGGGATACGACGACGCCCTCGACCGGCGAAACGATATCTGTATAGGCAAGATTGACGTTCGCACCTTCGACCATGGCCTCGTCGAGTTTAACGGTCCCTTCGTTTTGCTGGACAACATAAAACTGGTCCTCAGTTTGCTGGCGCGTGATCGCGTTTGTCTCTGTAAGCTTCTGGTAGCGGATGAGATCCACCTTTGCCTCGGCGAGCAAGCCCTGGTCGCGTGCCAGCTGGCCGGAATACTGGTCGAGAACCGCCTTGTAAGGGCGCGGGTCGATTTTCGCGCAGATCTGTCCGGCCCTTACAAGCGTGTTGTAGTCGCAGAAGACCTGTTGAATGGTTCCCGATACATAAGCCCCGACGATGATCGTGAGCACGGGATTGACGGTACCTGTCGCGTTCACCACCCGGGTGACGCTGCCCCGCGTCGCAGGCGTCGTCAGATAATGCACACTCACCCTGCGCCAGCTATTCCACCACACCGCGCCGATTGCCGCCGCGACGATCAAGATGATGGAGATGGCAAGCCAGCGGCCACGTCCGCGGCGTTGCTTTCGCGGCAGCTCTTTCTCGGCAGGTGGCGGCGATTGGCGAGCGAATGGCTTCGCTCCGACCGGGTCGTTCATCAATATTGGACTCCAATGGACATTAAACATTATGCGGCTGGCGTATGAGCAGCCATTGACCTGGCTCAACCACCAGAATGCCAAACAAGAGGCAGACTATTTCTGCGCTATTTGCGGGCAAAGGGCGTAAACCAGCCGAGGCCTGCCAAAGTGCCGCCGCGCGGGCGATATTCGCAGCCGACGAAGCCCGCATAGCCGAGCCGGTCGATCTCCTCGAAGAGGAACGAAAAGTTCAGCTCCTCCGCATCGGGCTCGTGCCGCGACGGCACGCTCGCGATCTGGACATGGCCGATCTGCGGCAGCAGCGCACGAAGGGCGATTGTCACATCGCCATGCAGGATCTGCCGGTGATAGACGTCGAACTGCAATTTCACATTTGGGAGCTGCAGGTCCTCGATGAGCCGCAAGACAAGCGGATAATCATGCAGGAAATAGCCAGGAATGTCGCGGCGATTGATCGGCTCGAGAAGGAGCTCGACGCCGTTTTTGGCAAGGGCTTCGGCGGCAAAGTCCACGGCGCGACGGTATGATTTGACAGCAGCCTGATCCTGCGGCTCGGCGATCCCCGCGAGCATATGAAGCTTCTTCGTGCCGGTCGCTTCGGCATAGGCGAGCGCCTGCGCGACGCCAGCCTTCAGCTCTTCGAAACGCTCCGGCAGTGCCGCGAGCCCGCGCTCGCCGCCGGCGAAATCGCCGGCCGGCAGATTGAAGAGGGCCTGGACGAGGCCATTCTTCGCCAAGCGCGCAGCGATCGCATCGGGCGGAAATTCATAGGGAAACAAATATTCGACGGCCGGAAAGCCCGCATCGGCCGCAGCGTCGAAGCGATCGAGAAAACTCCACTCGCCGAACGTGAAAGAGAGGTTTGCGGCAAAGCGCGGCATCAGGCCTTTCGCTAAAATTGCTCGGCAGCATGGGTTTAGTCAGCACAAACATTCGGCAGGACGCACGCCGTCGCGGCGGCGAAATTTAGCCGTTGCCAAAGTATTCTATATAGTCCATTTATACAACGCTTAGACTAACTCCACTTAGGGCTTCGGGACTTCGTCCAAAAACCCGCTTTCGCGGATGCGGATTTCGCGCGCCCGGCGCCGCGAAACCCCATTCTGCATTGGCCAGCACAGGCTCGTCAAACCCACGCTTACAAGGAATTTAGCGCCCATGAGCGAAACGAAATCAGCATTGCCCGAAAGCATGGGAGAATCGGATATCGCGGCCGAGCTTGCGGACACGCAAGGCGCGAGCCATCCGCCGGCCGCCGTATCCGCCGCGCGTGCCGCCTCCACCGGCGCCCTCCCCGTCATCATTGTCAACGTCCGCTTTCTTCCGAATGGTCTCGTGAATAGCATCACCCAATGTCCGGAAGGCGTGACCGCCCAGGAATGGTTCGACAAGCTCTGCCGCGCTTTTCCGACGACTTACAGCCCCCTGTCCGGCGGACGCGGCGCCTTCAAGATTCTCGCCGACGAATTTTCCGCGCTGTGACTGACTGAACGACACGGCCACGGCTTTCGCCAGCATTGGTGCCGATGGCGAAACTGTTTCGGCTTTCGGTCGCCGCGTTGGACGCTTCGACGCAATTCGCCGCAAAGCGCGCCGCGCCGGAAGCGTTGCGATGCGACCATGACCGGCTGAGCTCAGCGCGACGGACAAAATTGCCCCGGCGGAACATAGGGCGGCGCCGCGGGCGCGTGCAGAATGTCCGCTAGATCACGTAATTTAGAGCGGGATATGCAGATAAGTCTACGCAATCTGCATCAACTTAATTGCGCCAGAAAACCGGTTCCCACTTTTCCTCATCCCGCTCTTGGCGCGCCGCCAAACATGAACGCTTGCAAGTTAGCTCTGGATGTTGCCGTCGTCATCGTCTATCGATTGGCGCATAGCTTGCTTTGCTCGAATCGCACATAACAGATGCAGGAGGATTGGTTCCGTAGCTCTGACGCCTGATCCAGCCAGCCGCAAGCCGCAGGCAGAGCGGTTCGGTTCTCTCGAATGTCAGAGGAAGTAAGACGGGATTTCAGGCGCGCGGATCGAGACGCTTTCACGACCGAACCGAAACTTCCGAAAAGGCGGCCGAGCCGCTTCAACCAATGGGCTCGGCGAGGCGGCAGCAGCAAATGGCCGTTGAGGCATGATGAGGCACTATTGGAGGCGATAGGGATTGGCGGCGCATCGCACTTATAAGCGCAGTGGGTTGGCAGCTAGGACCGAACCTAGGACCGAACCTAGGACCGAACCTAGGAAGAAGCGTGTAAGAAGTGCCTTCCAGATTGCCGCCCTTGTCTATCGCTGGAATGGTGATCAACTCGAAGTTCTCCTCGTCACCTCGCGCGAGACACGCCGCTGGATTCTCCCTAAGGGCTGGCCCATTCCCGGCAAAACCGCGGCGGCAACCGCCGAACAAGAGGCAGATGAGGAAGCAGGCATTTTCGGCCATGCGATGAAAAAGCCGCTCGGCCGCTATGCCGCCATCAAACGGATCGGCGAAACCTCTCTGCCTTGCGACGTGGAGGTCTATCCGCTTCATTTCGTGAAGCAAAAGCTGAAATGGAAAGAACGCGGCGAACGCATCTGCCGTTGGCTGCCGGCCGCAGAGGCTGCGGAAACGGTCGTCGAGCCGGAGCTCGCGGCGATCATTCGCAGCTTTGCCGATGAGATGCGGCCGCCGGTCAAAGTCTCACGCTCCGCCTGAGCGGTTCTCGCCCGGCCTTGGAGCATGTCCTTTATAAGACATCGGATGTATCCGATGTCTTATAAAGGACATGCTCCAGATCTTCGAAATAGAGCCGATCCCGGACTTGTCGACGGCCTTCCTTCTGCAGCTGCATTCCCGTGGTGCACGCATCAGCAGAGCGCCGGAGCATGCCGCAGTCCCACAGGTCTTCGACATGAGAGGGACAGCGTCGCGGACCATCCCAATAATTGATTCAATCCAAAGCCATCGTGATCTCGAACGCCGACCCCGCTTTGCGGGATCGGCTATCGATGCTGTCTCACCGTTTGCGCGCCGGCGGCCGCCGGCCGGGCAGATGCCGCGGCAGGGCCTTGCGGCTCCCCGCCTTTTTCGCCGCAGCCTTCTTTACGCCGGTCTTCTTCGCCTGGGTCTTTTTGACGACAGCCTTGCGCACAAGGACTTTTTTCGCGGCGATTTTCCGCATCGGCACCTTCTTGGCGACGGTTTTCTTAGCCGCAACTTTCTTGCCGACGATTTTCTTGCCGACGAATTTCTTGGCGACGGCCTTTTTGGCGAGGGTCTTCTTCGCAACAGGCTTGCGTGCCGGTGCCGCGGCCCGCAGTTTTCGCATCGCGGTCTTTTTCGTCGCGGTTTTTTTGCCGACGACTTTTCTGGCCGGTGATTTTTTCGCAGCCACTTTTTTCGCAGCTACTTTTTTCGTTGGGGTCTTTTTTGCCGCGACCTTTTTGGCAACTGCCTTCTTTGCCGGACGTTTGCGCGGCTGCGGCGCGGCGACCGCAATCGCGGCTGCGGCAGGCGCGACGGGTGCCGGAGCCGGAGCGGCGGCCGGGCGGGGTTTGCGCGGCTTTCGTGGCTGCGGCACAGGCAGAGCCGGCGCCTCAGCCACAGGTTCCGGCTCCAGCGGCATCGCTGTGGTTGGTGCCATTTCACCTTGAACCTCGACCGGGGCCGCTGGCACTTTGCGCGGCGCTCTCGGCTTCCGCGGCTTTTTCGGCGGCGCCTCATGCACCGTCTCTTCCGCCGCCGCAGGCGCCTCGGCCGTCAAAAATTCAATGGCCGCCTGGTTGAAGCCCTCGGGATCTTCGATGCAGGAGATATGCGCGGTTTCGAGCGTCACGAGCTTGGCGCCGGGAATGGCGCTCGCGACGAGGGCGCCGACGCCGGGCGGCGTGATCGGATCATGCCGGCCGACGATAACGAGCACCGGATTGGTGATCGCCCGGATCGCCTCGCGCTGGTCCATGTCGCGGATTGCGGCGCAGGCGCCGGCATAGCCTTCCGCAGGGGTCGACAACAATATCTCCCACAACCGGTCCACTTCATCCGGATGATGTTCGCGGAAGCTCTTGGTGAACCAATTTTCGAGCACGGACGGAGCCAGGCTCTCGAGGCCTTTTTCATGCACGGTCTTGATGCGCTCATTCCACATGTCGGAACCGCCGAGCTGCGCAGCGACATTGGCGAGGACGGCGCGGCCGATCCGCTCCGGCGCATGGGTCAAAAGCCATAGCCCGACCATGCCGCCTTTGGAGAGACCAAGCCAATGGACTTTCTCGAGCCCGAGCACGTCGAGGATCGCCAGCGCGTCCTGACCGAGCTGAGCGATCGAATAAGGCCCCGGCGTCACGACACTCGCGCCATGGCCGCGGCCATCATAACGCACGATGCGGAAATGCCGCAAAAGCTCCGGCACCAGCCGGTCGAACACATGCAAATTGGTGCCGAGCGAATGCGCAAGCACCAGCACGGGCGCGCCTTCCTCACCTTCGACGCGGACGTTGAACGCCTCGCCGCCAACCAACATCTCGGTCATACCTCACCCCCGAAACAAATCATCTTCACGCCGCCTCAATCAGGCTCTTGTGAGTTTACTAGACTAGCCTGCTCTTTTCATGCTGCAATAGACTGATCGCGAATAAAATGAGGAATCATTGCATAGCGACTGTATGGCGACCGTCATGAACGGTGCCATGACCCTTCCAGCGGACCACACGACCGGATAGCTGAATTCGCCAATTCCGCTGTGCCGAAGGCCTGCGTTCCGGGCTGCAAATCATTGGCGCGAATCAGCGCGAATGATTTTCTGCTGTAGCGAAGGTGAAGGTTGGGCTTGTCGGCGCCGCATTGCAAGGGCTCGGCGAGCACTCGCGGTCCTCGCCGACCGTCGTGCTCATCTCCAGACATTTCTCGCCCGCACCTCCGCCGGCGGAAAACCGGTCCCCACTTTTCCTCATCCCGCTCTAAGGGGCATGCGGATTGCAGCCGCGAGGGCGATGATCGGAGACAAAGGAATGACGGAAGCAAAGGCCAGGGCGCTTGTCGTCGGCGTCGGCGCCGAGCGGGGGCTTGGCGCGGCTTTGTGCCGCCGTTTCGCCCGTGAAGGCCTGCATGTGATCGGCGTCGGACGGACGCCGGAGCGGCTCGCCAAAACCGTCGCTGGCATTGCGGCCGAAGGCGGCAGCGCCGAGGCGATCGCCGCCGACGCCACGCGCGAGACCGACGTCATCGCCCTTTTCGACAAGGTTTTGGCGGATGCGGCCGGTGCGCCGCTCGATCTCGTCGTCTTCAATGCCGGAATCAACAAAGCGCAGGATTTCCGAACGCTTGCGGCCGAAGATTTCGAAAAATTCTGGCGGATCGGCTGCTTCGCGGGCTTTCTCGTCGGGCGAGAGGCGGCGCGGCGGCTCGTGCCTCAGGGTCATGGTACGATTATCTTTACAGGCGCTTCAGGCAGCCTGCGCGGGCGTCCGAAATTCGCGGCTTTCGCAGCGGCAAAAGCCGGGCTGCGCGCATTGGCCCAGGCCATGGCCCGCGAATTCGGCCCGGCCGGGCTGCATGTCGCCCATGTCGTCGTCGACGGCGGCATTGACGGCGATTGGCTGAAAACGGCCTTTCCGCAGATGCATGCCGACAAAGGCAGCGACGGCCTGCTCGATCCCGACGCCATCGCCGAAGCCTATTGGCAGATCCATCGCCAGCCGAATTCGGCCTGGACACATGAGCTCGATCTGCGTCCCTATAAGGAGAGTTTTTGAGGCCGCCCGGTCGGCTCCGCCACGCCGCGCATTCTGCCCCGCCGGTTCTGCTGGAGCGGGATGAGGAAAAGTGGGAACCGGTTTTCCGGCGCAATCAAGTTGACGCAGATTGCGCGAACCTTGATCGCATATCCCGCTCTAAATGATTAAATCGATCACGTTTCTGAGACATCGGATATATCCGATGTCTCAATCATGACTTTGGATTGGTTCAAGCCAAAGTCATCGTGATCTAAGATTTTAAAATGACACGCAATCATGCGTTATGTTGTTGTTTCGACGCATGATCCTATCCGAAAATTCGCCAGATCCTTAAATTTAGCCAGCCGCCACGGCGGAACGATAGGTCCAAGCTGGCGTTTTGCCCATCAATGGCTTTCCCATAAGAAACATCCCGCCCCATAGAGCCCGAAATGTCCGCAGCCAAAGCCAGCGCCATCCTCGAAAATTCGCCGCAGGATCGAGCCCTGGCGCCACAATCGCTCGCCGAACGTTTTCGTTGCGTGCGCGAGGCGACCGAGGCGCTTGCCGCGCCGCTCACCGCCGAAGACCAGATGGTGCAGTCGATGCCCGACGCGAGCCCGACCAAATGGCATCGCGCCCATACGAGCTGGTTTTTCGAAACCTTCGTGCTGCAGCCGCATCATGCAGGCTACCGGGTTTTCGATCCGCATTTCTCCTATCTCTTCAATTCTTATTATGAGGCGGTGGGGCCCCGCCATCGGCGCGCCGCGCGAGGCTTGATCACGCGGCCCGGCATTGCGGAGATCGCCGCCTACCGTGCGCATGTCGACGCGGCGATGGCGGCACTGCTCGCCGATCCGAGCCCGGACATCGCCGCTCTCGTGGAGCTCGGCCTCAATCACGAGCAGCAACATCAAGAATTGCTGCTGACCGATATCAAACATGCCTTCGCCGCCAATCCGCTCGCCCCGGCCTATGGCCCGCCGCCGCTCGCAGACGCCGGCGTCGGGGCGGCAAAGCTCGAATGGATCGACATGGCGGGCGGGCTCCATGCGATCGGCCATCAAGGCGATGGCTTTGCCTTCGACAATGAAGGGCCGGCGCATGAAGCGCTGCTGCATGATTTCCAGATCGCCAGCCGGCCGGTCAGCATCGGCGAATATCTCGATTTTATCGAGGATGGCAGCTATCGGTGCGCCTCTCTTTGGCTTTCGGACGGCTGGGCCCTCGTCAATGCCGAAGGCTGGCAAGCGCCGGCCTATTGGGACCATCAGGATGGCGTCTGGTCGGCCTATACGCTCCACGGCCGTCTGCCGCTCAAGCCTGCCGAGCCGGTCTGCCATGTCAGCTATTATGAGGCCGCCGCATACGCTGCCTGGGCCGACAAACGGCTGCCGACCGAGTTCGAATGGGAGGTCGCGGCGCGGCACTTTGCCGACGCGCAAGAGCCGACGGCGCAGATAAGGCCGCATCCGCGCCCGCTCGTTCAAGGCTTCCATCAGGATGTCTGGGAATGGACCGGCAGCGCCTATCTTCCCTATCCCGGCTACCGTCCCGCCCGAGGCGCGGTCGGCGAATATAATGGGAAATTCATGATCAATCAGATGGTGCTTCGCGGCCGCTCCTGCGCGACGCCGCCTTGTCACGATCGTCTCACCTATCGGAATTTCTTTCCTCCCGCCGCACGCTGGCAGTTCAGCGGCTTCCGCCTCGCACAGGACGTTTGAGATGACGAACACTTTGCAGAAGCTTCAGGATCTGGAGCCGTCGACCGAGGCATTCCGTGCCGCAGTTTACGCGGGGCTGAGCCAGCCCGAAAAATCACTGCCGTGCAAATTCTTCTACGATGCGGAAGGCTCGCGTCTCTTCGAGCGGATTTGCGAACTGCCCGAATATTATCCAACCCGCACGGAATGCCGCATTTTGGAAAAACATGCCGGCGATATCGCGCGCTCGATCGGACCAAGAGCGCGTCTCGTGGAATTCGGCTCCGGCGCCGGCGTCAAAATAAGGCTCCTGCTCTCAGCCCTCGAGCGGCCGGCCGCCTATGTTCCCGTCGATATCTCGCGCCTGCATCTGCTTTCGGCCGCATCGAGTCTGGCCAAGGATTTTCCGCATCTCGCCATCACACCGATCTGCGCCGACTATACGAGAGCCTTCGCTTTGCCGGCACAGGCCGGCGCGCTACCTGCCGTCACCGTCGGCTTCTTCCCCGGTTCGACGATCGGCAATTTCACGCCGGAAGAGGCACGCAGCTTTCTCGAAAGCGCGCGCTTCCTGCTCGGGCCCGGCTCGGCGATGATCGTCGGCGTCGATCTGCGCAAGGATGCAGCGGTTCTGGTGCGCGCTTATGATGATGCGGCAGGCGTGACCGCCGCCTTCAATCTCAATCTTCTGCGAAGGATCAATCGCGAACTCGGCGGCACGTTTCAGCTCGACCAATTCGCCCATCAAGCGCGTTGGAACGACGTGTTCGGGCGGATGGAAATGCATCTCGTCAGCCGCCGCGTGCAAAATGTGGAGATCGGCCGCGATTGTTTCTCCTTCCAAGAAGGCGAGACGATCCATACCGAGAACTCACATAAATATACGCTCGATCAGTTCCAGGCCTTGGCGCGCATGGCCGGCTATGAGCCGCGGGCGGTATGGACCGATGCGGCGAAGCTCTTCTCCGTGCATCTGCTTTGCGATGCAAGAGCCTAGTCTTGAAAGCAGCTCATGCATGCTGAAAATGAAGATGAATTGAGCATCGCTCTTTCGAGGATGCAGGTTGTTTTATCCGATTAATGCTGGCTTCGTGAAATGAGATCCTTCCCCAATGCCTGCAAAGCTTGGCCTCTTGCCGTCAGCAGCTGCCCGCACCGCTTCGCTTCGGATTGAAAATCCTGGGTGCTCATTTTAGCGATCTCATTTGCGACGAGATTTTCAAGGTCGAGCTTTTCAGAGTGCCCGTCCAATCGACCGAGATAATATAATGTTGCGATCGTTCCTGCGTTCTTCAGGGCCTCAGTCGGCGAACCAGCGAGCCTCAGTCCAACGACCAGGCAACGAAGATCCGCGTTCGTCTGCGCATCCTCTGCCTTTGCCTCCGAGGCAAAAAGCGAGGCTGTAACAAAGAGCGCAAAAAATATCTTGGCAAAAAAGATCTTGGATTGCATCGGCTCTACCCCCTCCACCATTGAGACCTATAGCACATTTTCCAATCGGAAGGCGCTACGGATTTCCTAATCTTTCGAGCTTGATGTCCGCGCGCGTCGGCCTGCAAGCGTCGATAGCGACCCCACACGCCTCGTCGAGGCAGCCGTCATCTCCTCACGCCGTCGGCACATTCTTCTCTAAATCTTCGAGCCAGGCACGCGCATTGCCGTCGGAGGGCGCACGCCAATCGCCGCGCGGCGACAGCGAGCCGCCGGCCACGACCTTCGGCCCGTTCGGCAGCGCCGAGCGCTTGAATTGGCTCATGCCGAAGAAACGCTTGATGAAAATCTCAAGCCAATGCCGGATCGCAGCAAGATCATAGGCATGCCGTCGCTCTTGCGGAAAATCCTGCGGCCACTGGCCCCGCGCGACATCGGCCCAGGCGTGCCAGGCGAGAAAGGCGATTTTTCCCGGCGCAAAGCCATGCCGCAAAATATAGTAGAGATTGAAATCCTGCAGCTCATAGGGGCCGATCATAGCTTCCGTGCTCTGCACCGCGCCGGACGCGTCGGCCGGCACCAGCTCGGGCGAGATTTCGGTCGCCAGAATGGCGGCAAGCGTTGCGAGGACTCCCTCGTCGAATTGCTTCGTCGCGATCGCCCAGCGGATCAAATATTGGATCAAGGTTTTCGGCACGCCGGCATTGACGGCGTAATGGGACATTTGATCGCCCACTCCATAAGTGCACCAGCCGAGCGCGAGTTCGGAGAGATCACCGGTGCCGAGAACCAGCGCCTGATGCATATTGGCGAGACGGAACAGATAGTCGGTCCGTAGGCCCGCCTGGACATTCTCGAAAGTCACGTCATAGAGCTTTTCGCCTTTGGCGAAAGGATGCTCGATGTCGGCGAGCAGCTGCCGCGCCGCCGGCTTGATGTCGAGCTCATGGCGCGCGACCGCGAGCGCCTGCATCAAGGCGAGTGCATTGGCTTTGGTGACCTCGCTCGTCGCAAAGCCAGGCATGGTGAAGGCGAGAATATTGCTGCGCGGCAGGCCGAGCCGATCCATCGCCTTGGCGGCGACGATCAGCGCATGGGTCGAAATCGAGACCGCCCGAGACGCCGATGACGAGCTTGGTGACGCCCGCCGCTTCAAGCCTTTGTTCGAGCGCGACGACCTGAATATTATAGGCCTCATAGCAATCCTGCGCCAATCTCTCGCGGTTCGACGGCACGAAAGGAAAGCGCTCGATCACCCGTTCGAGGCCGATGTCGTCGGCAGGTGGCGCAAGCCGAAAGGACATCTGGCGAAAGCTCTTAGCCCTAGCGGCGCAGCGCCGGTTGTCGTCGAACGTGCCTTGGCGCAGCCGCTCCTGCATCAGAAGATCGAGATCGATGTCGGCGAGCACATATTGGCCTTGATCCGGAAAGCGCGGCAATTCCGCCAGGATCACGCCATTCTCGATGACCGAGGTCTGGCCGTCCCAGGCAAGATCCGTCGTCAATTCGCCCACGCCTGCCGCGGAATAGAGATAGGCGGCAAGACAACGCGCCGATTGCGACTGGCACAGCAGGCGGCGCGTATCGCTCTTGCCGATGGTGATATTGCTCGCCGAAAGATTGGCGAGCACGGTGGCGCCGGCGAGCGCCGCGGCGGAACTCGGCGGGATCGGCACCCAGAGATCTTCGCAGACCTCCGCATGGACGATGAGATTTTCGACATCTTCCGCGACAAAGATGAGATCGGGGCCGAAGGGCGCCTTATGCGTGCCGACTCTGATCTCGCCGCCCTCAGTCCCTGCGCCTGAGGCGAAATGGCGGTGTTCGTAGAATTCGCGATAGTTCGGCAGATGGATCTTCGGCACCACGCCGAGAAGCACCCCGCGATGGATGGCGAGCGCGCAATTATAAAGCCGCCCCTCATGGCGCAAAGGTGCACCGACGAGAATGAGCGGCATCAGCGTCTTGGAAGCTTCGATTATGCGATCGACGGCGTCGACAACGCCGGCGAGCAAGGTCTCCTGCAACAAGAGATCGTCGATCGCATAAGCCGACAGCGCCAATTCCGGAAACACCGCGATCGCCGTCGATTTCTCGTGCAGGCGCGCGACCATATCGAGGATCGCGGCCGCATTGGCCGCGGGCTCGGCAAGGCTCGCGCGGACCGTGCAGGCCGCGACGCGGACAAAGCCCTGCCGATAGATCGATCGAAAGCTCATTTTGCGTTCCGGCATCAAATTTCAGGCACCGAATCTTACTTACGCGCGCCGGCCGCGATGCGATCCATGCATCCGGCATCGGGGCGACCGCTCCTCTTTAACATGTCCGCGCCTGGATCACAGGTCCTCACATTGTCGTAGTAAATTGGTCGTAGTAAATTGATGAACCCATCTGCGCAGCGCGCTTTGCAAGCATTGCAGGCAACCTACTCGTGCACGGCACAAGGGCGGCGCCGAAATGCCGGTCCTTCATCTCCTGTTCATGCGCAAAAACCTAGCTTGAATTCAGCGGAGATCTGCGTGGCATTTCCACAACAGCGGAGCCGCCGCGTATCGCATAACCTCGAATGTTTTTCGACAGGACCTATGATCCGTCAAGGTAAGGATGAGAGGAGGTCTGGAATGCGTGTTCTTTCAATTCTCGCAGCGAGTGCATTGGCTGCGAGTTCTATGTTTTCGGCCGCCGTCGCGGCCCCGATCGTCGACCAGAGCGGCGTCGGCCAGGCCACTGCGAACTTCGCTACCGTCGAGAAGGCACAATACCCCTATCCATACCCGTACCCGGGCGCCAATCCTTATTACTATGGTGGCTATAATTACTGCTGGTATCCGCGCGGCTGGCGCGGCCCGGGCTGGTATTGGTGCGGCTATGCGTGGCGCTATGGCTATGGCTGGGGCGGCCCGTGGGGCTGGGGCTGGGGCCGCGGCTGGGGTGGCGGCTGGGGCCACGGCGGCTGGGGCCACGGCGGACATCATCATTGAGTTCCATACCGGAGGCGCCTCGCGCCGCATTATCTCGAATGTTTTTCGAGAGCGGATCTGTGATCCGTCAAGCTGAGGATAAAAGGAGGTTGGGAATGCGTTTTCTTTCGACCGTTGCGGCGGCAGCATTGACCGCGAGTTCCATGTTTTCGGTGGCAGTCGCGGCCCCGATCGCCGACCAAACTGCAGTGCAGCAAGCGACTGCGACTTTCGCGCCGATCCAGAAGACCCAATTTTTCTGGGGCGGCCAGAATTATTGCTGGTATCCGGTCGGCTGGCACGGCCCGGGCTATTATTGGTGCGGCTATGCATGGCGCCGCGGCTTCGGCTGGGGCGGCGGTCGCGGCTGGCACGGCTGGGGTCACGGCGGTCATGGTGGCTGGGGCCACGGCGGTCATGGCGGTCATGGCGGTCATCACGGTCATCACTAAGCCAATCGACCAATCCTAAACATGAAACAATTGCGCCGCCACGATCGCTTGATCGCGGCGGCGCAGCCAAAGCTCGAGAGCGGACTACGATACGGTCGCGCAAGCGCGACGCTGGACGTTTGAGCAAGGCCTCGGCGACCATGCAGCAGGCGCACGGCAATCGGCGGCCGACAGCCCACCCACAGCCTGAACGCAATCCGCCAGTCACATGCTTGCGAGCTTGACTGAAAAATGCGGTCGCGCGCCTATATGGGCGAAAGCAGCAATCGGAGGCCGGCGCTTCCCGGCGCAAGCTCTTCCCAAAGCACAAACGGACGCTTCATATGCTCGCATCGGATGATGATGTTCTGCGCAAAGCCCAGGACTGGACGGAAGCCGGACATAAAGTGGCGGTCGCGACCGTAATCGAGACATGGGGCTCGGCGCCGCGCCCCGTCGGCAGCCATCTCATCGTCGATAGCGAGGGACGTTTTCTCGGCTCAGTTTCGGGCGGTTGTATCGAGGCCGATGTCCTGACCGAGGCGTTGGAGGTCATCGAGACGGGCAAGCCGCGACTGCTCGAATTCGGCATTGCCAATGAGACGGCCTGGCAGGTCGGTCTCTCCTGCGGCGGCCGCATCAAAATCTATGTCGAGAGGATCGACTGATGCGGCGCGATCTTCTCGCCGCGCTCAATGGCGCGCGCGCCGGCCGTCGCGCCGCCGTGCTGATCACCGATCTCGAAAGCGGCGCGCAGCGCCTCGTGCAAGAGGCCGATCTCGCCACGGATCCGCTCGCCGAATTGCTTGAGCAACGCTTGCGCCTGAGCAAGAGCGGCCCGGCGGAAGTCGCCGGCCGCAGCCTGTTTCTCCTCGTTCGCGTGCCGCGCCGCCGTCTCATCGTGCTCGGCGCCGTGCATATTTCGCAGGCGCTCGCCCCCATGGCCAAGCTCGCCGATCTCGACATGATCATTGTCGATCCGCGCACCGCCTTCGCGACGCCGGAACGATTTCCGGATGTCGAGGTGATCACGGAATGGCCGCAGGAGGTTCTGCCGCGGCTCGGCCTCGATCCGTTCACAGCCCTGGCGGTGCTGACCCATGACCCAAGGATCGATGATCCGGCGCTTGCCGAAGCGCTCGCGGCAGGCTGCTTCTATGTCGGCGCGCTCGGCTCGCAAAAGACGCATGCGAAACGGCTGGAGCGGCTGCGCGCCGCAGGATTTGCGGAAACGCAACTCGCCGCCATTCATGCGCCGATCGGCCTCGACATCGGCGCGGTCAGCCCGGCCGAGATCGCCGTCGCCATTTTGGCCGAGATCATCGCCGCGATGCGCCGCAAGCCGCTGCGATCGGCCCTGGCGGCGTGAGACGCTCCGCCGACATAGCCGCGGTCATTCTGGCAGCCGGCATGGGCCAGCGCTTTGGCGGTGATGCGACGGAACCGAAAATCCTCGCGCCGCTCGCCGGCAAGCCGCTCATCCGTCATGCCGCCGAGGCCGCGGCAGCCTCGCAGGCATGCCCGATCATCGCCGTGCTCGGCCCTGCGGCGGAAAAAGTCGAAGCAGCACTCGCCGGGCTCGCTGCCAGCTGCCTCACCAACAAAGATCCGGCCGCCGGCCTCTCGCACTCGCTCGCCCTCGGATTGGCCTTTGTGCCGGAACAATGCGCGGGCGCGATCATTCTTCTCGCCGATATGCCGCGCGTCAGCGCCGAAATCATCGACCGCCTTCTCGCTGCCTTCCGCGCAGCACCAGAGACGCCCCGCGCGGTCATACCCATTCGGGCGGGACGGCGCGGCAATCCCGTCCTCCTCGGCCGGGCGATTTTCGCAGAAGCCATGAAGCTTGCGGGGGATCGCGGCGCACGCGCCCTGCTCGAAGGCAAGACGCAAGGCATCATCGAGTGCACGGTCGAAGATGAGGCGATCGAAATTGATGTCGATACGAAAGAAAGCCTGGCGCGGCTTGCACGGCAAATGCAAGATTTCTAACCGACGCCGGCCTTCACGCATGGGCTGGGAATGGCGGATAGGTGCGATTGCCGCGAATGGCGCGCCGCTCAAAAATCATCTTGGTCGGGATCACTCCAGCAAGGCTTCGTTAATTTTGCGGGAGTTGAATGAACGATCGAAGCTTTGCGAGGATTGCTGAGAGCGGGATTTGGCGAGGATTGCTCCGTACGGCGTTTTCTCGGCCATCTACGCAAAGCGGAAAACCAGGCCTTCTGGAGATCTCGTCGATGACCCATTATCAGGACGGCGGACGCGACGTCTCACCGAATTTTCTGAAGCAGCTTGCCGGCTATGGCCTCACGACGGCGGAAATTCTCTATCACATGCCCGATCATCCGGGATTGTTGCAGACCTTCGTCTGGCAAGACTATGACATCGCGCCCGAGTTTCCATGCCTGAGCCGCTTCCTCACCTTCTGGCGCAAAGAGCTCGACGGCGCCTTGCACAGCGTTCGGGTCGGCCATTCGAAACTGATCAAGCCTGCGGAATTAGCGATCAGAGCGGAGTTCCGGCTCCATTGAGAAAGCGGCTCATAGGGGCGAGCCGAGCCCTAGAGCCGCTCCCGATCACGTGGAATCGCATCTTTGGCACATCGGATATATCCGATGTCTAAAATATCGGAAAAGTCTGTCAACTTTTACGGGACATGCTCTGGCGCCGCTGCCATGGCCTCGGCATATTTTTGATCGATCTCAGCAACCGTCAGCGGCTCGGCGAAGAGGAAGCCCTGCAATTCGTCGCAGCCGAGTTCCTGTAGAAATTCCACCTGCTCCATTGTTTCTATGCCTTCCGCCGTGACGGTCAATCCGAGCGCACGGCCGAGACGAACGATCGACTCGACGATGATGGCGCTTTCGCCCTGCGGCTCCATCGATTCGAGGAACGAGCGATCGATCTTGATCTTGTCGAAGGCGAAGCGGCGTAGATAGATCAGGCTCGAATAGCCGGTGCCGAAATCGTCAAGCGCCATGCGGATGCCGAGCGCCCGCAGGTCGATGACCGAGCGCTCGGCGAGATCGGCATCGGAAATAACGACGCCTTCGGTGAGTTCGAGCTCGAGCCGGTGCGGCTCGAGCCCGGTCTCGGCGAGGATCGCCTCGACCGAAGCGACGAACTCTCTCTGGCGGAACTGGATCGGCGAAACATTGACCGCAACGCGCAGATTGGGCCAGCGCTTGGCGTCGCGGCAGGCATGGCGCAGCACCCATTCGCCGAGCGGAACAATGAGCCCCCGCTCTTCGGCGAGGCCGACGAAATGCTCGGCCGACAGCAACCCCTGCGTCGGGTGCTGCCAACGCACCAGTGCCTCGACGCCGAGGAATCGGTTGCCGCAAGCGGACATGACGGGCTGATAGAGAAGGACGAGCTTGTCGTCTTCAATCGCGGCGCGCAAATCATCTTCCGCATTTTGCTGCAGGCGGAGTTCCTCACTGTTCTTTGCTTCGAAAAAGGCAAAGCGGTTACGCCCGTCGTGCTTGGCGCGATAGAGCGCCAGATCGGCGAGCCGCATCAGGCTCGCGCGCTCGCTGGCATTCTGCGGGCAGAGGGCGATGCCGATCGACAATCCACAGCAGACTTGCTGGCCCACGAGATCAAACGGGGCACTCATCTTATCGATGATCCGATAAGCGAGTTTGGCACAATCGCGCGGATCGCACACATCGGTCTGCAGAATAGCGAATTCGTCACCACCGATCCGCGCAATATAATCGCTGTCGCGCAGAGTTCTGGAAAGCCGATCCGCCACCGCAATGATCATAAGATCGCCGACCTCATGGCCGAAGCTGTCATTGGTCTCCTTGAAATGATCGAGGTCGATATAGAAGAGCGCAAATTGGCTGCCCTTGCGCCGACAGCGGGCAATTTCGGCATCGACAAGCTCATTGAAGAGAAATCGGTTCGGCAGGCCTGAGAGAACGTCACGTCCGGCTGCCTGCTTGGCCTTCTCCGCGCTTTCGGCGAGCCGGACGACGGTCTGATGCGACCGCAAGATCATGAAGGCTGAAAAAACCAGGGTGAACACGAGAAGCAGGATGTTGACACGTTGCTGCTGGCCGAAAAGGCTTATGCGAAAGTCGAGCGAGCTGTTAGCCTCCTGCCAGGCGACGCCAAAGCCGATCGCGACGACAAGGATGACGACCACGGACAGGCGATAGGTGATCGTCCAACCGGCGATGCCGAGCGGATCGGTCTTATCCTGCTTGTCGCGCTTCAAAGCGCCCAAACCTGCAAGATCATTCAGCTGCATAGCATCGAAACTCTATCACGCAGCAGCGCCAAGATTGACAGATTCATTGGTGTCGCCTCGGTTGCGTTTCGATGCGGCAAGAGCATTTTCAGCAAAAGCGGATACCGGTTTTGCGTCCGAAAATGCTCTAACTTCTTGAATGAGAGCGGTTTCGAAACGGTTGCGTGTGGACACGCAACATGAAACCGCTCTAGGGCCCGACAGGCGCGGAAAAGCTAGCAGCGCCTTGTTAACTTTGCGTTCGAACACCGCCATTCCAGGCATCCCCTCGTTACGCCCGCCCCTTCGGCACAATCTCAATTCGCAAAATGCTCAAGCGCGACGGGTTCGTAATTGCCAAGAAAGCCAGAGTCCTTGGAATCGTGCACCAGCCTTGTCGTCGCCCCCCGCATGACCCTCAAAACCGGCCGAGCTTCGGATTAAAACTCCCCCTCTAAACAGGGAGTTGAAGCGTTATCACTCATCATTTCACAACGCCTTGGGCGGCCGATACCGGCCGGATGGGCCTTCTTTGCGGCCTGGCTGCCGTTACGGCAATCGGCTTCCGCCAAGACCATGCTTCGAAAAAGTTGACAGATCTTTCCGAAACAGGCGCGAAACGTCGCAATATCCCGCCTCTTGCAGGCATTTGTAGCAAAAAAGCGCGGACAGGATGCCTGATCGGACCTGGGCATAGGATCAAAAGCAGCACGCCCGGGAGGATCGCCGTGCCGATTGGACTCAGATGAGCTGTAGCCCTTTGAAGCTCGCAAAGCCGTCGCGGCCGATGATCAGATGATCGTGAACAGTAACATTGAGCGATTTGCCGAGCGCGACGATCTCCTGGGTCAGCTGAATATCGGGACCGGAGGGACAGGGGTCGCCCGAGGGATGATTATGGACGAGGATCATCGCCGTGGCATTGAGTTCCAAGGCGCGGCGCATGACCTCGCGCGGATAGACCGGGGCATGATCGACGGTGCCGGTGCCTTGGACCTCATCGGCGATCAGCACATTCTTCTTGTCGAGGAACAGAATGCGGAATTCCTCGTGATCGAGAAAAGCCATTGCGGTTCGGCAATAATCGAGAACCGCCGAAAAGCTCGTCAGTATCCGCCGTCTCTCCAAAGTCGATTTGGCGAAACGTTTTGCGGCCTCCTGAACGATCTTCACCTCGATGATCGCCGCCTCGCTCATCTCCTCGATCTCCTTGAGGCGTTCGGGCCGCGCCGCGACGACCTCGGAGAAAGAGCCGAAACGCGCCAGCAGCGCCTTGGCGAGCGGCTTGACGTCGCGGCGCGGAATGGCGCGAAACAAGACGAGTTCGAGCATTTCATAATCGGCGAGCGAAGCGCCGCCGGCGGTCTTGAACCGCTCGCGCAGCCTTTCTCTATGTCCGAAATAATGCGGGGTGCCGGCAGCCTTTGAAGGAGAGACCGGCAGCTTCGTCATTTCGCAACCGCTGCGGCCGATGGATAAGGCGGGTGATTGAGCCCCTTCGGCGAAACGGTGAAGTTCTCATAACCCGTCTCGGTGACGCCGATCGTATGCTCGAATTGCGCTGACATCGAGCGGTCGCGGGTGACCGCCGTCCAACCGTCGGAGAGGATCTTCACATGCGGCCGGCCGAGATTGATCATCGGCTCGATGGTGAAGAACATGCCTGGCTTTAGCACGATGCCATCGCCGCGCCGGCCATAATGGAGAATATTCGGCTCATCGTGAAACAGCCGGCCGATGCCATGACCGCAAAAGTCGCGGACGACCGAGCAGCGCTCGGATTCGGCATAATCCTGGATCGCGGCGCCAATGTCGCCGGTGGTCGCTCCCGGCTTGACGGCTGCTATGCCACGCATGAGGGCCTCATAAGTGACCTCGACGAGGCGCTGGGCGCGCCGCGAGACCTCACCGATAAGATACATACGGCTCGAGTCGCCATGCCAGCCGTCGAGGATCAAAGTCACGTCGATGTTGACGATATCGCCCTCGCGCAGCGGCTTGCGGTCGGGAATGCCGTGGCATACCACATGGTTAATCGAGGTGCAGATCGACTTGCGATAGCCGCGATAATCGAGCGGCGCCGGATAGGCGCTGTGCGACAGGGCGAAGTCGAAGACGAGATTGTCGAGAAAATCCGTCGTTACGCCCGGCCGAACATAGTCGGTGAGGAGGTCGAGGACCTCGGCGGCCAGGCGCCCCGCCTTGCGCATGCCTTCAAAGGCTGCGGCGCCATGCAATTTGATCTGCCCGGTCTTGCGGCCGGGAAC
The DNA here is from genome assembly GCA_963759185.1 of uncultured Alphaproteobacteria bacterium. Taxonomy (GTDB): domain Bacteria; phylum Pseudomonadota; class Alphaproteobacteria; order Rhizobiales; family Beijerinckiaceae; genus Methylovirgula. The sequence continues at coordinate 206,431 of CAVWXV010000011.1, forward strand.
TTCGAGAGCGTCTACGAATGTCATGGATCTATCTGGAAATTAGGGGTTTTCACTTGCCTCTTATAATTTAAGGCTTTGCCGCTGCGACGCAAGGCCGTTCCGCGGGTCGGCGGCTGCGGCAAGCACATGCGGCAAACTGCCGAAATTTGACCTCCAAATTTGACCTCGCTGCCGCAAAAGGCATGATGAATGCGCCGTCAGCCTGACCGGTCAAAGCGAGACCGGCAAACCCGCCTTCGTTTGGCAATTCTCGCGCCCGAGATCTGGGCTGAGACCTCGACCGCTGCAGCCCCGATCGCCTATTCGGAGCATAGGCGCCGGGCCTCTGCTGAAGCCCCAGCAGGATGGCTGACGCATCGGCCCCCAAGACCCGGGACCCCATGACCCGTTCGAAATGGCAGGGCAATGATCTATCGGTCTTTGGGCGCTACCGGCCCTCTGGCACGGTGGCCTATCTCTTGGCCGCGACACGCGCGGCGTCAACGAGCTGGGCCGGCATGCGCCGCGCCTTTTTTCTGCGCGCTTTGGCGATCAGAGCCTTGCGCGGCCGGCCGCTTGATGTCGAAGCCTTCGGCGCCCGCATGCGGCTCTATCCCTATAATAACGTCTGCGAAAAGCGCATCCTCTTCACGCCGCAATATTTCGATCCGGCAGAACGCCGGCTGCTGCAAAGCCGGATAAGGCCCGATTTCGTCTTTCTCGATATTGGCGCGAACATCGGCGGCTATAGCCTCTTCGTCGCCGCCTGCGCGGCTCAGCGCGCCCGCATTCTCGCGATCGAGCCGCAGCCCGAGATTTTCGAGCGTCTGGTCTACAATATCCGCCAGAATCCCTTCGCCACGATCAAGGCCATTGATTGCGCCATCGCCGATCGCGACACGGAAATCACCCTTTTCATCGACCCCCACAATCGCGGCGAGACCTCGATGCGGATCATCCATTCCGATGTCGAAGGGGTCAAAATCCGGGTGCCGGCGAAAGCCCTGGCCAGCATTGTCGCAGAGGAAGGCTTCACACGGATCGACGCGATGAAGCTCGACGTCGAGGGTGCCGAGGATCTGATCCTCGAACCCTATTTCCGCGAAGTTCCAGAGACGCTCTGGCCGGAGCTTCTGCTGCTTGAATTCATCCCGCAGCGCTGGACGATCGATCTGCCTGCTCTGCTTGCCGAACTCGGCTACCGGCCGATCCTGCGAACCCGGCACAAAGCCGCCTTCGAGCGGCCGCAAAACGAGGTGCAACCGATTTTGAAGCTGAACGCCTCTTGCGGGGACCGATAGGCGCGGGTCTTGAGGATTGCGGGCCAAGCAAGCTTTCTAAGCTTGCTTCGTTTTTTAAATCTTGAGCAGCATTGATTTTGTTCGCTTTGAGCAAAATCAATCGTGGCTTTAGCCACGCAAGGCTGCTTAGGCCAAATGCGCAAGGAAGGCGCAGCTGCGTCCGACACGGGGTGCTGCCTTATGTCTCAGCCGTCCCGCCGCCGCTCCCTTGTGACATAGGTAACGCAGGCATGGTCTCGGAGAGCGAATCAGAGTGGGATCTGGCCAGAGTTTCCCGTGACCTCTAGAATAGTCCCAGCTGCATGTGCGTGGAGAAGAGCCCTGTCGAAGCAACCGTTCAACGAGCCGAATGAGACGGCGCGCAAAGAGCCTCTCAGTCCTTCATTGCCTGAACGAAACCTCCGCCGCCTGGCCTTCGGCCTTGAGCGGATGGGCCTTGTTTCCTTGCGCTATCCTTATGTCGTGGCCGCCATGATCGTGGTGCTCGCGATCGCTGCTGCCTTCGGCGTCTACCGGATCAAGGTCGATGATTCGCTCAGCCAGCTCTTCCGTTCCGACACACCTGCATTCAAACAATATGAGGAAGTGACGCGGCGCTTTCCTTCTTCCGAATTCGACGTTCTCGTCGTCGTCGAAGGCGATGCGCTTTTGCAGAGAGACTCGCTCGAAAAGCTGCGCAATCTCGTCACCGATCTGCAATTGATCGACGGCACACGCGGAATCATCTCCATGTTTTCGGCGCGGCAACCGCCTGAGAACGGGCATATCCCGCCGCCGCTCTTCCCCGAGACTCTGCCGCAAGGCGCCGATTATGACGCGTTCATTCAGAAGGTGAGATCGAATGAGATCCTGCGCGGCAAGCTTTTGTCGGAGGATGGCAAGCTCACGCTGATGGTGCTGTCTCTCGAGCCGAAGGTCGTCCGCACCAATGAGCTCGGGCGGGTCGTCGCCGAGATCCGCGCCACCATGGGTGATGATCTCGCCGGCGCGCATCTTTCGTCGGAGCTTTCCGGCATTCCGGTGATGCAGCTTGCGATCCGCAATGCCGTCGAGCGGGACCGGCTGCTTTATAATGCCATCGGCTTTGCCGGCGGCTGCCTCATTGCCATCCTCTTCTTCCGCCGCATTTCCTTCATGATCATTGCGACGGCGCCGCCGCTGCTCGCCATCCTTCTGGCACTCGGCACGCTAGGCTGGCTCGATTTCCAGCTCAACATGTTCCTCAATGTGATGACCCCTCTGATCATGGTCATCAGCTTCTCGGACTCGATGCAACTCACTTTCGCGGCGCGCGACCGTATCCTGGCCGGCGAGAGCAAGATCGAGGCATTGCGCACCGCGATTTACGTCGTCGGGCCGGCTTGCGTGCTCACCCATGCGACCGCGGCGCTATCCTTTGTTGCACTGACCTTTTCGGATTCCGATCTCATTCGCGCCTTCGGCCAAGCCGGCCTGATGGCGACCATTATCGCCTTGTTGTCGGTCCTCATCTTTCTGCCGCTGCTCGGCGTTCTGCTGCTGCGCAGGGAAGCCGCTTTCGTGGCAAGGGTGAAGGGCGCGGATCTTGCCGTCGACGCGCTGCGCCGGTTTTGCGGCTGGATTGCAACCCGCATGGTGCATCGGCCCGGCGTCTACAGCCTCATCAGCGTCATTTTGGTCGCCGGTCTCGGCACCATCTATGCCAGTCTCGAGCCGCGCTACCAGCTCGCCGATCAGGTGCCGAACAATCAGCATGCGGTCGAAGCCAACCGCAGGCTTGACGCCGAACTGACAGGCGCGAGCCCGATCGACGTGCTGATCGAATTCCCGAAGGGCCAGTCGCTCTATTCGCCGGAGACGCTTGCGACGATCGCAGCGGTCCATGACGCGGTGGCGAAACAGTCCGGCCTCGGCAATGTCTGGTCGCTCGAAACACTGCGGCGCTGGCTCGCTGAAAAAGCCGGCAAATCCGACGTCGCGACGCTGAAACTATATGTCAATATGCTGCCCGACTATTTGACCCGCCGCTTCATCTCGGCAGACAAGGAAGCGGTGGTCGTCGAAGGCCGCGTGCCAGATGTCGATTCGAGCCGGCTTTTGCCGATCGTCGATTCGCTCGACAAGGCATTGGATAAAGTGCGTGCCGAGCACAAGGGCTATGAAATCGCCGTCACCGGTCTCGCGGTGATCGCCGCCCGCAACAGCGCGAGAATGATCGAGAAGCTGAACCATGGGCTGACGATCGAAATCGTCTTCGTCGCCGCTTTCATCGGCGCGGCCTTTCGCTCGCCGCTCGTGATGATCGCGAGCCTCATGCCGGCGATTTTCCCGGTCTTCGCGTCCGGTGCCTTGCTTTTGGCGACGGGAATGGGCTTGCAATTCGCCAGCGTCGTCGCCTTGACGGTGTCTTTCGGCCTCGGCCTCAGCGCAACAATCCATTTCCTCAACCGTCTGCGGCTCGAGCACCGGCCCGACGAAGATCCGGCGATCGGCGTCGAGCGCGCGACCATACTGGTCGGCCCCGCCGTGATCTTGACCTCGATCGTGCTCGCCTGCGGATTATTCGTGACGGTCTTTTCCAATTTGCCGTCGCTGCGCCTGTTCGGCTGGCTCAGCGCTTTTGCCATGCTCATGGCGCTGGTCGCCGATCTCACCATTCTACGGCCGACGATCATGCTGCTTTATCGCTGGAGCCGAAAGAGACGCGAGCCGACCACCGCCCGCCTCGGCACCGGATAAGCTTTGGTTCGGATGTGTCACATAAAAAAATATGACCGGTTTCCGCTAAGCATTCGCGGAAACCGGCCATAAAAAAGATGAAAGCGCGCCTTGCAGGAAAATCTACAAAGAGGAAAATCTGCAAAGCGCGATGCGATCAGCCCCGTCTCAGAGCAACCGTGACATCGACGACATCGGTGGTACCTTGCGGTCTGATCCTGACATATTGCGAATTGCCGCGGACGTTCAGCGACAAGCCTGCCGAAAAAGTGGCGCCGGTAACGATTGCCAGAATGGTTCCATCCCTGACGCTGCCGCTGACGCTTCCCGTCACATTCCGCGACGTTTCGGTCCAACTGCCGGAAAGCACGCCCCCCTGAGCCTGAACTTGGCTGTTCACATCGAATTTATAGCTCTGGCTGGCGCAGGTCAGAACTTGCGTGAGCGCGGTGCCGGCATTCGCAACGGAATAAGTCACGCGGCAGCGAAGGGAACTCTTTCGTCCCATCGGACATTGAAATTTTGCCGTCACCTCGCCAAGTGCCGGCAAACCGCGCGAAGGGTCCCTCGGCATGGGCTTCTCGCGCCTGCAAGGAGACAGCCGCCAACGCTGCCACCATCGCGAACGCAAAGGATTTATGATTGATAGATTGCAGCAACATGAATGTCCGAGCCTCCGTCCCTCGTATCAGTCTCAGTCCCGCACGGCCTTGCTCGCTCTGCGAGCCGGACGCTTCCCACAGACGTCCTTGCGCCCATCCGTCAGGACCATCAGGAAGCGAGGCCTTTCGGATCGAGCGCCGTCAGCTTGGCGGCAACGAATAGTATCCGACTTGGCATTGATCGCAATGTTCTTGCCGTGCCATTTGGCACATTCGCGCCTCGCTTACGGGCCGTGGCAGAGGAGCGGCCGATTTTCGGTGCTTCGGGGCGCATCCATCTATGGTTGCGAGCCTTCCCAAAAGGTAAGAGGCATGATTCTCATCTTATGGGATCGGGATTAGATTCGCCACTTCATCGCGTAAGGCGTGCGGCAGATAAGCAAAAAACCGGTCGCATCGAAAATTTTTGCTCGTCTCTATCGGACGCCGTCAGCTTTGCACCGGCTTCGAACCGGCGCTGCGAGCTGATTTTCCCGTCTCTTCCAACGCGGGCGTCGACCGCGGGTCGAAAAAAGCCTTGATTCGTGCGGCGAGCGTGTCGCGCACCGATCGATAGGCGTCGAGCATATGAGCGCGGGTGCCTTCGACCGCAGAAGGGTCGAGGGTCGGCCAATAGACGACATCCGTCGCCAAAGCGCGGGTGAATTCGAGCGCTTTGTGATGCGCTTCAGGAGAGAGAGAGACGATGAGATCGAAGCTTGCGTCTTCGAGATCTTCGAATGTATGCGGGCGATGTCCGGCAATGTCGATGCCGATTTCGTCCATCACCGCGGCGGCCAAAGGATCGAGCTCGCCCTGCCGCACGCCGGCCGAGGCGAAATAGACGCTGCGGCCGAAATAGTGCCGGCCGAAAGCCTCGGCCATAGGCGAACGCAGGCAATTTTCCGAGCAAGCGAAAAGAACCGCTTGCGGACGCCGGCTGCGCCGCGGCTGCGGTGAAGAAGCGCTGCCTGCCTCGCCCGCCGCCACCAGCTCAGCCCTTCCAATGCAGCGCCGTGACGAGGGTGAAAATGCGCCGCGCCGTGTCGATATCGCATTCGACCTTGCCCTTCAGACGCGCCAACAGAAGCTCCGCGGCCTCGTTATGGACCGCCCGCCGCCCCATATCGATCGCCTCGATCTGCGCCCGCGTCGCCGTGCGGATCGCCGCATAATAGCTCTCGCAGACGAGAAAATAGTCCTTGAGGAGGCCGCGGAAGGGCGTCAAGGACAGAATATGAACGGCGAGGGTTTCACCTGCTTCATTGCAGATTTCGAAGGCGAGCTTGGCGTCGTGAAGCGCGATCTTGAGCACATAGGGGCCCACATCGAGCTCGGGCAGCCCGAAATAATTCTCCTCGATGAGATCATAGATGGCAATCTGCCGCTCGTGTTCCTGATCCGACGTGCCGCGACCGATCGAAGCTTCGTCGAGCGTCACCGACACGAGACGATTGCGCCGGTTCGGCTCGTCTGCGGTCATGACGTCATGAGGCCCAGGCGCAAAGCGACGGAACGGGCATGCGCATCGAGCCCCTCGGCCTTGCCGAGCGCAACGGCGGCTGGGCCGAGCGCTGCGAGACTTTCCGGCCCGCATTTCAGAATGGAGGTGCGCTTCATAAAGTCGAGCACGCTCAATCCGGACGAAAAACGCGCCGAACGCGCCGTCGGCAAAACATGATTCGAGCCGCCGACATAATCGCCGATCGCCTCCGGCGTATGACCGCCGATGAAGATCGCGCCGGCATTGCCTACGCGCTCCGCAAGTGAATCTGCATCGCGGGCGATGATTTCGAGATGTTCCGGCGCGATTTTATCGGCGAGCGGCAGAGCCTCGGCGAGTTCGGCGACGACGATGATCGCGCCATTGTCACGCCAGCTCGCGCCCGCGATGTCTCTGCGTGGCAAGCTAGCCAGCTGCTGCTCAACCGCGGCTTCGACCTCTTGCGCCAATGTCGCGCTGTCGGTGATCAATATGGACTGCGCGGCGCGGTCATGTTCGGCCTGGGCCAGCAAATCGGCAGCGACCCATTGCGGATTGGCGCTGGCGTCAGCAAGGATCAGAACTTCCGACGGTCCGGCGATCATGTCGATTCCGACCACACCGAAGACCCGCCTTTTGGCGGCCGCGACATAGGCATTGCCGGGCCCGACGATCTTGGCGACCGGGGCGATGGTCTGCGTCCCATAAGCCAGCGCCGCGATCGCCTGAGCACCGCCGACTCGATAGATTTCATCAACTCCGGCAAGCTCGGCAGCGGCAAGGACGAGCGGATCGATATGGCCGCCGGGCGCTGGAACGACCATGACGAGCCGCGCGACGCCCGCCACTTTCGCTGGCGCCGCATTCATCAGCACCGAGGAGGGATAGCTCGCAGTGCCGCCCGGAACATAGAGTCCGACCGCTTCGATCGGCCGCCATCGCCAGCCGAGCTCGACGCCGAGCGGATCGGTGAAGAGCATATCCTGCGGGCGCTGCTTTTCATGAAAAATGCTGATCCGCTGGTGTGCCAGATGCAGCGCCGCCAAGGCCTCTGGCGCCACGGCTGTCTTGGCGGCCGCGATCTCAGCGGCGGAAACGGCGAGGCCGAGACGGGCAAGATCGACATGATCGAATTTCAAAGAATAATCGAACAGCGCCGCATCGCCGCGGGCGATCACATCGGCGATGATCTTCTGCACCGCTTGATCGACATCTTCCGCCACCTCGCGCTTCATGGCGAGGAGGGCCGCAAAGGCGGCGGCGAAATCCGCGGCTTGCCCATCGAGCCTTACGGCCATGAATTTTCTCCTTCTTGTTAGGCTTACCCTGGTCCAGTTTACGCCGGGTTATTCGGTGCGGCCACCGCCGGCCAGCTGTCGCAACGCCGCAGCAGCGCAACGCCCTTGAAAGTCATCTTAAGCGCGATCCTGGCAGCAATCCTGCCCAAAGCTTTCTGTTAGCCATGCCTAGAGCGGTTTCAGGTTGCGTGTCCACACGCAACCTGAAACCGCTCTCATTCAAAAAGTTAGAGCATTTTCAGACGCAAAACCGGTGTCCACTTTTGCTGAAAATGCTCTGGCAGCATGGCAATCCGGCCGTAGGGCCGCCGTGCCAGGGGAGCGGCACCAGGCCCGATCGCCAAGGCGGCGATCGCCAGCACGCTTTATGCCTGCTCACGGCTTTGTCCGAAAAGTCTCGCGCCGACCTTTCAGGATCATGCGCTAAAGGAGTCGCTCGATCTCAGGCTCGATGTCCGAAGGCTTGGTCGTGGGCGCAAACCGGCCCATCACCTGCCCCTGCCGATCGACGAGGAATTTGGTGAAATTCCATTTGATCGGCTCCGTGCCGAGCACGCCGGTCTGCTCTGCCTTGAGAAATTTATAGAGCGGATGCGCACTCGTGCCATTGACGTCGATCTTGTCGAACATAGGGAAAGTGACGTCATAGCTTCGCTGGCAAAATTGCGCGATCTCGGCCGCATCGCCCGGCTCCTGCCCGCCGAACTGATTGCAAGGAAAGCCGAGAACGGCGAAACCCTTGGGAGAATATTTCCGATACAAGGCCTCGAGCCCCTCATATTGCGGCGTGAAGCCGCATTTGCTCGCCACATTGACGATGAGCAGAACCTTGCCGCGGAAAGCGTCGAGCGACAGCTCTTCACCGCCGAGCTTCTTCGCGGAAAAATCATAGACTATGCTCATGGCGCGCCTCGCATGGAACCGATGGAAATGGGGCCAATCGGGGCGGCAACCGCCCATGGCGTCGGAAACGCAATCGGCATTGGCCCTGAATTTGATTTCGATGGGGCCTTTCTAAAGCACTTTGACCGGCATGGGAATGCTCAAGGCGTCGTCCAGGCAAAGGTGATCGGCGGCGATGAAACGCAAAAAAAGCCCCTGCCCCGCGAACGGGACAGGGGCCTGCCGAGAATGTGAAGTCGGCGGTCTCAGCTCTCAGAAGCGCTTATAACGTCGTTGCGCCCGCCTCCTTCAATTGCGATTGCAGCACATCGATCTTGGCTTCGAGCTTGCCGATATGATCGCGGAGATCGCTGATCGTCTTTTCATAGATGTCGATCTTTTCTTCGAGCCGGCCGATCTCCGCCCGCAATTCGCCGATGGTTCTTTCATAGATCTCGATCAGCACGCCGATGCGCGCATCGATCGCGGCGGCCAGCATCGGCTGGCGATCGATCAATGCCACGACGATCGTCGAAACCGAGCCGATCAAGGTGCCGAACAGCCCAACCACAATTGTGATCCAAATCCCATCCGACATGAACTCAAGCCTTTCGCCCACAGATCACTTTCATCAGACGCCCTTCGGCGCGGGTCCCCGCCTCGCCGGCAACGACCGATTGCGCCGCCATGGCACAGATCGTCGGTGGAACCTTGACGCGGACCACGTCTTCCGCCGTATGCTCAGTGCAAGCATTGGGCGCAACGCCAAGCCCGCAAATCAGGATGATCGCTTCAATCATGAGTCACCTTGCTCGCTCTTTGATGATATGCAGGCTTCACTGGCCGGGCTTCACGCGGCCTTTTTTCATGCGGCCTGACGCAGCTCCGCCATGTCGGCGGCGAGCGCCGCGGCGTCGAAGCCGGACGGCGCCTTGCCTTTGGCGATCCAATCTTTCGACAAGAGCCCATAGCTCTCGTCGCAATAGGCCCACCAGAAATTCCAGCTCATTTTCATGAGCCTGCCCCATGAGATGAAAGTGACGAAGCGCGCGTCATAGCCCACCACGAATACGCAATGGCCGCCCCATGAGCCCGGCGCGCCATCGCCCGTGGTGCCAGCCGACGTGACGAGCCAAGTATCCTGGCCTTGCGCGGTGATCGGCAGAGCGACGCCGATATAGGCGCCGCCGAAAAGCCAGACCGCATCCTTGATGTCGGCGATGTTCTTCGGCTGCAAGGCGACATAGCCATCGAGCGCATGCCCCACGACCGGATTTTTCAGCCAATAGTTCAAGACATCGGTCTCGACCGCGCCATTATCCGTCGATGGATTGCCCGGCACATATCCAAACTTTTCATAGAGGCCGATGACTGCGGAATCGGGGATGGTGATTTCCTTGCCCGTGTTCCGCGTCCAGACCTGAATCGCATGGCCGACGCCGGCGCAGGTGCAATCGCCGAGCCTGTCGTTGTACATGACGCCGAAGCTCGTCAGTCCGTCGCTCCAATCAATATGTACGGGCGCCGTTGGAAGAGCCGCCGTATATTTGGCGAGCATGGGAATGCGCATGTCGTGCTTCGGCGCAAGCTTGCCGAGCTTCATCATGGGGACCATGGAAGTTCCTCATCGGGAGAGAGAGGTGGGAGATGGATCGCGCGGGATGCGCAGATAAGTTCACGCAATCTGCGTAAACTTGATGGCGCCGCAACGCCGCCGCTCGAAACTCTTGATCACGGAATGGGAAGTGGAACCGGCAATTTCCCGATCGCCAGCGCGCCGGTGACAATCCCCGCCACCATGTTGACGGCGGACATCTTCTGATAATTGGCGAGCGCTTGGCATTGCGCGACGACCGGAGAATTCGGCTGCAACGCGATCATGAGGTCCGTCGCGAGTTCGACATCCGTGGCGAGATGGAGCTTCGGCAAGGAAGCGGGCGGCGGCAATGTCTCGACCTGCTTCACGAAGCTCTGAAGCGCGGTCCAGCACGGCAGCGTGACATTGTTGTTGCCAGCCTTCGCCAAAGTGATGGCGGCGGCAAGATCGGCGTCGCCGTCGGCCGTGGCCCAAGCCAGCACCTTGGCGATGATCTGGTCCGGCGTTGTGATCTTCGTCGGCCCAGCCTTCGCGTGCTTTGCGACATGAACCGGCCTTGCTTGCGCCTGGCTCGGCGCGCCGAAGACAAGCGCCAAGCCGAGAAGGGCGCCGGCGAGGAGAAGCGCCATCTTGCCGACAACAGGCGGCACGGATGGCGGCGGGCTCGACGGCGACCAGGGCCATATTCCGGTCCCCGCCTGTGCCGAGGATGTGCCGTGAAGAACGACGTTCAACGAGGCCATGGCGAAAGCCGCGACCGCCGCCCAGCCGACAATCTTTGCGTTGGTCGCGTCCGGAACGAGGCTCGTAAATTTCACAACTCCGCCGGCAATGCCGGTCGTCACGATCAAGAGGTAATTGATGAGCATCGAAAGCCGCGGATCGATTTGCATTTTCAAGTCTCCATCAATTTGCGAAGGCCGCCGCGGCGGCTTCGTAATAAGAGGTCAGTGAGCGGATCGCTTTGTCGAATTCGGACGCGATGCGGATGAGCGCGGCGATCTGCTCCGGATCATTGCCGATCGATTTCACGATGTTTAAAAAGTTGGTCGAGCCGTCGGGATTCGTGCCGATCAGCGCCGCTGGCGGGATCGCGTCATGGGCATCATCGGACACCGCGCGGACGATGATGAAGGGAAGCTCGTATTCCCCAGCAAGCGAGGCGACGGTGCCGGATTCTTCGTCGATCGCCAGCGCGCTATATTCTTTGAACAGCGATGCGCGCTGTTGCGGCGTGTCGGCCGAAACACCGCCGAGGGACAGCACGGGTCCGCGCGACATGCGCGGGAAAGCCGGAAGACGGCCGAGCCACTCGGCGTCGGAATGTTTTGGCCCGCCATCGCCGAGCACGATTGTCCCGACGACGAGATCCCCGACGGAGAGCTCCGGCGAAAGCGCGCCGCAGGTGCCGAAGCTCATCAGGCCGGTCAATATGCGGTGCCGGAGCGCTTGCTCGAGCCGCATGGCGCCATTCGTCCCGCAAAAGACGAGGGAGTTCCTTATGAGGTCCTGGCGCGCTTCGAGAATGTCCGCCTCGGCCGAAAGCCCGCAAAGCACACCGATCATATTGGCTGTCCCGGTGTCTGCGCGAGGGTGTCGAGACGTTGTTTGACGGACTCACACCATGCGGCGAGCGCGGCCTGTCCGGAGGACAAAAGCTCAGCGATCAGCGTGGCCATGTCCTGGCCGAGCGCGATGTTGATTTTCATGGGATGGCCTCAATGAATCGGCAGCGGCGGAGCATCTTCACCCGGCGTCAGCGCCGCTTCGGCCGGCCTGCTTGGCGACAGCCCTTCGCGCTTTTCGAGCGCGGCGAGATAGAGCGGACATGCGTGCCAGGCGAAGACGCCCCATTGCTCTGTCCATTTCGGCCCCGGCTCTTCGCACACATCGGTGAGTGGGCAGGGATGGACATAATCTTCCGGACCTATCGGCGTAGGCACGTCGGTGACGAGATCGTAAAGCACGCCATTGCCGTTGCGATAGCTGCGGGCCGTGACGTTGCTGATGAGTTTCGCGAGCGTCGGAAAGCCCGGCCGCGGCTCGCCGAAGACCACGCGGGCGAGCGGCGGTCGGCCCGCATGCGCCATCAGTCCTGCCAGGATCGCCGCCCGCCCGGCGCCGAGCGAATGGCCGGTGACAACGACCCTCGAGCCAAGCAGCGGCTTCATCGCCGCCCAGGCATCCTCCATGCCCTCGAGGAAGCCTGGGTGCACCGGACCGAGGAAGGCATGATCGGATGGCGCACCAGAGATCTTGAAGCCGAGCACTTTTAGAAAGGCACTTTCCGCGCCGGTGAAAGGATCGGCGAGCGCATCGAAATCCCGGAGCCAGTCCTGCTGTGTCGTCGAGCCGCGCAGCACGATGACATCGATTGGCCCAAGCTTCTTCAGGCCCCAGCAGATCCCATTATCCGCTTCGGGTAGCTCGAGATGGTCCCAAACGATCGGCGTATAGCCAGGATAGTCATAGATGCCGTTGCAGAGCGCGGCGATCGCCGCATCGGAGGGCAGCACGATCTCGCTCATGCCGGTACCATTTTTAGACATCGGATATATCCGATGTCTCAGCGATCGCCGCGATCTGCGCGCCGTTGAGCGCCTTCTTGAAGGAATAATAATAGTCTTTGATCTGTTCCGCCCGATCGAGACCATTGACGATGCGCCGCGCATGATAGGGATCTTCCGCATGCGCGTTAAAGTAGTCGGCGAGCTTCTTACCGGTGTAGAGGCCCGCTTCCATTGCGACGAAGAGAGCAGGCGCCGCGTATTTCGGCTCGAGCAGAAGATCGGGATGCATGACGAGGTCGCCGCCGATGAGACGACCGATCTTCAGATAATTGCCTTTCCAGGTTGTCTGGACATAGCCGCGGCCATAATAGATCTGGCCCGTATAAGGGTCGCGGATGCCATAGGGCTTGCCCCGGCCTTCACCACCCTCGCGGATCGGCTCGAGCGTGAATTCCGTCTCCCACAGCGCCGTCGCCAGGCAATAGGCGAGGAAGCGGACATCCATATGCGGATCACGCGCCGTTGCGGCGTCGAGCAAGAAGCCGGCGCGGGTGGCGCGCGCCAATTGTCCGAGATGAAAAGGCGCATGCGTCAGCGCCGCGCAAAATCTTGCGTGGTCGATCATATGAGCCTCGATGGAGATGAGAAGGCCGCAGCGGACAGCAATTGCGCGAGCGTGCTCGCGCAAGCGTCAGTTATGGCACCTTGATCTATTACTTGGAGCTGCGCGGCGCGCGTCTAGCACGGGCTTCGGTGCTCGCCGGCGCCTCGCCTGCGAGGATCTGCGCGGCGCGCGCGGACGTGATGAGGCCAGGACCCGGCGGCGAGGCTGTGGTGGCCGTCGCGAGATAGTTCACACCGGCGATGATTTGCGCATTCGCGAGTTGCAAGCCGCCGGAGCCGGCCGCCATGATGACGAACATTTTCGTTTGCGCGTCGCTCGAATTGATGATCGCCGTCTGCTCGGCACTCGTGAAGAGCGCCATGAATTGCAGGAAAGTCAAAACCGGTGGCGGACGTGTGACGACTGTCGCCTGCGCCGGTTGATTGCCGGCGGCGAGCCATGCCGCGTAGTCCTGCGCGCCCTTGGTCAAAGCGCCGATCGTGATGAACCGGATCGAGCCGTCATCTTCGGTGAGCATGACATTCGTCGTCGACAGCGAACCGTCTCTGTTGCGCGGGATTGTATATTGCATGTTCAAAGCTCCACGCTCACGTCGATCCATCCGGTGGCACTCGCGAAGACCAGGAAGGCCACGTTGCCTACGACCAGGTCCGTCGCGGAGGTGTTCATCCCGGTGTAGGACGCAATAGAGCGCGTGCTCGCCGTCAGGGCTCCATATAGCGAATTGACGTTGAAGGAACTAATGCCCCCCGCGTCGAACACCATTAAATCGGAAGCATCGGACAGGCCGACATTCCCGTTTGCGATGCGCAATTCGACAGGCAGATCGAACATCTTGCCCCATACGTCAGCGCTATCGACTGCGGTCAACATCCCGATCGCGTCGCCGGAGCCAGAAGATCCGATGCTGAATGAATTGCGTCGATAATAATGCCGCTGGCAAAATGCGAGTTCACTGGCAATCGGCCGCAACTCCGGCACCGGCGGATTGCCGTTCTGCCCGGTCGCAACATTCGGCGTGACGCGAATATCGAGCTCGGTGATTTGGATCGAATTGCTGGAAGAACCGAAATTGTTGCCGCAATCGAAGCTAATTTCGAGACCATTGCTGGAGCTGCTCGACGCCGTAAATGTGTAGGCCACCCGCGTCCATGCACCATTCGCGCAGGACTGCAGGCTGACGGCGCTCACGTCCGTTGTCGAGCTCGTCCAATTGTCTTGCGCGCCGGCATGTTTGACGGTGAGCAGCGGCGTGATGCTGGCGCCCGTGTTGTTATAGATTTGCGCCTGCACGGTCACGATCTGACCGGCGAGCGGCGCGGCGATGAAGCTTTCGATGCGCTGCTTGACGAGGGCATCGGTGACGGAGGTCGCGCCGGCCACTTTGAGGCTGTAGAGAGTCGGGCCGCGGCCGGAGACCTGCTGCGCGGTGACGCTGGCGCCGGTCGGCACGACGATCCAGCCGTCGGCCGTATAGGCGCCGGAGGTCGTGACGGTGAGCGGCCCGGCACCGCGCTGCCAGACATCCATTGTGCCGTTGCGAAATTTGCTGGCGAAGCTGAATGACGCGCTCGATGCGAGAGTAGCCTGCCCCGTGCCCGAATTGATAATAAGCGCGTCATACCAGGTCGATCCGTTCGGCGAGACCTTGAAATGGAAATTATCGTCGCCGCAAAGGCCGATTTGGGCGCGGCCCGAAAAGCCATCCTCGAAAATGAAGGATGCCGTGTCCGACGCGTTCCCCGACGCCCCGCCCTTGTTGACCGTCACATTGAAATTGGTGTTGCTGTTGAAGAGAGCGCTCACTGCGGTGACGGACAACAGATTGTTCGGGTCGACCGCGGTGCCAATGCCGACGGCCGCAAGGCTGCTCGCGGCCTGGTCGACGATGGTCCATTTGTTCGAGCCATTGCTTTCGACGGCGACGTAGCCATAGGCACTCGTGATCACAACATTAGCCGCGCCGTCGATCGTATCGGTCCCGTTCGCCGCAATCGTTATCGTCAGCGTGCCGGATGCCGCGCCGGATTCGTCAAGGATGGCGAGCCTGAGGCCGACAGGGAAACTCGCCGCTGTCGGAAGCGAGACGGTGCGCGCCGCCGTGAGTGCCGTGTAAGCAATGTTGCGATCGGTCGTAAGCACCGTGTAAGCAGCATCCGAGACTGCGGTGCGCGTCGAGCTACTTCCAGATGAGATCTGATCGACGATCGTCCATTTATTCGAGCCATTACTTTCGATTGCGACACAGCCATAGGCGGAGGCAACGACGGCCGTTGTCGCGCCGTTGATAATGTCCGAGCCGGCTCGGGTCAGCGTGATCGTATTCGTCGCCGAGCATGCGCCGGATTCGTCGACCACGATGAGACGCACGCCAGTCGGAAAGGCCGCCGCCGCCGGCAATGTGACAACTCGCGCCGCGCTGATAGCGATATAGGCAACAAGCCGATCAGTCGTCTGGACTGTGTAGGCGGCATCATTGACTTGCATCCGCGTGTTGGTGATGACTTCCGAAAGCTTCGCAGCCGGCCACCCACCGGCTGTCGCGCCGTCCTGGACAACGAGTCGATTATTGGTCGTGTCGACCACCGTCTCGCCTTGCGCGCCGGTGAAAGCCGTAACCTGAGTCGCGGTTCCGCGACGAAGCTGTAATTGTTCACTCATTATGCCGTTCCCAAATCAACCGCATCAAGAACGGCGCCGGTCAAGGCGCCGAGATCACCGGATGCAAGCGGAGGTGTTTGCGTGACGAGACCGAGATCGAGAGACAATCCCGTCGCGAGCTGCGCCGCGATCGGATCGCTGGCGCCGGCGCCCGATGGCGTATAGGTGTAAACGGCGCAGACCGAGAGGTCTTGCAGCCCCGCACCGAAGATGTTGAAGCTCTGAAATTTGAGATAGATGGTCTGGCCGATATAATTGGCCGGGAGATCATATTCGAAAACGGATTGGTCGAGCCGCGCGAAGGACGCGCCGATGGAATGCGCCGCGGCGAGCGACCCATAAAGGCCGCGATAGAGCGTCGTGAGATTATAGGCATTCGTGCCGGTGAGCGTTGCGGTCTCAAAAGCTAAGAACTCATTGTCGACGACGCAGAGCGTGGCGCCGTTCTGCGCGCCAGCCACCGATGTGCCGGAAAGCTGGCCATTGCTCTCGGTCAAACTGACCGACAAAATATCGACCGTGTCGGGGCTCGCGACGAGCGGCACGGGAAGAGCCGCCGTCAAAACACCTTGCTTGGCAGCGCCGATGACCCGGCCGATCTGCACATAGGTGCTGTTGTCGAGCGACGCCCACACATAGGCGCCCCCCCAATTTGGATTTGCGCTACCGGCATTGCCGAGCGGCGTCGAGATCGAGGCGACCGAAAGAGAGGCTCCCGTAAGTGTCGTGAAAGCAGCGAGCGTAGCCGGTGCTTCATTGCCGGCGGCGTATGTCGCATCCCAAAGATAAAGACCATCGCCGCTCGTCCCGGCATAGCTCGCCGTGCCGGCCGGATTTTGCAATCCGATCGTCAAGATCGGCGCCGCGGTCGCCGCCATATCGCAGGTCAAAGAGAGCAGATACCAGCCGCTTCCCTGAGCGATGATTGAAGCGGCTATGACGCCCGTCCCCGGCGATGCCGTGGCCGCCGACAGGTTGAAGGCGCAGGAGACTGTCGCGCCTCCGGCGTAAATCTCGAGAATGCAGGCGGACCGCGTGATCGCCTGAACATTCACCGCGAAAGTGATGGATGTCCCGCTGGCCTGAGAAGCCATGGTCGTGGCGCATTGATGCAGCCCGGTCGAGCCGTCCTCGGCGAGTTTGTAGGCCGGCGGAATGCCGCCCGAGACCGCCGCCCAGATCTGCGGCGTGCCGCCCGTGAGCACCGCCGGCGGCTCGAAGATCAGCGGCGTGTTGACGGAGCCCGCGCTGGCATTCGTTGCAATTCCGCCCGAGGTTTGCGATTGGACCGGATAAGCCACGGGTGTTGCTACGCCGGACGGGAATTCTTCAGCCGTGAAAGTTAGAATGCCGTTGTCATCCTCCTCGACTTCGGTGATGCGCACCACAGTGTTCGAAAGGCCGAGATTGGAATCGGTCAGCGTGACGAGGTCCATCGGCTCGAGCAGGCAATATTCCCAGCTGAGTTTGAACGTATAATGATTGCGGATATAGAGGCCGCGCTGCAGGATGAGCTGCGCCGAGGTCTGCGCGATCCCTGGATCGCAAATTTCATGGGCGGTGACGGTCGACGCGATGCGCAGCCCATAGAGTTCGATCGCATTCTGATCCCAAGTCGAGAGCGGCGTCGCATCGTAATAATTCGTGCGTTGGCTGATCTCCAAATATTGCATGTTATAGGCGGCATAGGGATCGCTGCGCTCGACCTGCACTGGGTCACTGTCGCCGTCGTGAACGAAATCGTCATCGGTGAGATTGTAGATCGGCGTCACGTTCGGATTGAAGGTGCAGGTGCCGATCTGCACTTGCGGCTGCCCGACATAGGAATAGCTCTGCGATGTGTTCCACGTGCCGAAGCCGATCGAGCCGCCCGTATAGAGCGGCCCCGTTACAGAGGAGTTGCCATAAGGGATGAATTTCAGAACGCCGCTCGACCAGACAGCCGCCGTATTCGTGAGCTGCAGCCAGCGCGCAAGAACCGAATTTGCGGCCTCCTGATCGGTGAGCGCCGGCGACAAGGCCAAGCCCACGGCCTTGCAATAGGATTGATAGGAGGAATCGCCGCTCGATCCGAGAAGCGTCGTCGCATCTATGCTCGCCGCCGGGAAGCCGACGCCATATTGCGCATTGGTCAAAAAATCCTGAATGACGAGCGCGGGATCGGCGTCATAGCCGTTGAAGCCCGTGCCCCGCAAGACGGCTTGGATTTCGAAAGAATAGGAATCAAGGGTTGCTGATGATCCGAGCGAAATCTGATAATCGACGATGAGCGCGGTGCCCCCGTAAGGCAGCGCCTGACTCTGGAAAATAATCGCTCAGGTAAGTCCAAACAGCCTGCGGCGTCGAACCGTTGAAAAATCCCGGCGACAACATTGTCGTCACGGCCCAGAGCGGCGCAATCGTCGAATTGTCCCAAACCGCGCTGATGCTGCCGACCGGACCTTCGCAGAGGCCGAGAATGATCGCCGTTGAGTAGGAACTCGGCGCACTGCTGCCTTTGCCGCCACCGCCGCCCTTGCCGCCGCCGCTGCCCTTGCCGCCGCTGTAATAGGCTTGGAAATTGCCGTTCCAGAGGATATTCGGGGCGATCTTGTTGACGCCATAGACGATCGGGATCGGGATCGCGCCGGAGGACGTCTGGAGCTGCAGCCCGGCATAGGTCGGCGTCGTGACCGGCTGGCTCGGCGAGCGCAAAAAGCTCATGACTGTGACGAAGCCTTCTTCCAATAGCTGAAGAAGCGGGGGGCTCTGGCCGGGTCGGAAAGCTGCACATTTCGGCCAAGGTCTTCCTCGACGACAGCCTTCGCGGGCCAAAATGCATGCACGATCGTCACGCCTTCTCCTTTAGGCGCCGCCTTGGTCACTATGCCGCCATGGCTGTAACAGCGGCCATAGCGGAAGACCATGACGTCGCCCGGCTGCGCCAGTTCGCCGATATTGGTGGCGACCTCGGCACAGCGGTCGAAGACGAAGCCGAGATAGCGCTCCTCGCCGCGATGCAAATGCCAATCCGGCGGATATGGACGCGGATCGAAGGGCTGGCAGAGACCGCTATCGACGAAAGTACGCACGATCAACATGCCGCAATCGACGCCGACACCGCGCACATCGGCGCAATTATGATAGGGCGTGCCGATCCATTTGCGCGCCTCGGCGACGACGCGCGCGCGCTCTTCTGCTTCGGTCATGGGTGTCCTCGTTAGCACGCCGGTTAGTGTCATGGCCGGGCTTGACCCGGCCATCCAAGCACTGCTGTTACCAACACATCGCGAAAGACATCAGCCGTTTCAGCCTGGATGGCCGGGTCAAGCCCGGCCATGACGGTCAAGCCGCAAACGTGGGCGGCGGAATGAAGGGAAAGCCGCGGAAATTCGCGAGATTGTTGAATTTCGCCTGGCAGGTCGCCATCGTGTGATCGCAGCCTTGATAGGCCGTGAAGGCGTCACCCGTCGCCGCCGCGTTCAAAAGCGGGTAGGCGAGCGTCAGAGCGCTCGACGTGCCCTGTTTGACCGTCACCGATTTCCCCGCGTTGACGCCCGAGGTAAAGGTCAGCGTTCCCTGTGCATAGACTGACGAAGATCCGGACCAATTAATGGTGTTGTTCGTCGATCCGGAACCGACAGTGCCATTTGCTCCGAATGCATTCTTCACCAAGCCGCAACCCGAATCATAAAGCACATGCACGCAGGCCGGCGCGTAGAGATTGCGCGGCATGTTGAGATCGAGCAGGACGAGATCCGAATTGACCGTGACTTCTGCACTCGTGCGGCCGACATTGTCGATCGTTCCGAAACGTCCCTTGAAGAGGATCACGCTGCCGATCGGCGCGGCAGACCAGCTCGTCAGAAAAGCGCGGTCGCGCTCTATCTCGCAGCCGTCGAACACACCGTTCTGGAGCGCCTGCAGGAAAGGGACGCCTTCGACCGTGTCGGTCGGATGGGCCGCAATGGTGATCTTCTGCTGATCGACATCGAGACCGATCGAACATTTATAGTGCAGCCCGTCGACGAGCACGGAATTGGCGAGATAGGTATAGCCGTTAAGCGCGATCGGCACATCGGCATTGGTGTAGGTGAGGACGAGACCGGAAAGCAGCGTGAAGGTGAAGCAATCGGCCATCAGCACGGGCGCATCGGTCTGCGCGCGCATGCTGTTCAGATAGGCGATGAGAGCGGATGAGGCGGATTTCATGGCTTCACGCTCCGAAATTTCAGCGAATTGACCTTCCACAGCCCCGCCATGAAATTTTCGAAATCCTCTTGATCGTCGAGAAAGCGGCAGACGAAACAGTACGAAAAATCGGCTGTAATCACGACGCCGCTGCCCGGTGCGGATGAGAAGCTCAGCGTGTTCGGCTGCGACAGGCTCCAGCCACTCGTCTGCACGACGCCGTTTTGATAGACATTGGCGACCGACGAGACCCAAGACACGGGCTCGACAAAGCCGCCGAGCGTGCGCTGGAAAGTGAAGGCGGTCGCAGCGCCATTCCCGCTACCGAGCAATTGACCGGTGACCGCGTTGTCGGTCGGATCCGTATAGAGAAAAGTTCCATATTGGCCCTCGCTCTGCAGATAGAGGCCCATGAGAGCCTGCAAGGACTGATTGCCGAGGCCAGGATAGGAAGCGCCGGACGAGACTCCGTCGAAGGTCAGTTCGAATTCATAGAGCGTATAGGCGTAAAGCGGGCTGCGCACCTCGCGGCCGGAGACGTGACCAGCAACTTGCGTCGAAAATGTCGGCCGCTTATGCACCGACCAGCCTTGGCCGGCGAGGGACGGGAAAGATGGAGGTGTGGTCATGGGCCACCCTCGTCATGGCCGGGCTTGTCCCGGCCATCCATGCGGTTGCCTAGCGATGAAGGCGTGGATGCCCGGCACAAGGCCGGGCATGACACGCGAGAGGAGGAGAGATTTGATATCCTCACTTCACGCTCCTCAGCTTCAGGGATTGCAGCGCAAACAGCCGGTTCATGAATTCCTCGAGATCCTCTTGATCATCGGCGAAGCGGCAGGTGACGCTCGTGCCAATGCCGAGGCTTGCGTCGACCGCAAAAGTGAAGGTGCTGTCCTGTCCCCGCATCTCATCATAGAAGGCGATGATGTTCTGGAGATCGGCGGTGTCGCCATCCATCGCCAAGAGATCGAAGGTGAGCTCGATCTCCCACAGCGGCACCGACATTTTTGCGACGCGGCTTTCACGTCCAGAGACATGCTCTGCGACGCCGGTCGCAAAACTCGGCCGGTAATGGATCGACCATCCTTGTCCCGTGAGACTTGGAAATATCGGATAGAAAAGCGGCGACGACGGCGTATCCGGCACAGGGGGGTTAAGAAAAGGTCCCTTGCCGGAAAGCCAATCGCCGGCGGGCCAATTGCCCGTGTCGCCCCAGACGCTCGTCAATTGTGGAAAGGTCGGAAACGGCCGCGCGTCCCAATTCCACACCGACATGAATGTCGGCTGGATCATTGGGACGCCGGTGCCGGATGTCTCATTATTGCCGCCGGTGACCCAATAGTCATAGATCGCTTGCAGCGCGAGAAGCTGGATCTCATCATCGCGGCGCGGCGAATAAGAACCGCCGGAAACAGGATCCCAGATCGACCAATAGGGCGTAAAACTCTCGGTCGATTTCGGATCGAAGACGACGTTCGGCTGGTTCGTGCCGCGATCGCAGGCAGGCACGCCGTATTCGGCGAAAGTGATCGACTTCGATTGCGGGACCCATTCCGTATAAGCCCCGTGCGGCGACCAGCCAGTGCCATCGCCATTGTCATAGATTGCTTGATGCGGATTGTTCCACCACCAGCGCAATTGCTTATTCGCGAGCAATTGCTGGTTTTGAAAATAGGGATTGCGGCTTTGCGCGAGACGGTCACCTTCCGGCAGCGACACGCGCAAATCTGTGCCGTTCGGATCGAAGCCGATGCCGTCATTGTTGCCGTCATTATAGTACCAGTTGAATTTCTCGCCGCCTTCGATATTCGCCTGAAGATAGGCCATCGAATAAATCGTCGGCTGACCGGAGAGGCCGAGCCCGTTCATCGTGCTCGACGAAGGCGGCCAGGCGCTGGGATTGGGCGGCGGCACACTCCAATTCGCAACGTCGAGGCCGCCGCTGCCCGTCGTCCAATCCGAGAGCGGCAGATAATTGTCAAAGGAGACAAGATCGATATTGTTGTGACCGAAGAGCTGGTCGAGATGCGGCCATTGGCCATTTTCGCCAGGATGCTGATAGCCCATCCAATCCGACCAATCGGCGGAATAGGCGATGAGATTATGGAGCCCGCTCAAATCCTTGGTGAGCGAGGCGCCATCGAAGACCGAGCGCACGTCATCGGCAAGCTGCATCAGGCCGGCGACGAAAGGATAGTCCCAGGTGACCTTGCCGTCGGAGCCGGTCGTGCCGGCCTGGGTCCAAGCCGGCCCGCGGATCGTCTCCAGGCCGCGCAATTCGGAGCCAAGCAAAAACAGGTCGACGCCGCCCGCAAGGACACAGAGATTGGCATAATGCAGGATCATGCGCCGATAGGTGTAATCGGTCGACGATCCCGAATAATCGACGGTGAGATTGGTCGCGTCGCGCGAAAATTGCGAGGTCGCGGCCGAGCCGAGAAAGGCATCGACAGCGGCCGTCGCGGCGCTCGATATGTCGGTTCCAGTGTAGGTGATCCGGCCGCGCCAGGGCTCGCCCGGTGCCGTCATGAGGATGAACGGATAGAAGACGGTGCGCAAGCCGCGCGCTTTGAGATCCTGAAGGCAGCGGACGATAGATTGATCGGAGGGCGTGCCGCCATAGACGAAAAATCGCTGACCGATGGGATCGTAATGAGGCCCGACGAATTCTGCGTCAGGCTCGAGCAGCGCCAGACATCAGAGCCGCCAGATGCCTGCTGGAAAGAGCCACCGATATAAGTGGTCGACGGATAAATCTGGCAGGCCAAGACATCGGTCGAATTGCCAAACCAGGCAATGACGAGCGCGACAGTCTCGCAATCCGACAGTTCGGACTGCAATTGGTTGAGCGCGATCGTATAGTCGGTCGTCGATCCGGTCGCTGCCAATGGGCCGCCGGAGGCATATCGATTGATCGATGTGAGAACCGTCTCGGTGATGCGCTGGCCGAGATAGGGCACCGTGTCATAGGTGAATTCGCCCGTGGACGGCAGAAGATTGACGCCGTTCACATAGCCCATTTCATCAAATCCCCGGCAGCGCTCTCAAGCGAGCTTGCTCATCCCCAAATGCGCGCCATAACGCACCGAATCATTGATTGTGCGCATGACCGTCTTGCCGTTCGATTTGAACCAGCGCTTCACATCCTGCAAATCCATCGCGCTGATGTTGAAATGCGTCGCATGATTGAGGGTCACGCCGCCGCCTTGACCGCCTCCCGCTGCGGCATTCGCCATCACGCTCTGCGCCCAGGGCGTCGCGCCGGCGGGCACGATCATTTCGCCTTGATGGACCTGGGCGATCATATCGGAGGGAAGCTGCCAAGAGCCGACATCAAAACTCGCCGCGGCCATGACCATGCCTTCCGCCGCTGCGGCGGGACCTACGGCTGCCGGTCCCATAACCGGTGCGAGAAAGCCGAAGACGCCGGCGAAGGCTGCCTTTGCATCGGCAGAAATCTGCAAAATCATGCCGCTGGCGCTCGCCGCCAGGCTCGAGGCCGCCGCCCCGGATTCGGCCGCGCTGCGCGTCGCAATACCCGTCGTGACAGCAGCCGTCTTCGCCGTTTCGCCGAGCTGCGTGGTCGTGACCTGCGCAGCAACGCCCGCTGCCCAATCGGCGACCATTTTGATGCGCGCCTGGATGAAATCCTGGATGATGCCCAGAAGAATCTTTTGGCCTGCCTGGCGCAGGGTTTCATGACCTTCGATCATTCCCATGATCGAGCTCGATACCGTATTGCCGATCTGCTCGAAGGTCCGGCGATAATCGTTGTAGACTTCCTTGTTGTAGCTGAGTTCGATCTGCTGGCGGCGCAAAGCGCTCTGGCTTGCCAGAGTGTCGAGCTTCAACTGATAGGCTTCATATTGCTTCGAGCCTTCGTCCCAGGCGCTTTGCAATGTCTGCAAATGCCGCTGTTCGATCGCTTCGCGCTCTGCTTCGAGCGCGAGCAGGCTGGCGCGTTCCTGCTCATGACTCATCTGCGCGGTTTGTGCTTCCTCCTTGACGAGCGCCTGACTCATCTTCACGCCGTTCAGAGCGATCTGATAGCGCGCATTTTCCTGTTCGCGCTCTATGGCAAGGATTTCGGCGCCGGCTTGCGCAGCCGATTGCAGTTTTTGCGCTGTGCTATTGGCATAGGCTGTGGAGAGCGCGCCAAAGGAGCTCGCGATCTGCGCCGCGCCGCTGCGCAAAGTCGCGGCCGTGGCATTGACCGAGGCCGCAGCATCCTGCATGCCGGCCTGCAAATCCGAGGTATCGGCGGTAAATTTGATCGTGACGTCGTCAGTCATGGGATGTCCATTATGTATTGAAAGATGCGTCAGCCGGCGGCGGCATCGACATCCAATGCCACGGTCATGGAATGCGAGAGTGTCTTGATCGATGGGCGAAGAGATTGCGGGCCCGTTCGATTAACTGCTTTTGCGGAAGGTCGGCATCGAAACGATTATGAGATCGGCCTCAGATCCAGAGAGATCACTTGCGCATTGGAGCGCCGAAAGACGAGTTCGGCGCTGCTTGCGTCCGTTCGTCCGTAGACGTGCCAGATGCCGTCTACCAACTCGGCGCGTATTTTCTGGAACTGCCGGCTCTCCGAGGAAAAATGATTTTCGAATAGGAGTTCACCGAACCGGATGGCTGCGTCGGTGGAATTGATGATCCCGCCATGCACCACTTCATTTAACCAAATATCGGGAGAATATTCTCGCGATCTTTTCGCATGAACATCGGAGAGTGTTTTGCCTTCAGCTTCGAGTACTGCGCGGATCTGAGCCTTTACCTCTGGTGGCAATTTCATTCCGTACGAAATGCCAACATCCTTGACCTCAGAATCTGCTTTCACCACGTGCATGTGGAAAATGGGATTTTCGAGTTGATCGTCCATTGCGTCAGGCGGCAGCGTACGGGTGGGATCAACTCTTCCGGAGACGAACCAAATGTCGTCTTCGTCTTCGACCTTGAGTGGACTGAACCAGTCAAGTTTCATCGTGGCTTGGGTCTCACCGAAGAGAATTTTGGCGAGACGAAGGGCCATATCGGGAGTCCGCAAAACCGGCTGATCCATCACACCCTCCGGTCTCCAATCGCGTAAGGCATTTGCGTGACAGCGCGAATGATACTGGTACTATAGACCCGCTAATGGCGGCCAGACATTTGAAGCAACTTTTTCAAGAAGCCTTCCAGATTGTCACGAGTAATTATATCTCCGAAGAAAGGTTGACCCGGCTCCTTTGCCCTCATAACCACCACGTTCATGGACGGAAATGGAAGCCCAGGCAGAAGCCCCAGCTGCGTGACCTCCGGATTAATCGACGTCACATGATTCCCGAGCACCGCCCAAGGATAACAGAGCGCTTGACTAAACGTAAAAGTCGGATCGTCTCCGGTCTTAACCTCTAATATGAATACGGGTTGTCCAGGGGGTTTCATCAGCGCGTCTGCGACACACGTTATTCCGGTGACTGTCGTCAGAGGGACGGATTTAATTGCAATTCCGCCACCTTCCCTTTGCAAATTGACCAGATAGTCGACAAATTCATCATGGAAATGACCGCGATATTGAACATCCACAATCTGCGGATTTTCGCTATTTGCGGGCGCAAATCGTCCGCCTTGCGATTCTGGCGTTCCCGCCGGCCAGCGCGGATGTTTCTGCGGATCGAAGGGAATGCCACCCTTCGCCAGCACGCGCGCAGCTTCGGCATGGCGCTTGAAGATCGGTAGATGCAGCGCAATGTCCTGCGCAGTCCAAGTGCGCAGGCTGGCGCGCAGTGGCAGATCCAGAGCCTCGACGCCGAGATGATCGGCGACGGCGCACATGAGCGCTTCGCCGTCATACGAAAGCTCTGTCAGGCGCAGTGCGTCGAGCATGGTCTGCGCGCCGCTCTCATCGCCAGCTTTCAAATATTGTGCGGCGTTTGCGACGGCGCGCAGAATATCTTTGTCGAGTGCGTCCGGCCCATGCAGCCTGGTGATCCAGAAGCGGATCGTCTCTGCCGCGACCGGCACAATCTCGATGCCGCGGCGCAGAGTGAGCGGGATGCCGGGCCATATCCAGACAGCATCGGCTCGCGCAACAAGCGTGCGAGACCGTTCCGGCATGGCTTCGCGCGGCCAGCCAAGGACGAGAGACAGCATGCGGTGTTCCGGAAGGGGCAAAGAAAAACCGCCGGCACGACGCACACGGCGGTCTTCGAGATGATGATCGAACAGCGTTTGGTGTGATCAGGCCTGCCGCACCTGCCCATCAGGAAAGCGCGCGATCAGCGCGCCAATGCCGCTCGGATCAGCCGTCGAGGCGGCTTTCAATTCCGGCTTGGGCTCGATGCGATAGACGCATTTGAGGATTTCATGCACCGGCGGATGCTCGCGCCAATAGGCAAACAGCGCCATCACATCGAACAGGCTCATGTCGTCGATCTCGGCCGGGGTGAAGCCGCAGGCGGTCATCAGGCGGGCGTAGATGGTGCCGAAATCCAATCCGCGCCCGCCTCGGCTTTTCCCGAGTCTTGTCCCGTCTCTTGCCCCGTCTCTTGCTCTGCCTCTACTGCGATGAAGCCACCGAGCCGCAGCACATCGCCCATGGCGATGCCGATGTCTCGCGTACTGGCTTCGATCTCACTCAGCCTGTCTGCCGCTTCGGGATGATCGCGCGTCAGCGCCACGGCAATGATCTTGGTCGCCGCGGCAATGGAGTGCCCGGCGCTCTGATCTCTCAGCAGCAGCGGCTCGATCTCCTGAATTTGCTTCAAGGTGAGCGGCCTGACGCGCCATTCGTGGACGCCGAGCCGCAGCATGATGGGTTGCACCCGCATGTCACGATGCCTCCGCGAATGACCAGCTCATCACATTGCCGGACGAATCGGCAAAGCAGGAGAAATCGAACTCCGGCATCACGAAATCTTCGAGCTTGGTGCCAAAACTCAATTTGCTCGACGTGCAATTGTTGAGCTGCAGCGTGACCGCCTGGCCTTGGAACGTCGTGTAGAACAACGCCTGAAATGTCGGCGTCGTCCCGATCAGGGAATTCGCCACTGCGATCTTCTGGCCGCTGCTAGCGATCGTATAAGTGTACGTCGAAAGCACGGATTTGCCGGCGTCGGCGGCATTGAATGTATAGACCCCCGCGGCGACGCTATATTGCCCGGCCGAAGGGTTAGAGGAGACTTTCGTCAGCGGCAGACAGGTGGCGGCATAGACGACGCCGTTATCATTCACAAAACTTGCGGAATTGGCGACCGTCACCGTATAGGGCGAGCTCGCCGGCACGCTGCCAGCCTCGGCGAAAGAGGTTGCGAGCTGGCCGGAGACCGGCGATATCCCATAATAGAGATTGGCGAAGGCAAGGCCGGAGATGCGCGCGACTTTCGCCTTGCCGGTCGTCTTGATCGTCCCCCGCGCGCCGGCGAGCGGATATTGGAACTGGCCGTAGATTTCCTTGAGGCTCGCCGATTGATCGATTGTTACTTCCTGCACCAGGCCGAAATTGACGGGCGTCGCATTGGCAATATCCGTGCGCGTGCCGATGAGCACGCCGGAGCCGAAACTATACATGGGCTGATCCTTTCCTCAGTCTCTCTCGTTCACGCCGGCTGCTTCGCGGCGACATGATCGGCAAGCCGGCGCTTCAATTCTTCCTTGGCGCGATGAACGAGATTCCAAACCTCCGTGTCGCGCGCGACGCATGAGCCGTGGAAGGCCTCGAAATGCCATCGGTCGATGAGGGCCGCGAATTCATCCGGCAAAACGTCCTCTGTTTTTGTATCAGGCATGCGCATCTCCTTGATCCGACGCCGCAAGACGCCGGAGGTTGGGAAAATCGGTGAATATCGGAAGCAAGATCAGGGCAGGATGAGCTTCACCGGCACGATCAGCAAAGCATCGCCATCGAGATCACCGGGGTCCTTCAGAACCTTGCCGTCGATACGGCAGCTATAGACGCTGCCCGACAGCGTGTTGCGGCCCAAGGCGATGTCGGCTCCGCTCAGTGCAAAGGCCGCATCGAGCGCGTCCATCACATCATCGAGCAGCGTGGCGCCGAGCACGGCGTGATCTCTCGCATTGAGATAGGCGAAGATTTTGGCCTCGATCACGCGCTTCGGAACAGCCCCCTCGCTCCAAGCATAGGATTCGAGCCCGCCTTCGAAGAGAAAGCAGGCGGGCCGGCTCGCCGCCGGCACATCGGTCCAGAGCTTCAATTTGCGCGACGGGCCGGTCTTCCACGCATAGGCGGAGGCGACAAGGCCTGCGAGCGCGCTCATTGCAGCATCACGCGTCGTAGTGGTCATGACCTCGTCCCTTTTTCTGCGCGCCGGAGGCAATGTGCCGCCACGCCATCATGGGTTTGAAATTCGCGGCGATTTCGCTAGCTTTCGGCTTGACTTCGGACGGAGGGCCTCGTGGATCGAATGGCGATCAAATCTTTCGCGGATGCGGCGCGCGAACATGTCACGATCGAGCTTTGGCTGAATGACACGCCACTCGGCCATATTCATTTAGAGGCCTCAGACGCCGAGCAATTCATTCACGAACTAGCGAAGCATCGGGCTTCGTTGCGCGAAAAAGTCACGCCGATGCTCGATCCCGGCGCGCGGCTCGACGCGATCATCGATCCGGCCTGGCATGTCTCGGCGCAAAAGGACGGCGGGCATGTGCTCGCTCTGCGCCATCCAGGTTTCGGCTGGCTGAGTTTTGTTCTGTCGGATGAAGACGCGAAAGAGGTGGCGAAGGCGCTGGCGGGCGAGAAAGGATGAAGAGGCTAAGCCACCTTCACGCGGTGCCAGTAGTCAATGACCTACCGTCTGGAACACTGATAAGGCATCAATGTGGAAGTACTTCAGAATAAAAGCGAAAATAATCAATACGATAGTCCATAAAGCCGCACCAGCGCATGCGGCCATGGTCTCGCGCATAAATGACCTATGTTTTAGCGCCTGCTCAACAATTTTCGGGCGTTCTCGATCGATCACATATTCAATGAACTGGCTTAGTGATTGATTGGCCTCAGTCCGAAGCCCGTCAATTCGCATATCAGTCCAAGAAGAAATATATGCTCGCATTTCCGCATCAGACGGTTTTCTATTCTGTTGTTGGCAGAAATTTTGAACCCATTCCCGCTTTGCTAGCTTATAATAAGCATAAGCGACAAACCCGAGAATTGCCGGTTCGTCGTCGGGGCTGTCATCGACCAGGCGTTCAAAGATCTTGTTGTAGTCGGCCATATCACCGACAGTAGCTGGTGGCGGATTTGCCATTTATTTTGTGCTACGGCCTTGATGAGCGTCAGAACGAATTTTTTTAACTACACGTCGAACATCCGGTTCGGTACGAGCCAACGCAGCGTCCAGCGCCGACTTGTTGACGACTCTGAACGTCACCCCGCCGGGAATGTCGTAATCCTTAAAAATGCTGCTTCGGTTTACGTTTTTGCTGCTGACGGTGAAGCCGACCTTTTTTGATGCGCTCATGATTTGCCCCCTCCGCCACATTCTTGATGTGGAGAGTTTTGACATGAGAATCCTTCCTTTGATTCGGCGCAAGCGGTTTAGATCCCATGCGCACTATCAGATATATAGGAAGAGCGGCGCAGCTAAGCTCATGACGGATTGCCGGTCAAGACAAATGCGGAGCTCTTCGGGCCCACAGGAACCGTTCGACGCGCCGGATAGTTGCATCATCTTATTGAAAAACCGTAAAAATTTTTATTTTCACGTCATATCTTCGTTGAATTGCTAGCCCCGAGCGCTTCGATCACCGCGTCCTTCAACCCGGACGTGATCTCGTCTTCAAGCTCATCCAACGCGCCGCCCATATAGGCATAGGCTTTAAAGGTCGAGCCCGGATGATGCACAAGTTTGGCGAAGCGCTGTTCGCCGCCGACAATGAAGGCGAGCGCTTTCGCCTTCACCGCGACAATGTCATGCGCGGAAGTCTTGCCGCCATATTCGAGAATCGCCGCATAAGGCACGCCCGTGCTCTCGGCGGTGACGGTGATCTCGGAGCCATCATCTTCAAGATCCGTGTCGATCGAATCGAGCAATGCGCCCGAGCGCACCGCCAGCACCTCGCCGGAGAGATTTTGCTTGATGCGGTCTTCGAGCGCCGCGCGAAGCTCATCCGCCCGCTCGACCAAGGCCGCTTGCACCGCCTCTGAATCGAATTCGATGTCGATCATGGCACAATCACCCGGCGATAGGGTTGCAGCGCGCTTGCGACGAAATCCGGCACATCTTTTACGATGAAGGAAATGGTTTCCTGGCCGCCGAGCGATTTCGAGCGCTGCCCGATCCGGTCGCGATAGGCATAAAGCTCGGCCGCCCAATCCATGCAGCAGAAGGCAAGATCGGCCGGCACATAGCCATAAGTCAAAGTGACGGCCCTATCGGCATCGCCGGCGGCGAACTGATAGATGCCGGCCGCGACCGAATATTGGCCGGTGCCAGGGCTCGATGCGACGGCAACGAGCGGCGTGCCATTCGCATAGGCGACGCCGCCATCCGAAGCCCAGGCGCCATAGGGTGCTTGTGCGGCAAGAGTGTAAGGCGCGCTCAAAGGCACGAGCGCAGCCTCACCGCTGATCTGATAGCCCGATCGATAGGAGATCGAAATATTCTGCACGCCTGCCGAGAAAAGCTTGCCGCGCAAGGCGAGCTTTTGCATGCGCCCCGGCGGCGCGACACTGGCGGGCTCGAGAACATAGCCGCTCGTTCGCGCTCCGCCCGGCAGCAAAGGCGAAGCCGGCGCTATGGTGGTGCCATCGATGATGAGCGACAAAATATTCGTCACCGGCCATTGCCGCAGAATCAGCGCCGTCTCATTGCCGCCGTCGCGCGTCTCGGGATGGATCGCCGGCAGGATCGACGCACGATCGAGAGTGGTGAGAATCGTTCGGCTGATCTGGGTGATGAGCGCGCCGAGAAGATCGTCGTCATCATCCGATTGCACGTCGAGCCAGGCTTTGAGATCGGCGAGATCGACGAGATCATAGGGCGAAGCCATGGGAGATCCTGGAATCGGAGGCAAATATCGGCCGTCATGGCCCACTCGTTCGTCACATATCTTCGGCGTTACGCCGCGCCTGAAGCGCTTTCCGCGCAGCGGCACGCAATGTTGCATTGGTGTCGCGTCGCGACGCGCAGATGCCGTTGGCACGCAGAAAGGCGAAGAGGCCGGCCCGATTGAGCGCGTCAATATCGACCTCTTCGGCTCCCCCGGACTCCGTCGGCATGCCTGCTGCGCCGTCGCATGGCACGAAGCCATGCGCCACCAGCACCGCAGCCATCGCGGCTTTCACTTCGATCGAGCCATCTGCTTCGACGACAAAAATCTGCCCTTCATGGCAGATCGAGGCGCAACCCTCAGGAGCGCGCAGCTTCATGGCAATGGTCTCCATTAGAAAGGTCGCCGGATGCCCGGCGACACGCGAGTTGAGGCAGGCGGATGAAAGCCCGGAGCATTTTCAGCAAAAGTGGACACCGGTTTACCGATCTCGGCTGTTGCCGAGATCGGCTCTTTTGATGATCAGATCGGGCAAGCCCGACCTGATCTTCCGAAAATGCTCCAGCTTCTTGAATGAGAGCGGTTTCAAAATGATTGTGTGTGGACACGCAACCTGAAACCGCTCTGGCACTCAGCCATTGCCGATATTGGTGATCACGGCCATCGACGGCGGGAAATAATGCTGCAGCACTTCGTCGACATAGACGCCATATTCATAACGGCGCGACCGCAACGGCCATTCGATCTGGTAATAATCCTGCCGGGTGCGGATCTGCATGACATTGCCGACGCCGGACAAAGGATAAGGCAGCATCTTGGTCGTCATCAGAATCGTGCCGGCCGGCATGTTCGGATGCACTCTGATGTCGAGCACGGAGGCGCCCTGCATCGAGAAGCGATTGAGATAAGTGCGGACCATAATGCCGCCGCCGACCGTATTCTGGCTCGACTCAAACACGAAGCGCTGCGCCAACTCTCCCGAAGAGGCGAGGATCTTCTTCGAAATGTTCAGAGCTTCCTGCGAGTTCACCCAGATCGTATCGGGCGACAGCCGATAATTGTCCCACATGGATTTGAGCGCCGCGTCGATCTCGACCACGCCGCCCGCATCATCGGCGGTGAGCGGCGTGCCTGTGCCTGCTGTGCCGGTCGCCATTGTCGCGACATAGGCGCCGGAGCCAGACTGAATCGCCTGATAGAGGAGACCATCATAGACCAGCGCATTGATCGAATTGTCGCTCGCACCCAGCGATGCGGCCGTCTGCGTGCCACTCGCCGCCGCGGTGATCACGACGGAATTGATCGTCGTGATCGCGCCGAGCACTTCCGAACCTGCGGCACCCCAAAACCAGGCATAGCCCATGGCGCCGCCGACCGCAGCCACGCTCGCCTTGATCGCATGCGTCGCATTGCCGTCATTGGCCGTGGTGAGCACGGCATTGACGGAGGGCTTCGCCGATCCACCGCCAAACGTATCCGAAGTGTAGTCGGCATTCTCTCTGGTGATCTGGGCTTGAATGCCGCCGGCGATCGTCCCATTCATGATCGCGTCGAGCGTAAGTGCGACGCAGATCACGCTATAGGCCGTATTGGCCGCAAGCGTCCCGCCGGTCGCCTGATCGCTGAGAGAAGGCGTCGGCGTCGTGCCGAGGCCGAGCGAAGAATTGCCACCGAGGATCATCGCCTCCTCGCCGAGCATCAAGGCTTCGAGCCCGGTCTTGCCGGCGAGCCCGCGCAGATCATCAAATCCCTGGCCGGCATATTGCGCCTCGAAATCGACGCTGGTTTCGATACCGAGGCCTTTATAGCTCGCGGTATAATTCTGCGTCGCCACCGCCATCACGCCGCCGCGATTGGCCACGGAGACGCCGACGCGCAGACCCGATGAGTTGATCGCGGTAATCGCCCGCCAATTGGCCTGTATGCCGCCCTTGCCGGAGACGCGCGGGATCATATTGCGCAGTGGCGTCAGCACCGGGTAGATGAGCTTGGCGCCGGTTTCGAGATCATAAAAGGTGAGGCCCGAGGTCGCGCTCGCGCTCTCCGTATAAGTGCTTTTCTCGAAGCTCGCGAGGCGCAGATCGCGAAGCGGACGCTGCTGCGCGGCCTTGATCGAAGCGAGCGAGTCGGAAGAGGTCATTTCCATAGACATTGATGGCTCCTGGTTGAAAGTGTGGATCCCATGCGGCGGCAGCCGCGCCTTTTTTGCGGTGCTTCACCGGCTCATCGCGGAAAGATGCTGCGGCCGTTGCGCTGCGCCATTTTGATGGCAAGCAGAGCGAGCGAGTCGGGATCGGCGAGCAGCTTCTCGATGCTGTCATCGTCTTGCAGCCCGCCATCTTCGCGTTTCGAAATCGCTCGCGGCCGGCCAGCGAGAGGCAGCGGCAGCGGTTGCGATTCGATGTTCTTCACTCTGAGCAGAAGATCGTCGATCTTGGAGGCCAAATCGTCGAAGCGCTTCTCCAGCGCGCCGCGCATGCTTTTTTGCGAGCCGCATTGGGCGCCGAGCTCGACGGATGTGTCATGCAGATTCTGGATGCGGGTAAGATCGGCGGCGCTGTTGCGGGCGCCGGCCTTGCCGAATTGCGCCACTTGATGTTGCGCCACTTGATGTTGAGCGGATGAGCGCGGCGCCACGGGCCGGCCGGGCGGCGGGCTCGCGGGCGTCATCGGATGATCATCACCAAATTCGCTCGTCTCTTCTGTCGCCATGGCGCGCAGAATGACGGCGGCGCGAGACAGAAGATCCTTCAATTGCGCCGGCACATCGGAGCCATCGCCCTCTTTCGTCGCTTCGACCGCTGCCGCATTTTGCAAATCGTTCAGGTCGTCGACGAGCTCGGCGAGCTGCGCCACGAGATCGAGGCCTTTGCCGACTCTCTGGCCAAAGCGCCGAAAGACGCGCGAGCCATCCGTCTTGATCATTTCGAAACGCGCCTGCGGCAAGCAGGGCAGATCGACGAGCGAGATTTCCGAAGGCGCGGCCGTATACCGCGCGCGGCCGTCTTCATCGGTCCAGCGCCGCGCATAGGTGCCGCCCTGCGAAAATCCGGTGTAGACGCCTTCCTCGACCTTGCGCCACTCCGCATCATCGACGACCTTGGCGCAGATCTCGATCTGCTTCGCCTCATCATTGAAGGCGAGCGCGGTGATCTTGCCGGCAGCCACGGCGCCATGCATAGCGCGCAGATTGCCGAGCGACTTGCCGCCGGAGGATTCTGCGATCTCTTCCGACCATTTCTCATAAAGCGGCTTGGTCGAGTGATAATCGCAGATCTCGCCGGGGCGATCCTCGCATTCGGCGGTCGCGATTCCATAGACGAGGCGCTGGCGCGCATCGACCTTGGTGATCGGAATGAAAAGCTCGAGCTCTGACATGAAGGCTCCTGTGCTTGGAGTTTGGCGCAAAGAAAAACCGCCGGCGCGAAGCGCGCGGCGGTTGGCGTTCAATCATTTGGGAGGCATTAGCCGGATATGGCCTCTCTCGTTGAGGCTTCCGGCAACCGATATTTGAAGCTGAATTTTATTTCGCCGCCGGCGCCGCCTTCCCCAGCGGCACATAGCCGGAGGCCGTCAAAACCATCGGCCTATTCGCCGCGGCATCCGTCAGCGGCTCGCGGGCAGCCTTAGTCGGGTTTGAACACCCCTTCGTCGAGGTTGCGCAATGACCCTCGCGCATCAGCAGCTTGCGGCATCCACCCGGATTTGGCGATTGCTTCGATCACGCGTCGGGCCTCAGTAGGAGCGACGGCCAAGGTGCATTTGGCAGTTTGCAATCGGACCTGTTGGTTGGGATGTTCGTATAATTTTCGCAACGCAAGCCTGGCCTGCAAGCCGCGCTTCCGCAATTCTTTGTCCACCGCATCCATTTGCTTATAAAGTTTGTTGAACGTTGTAATTTTTGAATTAATAAGGGCTCGATCCTGCGCCACGCATATTTCCGCAAATTGCGCGACAAGATCGTCAATCGTCGAATCTTCGAGTGCCTTATGACTCATGGCTCCAACACCATTCGTTTCATGGCTCAAGCACGCCAAAATCAATCAGCTTCTGAATGCCAAGTCGATACCTTTCATCCCAACTCTTGCCGCGAAGATAGTCGCGAGGAGAAAGGCCACCATAATCTTTGTTCTGTGTCTGATACCAGTCTGAGATTTCTTTGTGTTTCATTTCCGGAATTCGGACCTCATTTGCGCGACTTGTAAGCAAATCATCGGAAACGCCCTCGCCCGGCCCCGATTCCAGTTCGACAATATGATGGATTTGATAACCCCAAGTCGGCGTGGCCACAGCGTCTTGCAATTCTTCGAGCGTCTCGGGCGGATCGAGATTGGCCTTGAGTTGGTAGTAGTAATAGGTTGGCGCGCTCATGAGCCAGCCGATGGTCACCAATCCTTGGAGATAATTTTGAATCCATAGCACAGCGCCGGCAGCCAACGCTTCATCCAACTCTTGCCCGATCCCTTTGACCATTTCGTAGCGCTCCTCAGGCTGCGGCTCCTCTTTCGGAAGTTCCGGCGCGTCATTGAACTTATCGCTGTTATCGCCGATCCCTGGCGTTGGGTCCGATGGGCGTCCGTTCCAACCGTCATCGGCAGGAGGTTGCCGCTTAGGACGCCGTGGCCTGCTAACGACCGGAATGATCGAGACGCCGGACGCATCGGCCGGAGCGAATTCGCCACCCTGACTGTCCGGCGCTCCTGCCGGCCAGCGCGGATGCTTCTGCGGATCAAAGCCCGGATGATTCTGCGGATCGAAAGGAATGATTCCCTTCGCCAGCACGCGTGCAGCTTCGGCATGCTGCTTGAAGATCGGCAGATGCAGCGCAATGTCCTGCGCACTCCATGTGCGCGTGCTTGCCCGCAGCGGCAGGTCCAAAGTTTTGACACCAAGATGATCGGCGACGGCCCGCATGAGCGCTTCGCCATCATGCGAAAGCTCTGTCAAGCCGAGCGCATCGAGCGCCTTCTGCGCGGCGATGGGATCACCAGCGGCGAGACACCGCGCCGCGCTTGCGACCGCGCGCAAAAGATCTTTGTCGAGCGCCTCGGGCCCATGCAGCCTCGTGAGCCAAGCCCGGATCTTTTCTGCCGCGACGGGAATGACCTCCGTGCCGCGGCGCAGAGTGAGCGGAATACCCGGCCATACCCAGACCGCGTCGCCCTTGGCGACGAGCGTGCGGGACCGTTCCGGCACGCGCTCACGCGGCCAGCCAAGAGCGAGAGTCAGCATGCGGAAGTTCCGAACGGCGCAAAGAAAAACCGCCGGCGCGAGGCGCGCGGCGGTCAAGGCTCAATCATTTGGAGGGCATTTGCCGGATATGGCCTCTCTCGTTCAGGCTTCCGACAACCGATATTTGAAGCTGAATTCTATTTCGCTGCCGGTGCCTCTTGCCCGAGCGGCACATAGCCCGACGCCGTCAGCACCATCGGCCTATTCGCCGCCGCTTCCGCGAGCGGATCGCGGCCGAGCACGGTACGCGCCTCATTGATCGTCAGAATGCCCTTGGTCGCATAGCTCGAAAGAATCGTCTCTTGCGTCTGCGGATCGATCGAGGATTCGGCGTTCCAGGAAAATTCGAGATCGGCGGCCTCGAATTCTTCCGCGATAATATCGTCGATGAGGCACTTCACCCAGAGAAGGATCGGCGCCAGACCCTCCTAGCAAAATAGAAAAGAGGATATAGC
Source organism: uncultured Alphaproteobacteria bacterium (assembly GCA_963759185.1). Classification (GTDB taxonomy): domain Bacteria; phylum Pseudomonadota; class Alphaproteobacteria; order Rhizobiales; family Beijerinckiaceae; genus Methylovirgula. The sequence goes on from CAVWXV010000011.1 coordinate 242,963, forward strand.
AAAGCAGCGCCGTAATCCATCCCTGTCAGAGCGCGCCCGCCCTTTTGCGAAATCGGATATAGGCAAGGATGACCAAACCCGAGAGTCCTGTGGCAACGACACGAGTGATCAAAAAAATGCGGTCAGGGTGGAGCGGGTGCCAAATCTCATAGGTGGCGAAACGGCTCTCATAGGTCACGACACAGCCGATTGCGGTGATGCCCGCAATCGCGACATAGAGCGCCATCTCGCGTCGGCGATGCCCCATGCACCAGCTGGCAACAAGATCGTAACCCTTCCATTGCGGCCAAAGAAGCAAGAGCCAAAGCCCATATTCAACCAAAAAATGCTGCCCGTAATCATAAATATTGGGCGGGATGAGTTCCGACAGGTGATCAGCGATGAAACCAGATGGCCCATTCAAGACCAGCCCCGCCCACAACAGGTAGTCATACAGCTTTGGCCCATGCCCGACCTCTCTCCAATATGGCTCATCTGAAAGATAGCCATAGAGGCAGATGCCCAATACGAACACGAAATTCGATAGAACTATGGTGCGGAATGACAAGAACGACCATTTGGGTTTGAGCAGAAGGCTTCGCAAATTTAGTTGCCCCATCGGCGATAGACTTTTGGCCCGAATTTTATCCCGTGCTCTCGGAGATTTTGCGCAAGAACCGGCGGTTCCGGTATGTGTTCGATTTTCGTCCTCACCCGTTCCAATCACCGTATCGTCTGGACCGATGATCATGACATGGCCGCTTGCATGTTGAAAGGCGATCTGCTGCGCAACGACATCGCCCGGCACAGGTGTCTCATCAGAACCGAGCACGCGCCATCCTGGAATGGCGTAATTCGGGTCCGCCCATTGTGCAGCGCCAGGGCGGAGATGTATGAAAAAACCCATTCGGTAATCCGGGACTCGCACCTGCGGCTGTGAGCACATCATAGACGAATTTATTGCATTTGTCGGTATTGGCGGCGAAATTGTCTTTCGGCTTGCTGAAGTCCCATTCATCAGAACCGACGTAGCTTAACACCTGTTTGACGATTTCTTTTCTGACCGCATTCGGGTCCTTGCTCTCTGCCACGACCGCAACGTCCGACGCATTTTCCGCCACCTGGACCCGGCCATCTGCCGGATGGCCCGCGCCAGTGTCGACGCCATCCGCCGTCGTGAAACGCCCGCGTTCGTCATGATACGGATTGTCCTTTGCGACATGATTGGCGCGTTTGTTTGCGGGTTTGGCTTGGTCGCCCAGCGGCACATAGCCGGACGCCGTCAGCACCATCGGTCTATTCGCCGCCTCTTCTGTGAGCGGATCGCGGCCGAGCACCACGCGCGCCTCATTGATCGTCAGAATGCCTCACTTCAGAAAAGAAGCGATATCTGCCTTTGTCAAAAATTTTCCATCCATCGTAATATGACGATAATCATCCGGGATCTCGGCGAGGCGGCCTTTGACGGAAGCGTCACCTCTTTTCGCGAGCAGATAAAGATAGAAAAACTTCGTATCGATAGCCAAGCCGTAATAGTCCTCCATCTCCGCATCGATGGGCGCTTTTCTCAACTCGTCCAAAGCCTCTTGATCACGTCCGAGCTTCATGAGCATTTGTGCGCGCTGCTTATGGACGAGACATTGGCAATTGAAGAGGCTTGCCTTCTTTTGAAGTAGCTGCAAAGCCTCGTCATAGCGCTGCTCGCCGGCCAGGGCATTTACGCGCCAATAAACCTCGCTTCCGATATCCTCCGTGGTGACAGCTTTATCGCGGGCATCATCGAGCATGGCATAGACTGCGTCCCAATCCTTGTTCCGCATAAGCCCCTGAAGCAGCATGATATCGGCTATATTCATCATCATTCAGACCTTGTTTCCGCCACATCTTTCACTAACGAAGCCCTTTGCACATCCGTCGACTGTCTTATGGCCGCCCAAAAGAGCCCGGCTAGGATGAAAAGGATGTAACGCTAGCAACGCTTCGCAAAAAGCTCTGGCTGAATTCCACTCTTCTTCGCAATCGTCCACGAGTGCAGTTTGGCCGGCCGAGCTTTCCGCCTCCCCTTTGGGCTGAAATCGTCCACCCTGATGATCGCTCGATCCTGCCGGCCACCGCGGATGCTCATCTTCATCCCAATCACCAGCCTTATCAAGCTTTCGGACATCCCAACCAGTCATTGTCTTTGAAGTTCCTTTCGGCGCCGTCTCCTCCAACGGCACATAGCCCGACGCCGTCAACACCATCGGCCTATTCGCCGCCTCTTCGGTGAGCGGATCGCGGCCGAGCACCACGCGCGCCTCATTGATCGTCAAAATGCCCTTGGTCGCATAGCTCGAAAGAATCGTTTCCTGCGTCTGCGGATCGATCGAGGATTCGGCATTCCAGGAAAATTCGAGATCGGCGCTTGCGAACTCTTCCGCAAGAATGTCGTCGATCAGGCTCTTCACCCAGAGAAGGATCGGCGCGAGACCCTCCTCCTCCGACATCTCCTTCTGCGTTTCCGCCGTGGCGCGATTCATCTGCTGGGTGAGCGCCTGCGGCGAGATCGAAAAGGCAAAGCAGATGATGCGCGCGAGCCATTCGTCGAAGGGTCCTTTGAGATCCGGCTCGCGCGTCTGAACGAAGGTTTTCGCAACCCCGCCGGGCACGAATTTCGCCCGCCGCCGGCGGGTGAGATCGCCGTCGAAATAGGCGTCCCAATATTTCTGATAGGACGCGATCTGATCCGGCGTCCAATTCTCCGGCACGCCGATGAGGCTGTCGGGAATATTGCCTTGGGTGAAATAATCGAGCAAAAAAGCCTGGCGGCGCAGCGCGATATTGACACTCGTGACGATCTGCTCGACCGGACCGAAACCATAGGCGCGATCGACTCTGATATTGCGCGGCCGATAGAGAAGATCGCGCACCGAATAATCGACAGCCGGATAGCCTTTCAGGATCTGCTGATAGGCGGTCGGATAGATGGTCTGGCCATTCTGCACATAGGGCAGCGGCGTGCGGCCCCAATCATCGATGACCGGCTTGATCGTCGCGCCGTCGATCGGCAAAAGGCCCAAGAGCCTTCCGGCGCGATCGCGGCTCATATAAAGCGTCGGCGCATCGATGACGAAGAGATCTTCGAGAATGAGCCGCAGCCAATCGGCAAAGCCATGCCGCCCGTCTGGCTTGGCGAAGAATTGCTTGAGGCTTGCGATGCGCGGATCTGTGCCGCTTGTCTTGGCGCGCGATGCGATGGTCCAAGAAAGCCGCGCGACCTGATCCTTGCGCGTCTCGATGACGAGGCGCAAGAGATCATAGCCTTCGGCAAGCCCGCGCAGCGTGGCAAAGGAGATCGGCGCATAGCCGCGCGCGACGGTCGAGAGATTATAGCCGGAAAGATAATCCCATTGCCGCCCCGCGACTTCGGGCGGCGCCAAAGGCGTGATCGGCTCGAGCGGGCCGAACCAATCGGGGCCGAGGCCGGCAGCGCCCGGCTTGCCATAGGTCACAGTGAGATCATATGGGCTCAAGGGCCAGCTTCGCTGCCCCGCACCGCGCTCGGCCATGGGATGTTCCTTGGAGATTATCGACGACGCTTGAATTTTGCGGCATTCAGCTTCGATGCGTTGCATCGACTTCGCGGCGATAGAATTCGATGATGCCGCTGCCGTCGCCGAGATCGAAGAGATAGGTCAGCGCCCAGATCGCCGCATCGGCATGATCGGGACTGCCGCTGCCGCCATAGCCCGCCGAAGTGAAGGCGCAGAGCTGATCTTCGAGCTTGCCGAAACGGCCGGCATGATGCACTTGGCGCTGCGCATAGCGCACCGAGATGGGCTCGGCCCGCACCGCCTTGCCGCGGCTCGCAGTGACGAGCCGCACCGGCACATTGGGATCGGCCGCCTGGATCGTCGCGCGCACCATCTCGCCGCCGAAATTGCTCTCGGCGACGATGCAATCGGCGCGAAATTCATGAAAGGCGGTGACCGCGCGGCGGCCCCAGACGGCGGGCGCCTCGCGGCAGGAGCGATCGGCGAGAATATAGCAGTCGCCATCGGTGCCCCGCGCGGCGACGATGAGTCCGATCTCATCGGCGCCGAGATCATCGCGCCCCGCCGCACCCGAAGGATCGAGCGCGACGACAACGGCGGCGCGCTCTTCTTCCAAAATATCGCTCGGCTCGCAGCGATTGGCCTCGATCAGCTCAAAGCTCCACAGCGCGCCGTCGATCTCGTCGACATAGACGCCTTCGAAAAAGCGTTTGCGCTGACGCTCGGGCAGATTGGCGAGACTGTCGATAAATTGCGCCGAGAGATTTGCCGCATTGTCCGGCGGATTGAGGAAGCCGCGGGCGTAATTGTCGGGATCGGCGAGCGGCTGCATCGAGACGGGATCACGCTTCTCGCCGAAGAGAAGATTGGTCCAATGCGCCTTGCTTGTCGGATTGAGATCGACATAGGCGCGCTGCGCGAGGCCCTCCACCGATTGCGCGAGCCGGGTGAAGGCGATCAGCGCCGAGGCATAGGGAATTTGCGAGGCTTCGTTCAAAAATATGCTCACATATTCGAGGCCGAGAATCTTTTCGACGCGCTCCTTATCGTCGAGGCCGCCGACCCAGATGCGGGCCTTGTTCGGCAGTTCGAAGAAGCCGTCCTGGCGATGCTCCTTAAGTTTCGTGCCCGGAAAGCAAAGCCGCATGACATTCGGCAGCGTATCGAGTGCGATCGAGGCGCGCGCCGCATTGGCATGAAAGCGCAATATGGCATGCCGCGAATCGGGCGCCGAAAGCGCCCGCGAAACGATGGCATGCACGATGAGAAAAGTCTTGCCCGAGCGGGTGCCGCCGGCGAGGCAGGAGTAGCGCTGCGGTGCTTCGAGAAGACGTCGCGCAAGCTCCTGCCCCGCGCTGAACCTCACCATGCATGGCCTCGACGTCCTACGTGAGTTCGGAAACGAAAAGGCCACCGCAGATGCGATGGCCTTTCGAAGAAGAGATGAATGCGCGGCGCAGAAGTGGCGCTGTCGATGCGCGTATATGCGTCGCAAATCGTCGCAAAGTCAATCGCGCGGCGAGAAGCAATTCTGCGATTTCGTACTTTGAGAGGGAGCGTCTGTTTGAAATATAGGCCTGACGATGCTCTTCAAAAAAGCTCATGCGCCGTGCATTTATGCCATTGCATGTCGGCCGCATCCTGGCCTTGGCTCCCGTAGCAATAGCCCATGCTGTTCAGCAGGCTGCTGACCTTTTCGCGCACATTGCAAGCCTTGGCCGCGTGCGGATCATCGCCGGACCGGCCCCGACACATGTCGTTCAAATCACGATAGATGGAGAGGACGTCAAGGACACTGGGCTGCTGCCCATAGGCGACGATGGGAATGGCAAACACAAAAATGAAGGCTAAGAACGCGCGCAGCATGGTCGCGATCCGCTGACGTCTTCCATATGATTCGGTCAGCGTAGCGGCAAGAAGTAAGCGCAAGGTGAACGGCGCTCGCGCATTCTATTAAGGCGCTCGGGTGCGCGAGGCGCAGGAGTGGCGCGGTCGATGCGCGTAATATCCGTCGCAAATGGTCGCAAAGTCAATCGCACGGCGCCAAGCGATTCTGCGATTTCGTACATGCGTATCTTGCGCAGTTTGGCAAAAGCCCCAAAAGGCCGGGCGCACTCCCTCCCCTTCAGGGGAGGGTGGCTGCGAAGCAGCCGGGTGGGGTTAATGCACGGAGACTGAATGCGCCGCACCCCATCCGGCAGCGCCGCTCAAAACACCGGCACATTGCGTTCATTCAGCCAATCGGCGAGAAAGCTCAGCGCCTTGCCGCGCTTGCGATAGAATGTATAGGGCGCCCAATGCTTCTGCGCACAAAGCTTGCGCAGTGAGCGATGCCGCGCGCTGCACAAAGCCCAAAAACTCGCGACAAGCGCCATGCCGGAATCGACGCCGCGCAATTCGCGCAGCCAATCGAAGGCCATTTCCATTTCGGCGATCTCCGCCGAGCTCGGCCGCAGAATGGTGCGGTTCTGCTCGATCTCGCGTGTGCGTTTTTCGCTTGTGTCGAGTTCGGCGCGGGCCAATTGATCGGCCCATTCCACCGCATGCAGCGGCCAATGGCCGCCGGGCTCGCGCGGCCCGCGCACGCGCGGCAGACGATCGAGCGTCACGAAAGCTTTGACGAGCCTGCGGCCGACATGTTCCGGCTCCCAGCGCGGCGGGATTGTTTCGCGCTCGGACGCATAGGGCCGCTCGAGCGCATTGATCTTTTGATCCTCCTCCATCGCTCAACCCTCATCATCGAGGATATTGTCGAGGAGGTTGGGCTCGCCGGCCGCGGTCATCACCAGAAGCTTGATTAAAGCCTCGCGCGTCAGGCCGCGCTTCTCGGCCGCCGCGTCATAACGGGCCGCTGCATCGGGTGGCAGGCGCAGCGCCGTCGCCATCGCCTCGCGAAAGGCGAGGCCGAAGCGCTGCGCCTGGCGATGGACATTATTGGGCGTCGAGGCGATCAGCGGATCTTCCGCAATACGCCTGGCGGCAAAGCCTTGCCCGACAAGAAAGCCGAGCCTCGCAATGCGCTCTGAGGTCCAGACCGTTTTCTGTTTCGACATGATGCTCCCCTATCGATGGGAGCATGATCAGGTATTTATACCTGTCTGTCAACGGTAAAAATACCTAGTGCATATTTTTATAATCTGGCCAGTCTGCAGACATGGAGCTCGAAGACGTCCTTGCCCGGATCGAAAGCCGCCTGAGGGCGCTCGGACTTTCGGCCCATGCCGCCTCGCTTGCGGCAAAGAAGCCGGATGCGATCCGCAATCTGAAGCGGGCGGTGAAAAGCGGCGATCGCCGCGGTATCACCACCGAGACTTTGGTGGCGCTGGCCCCGGTCCTGAAGACATCCGCCGCCTGGCTCCTCGAGGGCGTCGGCGAACCGGGCACCGGCACGCTCGCAAAAGTCGTCGGCAAGGTTGGCGCCGGCGCGGAAATTCTGCCGGAATATGAGCAAATTCCGCCAGAGGGCCTGTTCGAGATCACCGTGCCCTTCCCGATTCCGGAGGACACGATCGCCTTCGAAGTCGAGGGCGAAAGCATGTGGCCGCGCTATGATTTGGGCGATGTGATCATCTGCTGGAAGCAGAGCGAAGATGCCGAAAATGTCATTGGCCGCGAAGCTGCCGTGCGCACCAGCGACGGCCGCCGCTATTTGAAGCGCGTTCGGCGCGGGGCCGTCACCGGCACCTATGATCTCGAAAGCCATAATGCCGAACCGATCCGCGGCGTCGAGATCGTCTGGGCCGCGGCTGTCCAAGCCGTGGTCCGCGCCGGCCAATGGCAAAGATTCGACAGAGGTCCAGCGCGCGCTTGACAGGTAATGCTACCTTGAATTTGGTAATATTACCGAATATGGTGCTCCGTCAGCTACGGAGATCGCCATGCCCCATTCCTTTGCAACGGCGGAAGACCAAGCGCTTGAAGCGTTGCGCGTCCAGGCGCGCCGCAGCGCCGCCTATCAGCTCAAGCATCGTGCCCACGATTTCGCCAAACGGCCAATGGCGCTCGAAGTGCTCTACCCCGGCCTCGCCGCGGCAAAGCCGGAGACTTTGATCGCCATCGCGGAACATTTGTTGGAGACGGAGCGTCACAACCCGCAGCGCCGGTTCGGCTTCGGCGGCGAAGTGAAGGCGCTCAATGCGAAAGCCGCGCTTCTTTATGGGCGGGCGCTGCGGCGGGCGCGGCTTCGGCGATCGAGATCGAAATGCGATTGATGGAGCCATGCGGCGGAAAACGCGCCGCCCGGGCGCTGCAATTACGCGGACGCCCCGTCCCGTACAGCTTGCTCCGCAGCCCACGGATAGGCTCACCTATGCTGCATGCAGCATTCAGCCGAATTTAAAGAGCACGCCGAATCCGCCGCGCGGATAGTTCCAGGTGATTTCGCCATAGGGCTCTGCGACGACGCGGCAGGTGCCGCATTCGACACAGCCGTCGGTGGTGATTTCCACCTGGCCCGAATCCGCTTGCGCGTAACAGCCGGCCGGGCAAATGCGCGTCAGCGCCAAGAGCCGCTGCGAGGGCACCTTATGCGGCGTCACCGTGATATGAGGACGCCCGGCATCGACCAGATAGCGGTTCTGGAAGAGCTTGTCCTCGACACGGACATTTGGGTCGGAACTCATGTGTCAGCTCCTAACATCTAGAGCATAGCCGGGAAAAGCCATGTCGCTTTTCCGGCAGACGGGGCTTCAATTTCTTGATGGAGAGGCGATTTTTTAAGGTCCGCGGCCTAAATCGCCGTTCGCGCCCGGAAAATCGGCTCTGGAGAGGCGGCCATGCCGCCTCAGCACCCTTTAGCTCTTCAACGCCATGCACGCGCCATGCCGAAAACGTCGCCAAGCAGGCCCCTCACCTTCCTGGTCCTGAAGAAAGATTTGACGATCTCGTTTTCCTTCGACTTCTTATCGACGTCATCGACACGGAACCAGGTCTGTGCCGCTTTCGAAAGCAGCTGCGGATAGGTCGTGAACAGATGCTTATTGTGCAGCACGTTCGGCAGATTCTTATATTTCTTCAGATCCTTCATCACGAAGGAATCGTCGAGCCGCGCCTTATAGGTGGAGAGGTTGGACGCCGTCATCGCCCAGCCGTTTGCCTTGAGATCGGCAATGGTCTCCGCGGCGACCCGGCCGGTCGTCATCGCGAGGTTCGAGCCTTCCCGATGCACGGCATTCACGAATTGTCCGGCATCCCCGACAATCAGCCAGCCGTCGCCGAACAGCTGCGGGATCGCCTTATAGCCGCCCTCCGGGATCATATGTGCCGCATATTCCTTCACTTCCGAGCCCGCCAGCAGCGGCTTGACTGAAGGATGCTGTTTGAACGCTTCGAGAAGCCCATAGGGGGTCTCGCGCTTTTCGGTGAAATCTGAAATCAGACAGCCGATGCCGATCGAGATCGATTCCTTATTGGTATAGATGAAGCCAGTCCCGGTCATCCCCTTGGTGATCGTCCCGGCTGTCTCGATCACGACACCTTCGTCGCCTTGCAGATTGAAGCGCGCCTCGATCGTCTCGCGCGGCAGGAAGTGCATTTCCTTCACCGCGAGCGCGACCGTATCCGGCTTCGGCGTCGACCGCAGACCTGCCCGCGTGCCGACCAGTCCGCTGACGCCTTCGGCAAGGACCACGAGATCGGCATAGATCGTCTGGCCGCTCCGGTCGGTATTGACGCCGATGACTTTGCCATTGCCGTCGCGCACGAGCTCGGTGACCGTGGTTTCGCAAATGACGAGCGCGCCCGCGGCCACCACGCGGCGCGAGAACCATTTGTCGAATTGCGCCCGGATGATCGTATAGCGGTTGGGCTTCTCTTCGTTGAAATCGTCGGAACGATAATGCGCGCCGCAATAGGAGCGGTCGTCCATCATCCAAATCCGCTGCTCGATAATATGCCGCTCGAGCGGCGCATCCTCGCGGAAATCCGGGATCAATTTCTCCAAGGCATTGGCATAGAGAATCGCGCCTTGCACGTTCTTCGAGCCGGGATATTCGCCACGCTCGAGCTGCAATACCGAGAGGCCGCGTTTCGCCAGCGTATAGGCGCAAGCATTTCCGGAAGGACCGGCGCCGATGACGATGACATCGAATTTTTCGTCTGCCATGGGAGCCTCCTTCACTCGGCTGCAGAAAGGGTCGCCGCTGCACCGAGACGCTTGCGAAACGTCGCGGTCAGCGCCGGCAGAACCTTCGTCGCATCAGCGACGATTTCGACATGAGCAAAATCGAAGATCGGTGCATTCTTATCGGTATTGATGGCAACGATGAGATCGGCGCCTTCGACGCCGACCCGATGCTGGATCGCGCCCGAAATGCCGGCCGCAATATAAAGCCGCGGGCGGATCGTCTTGCCGGTCTGGCCGATCTGCCGATCGGATGTGATCCAGCCTTTCTGGACGAGCGGCCGCGAGCCGCCCCATTCCGCGCCGAGAATGCCGGCGAGATCGCGCACCAATTGATAATTGTCGGCATTCTGCATGCCGAGGCCGCCGGCCACGACCACATCCGCATAGGCGAGATTGGATTTGTTGCTCGTCGCATCCGGCAAAAAGGCGAGGATCTTGGTGATGATGTCTTCTTCCGGCAGCGAGACCTCGTGCCGGATGATTTTGCCCGTCCGCCCCGGCACATAGACGGGCACGGAGGCCACGCGCGGGCGCATGGTCGCCATTTGCGGCCGATAGTTGAGCGTATAGATCGTGCAGAGCAAGGAGCCGCCGAAGGTCGGCCGTGTCGCCGCGAGCGATCCGTCGGCATCGACGTCGAGCTCGGTGCAATCGGCCGTCAAACCGGTCAACAACGTGGTCGCGACGGAGCCGGCCAGATCGCGGCCGAGATTAGTCGCGCCGAGAAGCAGGATTTCCGGCTGAAATTTATTGACCAGTTCCGTGGCGACATTCGTGAAAGGCTCGTTGCGATATTCGGCGAGCGCTGGATGCTCGACCACATAGCAGACGTCGGCGCCATAGCCGAAACAGTCCGCAACAGCCTTTTCCGTGCCGCCTGGCGGCCCAAGAACAGCGGCGCAGAGATCGACTTTGAGCTTGTCTGCGAGCTTGCGGCCCTCGCCCATCAGCTCCCAGGACACGGGATGCACGACGCCGCGTTCGAGCTCGACCAAGACCCAAACATGCTTATAGCTTTTGAGATGCTCCGGCAGCTCTTTCTTGGCTGAGGCACGACTACCGCCGGCAGCCGGAGCCGCGGGCGCTGGAGCCTTATCGTTCATAGCGGACGTCCTTGTCTTTTCAGTAATCGCGCGCCATCTTCGCCAGATCCTTTTCGAGCCCCGGCTGTCTTTTAGCGACCTCGCCGATCAGGGCTTCGCAAATCTGGTCCATGGACTTGTTTTCAACTTCGATCTGATGGGCTTTTTCGGCCCGCGGCGAAGGCGCATAAACCTTTTTGACGATCGTCGGCGACCCCTTCAAGCCGCACAGCGCGAGATCGGTGATGCCCGCCGACGCCGCGTTCCAGGTGATGATCTCGGAGCGCGCCGCCCGCAGCGCATCTTCCATCGTGCCGCGGCGAATTTCATTGGTCCCTTCGAGCATGGTCACAAGGCAGGGCAGTTTCGTTTTCAGCACTTGAATGCCGCCTTCGGCGCGCCGATGGATCGTGATCTCTCGCTTCTCGAGATCGAACTCTTCGATCTTCGCGACATAGGTCAGCTGCAACAGCTTCAGTCTCTTGGCGATGCCGGGACCAACCTGCGCCGTATCGCCGTCGATCGTCTGCTTGCCGCAAAAGACAATGTCCGGCTCGCCCCACTCCGCTGCGACTTTCTTGATCAGCAGCGACAGCGCATAAGAGGTTGCGAGCGTGTCCGAGCCGGCGAAGAAACGATCGGTCAGCAAGACCGCGCGATCAGCGCCGTAGGTCAGGCATTTGCGCAATGCGTTATCGGCCATGGGCGGCCCCATGGTGACACAAGTGATTTCACCGCCATGCTTGTCGCGCAGCCGCAGGGCCTCTTCGAGGGCGAACAGATCATAAGGGTTGATGATCGTCGGAACGCCCTGGCGCATGATCGTGTTGGTGACCGGATGCACACGGATCTGCGCAGAATCGGGAACCTGTTTGATGCATACGACTATATGCATTGATCCTGTCCTGTTCTTATTTAGGGGTCGACCACGCAACTTTTGGACCAGATCGACCGGATACAATCGAACCCTATCCATCGATGCAACGGAATCGCCTGCTCATTTCTTGAGCAGCGTCCGCGCCGGGCCTTGCGTATCGCCCGATCACTTCAAAAGATCATTGAAGGGGACCATCGCCGGCGGCGCCTGCGTCTTCGGCTGCGCCGCTTCCTTCAACACTTTGAAGACTCGTTCCTGCAACGGATCCGATTTCTGGAAATCTTCGTAGGCGCGCGCCAACGTCGCCTGGCAACGCTCCTTGACCTCTTCCTCGGACACGCCTTCGAAATCCTCGCTCGCGAGATATTGGCCCATGCGCTTCATGATATGCAGGCGCACGACATTCACTTTGGTGATCTCATAAGGAACATCAAGAACCTTGAAAAATTCCTCCGCCGAGGGCAGCGTGTTCAGGGTTTTCAGAATCTCGCTCATTTTACCGATCTCTCTTCAATTGCAGCCGCCCGCCCGCTACGGACACGACCGGTGACCTCTCCTTGCAAATGCGTCAAGCGCGCCTCTAGAAATTCGATGCGGTCCAAAAGCGAGCCGATCGCATCGCCGACAGGATCCGGCATCAAATGATGTTCGAGATCGATGCGTCCACCTGCCAGCCGCCGCCGCTCACCTGTATCGCGCACGATGCGGCCCGGAATGCCGACGACCGTCACGCCAGGTGGCACATCGTCGATGACGACGGAATTCGCGCCGATGCGCGCGCCCCGCGCCACGGTGATCGGCCCAAGAATTTTAGCGCCGCATCCGACGAGCACGCCATCTTCGAGCGTCGGATGGCGTTTGCCCGGCTTCCACGACACGCCGCCGAGAGTGACGCCATGATAAAGGGTGACGTCATCTCCAACCACCGCCGTTTCGCCTATCACAACACTCGCCCCGTGGTCGATGAAAAAACGGCGACCTATGGTCGCGCCGGGGTGGATATCGACGTTCGACACAAGGCGGCCGAACCAAGAGATGAAACGCCCGGCAAAGCGCAATCCGCGCAACCATAAGATATGGGCGATGCGATGCCATATGATCGCATGCACGCCGGGATAGGTGAGCAGAGTTTCCAAGGTGCTGCGCGCCGCCGGATCGCGCGCCCGCACGCAGCTCAGATCTTCAGCGATCAGCCGCCAGAAGGTCGGCGCCCGCCTGCCGCCCTCCTCAGCTCCAATATCGGCAGCGGCTGCCTCGCTCATCCTCAGCTCCCTCAATGCGACAAGGCTGGCGCGTCAAGCGCAAGCGAAAGCCGCGACAGCTGCGTTTCATCGCGCGACTCTTCGAAGAAGAGCCGCAGCATGGGCGTCGGAACCGGTGCTTTCGTCAGCTCCGCATGGGATTTAACCTGCTTCAGAATACGCTTCGCGCGTTCCGTCGAGACCTCGAGCCCCAATTCCTTCAGCGCATTGACGACGGCGCCGAGGCCTGAATGCTTGCCCAGCACCAGGCGGTGGTGACGCCCCAAAAGCGCGGGATCGAACGCCTCATAACAGCGCCGATCCTTCAAGAGGCCATCGACATGGATGCCCGATTCATGGGTGAAGACGACGTCGCCGACGATTGCCTTCGCCTCGGGAATGGCACGTCCCGCCGCCGCAGTCACGAGCTGCGCGACGCCGGACAAGGTCCGCAGGTCGATGCCCGTCTCGACGCCATAGAGCGTCGCCAGCGCAACGGCAACCTCTTCGAGCGGCGCATTCCCCGCCCGCTCGCCGAGCCCCACGACAGTGACGCTCGCATGATCGGCCCCGGCTTTCATGGCCGCAAGCGTATTGGCCGTCGCGAGCCCGAGATCATCATGCGCGTGAATTTCAATTTGGAGATCGGTAGCCGCACGCAGCCTTTCGATCTTCGCATAGGTCGCGAAAGGATCGAGCACGCCGAGCGTATCGGCAAAGCGAAAGCGGCATGCGCCCGCCTTTTCGGCACGTTCGATCACCTGCAGAAGGAAGTCGAGGTCGGCGCGCGACGCATCTTCGCCGCCGACAGCCACTTCGAGCCCCTTGTCGCGCGCATAGGGCACTATCCTATCGATCAGGGCCAACGCATGCTTACGCCCAGCCCCGAACTTCGCGGCAAGCTGGATGTCCGACACCGGCACCGAAATATTCGCCATAGGCACGCCGGACGAAACCGCCGCATCAATATCCGAGCGAACCATGCGACACCACGCCATGGCCCTGAGCGGCAGACGTTCAGCAACAATGGCGGCAATTGCGGCAATTTCCTCGCTGCCCATGGCCGGCGTGCCGACTTCGATTTCAGCCACGCCCGCGCCCGCCAGAGCGCGCGCGATCAAGACCTTTTCATCGATGCTGAAGGCGACACCCGGCGCCTGTTCACCATCGCGCAAAGTCGTGTCATTGAGCACGAGCGGCTTACGCCCCGTCCACGCCGAATTCTGGTGGCAACTCGTCATAGCGCGCCCTTTTTGGTCGAACTGCTTTTCGTCATTTGGTGCAGTCGCAAACCCGCTCTTTTCAAACCGCAGGTCACTGCGGCAGGGATCGCCGAGCCGGCGAGCCAAGTCTTCGAGCGATGACGGACCGACGCGGCCCGCCTGTTTCACTCGAAAGGCGTCGTTTTCAAAGCTGCGGCAGACCCCCATGGCCAATCGGGATCACTCGGATCATGCGGCCCGTAGCCTCGACCAATTTTGCCTGGACGCCATTCAACGTCAGCGACGACAATTGGCAACCAACACAGGCGCCGGTCATTTTCACATAGACCTTGTCGCCCTGCACATCGATGAGTTCGCAATCGCCGCCGTCGCGTTTCAAATTGGGACGAATCGCGTCGAGTGCCGCCTCGATCACCTTGCGTTTTTCGGCGGCGGCCGGATCGGCCTGCGGCGCGGCGCTTGCCGCCGCCGCGATCTCCTCTTCCGCAATCTTGGCTGGGCCGTTCCCGGCAGAATTCAGCATTGCCCGCTCCTCAGCCGAAAGACTTGCCGCACGAGCAGGTGCTCTGCGCATTAGGGTTTTCGAAGACGAAACCAGCGCCTTCGAGACTTTCGACGAAATCGATGATCATGCCGGTGAGCAAAATCTGCGACGCGGCGTCAACAAGCACACGCACATCGTCGCCCGCATCGACAACCGCATCGTCGTCATGAACATTCGTGTCGAGACCAATTTGATATTTGTAGCCCGCGCAGCCGCCGGCATCCGCTTTGACGCGAAACCCCGCCCCGTCTTTGCCGGAGCGGCTGATCGCATTTTTCACCGCGGTGAGGGCAGTGTCGGTGAGCGAAATCATGGAAGTCCTCCGTCGGAAGTCTACGTGCTCTGGTATAGCAATCGCTGTGCCATAGGGCAGACACCTTTGATATTCCTATATTTTCGTATTTTTCCATGTCATGATCCCGACAAGCCGGACAAGCATGTCGGGGTCCCGAAGGGGCAGCAAGCCAGCCCTAGGCGCGGCCTGTCGTAGTGCTGCCGCCGGCGGTCATGCCAGGGTCCAAAAACTGACGAAAGCCCGACACACGGGCGCCCGGCCTTGCCAAATAAAGTTCCGCGAATGAAAGCGTGGGCGAAACACTTCACAGCGCTGCACGCTTTAGGACCGCCGTCATTTTGCGATTGATTATGTCCCCGAGCCGTCCCAGCCACGCAGGCTGATTATAAAGGCGGCAGATAAGCCAAGAATTAAGAGCCTGCCTCATTCGGCAGCGAGCGCCTTATTGGTCCGTCCGTTACGCGCCAGCGCCGACGGGCCTGAATCATCGCTGTAGCAAATATGGAATTCGGAACAGGCGTCGCAGGTCGGCGACGGGCACATTATGAAGCCTTCCGATTCGCAAATCGCACGGTAGAGAAACCGCTTCCAGCGCATATTGCGCGTATTATTGGCGGCCAATGACTGAAAGTGACGCAAAAAGAGACGGGTGAGATCGGGCCGCTCCGGCAGCCCGAGGTCTTCCCACAAATGATTGGGCTCCATGGACCGCCGCGCGATGATGCAGGCAAGCCATTCGCCGATATCGCCCGGCTGCGACCGATGCCGCATCAAGAGCTCGCGCAGCATCAGTTCTTCGTCATCGGGCGAAGGCGATCCTCCGCCCGCTATCAAATCAGGATCTTCAATGCCGGCAAAGGCCGCAATGACCTCGAGTTGCGCTTGCGTCACCCCGAGCAACTTTTCGATCGGCTGCCCGGCGGTCTTCGCTTCGCGCTCCGCATGTCGTACGAGATGCGACAACAGATCACGATCAAAGGCGTCATCGAGGGCCGCGGCATCATCCCTAGGCGGTGATGCCGGCTTGGCCCCGACGACGGAATGCGCCGTCGCGCTGGCCATGGCTTACGCCTCAAGCGACTCGAGTTCGTTGGCTGGGGTATGAGTTTGGCAATCCTTCGGGCACACGCGCGCACAGGCACCGCAGCCGATACAGGCGCCGATGTCGTTCATCGCCATGACCTTACGATCGAAATCATCATCGTCCTCATCTTCCAACGGGACGATTTCACCATCTCCATTGACACCCTTGAGCGTCATCACATCCCGGCCACAGACCTTGTAGCAGCGGCCGCAGCCGATGCAGGTGTCGGGATCGATCGCCGTCAAAAACTCCGGCACCCACATGCGGCCATCGCGCGTGTTCTTTTCCATTGCTTCGGTTCCTTTCGGACGCCGGCCACCTAAGCGGCCGACAGAGAATTCAGTTGAGCTCTTTTGCTTTCGAGAGTTTCGAAAGCCTCATGCGCTCTTTGCGCAACAGTCAAAATCTGCTGCCAATTGATCGGCAGTTCTTCGGATAGATCGTGCAGATCCATTTTGGCTTGCATCGCCTTGGCGGAAAGCTTTTTGATTTCCGCTTTCAATTCTTCCACGTCGCTCATGCGTCGATCTTCTCCCTCAATAGCGCGCGACGTCCGGGAACTTGTTGATCATATCGACGCCGGCAGCGACCGCCTTTTCGCCTTCTTCGGCGAGCTTCCCCAGGTTGTCATAGCCATACCGATGCACATCGCGCAGCATTTTGTTGACGACGATCAGCCGCCCGGCCATCAGCACCAACCGGCCAAAGCCTTCATGCGACATCTTCATCATCGGCGTCACCATGCAGCCGGTCGAGCGCTCGATCGAAAGGCCGACCGCATTGTAGAACAGCTCAAGCCGCCAGATTGTCTCCGGGTCCGGATCGCCGACGAGCGGAATCTCCTTCCGCTTCTGCTTATCGACGATATAGGGCTCAAGAAGATCGAGATCCGTCTTACCGTCCCAAGCGCCATGCATGTCTTGCGCGCGCCATTGCTTGATGAGTTCCTTGACGAAAACCGAATCTACTGCCGCCGGTTTTGTCCCAATTTCTGCGACCTCAGCCATCTCACACCTCATTCGTCATCGAATTCGATTTCTTTTTCTTGGCCTTTGGCCATGGCCTTACGCAACCACGGCGGCGGGGCCGGCGCCTTCAAAACATCTTGCAGCTTGTCCAGAAGTTCGGCGATCAATTCCGGCTCCTTCACCTTCATGGGGAAGATGTTGTTGGCGACGACACGCGCCGCGCCCGAGCCACCGATGGCCGCGACATAGAGAATGGCGCAATCCTTGATCGCATTGATCTTCGGTTCGAGCTTGTCTTCATTCCCATCCTCTTGCAGATCGCCATTGAATTCGATCGTTTCGAGGAATTGATTGCCTGCCGGCGAGACATCATAGATCGCGATATTCTTCGCCCAGCCGAAATGCGCGTCGACCCTTTGTAGGTCCTGGGTGGCGAAAGCGACTTTCATACGGCCTCCTTCTTATGTGCTGTTGGTCTGGCCTTGAGTGTTCAGTGGCTTGTCGTAGCCGTCGCGTGTTCCGGCTCGCCCGGCGCCGCCACATGCGGATACCAAGTGTCCGGCTTCGCCACATGCGCATTGGCAATGAACATATTGGCGATGTCAAAAATCAGATCTCGCGCCCCGCGGTAACCGACAGACGTGATATGCGCCGCACCCAACCGGTCGAAGATCGGCAAACCGATCCGGAAGAGCGGAATATGGAGCCGCTCCGAGGCCTGCCGCCCATGTGCATGAGTGATGAGCAGATCACTTCCAGGCGCCATGGTCTCCAAATCTTCGAGGTCGCCGACGAGAACCGATTCGCATCGCACTTTTTCAAGGATCGGCAGATTATTCGTCGACACCGCTGCCTGGATATGACAGCCCATGTCGACGAGGAAACTCGACAAGTCGAACAGAAAATCCGGTTCAAGGCCAATGGCGATTTTCTTGCCGCCGATATGGAAGTGCCCGTCGAGCATCGCGTCGACGAGCTGGCTTCTCTGCCGCTTGAATTTGATCGGGACTTCCTTGCCGCTGATCTCAGACAAATAGGCGATGAAGGCATCATTCGGCAAAAGCCCGATCAGGCGGTCGAATAGGCGATAAGGAACGCCCGTCTTCTTTTGCAGGGCTTCCGCCGCCCGCCGCATATGTTCGCCGATCGCGATGGCATAGGAGGCGTCACCCAATTCGGCGATCTCTTCGAGCGAGATGCCGCCGAGCGTCGTCGGGGTGAAATCATCGGGAATATGCCCGTCAAGCGAAGCCGCGAGGTCCGGCAGGAAGTAAGGCACGAGGCCAAAGGCTTCGACGATGTCGCGCAATTCGTCGAGATCGCCAGGCGTCAGATGGCTGCCTGGCAACACCACGATCTTCTTCGGATTGCGCTGCACGTCTTCCGGAGGCTTGTTCACGAGGGTCTCGATGACTTTCGCGACCGTCTTATCCCAGCCGTCCTGGAGCGCATCCTTGAAGTCCGGCGTCGAGACATAGACGAGGGAAATATCGGCCAGCTCCGGATGCTGGGCGCGGACGAGCTTGATATAGGCGTCGACGTCGTCGCCCTTCGTCTCCGTCACGCCGGTCGAGCAAATGCCGATCAGCCGCGCCTTCTGCTTGTTCGAAATGTTGACGATCGCCTGCTCGACATTCTCATAGCCGCCGAGCACGGTCGCGACTTCACTCATCGCCGTCGTCTGCAGCGGAATCGCTTCTTTGAAATGGCGGACGAAGAGCACGAGCCCGAAGGAGGTGCAGCCTTGCGAGCCATGGAACAGCGGCATCGAGTCCTTGATCCCCATGAAGGCGAGCGCGCCGCCGACCGGCTGGCTCATTTTCAGAGGATTGACGGTGCAGGCCTTCTTGGTGACGCTGACAATAGCCATCCTGCCCTCACTCCGCTGCCATGGCGGGAACCATTACCTCGTCCTTAGCCCGAACATCGGCGAGAATCTCGTCGATGGTCTCGCAGCAGCTTTCGCAGCCGCCGCCGGCCTCGGTCTCCGCCGTCACTTCGGCGACGCTCGTCAGACCCTTGGCACGAATGGTGTCTTCAATGGTGCCGAGCGAGACCTCCTTGCAATTGCAGATCCGCTTGGCGCGGCGCTTCTCTTCGGCCTGGACCGGATCGAGTTCGATCACCTCGCCGCCTCTGGCCGCCATTTCTTCCAAAATGCCGTCGATCGTGCCGCGGCAACCAGTGCAGCCGCTGCCGGCGCTGGTGACTTCCGTCACTTGCGCCTGCGTCGTCAGCGCACCCGCCAGGATCGCATCTTCGATCGTGCCGAGATCGACCGTCTTGCATTTGCAGATCTTCTTGGAACGGCGCTTGGCTTCGGCCTTGGCCGGATCGGCGGCAAGCTCGGCCGCCTCACGGGCCGCTTCGGCATCGGCCTTCGCCTGCCAGCTGTCGGCCGGATTGGCCCAAGGCGCCGGCGTGCGGACCTGTTCCCAAATCGGATTATAGAGAGCCTTGTCGATCTCGCGCACCAGATCGACCATGCCCTGATAGCCGGCATAGGCGTGATGCCGCTCCTGGTTGATGTCGAGCCAGGGCATATTGGCCTTCAGCGCGATGAATTGCGAACGGCCGCCGGAAAGCATGATGTCGGCGCGTGCTTCTTTCAGCATCTTGTACATTTCGCGCGGCGACATGTCGTCGAAGGCATGCGCGTCTTCGCCCATCAATTCCTTGATGCGTTCCTTGTCTTCCTTCGTCGACTTCTTGACGCTGGTGCCGACGATCTCCATGCCGACTTCCTGCAGCGCCGCGACGACCGACCAGGACTTCACGCCGCCGGTGATGAGCAGAACCTTCTTGCCCTTGAGGCGCGGCAGGTAGCTCATGATCTCTTCCCAGGCGCGCTTTTCTTCACGCGCGATCACCGCTTCGGCGCGGTCCATGAACTCCGCCGGCGCGCCCCGATCGATCACGAGCTGCGCCAGCTGGCGGATCGAATCGCTCATATCGCCGATGCCGTAGAAGGAGCCTTCGAAATAGGGAATGCCGTAGAGATCCTCGAGCTTGCGCGTGATGTTGATCATCGCCTTCGAGCAGACCATCATGGTCGCCCGGGCGCGATGCGCGCGCGCCACTTCGTGATATTTCGCATCGCCGGAAATGCACGAGAGAATGCGGAAGCCGATCTCCTTCAGGAGCGGCTCGACCTGCCACATCTCGCCGGCGAGATTATATTCGCCGATGATATTGACGTCATAAGGCGTCGAATAGTCCGGCTCCTCAGTCCCGATGACATGCGCGAGAAGCGCTTCGCCGGCGAGCTTGTTGCCGAGATTCTTGGGGCCCACGAAGCCGGGCGAATTCACCGGCACGACCGGCTTGCCGAATTTCTTCGACGCCGCCTTGCAGACCGCATCGATGTCGTCGCCGATCATCGCCGGAACGCAGGTCTGATAAACGAAGACGGCCGGCGGATTGTACTTGTCGAAGATTTCCTTGATGCTCTTATAGAGCCGCTTCTCGCCGCCGAACACGACATCGGTTTCATTGATGTCGGTGGTGAAACCGGTGCGGTAGAGCGTCGAACCGGAAGAATAAGCGCCGCGATTGTCCCAGCTATTGCCTTCGCAGGCGATCGGACCATGCACCAGATGCGCAACATCAGTGATCGGCTGCAGCGCAATTTTGGCGCCGTCGAAGGCACAGCCGCCTGCTGCGCCGCCAGGTTGCAACTGTTTCGTGCAGCCCTTCTTACGTTCCTTTTCCGATTTCGCGGCGTTTTTCGGGCACGCCGGTTCGTTAAAAACGTCTTGAACAGTCGCTGAAACAGAGCTCATCCGAACCTCCTCGCCGCAACGCCTCGAGATGCGCTCGGCCATATTCGCTGTTCGGCGGTCCACTCGCGCGGACGGGGAACCGTCGCCAACGCATCGCTATCTAAGCAGGCCGCGTGCCGCCGCCCTCATTCATTGAAGAAAACGGCGAACATAGAACTCGAGAAAAGTCCGATGTCCGCCGTTCTCATTATGCATTCATCGCCAGATCAGCGAATAATGTCGTAGCTGAAGTCCGAATAGGCCGGAACGATCGTGTTCTTGTCGATTTCCTCGAAGATGCGGTCGAGGATCCAGACGAGAACATTGAGACCGCCCTGATAGCCCCACACCGGATAACGGTGGTGATGGTGACGATCGAAGATCGGGAAGCCGATACGGATCAGCGGGGTGCCGGTATCGCGCTCAAGATATTTGCCGTAGGTGTTGCCGATGAGGAAATCCACCGGCTCGGTGAAGAGCAGCGAACGCATGTGCCACAGATCGCGGCCCGGATAGGCATGGCAGTTCTGCCCGAACGGGCTCGACGCGAGCAGCTTTTCGACCTTCTCAGCCCATTTCGGACCGCCATTGGTGGCCAGAACATGGGTCGGCTCGGCACCGCATTCGAGCAGGAAGGCGGTAAGCCCAAGGCACATATCCGGATCCGCATAGATCGCGAATTTCTTGCCATGGATATGCGTGTTCGAATTGCAGATCGCATCGACGAGACGACCGCGCTCGAGTTTCAGCTGCTCCGGAATCGGCTTGCCAGTGAGTTCCGAAATCTTCAGCAGGAATTCATCGGTGCCCTTGACGCCGATCGGATGGTTGAGGGCCACCGTCTCGTGCTTCCATTCTTCATGGATATATTTCAGCGTCTTTTCGGTGCAATATTCCTGCATCGAAACCGTCGCCTTGGCGTGGATGGCCTGTTCGGTCTCTTCGATCGTCGTGCCGCCGTCGAACATGCGGAACGTGCCGTCGGTCGGCGTATCCCACACATCGCTGTTGTCGCAAACGATCTTGTAGTTGAAGCCGATCAGATCGAACATGCGCTTCAATTCACGGACATTGCCGACCGTGTAAGGATCGAAGCCGGTGATGAAGTTGATCTGGTCATTCTCGACCCGATCGAGCTTGGGAGCCGTGCCGGCCTTACCGCCCCAGAAATGCTCGAAAATGCCCTTCATGACATTGTCATAGCCGGTGATGTGGCTGCCCACGAAGGCCGGCGTATGCGCGAAGGGAACATCGAACTCTTTCGGAACCGACCCCTTTTCCTTGGCATTTTTGATAAAGGCGTTGAGGTCGTCGCCGATCACTTCCGCCATGCAGGTGGTCGAGACGGAAATCATCTTCGGCTTGTAGAGGTTATAAGTGTTGGCGAGGCCGTCGATCATATTGTTGAGGCCGCCGAACACCGCCGCGTCCTCGGTCATCGATGACGAGACGCAGGAGGACGGCTCTTTGAAATGGCGCGAGAAGTGCGAGCGATAATAGGCGACGCAGCCCTGCGAACCATGCACGAAGGGGATCGTGCCTTCAAAGCCCACGGCCGCGAAAACCGCACCCAAAGGCTGGCAAGCCTTCGCCGGATTGACGGTCAGCGCCTCACGGGCGAAATTCTTTTCGCGATAATCCCAGGTCTTCGTCCACTCGACGACGCGCTGCAATTCTGCTTGGGCAACCGGGCTTTCGAAATTCTTCTTTTTGTTCGCGAGCATCTCACGATATTCCGGCTGCCGGAATAGATCGAAGTGGTCGAGAACGTTATCAGCGTTCTGAGGCATGTGACTGTCCTTTACGTATCTGTCTCGTTGGCACCTCGACGGGAGGCCCTCCCCTCGGAAGGGAAGGGCCGAAGCGAGAGTGTCAGAACGGAGCCTTGGTGAGGCCCCACACCGGCGCGTTGATGGCCATATCCATGTCGCGGGCGAAGATGGCGAAGCCATCATAGCCATGATACGGGCCCGAATAATCCCACGAGTGCATCTGACGGAAGGGCACGCCCATCTTCTGGAAGACGTATTTTTCCTTGATGCCCGAGCCAACCAGATCCGGCTGGATCTTCTCGACGAACTTCTCGAACTCGAAGCCGGTCACGTCGTCATAGATCAGCGTGCCGTCCTTCACATAGTGAGTCGTGCGCTGATAGTCGTCGTTGTGGCCGAATTCATAGCCGGTGCCGACGACTTCCATGCCGAGATCTTCGTAAGCGCCGATGACGTGGCGCGGACGCAGACCGCCGACGAACAGCATGACCTTGCGGCCGTGCAGGCGCGGACGATACTTCTCGATGACGGCATCAGAAAGCGCGCGATACTTCTCGATGACGCGCTCGGCGCCTTCCTTGATCTTGTCGTCGAAATGGCTGGCGATCGTGCGCAGCAACTCGGCGATCTTCGACGGGCCGAAGAAGTTATATTCCACCCACGGAACACCATACTTTTCTTCCATGTGGCGGGAGATATAGTTCATCGACCGGTAGCAGTGGAGGACGTTCAGCTTCGCCTTCGGGGTCGCCTCGAGCTCAGCGATCGTGCCGTCACCCGACCACTGCGCAATCACGCGCAGGCCCATTTCCTCAAGCAGGATACGGGAAGACCAAGCGTCACCACCGATGTTGTAGTCGCCGATGATGGCAACGTCATAGTTGGTGAGCTCGATCGGGCAGGGCTTGCCTTCCATCTTGTCGAACACCCAGTCGCGAATCGAGTTGTTC
This sequence comes from uncultured Alphaproteobacteria bacterium, assembly GCA_963759185.1. Taxonomy (GTDB): domain Bacteria; phylum Pseudomonadota; class Alphaproteobacteria; order Rhizobiales; family Beijerinckiaceae; genus Methylovirgula. Next base: position 266,396 of record CAVWXV010000011.1, read on the forward strand.
GCAATGTGGTGGCCGAGCGACTGCGACACGCCACGGAAGCCTTCGCAGCGGACCGGAACGATGGTCTTGCCACCATATTCCTTGGACTTCTGCTTGGAGACCGCTTCAATGTCGTCGCCGATGAGGCCGATCGGGCATTCCGACTGAACCGTGACACCATGGTTCAGCGGGAAGATTTCCATGATCTCGTCCATGATCTTGGCCAGCTTCTTATCGCCGCCGAAGACAATGTCCTTCTCTTGGAAGTCCGAGGTGAACTGCATGGTCACGAAGGTGTCGACACCCGTGGTGCCGATGTAATAGTTGCGGCGGGCAGCCCAGGAATACTGGCCGCAGCCGACGGGACCATGGCTGATGTGGATCATATCCTTGATCGGGCCCCAGACCACGCCCTTCGAACCGGCGTAGGCGCAGCCACGGATCGTCATCACGCCCGGAACGGACTTGATGTTGGACTTGACCGAGCAATCCTTGCCGCCCTCTTGGAACTGGTTGAGGTGCTTGGCGCGGTTCTTCCGGCTCTTCTCAGGATAATGTTCCAGGACCTCAGCAATGAGTTCCTTATTCCTTTGTTTGATCTCTTCAATTGTTTCGGGTGCTGAGAGGCTCATGCCAATCTCCTGACGTCAAAATGCAAGCCGGTCGCCGGCTCTTCCCGAAGGAGGAGCCGGCGAGAGAAATCAAGCAGAGATCTGCGCGGCGGTGAGACCGACCTGGCTCTCGTCGACCTGCTTCATGATGCCGAACTGCATCAGCATGTCCTCGAGCTCGTCCATGGTGATCGGGGTCGGGATGATGCCGTTGCCCTTGTTCGCATGGATCTTGCGCGAAAGCGTGCGATATTCGTCGGCCTGCTTGGACTCGGGAGCATATTCCACGACCGTCATGCGGCGCAGTTCGGCGTGCTGGACGATGTTGTCGCGCGGCACGAAGTGGATGAGGAACGTGCCAAGCTTCTTGGCGAGTTCTTCAGCCAGCTCGAGCTCCTTGTCGGTCTGACGCTCGTTGCAGACGAGCGCGCCGAGGCGGACGCCGCCCGAGTTGGCATACTTCAGAATGCCCTTGGAGATGTTGTTGGCCGCATACATGGCCATCATCTCGCCGGACATAACGATGTAGATTTCCTGAGCCTTGTTCTCACGGATCGGCATGGCGAAACCGCCGCAGACCACGTCGCCGAGCACGTCATAGGAGACGTAGTCAACGTCTTCGTAAGCGCCGTTCTCCTCGAGGAAGTTGATCGAGGTGATGACACCACGACCGGCGCAGCCGACGCCCGGCTCCGGGCCGCCCGAACTCGACGCAACGAATGTCGAGGTAGCCGACCTTCATGACGTCTTCGATTTCAAGGTCTTCGACCGAGCCAGCGGCAGCGGCAAGGCTGAGGATGGTGTCCTGGGCCTTGCTGTGCAGGATGAGGCGGGTCGAGTTAGCCTTGGGGTCGCAGCCGACGATGAGGATCTTGTGACCGTCCTGAGCGAGGCAGGCGAGGGTATTTTGCGAGGTCGTGGACTTGCCAATACCTCCCTTACCGTAGAACGCAATCTGGCGCATATTTCAGATCTCCTTAGTGCCGTTTTGCCTTAAAACCTAATTAGGAACCCCGGACGCTCAGCCATCATTTCGGATCTCGAGACGCCAAGGCGGCGTGGGACACGACACGTCACTAGCCAAGAGGCGACGTATCCCCGGCCCAGTCACACGCAATCGCCGTGCCACCTTTTCGACTTTTCTAACTGCCCTGAAATCATTGGTTTTTCGCCACGGCTCGCCGGCCGGGAGAGCTTGTTTCAAACCCGACATCCCGGCCAACAGGCCGAAAGCCTGCTGTCACGAACGAAACAGCCTCGCAAGCCTCTGACCACTCTGGCGGCCTGCGCCGGCTGGGCCGCCGATCTGCGACCGTGCCTGGCTGGTGCGACCGCCGCCTGCCGGCCGGCCGCAGGGCTCAAGCATGTCCCGGAAAAGCTGACAGGCTTTTCCGCTAAAGGACGTGCTCCAGATCCTTGAATTAGTGCGGATTTGTCCCGCTCCTGCGGATCGCGAGCGATGCCACGTGATCGGGATCGGCCCCAAGGAACGAAATTTGCTTTACGCATAAATGATTATTGCTTCCATGAGCGCGTGCGACGCCGCTGGATGGCGGGAGCCTGCGCGAAAGGAAGCGCATTTCGGCGCCGCTCTTCCTGGCGCCAGTTATCCGGGGTGAGGTCACTATGCAGATTGGCGTCGACAATGACCGCAGAGTTGAAACCAAGCGCGTTTTCATCATCGACAATGACGGGATCACCGGCACGGTGCTGAAGTTCATGCTCGAAGACGACAATGAGACGCATGAATTCGCCACCGCCGAGGAGGCCTATGCCGGCGCTGAGAAGACGGTTTATGGCAAGGCGGAGAAGGCGATCCCGCATCTGCTGATCGTCGGCACCAGCGTGCTCCAGGAAAAAGGCCTGGACATCCTCAAAGAGATCGCGGCGCATTTCCCCGACGCCAAGATCGTCGTCGCGGCCGAGACCAACGACGATCCGCTCGCGAAACAGGCACTTGCCAAGGGCGGCGGTGCGCATGGCGCTTTGGTCAAGCCCTACACGGTCGAGACCGTCCGCCGCAAGGTCGATATGCTACTCGGCCGGCTGAAGAGCGAATTCGTCCAACTCGGTGATTTCTCACTGTAATTAGATCTGCCGACAGCGGGTGCCGCGGGCTGCCCGTCGGGCGCCCGCGCGTCCCAAAATCGCGCTCTGGCAGGTTTTGCCCCACAGGTCTTGCGGCATTGGGCCGGGCGCAGTGGTGCATGCCCAAATGCCGGTCCGAGGATGCCCCATGGCCTATGTGATTTTTTACGAAAAGCCCGGCTGCGCCAATAATGCGCGGCAAAAACTGCTGCTCACGGCCGCCGGCCATGACCTCGAGCCGCGCAATCTTCTCACCGAGGCCTGGACCGGCGAAAGGCTGCAGGCGTTTTTCGGCGCGATGCCGGTCGCCCTATGGTTCAATCGCGCCGCGCCGCGGGTCAAATCCGGCGAGATCGATCCCGCCGGTGTCGATGCCGCGACGGCGCTCGCGCTGATGCTCGCAGATCCGATCCTGATCCGCCGGCCGTTGATCGAGGCGGAGGGGCGCAAGGTCACGGGTTTCGATGCCGCTTTGATTGAGGACTGGATCGGCCTCGCCGACCCGAAGGCGCGCGGCACTGATCTCGAAAGCTGCCGGCGCCGCGCCACCGACGCGGCGAACGTGCCGTGAACGCCCCGCTCCCCCCTGCGGGCAAGGCGGCGGATGTCATCCTCGCCTATCATCAGCGCACCAAACATTCGCTCGAACGTTTCGCCGCCGGGCCGGAAACCCTTGATTGGGATGCCCAGCCGAACCCTTTTCGCGAATTTTCGGGCGCCGAAAAGCTGCTTCTGCCGCTGAGCGCCGAAACTTTTTCCACCTCCTTCGGCGCCCTCTATGAGACGAACAGCATCGCTCCGGCTCCGCTCACGCTCGAGTCCGTCGGCGCCCTCCTCCAATTGTCGATGGGACTTTCGGCCTGGAAGGAATTCGGCCCCGACCGCTGGGCGCTGCGCTGCAATCCGTCGAGCGGCAATCTGCATCCGACGGAAGCCTATGTGCTCGCCCGCGGGATCGACGGGATCGCCGACGGCCTGCACCATTATCTCAGCCGCGATCACAGTCTCGAGCTCCGCGCTCGGCTCGACGGCGCCCGCAATGGCGGCAAAGACGCGGCGGAGCCCCGCCTTTGGCTGGGGCTTTCCTCCATCCATTGGCGCGAGGCCTGGAAATATGGCGAGCGCGCCTTCCGTTACTGCCAGCTCGATCTCGGCCATGCGATCGGTGCTCTGCGCTACTCCGCCGCGGTGCTCGGCTGGAAGCTGACCATGCGCGAAGGCCTGTCGAGCCATGACGCCGCGGCACTGCTTGGGCTTGACCGTAGCGCCGATTACGCCGGCGGCGCGGAAAAGGAAGCGCCCGATGTCATGTTGAAGGTCTACATCGGGCCGCAGGTCACGCCTTTGTCGCAAACCGACCATGGTTTTTCGGCCGAGAGCCTGTCGCAATGGACCGGCCGCGCCAATGTGCTCGACCGGCGTCCCATGTACAAATGGCCGGTCATCGAGGAAGCCTCTGCCGCGACAGTGAAAACCGGCCATGTCGCGGAGCCGGCCTATCGCGCCAATCACCCCGGCATCGGCGCCGGCTCACCGGAAAAAGCGGCGGGCGTCATTCTCCATCGGCGCAGCGCCCAAGCCTTCGACCGCAAGGCAAGGATGGGCAGCGGTGCCTTCTACCATCTCATCGACCGCTTGCTGGCACGCCCGGTAACCCCTTGGGATGTCTGGACCTATGCGCCGCGCCTGCATCCGGTCTTCATGCTCCACCGCGTCGATGGGCTCGAGCCGGGGATCTATATCCTGATCCGCAATCCCGACGCCGAGATGCGGCTGCGCCAGGCCATGCGCAAGGAATTCCTCTGGCAGCGGCCCGATCATGTTCCGCAGCAATTGAACTTCTATCGGCTGTTTGCCGGCGATTGCACGAAATTTGCGCGGACAATGCACTGCCATCAGGCAATCGGCAACGATGCCTGCTTCGCGCTCGGCATGCTCGCCGAATTCGAGCCGCTCGTGCGGGCCGAGCCTTGGCGCTACAACCAGCTCCATTGGGAGGCCGGCCTGATCGGCCAGGTGCTTTATCTCGAAGCCGAGACGCTCGGCTTCCGCGGCACCGGCATCGGCTGCTATTTCGACGACACGTTCCACGAAATCCTCGGCATCACCGATGCGAGCTTCGCCTCGCTCTATCATTTCACCGTCGGAATCGGCTTGACCGACACGCGCATCACCACTTTGCCGCCCTATGCCAACCGGATTGAGACCGCGGAGGCAGCAGCCGGCACTGAAACAGGAGCATCCGTCATGAGCGAAGATCCGACATTCGAACGCGTCAATGTCGCTTTCGCCCGCGAATTGATCGCAAGCGGCGAACCTCTGATTCTCGATACGCGCGACATGGGCTCCTATGAAAGCGGCCATATCGACGGCGCCGAGTTCGTGAACGATTCGAATATCTCGGACTTCTTGTTCGCGACCCCGAAGGACAGACCGGTGCTCATCTATTGCTATCACGGCAATGCGAGCCAAGTGCGGGCACAGACTTTTGCCGATTTCCGCTTCAAGAAGGTCTACAGCCTCGACGGCGGTTATGAAGGCTGGGCGAAGGCACAGGGCTAAAGCTCGGCCACATGAGAGAGAACCGATGAACGCCTCAGCAGGACCTTTCCGTCGCATCGGCATCGATGTCGCCCGCGATCTCTTGGGCAAGGCCGACATACTGCTCCTCGATGTGCGCGATCCGGCGAGCTTCGCGCGCGGCCATATCGATCGGGCCGAGAATGCGAGCCCGATCAATCTCGGCCAGTTTCTCGCTGAGACGCCGAAGGAAAAACCGGTCCTCATCTATTGCTATCACGGCAATTCGAGCCAAGCCTATGCCAAGGCTTTCGCCGAATCCGGATTCGGCGAAGTCTATAGTCTCGACGGCGGCTATGAAGGCTGGGCGGCGGCACAATCACGCCCTGCGTCTTCGCTCAGCGAAACGCTGCAAGCTTTCCTTGTCGCGCAGGGTTTTCCGCCCGATGATGTCAATGCCATCGGCAAAAATCAGATGACGCCCTTGATGCAGGCCGCTCATCTCGGCCCGTCGGCGCTCGTCGCCGAATTGCTGGCTGCAGGCGCCAGGATCGATGCGATGAACAGCGACGGCTCGCAACCTCTATGGCTCGCCTGCGTCGGTGATGATCCGGAGATTGTCGCGCTTATCGTCAAGGCCGGCGCCGATCTCGAACATAAGAATGTCAATGGATCGACCGCGCTGATGTATGCAGCCTCCGCCGGCAAAGCCAAGGCGCTCAGCGTTCTGCTCGAGGCCGGCGCCGATCTGACCTATGAGAATGATGGCTTCAGCGCTCTCGATATGGCCGCGACGCGCGAATGTCTCGACCGCCTGCGTGCCGCGCAAAGACGGGCGAAAGCCGCGTCCTGATCGCGGCTGCGCAGACGAAAGATCACTTGCAAAAGATCACTTGCAAAGCTCCACTTTGAAATAATGGTCATCACATCCGCGCTATCCAACTCGATAAGGGCAACCATCGCCCCAGATGAACTTTGCCGGCCCGATCACCGACAGCGTGATCGCGGCTTTCCGATGTTCAAACATGATGGACAATTCATGTCTGATGATGATCTTTTGGGCGAATTCCTGCAGCAGCCTCTGGTGCGGGATGAAGGCCCCACACGCCGCACCTTGGTGTTGGCGCCACTGCTCGCGGCCATGCCGCTGGCGCTCTTGCCACGCGTCGCCAGCGCGCGCCAAATCAATCCTGCCGAAACGCAAGTGATCGAGCCCGATGCGATCAAATGGTCGGCCTGGACCGAGGGGCCGCCGAAGAGCGCCGAAATGGCGACGCTTTATGGCGGGCTCGACCAGCCCGGTCCCTATCTCGTGCTGATGAAATGGTATCCGGGCTATATGAGCGCCCCGCACAGCTATGTCACGGACCGCGTGTGCATGGTCATGTCCGGAACATGGTGGGTGAACAGCGGCGCGGATTTTGACCCTGCCCAAACGGTTCCGGTGCATGCCGGCGGATTCGTTCGGCGCGTCGCTCATACGCCGCACTACGACGGGGTGAAGAAAGGCGCGAAGGAACCCGCAGTGATCGCGATTTTCGGCCTAGCCCCCGTCGATTTGAAGCTGGTCGACGCGCATAAGCCAAGCTGGCGCCGGCTGTGACGCCGGAGCCATCGCTGGCCTGCTCTCGGCCTGATCACGCATCGACAACGAGAGCGATCGCAAAACCGTCATAGCCTTTGGAGCCGACTGTTTGCATGGCCGTCGCGCAGACGCGCGGCTCGGCCGCCATCAACATATTGAGACGTCGTATGCCGATCACGTCGGGATCGCGGCTTTCGGCATCGATCACCGCGCCATTGCGGACCACATTGTCGATGATGATGAGGCTGCCGCGGCGCGACAGCGTCAGGGCCCATTGGAAATAATCCGGATTGCTCTGCTTGTCGGCATCGATGAAGGTCAGATCGAAAGGACCCTTGCCTTCCGCTGCCAGTCGCGGCAGCGTCTCGAGCCCACGCCCGACGCGGATTTCGACACGCTCGGCGAGGCCGGCATTGGCGATATTGGCGCCCGCGACCTTGGCATGTTTTTCATTCGCTTCGAGCGTGATCAGACGCCCGTCCTCCGGCAGCGCCCGCGCGAGCCAGATCGTGCTGTAGCCACCGAGCGTCCCGATTTCGAGAATGGCGCGCGCCGACACGCTGCGGGCGAGGATATGCAGCAGCTTGCCCTGATTGGGGGAGACCGAGATCGCCGGCAGGCCGGCAGCATCGCTCGCCGCAAGCGCAGCCTTAAGGACCGGATCAGCCCCAACGAGAACTTCGCTGATGTAATGGTCGACATCGAACCATTGCGCCTCGCTCACCGCCGCTCCTCCCGAAACAGGCTGGCGTTGCTCCATGTCGAGTTATCGACCTTCCATTTGCGCGCAATGCCACCTATTGCCGCTAAACGGCAAACCTTCGTGAGATGGCCTAAGCGCCTCTCCGCAAATCGAAAATTAATCGACATCGATGACTTGATGCACGCCCTGGGTGCCGAAGTCTAGCCCGCATTTGCCAAACATCTACGCAACAAGGGGGCTTTCCTCAAGTCGAGGGTCACGGCACAAAAATGCCCCGTCCGTGCAGCCTGCCATGATCGAGATCGTCCATGGCGTCGTTGAAAGCGCCGAGCGGATAGATGTGGGTATCGAGTGTCACCCGCCCTTGGGTGGTCAGCGTCATCAACTCGTCAAGGTCGTTATAAGTGCCGACCAGGTTGCCAACGAAATTGATTTCCCGCGAAATTATGTCGATGGCCGGCACGCTGACGATCCCACCATAGCCGATCACATAATAGGTGCCGGCGCGACGCAACATGGCGATCCCGTCGGCGATGGCACCGCCCTCGCCGACGAAGTCGACGACCGCCTCGCAACCCGCGCCGCCGGTAATCTCTTTGACCTTCGCCACCTGGCTGCCGTCGGCGAGCACGGTATGATCGGCACCGCACTTCCGTGCCAGTTCGAGTGCGCCTTCCGACTTGTCCACGACGATCACATCGGCGGCCGTCAGCGCCTTGAGCGATTGAATGCCAATATGGCCGAGGCCTCCGCCGCCACCGATCACGACTGCATGCGTGCCGGGATAGAGCAGCGGAATGGATTTCTTCACCGCGTGATAGGCGGTGAGCCCGGCATCGGCCAGCGCCGCCACATCCTGCGGGCGAATCTTGGGATTGAGCTTAACGACTGCTCTCGCGCCAGTCTTGAGAAATTCGGCAAAGCCGCCGTCGGTGTCAATGCCAGGAAAGCTGCCGTGGCTGCAATGCATGTCGTCGCCCGCACGGCAATGCCGGCAAAATCCGCATGTTATCAGCGGATGAGCAATGACGGTGTCGCCGACGGCAACATGCTCGACAGCGCTGCCGACGGCGTGAACCCAGCCGGCATTCTCATGGCCTAGAGTATAGGGCAGCTTGACATGAGTTATGTCCTTCCACTGACCCTCGACAATATGAAGGTCGGTCCGGCAAAGCCCGGCGCCGCCGATCCGCACGATGACATCGTGCGGCCCGGTGATCTTAGGGTCGGCGACCTCTTCGAGCGTCGGTCGCTTGCCATAGGTGTGCAGACGAACGGCTTTCATGGCGGCTACTTCTTCTGCAACGTGTAACGCACCGTCTGGACCCGGATAAAACCGTCCTTGAAGACGAAGGTGTCGATGCCGTCGTCGATCTTGGTCTTAGCGGAATCCGCCGTCCATTCGAGGAGCAGGATGTCGTTCTCGTAAAGCTGCGTCTTCAGGGCCCACTTGGCCTTGGGCACGTCGGACAGCAGCTTGGTGAAGGCCTGCCGGATACCCGCCTTGCCGCGCAGAACGCCCGCGGGCGTTATGAAGAAGGCGTCGTCGCTGTAATCCGCCACGATCCCCTCTAGATCCTCGCCGCCCAGTGCCTCGACGTGATGTTGAAAGACTTGCTGTGGTGTGCGTGTGGGCATTGTCGTCCTCCCGGTGAACATTGGCCGCATAAGCGGCCTGCCTATCCCTGCTATCCAATCCGGCCCTACGAACTGGCGCCGCTACGCGCTGGCGTCCAAAAGCCATTTCTAATTTGAACGCCAAATCTGAGATGCCCAATGATCTAAATCAATTGTTTTATGACAGGGAACGGGCGGCGCAGGGTGCGGCATATGCCGAAATTCTTGGCGGAGCGTCCCGCCGCAGTCCGGAAAGACGCAAGTTGATTCATGACTGCGATGCTAGAATTCCTGGCGGGGACAGAGTCACTCCATCGCACGGCCACGCGCTGGCGACAGTGCTCGTGATCAGCCGGGCAAGAAGTATACGAAAAAGACCAGCCAAAGGGCTGGGCAAAGAAAGGCACCAAAAGGCAGTTTCATGCTTTCGATTGCTTCTCCGCGCCTACGGACCGCGACCGAGATAAGTGCTGCCGCCGACGCGAGGCCAAAGCAATATGGGATCGCTTCGAGAGGGAGCCAAGCACCGACGGCCGCGGCAAGCTTGACGTCACCGAGACCAAGACCTTCGCGACCTCGGCGGCTCGTATAGGCCTTGCGCAGCCAAACGAACAGCAAGGCTGTTCCGGCCGCGCGCAGGCAAGCCGCGCCGAGGCCGGACCACGGATCCGTGGTGTTCAGAATCGGCGCTGCGAGTATCCCGCAGGTAGTCGCACCATAAGTGATGACATCGGGCAATAAGAGCGTGCGCGCATCGACGTCGGCTCCGGCAATCATCAATAGGCCGAGCATTGTGGAGGCGATGGCGAGAGGCCATGGCAGGTAGATGAACGAAACGAGCGCCGCCGCGCTCGTTCCGCAAGACAGGATGACCAAATTCGGTCGCAGGCTTTGGACTGACGGCTCCTCAACCGCAATCGTTGCCCTGCTTCCGGCCTCGCTCGTCATTTCACGACAAGGGCCGACGACGGCCCTTTCGGGGCGGAGACGCCAACGCCGTTGATAATTGCCGCACTATTACGCATCGTGCTCATCCCGGCACGGAATTCTTCAGCCACATTCTGAGCGTCGAGACCGTCACGGATTATACGCGGCTTGACGAAAATGATAATTTCCGTGCGAACCTTGCTGCCGTTCGTATTGCCGAACATATCACCGAGACCCTCAATTTGACGAAGAATAGGTATGCCCGTTTGAGTTTTATCGTCCTCCTCGCTCATGAGGCCTCCAAGCAGAACAGTCTGGCCGCTTGGCACCTCAACTGTCGAATGAACGCGACGTTGCGAGATAGTGGGATTTAAATTGCTCGTCCCCGTAGCTGAAATCCCACCAACGACGCCAGACACTTCTTGCTCGATCTCGAGTTCGACCGTCCCATTCGCATGAATATGCGGCCAAACCTTGAGAATAATGCCAGTGTCTTGCATCGTGATCGTATTGACGACTGTGTTCTGCGCAGAAAGCACGGTGGCCGAGCCGGTCGAAATCGGCACCGAGTCGCCGACTTGCAAAAAGGCAGGCTGATTGTCGCTCACCACTAGCGAAGGAGCGGAGAGAACTTTCACACTAGTCAATGACTGAAGCGCGCTGAGGATGACTTTAGGAGAGGCCTGCGACCCGAGAAGCACGTTCAGGCCAGGAAGCGCTTGCGAAAGGAGTGCGGAAGTCGACGAGGTCGAAAGTGAAATCGAGCCGTTGTTGCTCCCGGCTCTCACGTCGCTACTACCCAGATAATATTGCACGCCGTATTGCAGAGCGTTGGTAAGGGTCACCTCCGCGATGGTTGCCTCAATTACGACTTGCAATTGAGGGCGGTCGAGTTCGCGCAGAGAACGTTCGATAACCCTATAATCATCCTGATTAGAATAAATAACGATCGAGTTGTCACTGGGATCCGCGGTGATACGCACGTTCTGGAAGACGCCATGTGGCAGGCTGCCGCTCGCCTGCGTCTCGGTGGTCACGCCTTTTTTATCTGAAAAACTGTCAAAAGACGAAGCCGTAGTAGTGTTACTGCTATTAGCGACGCCATTGCTCGGTTGAGAATTCGCGGAGCTGCCGCTCGAATTGTTCGAACTGCTCGCACTGCTCGAATTGCTGTTGGAACTGCCAGTCGTTTCCAACCGCGATAAAGCGCTGTTGATTCCCGGGGCGAGTTGCTTTGCGGCGGTGTCAGCTGTCGCATTGCCGTTCTGACCAACGAAAATAGCATTCAAGATCTTCGCTATTTTTGGAGCGCTTCCATACTCGAGGCGGTAGATGCGAACCGTCGTCCCACCTGTATCCGGCCGATCGAGGCGGCTAATCCACAGCGCCGCCTGATCGAGAAATCTCCGATTATGCGTCACCGCCATTACGGCATTCATGCGCGTAATAGGCTGAAAATTGATCATGCCGTGCCCCTGACCATCGTCGGCGGTCTCGAACACGCGTTGGAGCTCTTAAATCATCGTATCGGGCGAGGTGGATTTCAACGGGAAAATGCCGACCGACTGATTGCGCATCCATTCGACATCGAAACTCGAAATCACGTCGAGAACGTTCTGACGCTCGGCGGCAGTGCCCTGGATCATGAGCATATTTCGCGCCGTGTCGGCCCGCACTGCGCCTGGTCTTGAAAGGAAATTCTCCGCTGCCTTGGCGACCGTCGCGGCCGACGTGTAGCGCAGCGGTATGATTGTCACGCCAAATCCAGCTTCGCCGGTCTGCATATTGATCGTACCCGCGCCGGCTGCTTCCGGCAGCGGCACTATCTTCACGAGACCGCCCTCGCGAATAACAGCAGCGTTCGACATGCGCATTACGCTTTCGAAAGCAGCCATGAGATCTTTGCGCGGAATTGGCGCCGCAGAAACAAGCGTTACGGTGCCCTGAACACGAGGATCTATGACGACGTTCAAACCAAGCGTGTCGCTGAGGATTGTCTTCGCGACGGTTTGAATATCGGCATTTTCGAAATTGATTTCGATACCCGCGCCCTGAACGTTAACGCCTACGGTCCTCATCGCAGCGTTTATGGCGTCACCTCCGGGTCTATCAGGGGAGGTCGGCTTCACATCCGAGCCGGGGAAAAGCTGGGGCCCGCTGGAAGCCCCGGTACGGACAGCCTGGCCGTTTGCGCTAGGAGGAAAGCGAGCTGAGAAATCCGCACTGCGTGCCGGGTCAACCGAGTCCCCGGCCCGATACCGGCTATTTTCTCCGACGATGAGCAACTAGCCAAAAAGACGAGGAGGATCGATGCGGCGCAACTTCTTACCATGCGCTGCCTAACACGCTGCCACTCGATCCGCTGCACCGGTACTTCTCCATCAACGCGCACGGCTCGAGGCACGGTCCGCGGCTTCATCGTAACCGCGCCTCAAGGAACTTTTCGACGATTGTGCTCCAACGGGCTCCCCCCTCCCGCCTATGCCACGAGTACGTGACAATTGGGCGACGCTGTTCTGCCGTTCTAGCGTGCCGGCGAGACCGCGTGGGTAGTGTCTTCTTCGGCGAGACCTGCGACTTCCTGAACGAGCGCACGCGCTGAGCCAATTAAATACGCGGCACGGTTCACGTCGATCGGCTCGTTGCTGAAAGCGGCCCTTTCGAGTTCCGTTCTAATTTCGTTCGCAAGCGGATCGTGCGCGTCCGTCATTTCGTTCATAGCGGCCGATGATCAGGATCGCAGCAGCGAGTCCCCAGAAAGCCGCCCAGTATAAAGTGCGGCGAATTGATCTCAATTCAAGTTTCGGTCGAGATGATGCCCATCACGGTCATAGGAACTCACGGGAGTAAGCACGCAGCAATGGCATGCGGATGACATCGACAATGATGAAGCGATCATATGGAAGGGCATGTCCGATCAATGCTTCTTCGACGCTGGTCGGTTCGAAACCCTGTCGTCAATCTGACATCTATCCTGGATATCATCAAAGCTTCGCATACTCGCATATCTTGGGTCACGAAGAGCTCATAATGGCAAATCGAGTATGCGCGATTTGCAAGATTTCTTTCTCGGAGTCTCTAACTTCGTTCAAAGGAAAGCCGCGAATTCGTGACGGATCCAGTGGTCGTTCTTTGTGATCGCTGGAATTAAACTGATCTCGCAAGTATCGTCTGGGTCTTGTCGTGTTGCAAAGCGATTTCATCAATCATCTCGCCCGTAGAGGTGTTTTGCGCGATCCGCAGGCGTTCGAAAGCAGTCTTGGCGCGCGACGACCAGATGCGAACGGCGATGTAGATTGGACAGGACTTACCAAATTGACGCCGCCAGCTTTCGCCGACGAACTGGCCGCTTTCTATTCATGTCGGCGCATCCAGCGTACCGAGCTTGTCGGCGATCGATTTGCCGGCGCCAATCTCTCGCCGCGTTTTTTGAAAGAGGGGCGTCTTTATCCCTACGCGGATGCACAAGGGCAACTGACCCTCGCAATTGCGACGCCCATTGATGACGAAACGGTCCGCGCTGTCGAGATAGCACTCGGGCAAAAGGTGATGATCGCAGTCGCGACCAGCGACGATCTGGAAGCGGCGCTTACGACGACCCAAGATGTCGCGGCGGCTGCCGCAGCCACGGCGGCACCCTCCGAAGCCACCGCAACGTCTTCGGATGATCTCGACGATCTGCGCGATCTTGCGCGCGGCGCACCGGTCGTGCGTGCTTTAGACGATCTTTTGAACTCGCGGTCGAACAGCGCGCAACGGACTTGCACATCGAGCCTTTTGCCGGTGCTTTGCAGGTGCGTCTGCGTATCGACGGTCTCTTGAAAGCAGTGTCGGCGCCGCCGATGAGCATGGCGAAGGGTTTGTTGTCGCGTCTCAAGATTATGGCGGGTTTGAATATTACCGAGCGGCGCGTGCCACAGGATGGCCGCACGCGGATCATGGTCGGCGGTTCTGAAATCGATCTTCGTGTTGCAACAATGCCGACGTCACATGGCGAAAGCGCTGTTATCCGCTTGTTGCGCAAGGGGTCGGGGATCGTCGCCTTGAACCACATCGGGCTCCTGCCGCACGACGAGAAAATATTGCGTGGCACATTGCAACTCCCCTTCGGAATGATCATCGTCACAGGGCCGACAGGTTCGGGCAAAACGACGACGCTCGCGGCCTCGCTGGCAGAACTCAACGAGCCGACCCGCAAGATTTTGACGATCGAAGATCCGATCGAATATCAAATCCCGGGCGTCAATCAAACCCAGGTGCATCCGACGATCGGTTTGACCTTCGCCTCTGCGCTGCGCTCCTTTTTGCGCCAGGATCCGGATGTGATCATGGTCGGCGAGATGCGCGATGCTGAGACCGCGCATATGGGCGTTCATGCGGCGCTCACTGGCCATCTCGTCCTCACGACGCTCCATACCAATACGGCCGCCGGTGCGATTACCCGCCTGATCGACATGGGAATTGAGAGTTTCCTGCTTGCTTCTTGCGTCAAAGCCATTGTCGGACAGCGGCTCGTGCGCATTCTCTGTCAGGACTGCAAAGTACCGCACCAGCTCTCCGCCGCGGATCTGGCGCAAGACCAACGCTACGACGCCTTGGGATTTCGCGAAGGGGATGTCGTCCAGCACCCGAAAGGCTGCGAATGGTGCGGCTTCACTGGATTTCACGGGCGTCGGGGAGTTTTTGAAGTGCTTGAGATTTCACCAGCTGTACGGCATGCCATTGGCCCGAAAATCGATGCTGCCGAACTCGAAACGGTCGCGCGCAGCGACGGCATGACGACAATGGCAGAGGACGGTATTGCAAAATGCCGCGCGGGACAGACGACCATCGATGAAGTCTTTCGCGTGACCATGAGCCTTTAAGGTACGACATGCCACAGTTTCGCTACCGCGCGGTCACTCCAGCTGGTGAAATCGTTGCAGGTGAAGTCGAGGCGCCGTCGCGCGACGAGGTTGTTCGACGTATCGAATATCTTGGCCATTTGTTGATCGAGGCGGAGCTCGCGACAAAAGGCAAATTCCCGCGCAAAGGCTCCGAGGCTGCTCAAAAACTCCCTCGACCACGCGAAGTCACGCTTTTCCTGCGCCAGTTGGCCTTGCTCATCGCCGCCGGCTTGACGCTTGAAGCAGCCTTGCAGACGCTCGGTGAAGACACGAGCAAAGCATTGGCCTGGTTCGCCAACAGCCTGCGTTCGGCGATCTCCGCCGGAGATGGTTTCGCCGAGACGCTCGAACGTCATCCAAGCATCATAGTACCCGCCTATGTAGCGATGGTTCGAGCGGGTGAAGCGTCGGGAAAACTCGAGGCGGTACTGAACGCGGTAGTAGAGGACCGTACCCGCCGGGAGCTTCTCGGGGACCGGTTCAATTCGGCGATCGGGTATCCTTTGTTTCTCGTTGTATCGGCGATGCTTATTCTCTTCTTCTTCTTGCTCTTTGTCGTGCCGCAGTTCGCACCCGTGTTCGGGGATCTCGGAAATCGCCTGAATGGCGGTGCAGCTTTCGTGTTTGGGGCCTCCACCTGGCTGCGCGCCAACCTCGAAAGCTTTTTGGGGGCGTGCATCGCAGTCATGCTTGGTGCCTGGTTCTTGCTGAGGCGCCGCGAGGTGAGAGCCCGCATCGTCGCCGGTCTCGCATCAATTCCCGGCATAGCCGGGCCGATGCGTGATCAGCGGACAGCCCGTATCGTCGGAACGCTTGGATTGTTGGTGGACAATGGCGTGCCTTTGCCGGCGACCTTGAAAATCCTGCGCGACATCGTCGCCGAGCCGCGCGCTGTCGCCGCCATCGATCGGGTGCATGAACAAGTCCGCAACGGCCGCCGCTTCTCCGATGCCTTGGCTCAAACGGATCTGCTCCCGCCGCTTGCCTTGCGCATGTTGAGAGTCGGCGACGAGACCGGAGACTTGCCATCCATCGCGCGTCATGCGGCACTTTTCTACGAACACCGGCTCGGCATCGGTCTCGATCGGCTCATGGGGTTAATCGGACCGGCCACGATCATCGCCGTGAGCCTCATTATCGGTGCTCTGATCGTTTCGATCATGAGCGCGCTCCTCAGCATTACGGACCTAGCATCATGATCGTCAATCAGCCTCAAAGCGCTTCGGTGCAGACCCGACGTATCTTCAAGACCGCCAGCGCCGGCTTTACCCTGGTTGAGATGCTGGTGGTCTTGACGATCATCAGCCTGATCATCGGCCTCGTCGGGCCGCGCGTGCTTGGCTATCTTTCTAAGTCACGGGTGAAGACAGCCAAACTGCAGATCGAGAGTTTCAATTCGGCGCTTGACCTGTTTTACATGGATGTCGGGCGCTATCCGACGGATTCGGAAGGTCTCGCCGTGCTTGTCGCGCGGCCGATCGGTGCCGAAGTTTGGAACGGGCCCTATGTCAAAGGCGGTAGGGTTCCGACGGACCCGTGGGGACACGCCTATCAATATCACACTCTGACCGAACATACGCCGCCGTACGAAATCACATCGCTCGGTCCGGATGGTCGCGGCGGCGGCACGAGCACCTCAATTGACGTTTCGAATGCCGAGCACTGACTCCAAGGCGGGATTCACGCTGATCGAGATGATGGCGGTGATGATGATCATCGCTTTGGTCGCGTCGCTCGCGACCATGATGGTGCCCGGAACCGGACGGCCTGGGCTGAAGGCGGTCGTCATGGAAACCGCAGCTTTGTTTCGCCGCGAGCGTCTCGGCGCGATCTTGACGCGAAACGACCGGCACGTGTCCCTCGATGGTGGTCGCCGTGAGTTGATCGGAGAGAGCGGCGATAAGGTCGTCATCCCGCGTGACGTTGTCGTCGACGTCCTCGGTGCGGATGCCTCATGGTCGGGACGTCTTGCCGTCGTGGTCTTTCACGCCGACGGAGCATCATCGGGCACCGTGCTCAGATTTTCTCGCGAAAGGGCCCAATATGAGATCAGTGTCAATTGGTATACCGGCGGCGTCTCCATCGGAGCGCAATGAAGGCAATCGGCGGCAAGCGGGCTTCACCCTCGTCGAGGCTCTCGTTGCCCTATCGCTGGTACTTGCTTTTGCGGTCGCGCTCGGGCCGCTTTTATTCCAGGCTCGTCGCATTCTCATGCAGGGTGATGGTGAAATCAGAGCGCAGCTTCTTCTGCGTTCCTTGCTTGAGGCACCTTTCGATCGCACTAAACCGGAAACGGGCCTGCGCGAGGGAGAAAGCGCCGGTTTGCGTTGGCGCGTCGACGTTGAGCCTTTCATCGCGGATAGTGCATCGTTCGAAGCGGCACCCGCGGCGTCCGAGAAAGAGCAGCTGCCCAACTGGTCTCTATTCCGGGTCACCGCGAATGTCTCCTGGGGCGCAGGACAAGCCGTCGCTGCGGAAACCCTGCGGCTTGGACAAGTCGAATAAAATGACCGTCGTCAGCCCCGAGCGCGCCGGCTTCACCTTGGTCGAGACACTTGCCGCTCTTGCGATCGCATCAGCGATTATTCTATCGACGAGCGCACTCATCCACCAAGGCGTGTTTTTTTTCGACCGGGGAACGCGCACCGTCGACCAGGTGGAACAACTAACGCTCGCGATCGAATCTCTGACACGCGATTTCGGTGCCGCCCGTTTCGTCGTGCAGAAGAACGCAAACGGCACGAGAGCAGCCTTCACCGGCGTGCCGGCAGGCGAAGGCGGACAAGCCAAAATCCTTCTCGTGACGGCAGGCGGCAGAGCATCCGGACCACAAGGAGAGGAAGTCGTCAGCATAACTGTCGAGACAGGCGACGAGCTCACACAACTTGTTAGGCGCCGATCTGCCTGGCCCGGCCCGCGCATGCGCTTGGAGGATGCCAAACTGCAAGACGCGGTCATCTTGCTCAAGGGAAAACTCGACATGTCCTTCAGTTTTTCCGAACTCATGCAAAACGGAACCCTCGTCTGGCATGATTGCTGGACCGGCGAAACGGGTCTTCCGCACTCTGTGCGACTGAATCTTCGTGACGGCGTGACAGGCGCCGGTCTTTTGATGGCGGCGGAGTTCCCGGTCTATGCCGATGCTCCAGCAGCCTGCACCGAAGGCAAGGCAGATTGTCTTTCCCTCGCTGCAAAGACGAATTCGGGTCCGGGCGCAAACTCCGGAGAACAGCAATCGACTCGGGCGGGGACAAGAGAATGAAACGCCGCGATCCGCGCAATGGATTCGTTCTCGTCACCGTTCTGTGGACGATTGCATTGCTTTCGGCGCTCGCTATGGCTGAATTGACGACTTTTCGCGGGTTTGCAGGCATCGTCGCCATCGACCACGACAGGACCAGGGCCAACGCGCTCTTGACGGCTGGCCTCGAGATATCTGCCGGCATCGTCGGAAAATTGGGCGACCAACCGCTCACCGAAAGGGAGACGATCGTCGTGCTCCAGACGGGTTCGGTGCGAGTGCGTCTTAGCGACGAGGGTGGACGCATCGATGTCAACAAAGCGCCGGTAGAGGTGCTTTCAGCTATGCTGCGGTCAATCGGCGCATCTGATGATGCAAATGCCATTGCGCGGTCCATCGAGGCTTGGCGTGCTCGTGATGGAGCGGATCAATCGACGACCGAAGCCAAACCGTCGAGCGACCTGACACCCAATGACGGGGCCGCACCGCAAGGCACCGCCGGCGGTAAAAGAGCAAATCGCTTCCGATCCTTCACCGACATTCGTCAGCTTGCGCAGATTCCCGGCATGGCACCGGATTATCTAACTGCGATCATTCCGCTCACGACGGTATTCGGAGATGACAAAGTGAATGCGATGACCGCCTCGCCCGATGTGATAGCGGCGCTTCCGGGAATAAGCCCAGCGCAGCTTGAAGCGCTTCTCGACGCGCGCCGCCACCCGCCGATAGAGGAAGCTCGGCTCCAACAGATTTTGGGTCAGGCACAGATTGGTTTGAAACTGAAGGCCCGACCAGTCGCTTTGGTCGAGCTCACGGCGCAGCTCCTTGATGGCTATACTACCGCGGTCCGTGCCGTCATCGTTCTTGTGCCTCACGATCAGCAGCCCTATCGTGTTCTGGCATGGACGCCCGTGCCGCTTTCCGAGCGCCCCGGCGCTGCCATATCCAATCGGCTTTAGGAGGGGCGATGCAGATCGGCGCAATTTTGCTCCGGTGGATCGAGGTGCTGGCGGCGCTTCTCACCGATTGGCGTGCGTTATGGCAGGCCCGCAGATCAATCATCGTGACGCGTGAAGAGGCGCGCTTTCTGGTTCGACGCCCTGGGACCGCAGCGGATACCCTCCTCGCCAATGTCGCAATCGGTACGCGGGTGCCGAGCGAAACCGCCCAGGCCTTGCGCAATCATTTCATCGTCTTCGAACTGGCAACCGACAAGGTCGTCACACGTCGTCTCGCCGTTCCGGTTCAAGCACGAGAATTCATGCCAGGTATCGTCGGCAATCAGATCGAACGTCTTTCACCATGGCCGCTAGCGCATGCAATTTATGGTTTTGATGCGACGCCCAGCCAGGACGACGCCGGAATTCTCGACGTACGCGTGTTGATCGCATCGCGCGCGAATATTGAAACGATTTGCGATGAACTGACAGCGAGTGGACTTTCGCCAAATCGGATCAGTGTGCGGACGCATGCCAGCGTCGGCGCCTCTCTCGTTACTTTGTGGACGCGCCCCATGCATGTGCCACAACGTAATTTCCAAAACCTCCCCCGAATGATCGGCGCTGGCCTCGCCGCCGTGGTTTTACTGAGCACGGCGTTGAGCCTATGGACTATCTATTCAGCGAATTCGATTTGGGCCGAGCATGAAGAGGTTGCTGCACTCACGAATGCTCTGCGCCAGCATGATCGAGTGTCGCGAAAGCCAGAGGAGATCGCATCGCTCGACCCCGCCGAACGGGCCTGGGTTTTGAAAGAGAGCTCGCCTGTCGCCGTCTTGGCCCTTGACGCTTTGACGCGCGCGATTCCAGATGGTGCCTATCTGACGGAATTGCGCCTTGAAAACGTGAACCTGCGCATAACTGGCTTGGCAGCCGATGCTCCTTCGCTGATTGCCGCCCTGGAGCAATCTCACCGCTTTTCGGAAGTCCATTTTTTCGCGCCGACGATAAAAAGTCAGGACGGCGGGCTCTATAGATTTTCCATCGCGGCGCGGGTCGCTCCGCGCCGCGAACTCATCGGAGATTAAGCCGTGGCGAAACTCGACCGCGAACAAGCAATCGCCCTCACAGCGCTTTTTCTTGTGCTGCTTTCCTGCACCATTGCACCAGCCTTGTCCTTGAAGGCACGATCCGAGGCTTTGCAGGCGCTTGCGGACGAGCGTGATATGCTGCACCATTTGGAACTCGCGCATCGACGTTCCGGCAGCAAGGCAGGTGCTCACGAACAAGCTTCCGTAGCGCCTGCGGCGGCATTTTTGAATGCACAAACGTCCGGGCTCGCAAGCGCCCAATTGGAAGCCTATCTTTCGCAATTGGCCATGGCCCAGCAAGCGAGCCTCATTTCATCCGGCGTACAGCAGACCAATCGGTCCGATACGCCGGACATGGTACGTGTCCAAGCGACATTAGACATCACTTATGCAGCGCTCCAAGGTCTCCTTTTTAAGCTCGAGACAGGCATGCCATATGTATTCGTGGATTCGATGATTTTGCAATCGGCAGACCCCATGACGCAGCACGTCGCGCATACGCCGACGATGAAGGTCACATTGAATCTTCGCGCTATCTGGCGCAAGGGTCCCGTGTGATCGCGCACTGCCCTTGTGCGTAGCCGCTTAGCTGCGCTTTGCGATCGTCATGATGTCATACGAGAAGCCCTTTGTCGTCTGGCGAAGAAAGTGCGCGGGCTTTTGGCGTGCTTCGGGCGAGACGGCCCTTGGGGTAATTTCATAGGCGAATAAGCCGGCCTCTCGGATCTTAGTCTCGGAAATCGAAAACGCCGGGCGCGCTTTTGGCGCGTCCGGCGTCTTTCGTCGCTAGGGCGATTAATGCCCTATCAGTTAAATCGGAACAGATCCGTCAGATCGCCAATCGCCGGAGCGTTCAGCGGAACATAGGGATTTCCCGATGCCGTGATGGGGTTCGGGAAGTTGTCGCGGCTGCGAGAGGTTACGGGAGAAAGGCCCCAGTTCGCCTCGATGAATTTGGATACCGAGACGTGGTCGTTGTAAGTATGCGAGATGTGCCCGCCGGTGCTATATTTCGAGACGACGATCATAGGAGTGCGGGTGCCGTCGCCGAAGAAGTCGAGCGGCTGAACATAGCCCGAGTCCCAATATCCACCGCCTTCGTCGAAAGTGATGAAGATCGCCGTATCGTTCCAGAGCGTCGGATTGGCTTTCACGCCGTCGACGATCTTCTTCACGAAACCCTCAAACAGAATGAGTTTCGAGGAGTTCGGGTGGCCGTCGACAAAGCCGCTCGGCTTGACATAGGAGACGGCCGGCAAATTGCCGCTCGCGATGCCCGCATAGAGATTCGCGGTGTCCTGGAGATGCGTGGTGCGCAACGTCGCATTGGTCATGATCGACGTTGCGTATTGGGCCCAGTTGCAGATGTTGCAATATTCATCCGTGCCATTGTTATAGCCGAGCTGGTATTTGTCGTTGAGATAGGCGTTCCATTGGTCGCCGTAATAGACCCATGAGACGTTCTTTGCGATCAGCTCATCGCCGATCGTGCGCACGCTCGACGGCGGGATGGTGTACACATAGTTGTTCGGATTTGTGTCCGTATAGGCGTTGCTGCCATCGCCGAAATAGCCGGGATTGTAATTGTTGAGCAGATAATAATGGCCGGCATCGCAGCGCGAGGCGACGGGATGTGGCTGCGTGGAGAGGGTGCGCAACACGGATGCAACACCCGGTTGGGACGAATCCGAGCAATTGACATAAGAGCCGCCGCCATAATTGGCGTTGGGAGCCACTGCCGTCGGCGATCCAGAGCCGCCGCCGTAACCGTCCTGGGTATAATAATTATTTGTGCCGGGTTGCGGGTTCGGGTTTTCGACTTCGGCGAGTGCGCTCCTGCCGTTTGGAGGCGTGCCCGGGTTTTTCGGATTGACCGGATTGTTTGGCGGCACGAGCGGATTGCCTTTGCCGTCGCTGAACCAGATCGCATCGCCGGTGCCGAGCATGATATGGTTGGCGCCGGTACCGCCACTCACAGCCTGATGATAATTGTCGCTCATCGAATAGGTGTCGGCCAATTCCTTAAAATAAGGCACGTCACCGTTGTGCATGTTGAAAAAGCCCATCGAGGCCGAGCCTTCGCCGGTCGATTTGTCGGTGAAGGGGATCGGCTGCCCCTTGCCATTCGAGCCGGCGCCGACCGTCACTTCCACCCACGAATAAAGATCCGACTTGCAACCCGTCCGAACGTGACCGTCGTGATCTGCGGTTTTCTCAACGCCGCCGCAGTCGAGTTGCTGCCACATCTGATAGAAGCGATGAACTGGGCTCGCCGCATAAGCGTCGTAAGGGTAAGAGCTCGACGTCAGCTGGTAAGGACCAGGCGGCAGATGGCTTGCGTCCTTGCCATCATATTTGATGCGGGTGTCCGGCACTGCGCTCGGTTGGCCGGTGCCGCCGGTCAGGAGATATTGGTAATAATCGGGGGCTAGGCCATTTTCATAGGTCTGCGCCGCCGTCAAATTCGTTGGCGTGACACAAGATGTGCCGGAAGTAACACCGAGAATCTCGCACAGATACGGCGTCGACGGACCGCCGGTGAGCGCCGGCGGCAGGACCGCGTAGGGCTGCTTCTCCTGCGGACTGTCCTCATAGCTTGTCGTATCGGACGCCTGCTGTTGCAGAGCCGCTTGGTAATTCGGGCCAGGCGTGCCGTCGGCATTGACAATATGCTTCGAGAGCAGGTTCGAGACCGTTTCGCCTTGGACTGGCTTGTAGGTCGCGAAGATATGATCGAAGGAGCGATTTTCGCCGATGATCACGATGACATGCTTGATCGGCGTGCGTGTTGCGGGATCGGCGGCCGCCGCACTCATCGGAGCCACATTGGTGGCGACGATCACTGCAGCGGTCACACTGGAAACCAGCCTGCTCCTGAGACCACCGCGTTGCGGTTGTAAATACATACTCCACCCCCATGCTGCGCGAAGACAATTCTTCACGACACGTCTTTAGGGCGCCGGAATGTAACGTTGATGAAATTTTGATGATTGTGCTGTGACGCGCCGAAAACGTGTTCCGAAAAAATGCGGCTACTTATCGGCGAAAGACATGTTTCAACTTTTGAGTGCGGGCCGATTTGATCCGCCCTTAGCGATAGCGCTTTCGAAACAGATCGCGGCTCTTTGCTTCTTGCACCGACGAGAAGTCGATCTCTGCCGACGCCGGTTGCGTTGGAATTGATCTTGGCGCCACATCCGTTTGAGTCGGCAAAAGAGAAGGCCGCTATATGGATCGACGACGTTCTTGCAAGCGCGTCGCCTTATGATTTTTTTTGCGCGAGCCTCGTGAACGTTACATTGCTGTTATACGACGAAACTAGGGTCGCGCCGCATCGCACTTCGCATAGGAAGCCGCTGGCTTTTGCTATGCGAGTCCGATCATTCAGCGTTAGATTGGGGGTAACAAAATGAAAAATAGAGCTGTTTTAGGCTGCCTGTCGGCAGCTTTCATTATGGCCGCGGCGAGCGCTCCCGCGGCGGATGGTGATCTCCATGATCATGGCTTTTACACCGCGACGCCGATCAAGCATGTCGTCGTGATATTCCAAGAGAATATCTCTTTCGATCACTATTTCGCGACCTATCCGGTGGCGCAGAACAACTCGGGAGAGACGCCGTTCCACGCCTTGCCGGGCACGCCGAAATCCATCAACAATCTGGTCACGCCGCTCGACGTGAACAATCATTTCACACCCCTGACGGGCCTCGATCTGCTCCACAACAATCCCAATAGTCTTACCGGCACCGGAGCGACGATCAACGGGGCATACGCCTCAAATCCCTTTCGTTTGACGCCGGCGCAGGCCTTCACCTCGGATCAGGGGCATAATTATCAGCCGGAGCAAGAAGCCTACGACAACGGCAAGATGGATGCCTTCCCCCATTACACCGGGTCCGGCGAGGCTCCACCAGAATATCCTTCGACGATTGGGCCGCAGATCGCCATGGGCTATTTCGATGGCAACACGGTCACCGGCATCTGGAACTACGCTCAGCATTTCGCATTGAACGACAACAGCTGGTCAACGGTCTTCGGTCCGTCGACGCCCGGAGCCATCGATCTCGTGTCGGGTCAGACCAATGGAATCGATGTCTATACGAATGTGGTCGATTCCTCCGGTAATCTGCTTCACACCACACATGAGGTGAAGGACGGCAATGGCAATTTCACCGATATCGGTGATGCCGATCCTTACGGCGATGTCTGCTCCACCACGACGGGCGACACGATTCAGATGCATGGCCAAAACATCGGCGATCTGCTCAATGCCAAGGGCATCAGCTGGGGCTGGTTCGAGGGCGGCTTCGATCTGACGCTCAAGAATGCCAACGGCTCGACGGGTTGCGCGCGCGCGACGGCGCCCGTCGTGAATCCGACCTACTTCACGGCGGACTACATCCCGCACCACGCGGCGTTCCAATATTATGCCTCGACGGGCAATCCGACCCATGCGCGGCCGGGCTCGGTATCGGCCATCGGCCATACGCATGACCCCAAGACAGGAGCGGTCGATCCGGCCAATCATCAATATGATATGCACGATTTCTTCGACGCCCTCGCTGCCGGCAATTTCCCGGCCGTGAGCTTCCTGAAGGCGCCGGCTTATCAGGACGGCCATCCTGGCTATTCCGATCCGATCGACGAGCAGAATTTCATCGTCAATGTGATCAATACCTTGCAAAAGAGCCCGGAATGGAAAGACACGGCGGTGATCATCGCCTATGACGATTCCGACGGCTGGTACGATCACCAGATGCCGCCGATCGTGAATTCTTCGTTCACCAATGTGGATGCCTTGAATGGTGCGGGCATTTGCAATATCGGCTTGCAGCAGAATAGGCCGGCCGCGGCAACGCCCCTCAACGGGTCCTTCGGTCAATCGGCGCAAGGCCGCTGCGGCTATGGCACGCGCATGCCGTTGCTCGTGATCTCGCCGTTCGCGAAGACCAATTATGTCGATCACACTTTGACCGATCAGAGCTCCGTCCTCAAGTTCGTCGAAGACAATTGGCTCGCCGGCCAGCGTATCCAACCCGGCGGTTCGTTCGACACCATTGCCGGACCTTTGACCAATATGTTCGACTTCGACCATGACGAAAGAGGCGAGGCTCCCAAGGTGGTCCTGAATCCGACCACGGGAACGGTGGTCTCCATTTCAGCATCGAACGGCGGCGATCGTGAAGGAATGCGCTAACCGCCTGACGTAAAACTCGGCTTTATGAGCTGACTTAGGTAAAGGCCCATTCGTGCCAAACTCCATCGCATCTTCGATGGGCCGCACGGATGGGCCGTAGTTCCCATGGGAATGAACATCCGGAACAGGTCACGGAATGCGGATGATTCCCGAATTTGCGTGCTGTTGGTAGCGATCCACTCTTCGTGTTGATCGCTTGGATTGTCGGGCTCCTGTGCATGTAGCGCGGCGATCGGGTTGAAATCCATATCGAGGGAGAGATCGTCGCCGACCGGCAGATATTCTCCCATTTCGCAGCGGCAACCGCATATCAGAACAAAGCCGCTTTATTGGTCCAACCGGAGTCCGCTCGGCAACTTGTTGATCAAATGCTGAAAGGAGTGGCGATTATGACCAACCTCGTCGGGTTCGGCCCGGTGATCAGGCTTCTCCCCCGATATCCTCTGCGCGTCGCGGCATTGCTGACGTCACTCGGAATCATCGGTTTAGGTGCGGCGCAGGCGGTCGCAGGTCAGAGCTTGTTGCCCTCGATCCACCGGCACACGATTCTAACCTCGACGGTTCCGGCCAATGGCGACCAGAATCCTTATGCGATCGTGATTGCGCCAGTCTCGAGCGGGATCATCAAGAAGGACGATGTCCTGGTCACCAATTTCAACAACGACAAGAACCTCCAGGGCCTCGGCACGACGATCATCGACTACGATCCGACCACCAAGAAGCTCGCATTGTTCGCCGAACTGCCGCGGCATCTGCCGCAATGCCCCGGCGGCGTCGGCCTGACGACGGCGATGACGATGCTGAAGACGGGCTGGGTCATCGTCGGCAGCGCGCCAAGCACCGACGGTACGACCGCGACCAAAGGCGCCGGCTGCCTCATCGTCCTCAATTCGCACGGCAAGCTCGTCGGCACATTGGCTGGAGCGAACATCGATGCGCCATGGGGCAATATGGCAACGATCGACAATGGACGAACCGCGACATTGTTCGTGAGCAACGCAGGCTTCGGGATCGGTGCCCTAACCGGCACTCCGCCGGTGGTGAAGCAGGCGACCGTGCTTCGGATCGGGCTCGCCGTTGCGGACGGCAAGCCTCCGGTGGTGACGAGCCAGACAGTGATCGCGAGCGGCTTCGGCGCGCAGGCCGACAAGGATGCTTTCCTCGTCGGGCCGACCGGCCTGCAGCTCGGCAAGGACGACACGCTCTATGTTTCGGATGCGCTCGGCAACCGCATCAATGCGATCTCCCATGCCGGCACGCGAACCACCAGCGCCGGCATCGGCCGTATCGTCACGCAAGATGGCTCGCTGCAGCGGCCGCTTGCCATGACGATGACGCCGAGCGGCAATCTCCTCGTCACCAATGCTCAAAACGGACAGGTCGTCGAGATCGATCCCGCGACGGGCAAGCAGCTTTCCGCCATTTGGGTCGACGAGAACAGGGCCCAGACCCCGCCGGGCAGCGGCGATTTGTTCGGGATCGCCATGACCCCGTCCGGTACCGGCTTCTATTACGTGGAAGATGAAATGAACACATTGGTTTTGGCGCAATGAGCGGCGCCGACGACAAGCGCCCACGGACCTCGCGACGCGGCTTCCTGGCCGTGGCGGCAGGCTTGGCCGTCACCGGGACAGGCACAGACAATGCGGTCGCGGCAGAGCCGCAAAGCGGTGTTCCTCTCACCGGGCAGCAAGACTTCGGCGCGCCGGCGGCGGAGCCCTTCCAGGGCACGCATCAGAGCGGCATCGCGACGCCCGCGCAGGCCTTCACCTATTTCGCCGCCGTGGATCTGACGACGAAATCAGCGAGCGATGTGATCGAGCTCATGCGGACATGGACCGCTGCGGGCGCCCGCCTGATGCGCGGCGAGACGGCGGAGCCGATCGGCGACGATCCGAACGTGCCCGCTCCCGACAGTGGCGAGGCATTGAGCATGAGCGCCGCGCGTCTGACCTTGACCTTCGGCTTTGGCGCCGGGCTTTTCGTCAAGGACGACAAGGACCGCTATGGATGGGCCTCGTCGCGCCCCCCGGCTCTGGTCGATCTCCCCAGGTTCAACGGCGATCAGCTCGTCGCAAGCAACAGCGGCGGCGATCTGTCGGTGCAGGCCTGCGCCGACGATCCGCAAATCGCCTTCCACGCGGTGCGGCAATTGCTGCGCCTGGCCTATGGGGTCGCCGAGCTGCGCTGGACTCAGACTGGCTTCGTGCCGACTTCCAGGAAAGCGACGCCGCGCAATCTGATGGGCTTCAAAGACGGGACCGAGCGGCCGCAAGATCTCGACGCCGTCGTCTGGGTTGGCGAAGAAGGGCCGAACTGGATGCGGCACGGAACCTATTTGGTCGTCCGCAAGATCAGAATAGCGTTGGAGCACTGGGACCGCACGCCGGTCGATTTCCAGGAGCAGGTGATTGGCCGCAATAAATATTCCGGCGCGCCGCTGGGAATGAAAAAAGAGTTCGACGCGCTCGATCTCGATGCCGCCGACAAGAGCGGCAATCCCGTCATTCCCGATAATGCCCATGTGCGGCTGGCCGCAGCCGCGAGCAATGACGGCGCGCAAATTCTTCGCCGCGCCTATTCCTACAACGACGGCACCAACTTCACCGCCGAACGCTGGCCGCCCTGGCGCCAGGGGCTGGAATATGACGCGGGCCTTCTGTTCCTGTCCTATCAACGCGATCCCCGCACCAGTTTCATCAAACTCTTCGACCGCATGTCCAAGCTCGATGCTCTGAACCAATTCACGACGCATGTCGGAAGCGGCGTGTTCGCATGTCCAGGAGGGATCGCCGAAGGGGAATTCATCGGCCAGCGCCTGCTCCGGCCGGCGTGATCGACCGCCACTCGAGGCGCGGGCATCGTCAAGTTAATAACGGGCGCGACGGGCTATCTGGCTTCGCATCCGGCAGCGCGGGAAATCCTCTTGGATTGAAGCGCTTTCGGTGCGCTTCAATCACCCTCGCCGGCATCGAACTAATGCATCGGATCAGGCCCTTTGTCGGGCTCAGATGATCAGTTCAAACACGGCAAGCTTCGCATCAAAGACAAAGCGACGCCCGAAGTCTGGAATGCCGTTCTCACAGCATGACCTGACTCTTGCTCACAAGCCTTTCTGTCCATTGATTCCGAAAGTTGGCACCAGAGCCAATCGAAGTGCTACCGAAATCGCCATGCCGGTTAGCCCCCCACGTTTGAGACGGTCTCCGCCGCGCGTTTCGAACAAGATCATCCACTACTCGTCGTCATCAATGGTTGCCGTGGACGCGATGTGACCTTAATACACCCGCTGCATTGACCTCCAACACACGGTCCAAAGGCTGGACTCGGGCAACCTGCTTGCCGTCATGATGGCTCTTGAACATCATGACGGTCGCCGAGCGGCCATCGAGCGACATCACCAGTCGCTGTCCATCGATCTGAGTGACACGCCATCCTCCGACTTCGTCGCCGAGGCGCACGCGCAGGGTCTTGCCGACCGGATCGGAGCGGATGACCGCGCGAGGCCCATTCGTATCGACGACAACTCCGAACAGCGACAGCCTGGGCTGATCGGGCGGAGGTGGCGGCGGCTCCACATGGCGGACGACCGAGGCCGCGGTCGGGCGCCGACGATCGGGCGCGAACAGCGGCCGCTCCCTCGTTGCGGCGAGTTGATCGAGAGACGTGGCCGCCACCGGATTTTCGATAGCGTGCGGCGGGCTCTGCGTCGGTGTCGTCAGATCGGCCGCGCGCGCGGCCGGCGTGCCGACAAGCGCGACTGCGAAGAGCGCGTATATAGGCCGAACACAGATCATGCGGACATTCCTTGCCAAGGCGCGTGCGGACTGCTTCACTTAGGCGGTTCGACCCACACGTCGCTCCGCTTGATGCGCTCGATCAACTGCTTCGGATCGAATTTACCATAGTTTGCCGGAAACTCGAACAGGCTCTCGGCCTGCGGCCCTTCTTCGATAATCCTGACGTCGATACCGGTTCCGTCCTTGTCACGAATCCTTAGCAGAAATCCGAGCCGGGAAGCGATCCAGGCCACGCTCGACTGGCCGTGCGGCGAGACGACACGGTATTTCACAGTCGCGCGCCCGTCGAGCGTCTCCTTGCCGAGCCGATCGCAATGCCATTCGCCGCCCTTGTCCGACGCGCCCGCGATCGTTGCCATCGCTTGCCATTGAAGACACGGATCGACTGGGTCAACTCGCACGAGGAGCTGCGTCAATCGCGTGGATTGCTTGGCATCCATGAACACTCGCTGCGCCGGGCGCACCAGATAGGCGGTTTGTGCGGCGGTATCGACCACGAAGAAGCCATTGGGGATGTCAGGCGTCTCGACGCGGACCTTGCCGTCCCCGACGTAAAGCTTCCCCGGTTTTCCCGTCGCCCGGCCGGTCGCGTTGGTCGTCACGAGATCAGCGGAAAAAGATTGCGCCTGCGCCGAGCTGGCCAGCGTACCGAGCACCAGAATGGCGATGATTTTAAGATTTCCCCGCAGCGTGCGAGGCCCCATGAGCGCGGGTGGCTTCGATCTAGATCCCGTGCGACACAATCTGCGCATAATCCTATCCTCGATCCTGAATGTGCGACCGCCGGCCGGTCCCTTGCGAGACCGGTCGGCGGCGGCAGTGCAATTCGGATCACGCGCATACGGTCCCGAAGCGGCTTCCCATGCGCGTGAGCGTCCGTGCCGTCATTCCGTATACGGCTGGAGATTCGGCTTGGCGTCGAAGTTGAACGCATCCCACAGGTCGTCGAGCGCCGGCATGTTTGTCGGCACGTAGGCGTTGGTCCGTCTCACCGTCGGGTTGGGAAGATTGTCGCGGCTGCGGTCCGTAAGCGGCTGGAGCCCCCAGTTGCGCTCGATGAACTTCAGCAGCGAGACGTGGTCGCCGTAGCTGTGGCTGACCATGCCACCCGTCGAATAAGGCGAGAGGACAAGGAGCGGAATACGCGTACCGTCGCCGAAGAAGTCGATCGGCTGGACGAAGCCCGAATCCCAGTAGCCGCCCGCCTCGTCAAAGGTGATGAAGACGACGGTTTCGGCCTTGAGATGCGGGTTCGCCTCGAGCGTGTCGAGAACGTTTTGAACATAGGCTTCGAACAGATCGATCTTCGAGCTCGACGGATGACCATCAAGCAGGCCGTCCGGCTTGCCAATAGAAACCGCCGGCAGCGTGTTTTGCTCGATGTCGTTGATCAGATCCGACGTATCCTTGATATGGGCGGCCCGCTGCGTGGGATTACCCATGATCGAGCTTGCGTATTGGAACGGATTGCAGATCTGGCAATAGGCGGTGCCGACGGCATGAGCCGGATCGGTGGCGGCCGCTGCGGTGAGGTTGGGATTGGCCGGATTGGCCGCAACGGCCTCGTTCGAGAGGATCACCGCGTCGTTATATGAACCACCGAAATAGGCCCAAGAGATCGCCTTGTCGTTGAGCGCATCGCCGATCGTCCGTACCGGCGAAGGCGGAAGCGCACCCTGAACCGCCGGGACGACAGTCCCATTCGGCAGATAGCCCGGGTTGGTGTTGTCGAGCATGTAATAATGGTTGGGCTGGCAGTTAGGCTCCGCGGCATATGGCAGGGCATTCAGATATTGCACGACGGGACCCACGCCAGGCTGTGTTACATCCGCGCAGGCGCTGAAATTATTGTCGGCAGTGTACCGGTTGACCGTGCCCGCCACCGGATTCGGATTGGCGATGTTCGAAGGTGGCGTCGTCGCATTGCCCTGGCCGTCGCTCCAGAACGCGGCGTCGCCGGTGCCGAACATGAAGTGGTTGGCACCGGTACCGCCCAGGAACGACTGGTGGAAATTGTCGCTCTGCGTGAACCGATCAGCCAGCGCCTTGAGCATAGAGGCCTGCTCCTGCTCGGCGTTGTAGAAGCCCATCTCGTTGCCTTGGCTCTTGTTCGATGCCGAATAAGTCGCCATCACGAAGGGGAAGAGATCAAGGAGGCAGCCGGTGGGATTGGCAGGCGTCGCATTGGCGATGCTGCAATCCTGCTGCTGGGCAGCCTGATAGTATCGGTGCGTCATGTCGCCAGTGTAGTCATCGTCGCTGATATTGGGTCCTAGCAGAACGAAGGGGCCGGGCGGCAAGGTTCCGGCGCCCGGGATCCGGGTATCGAGAGTGCCTTGCGGCAGGCCGGTTGCTCCGGTCGTCAGCAGTTCGAGGTTATTCGGCTCGATATCCTTTTCGACACCGGCCTCGGTGACGTTCTGGAACGGCGCGCCGGTGGCGCTTTGCGCCTGCGGCGCACCGTTGGTATTGGGCTGCGGCATCAAATTCGTCGTCGTGTTGTAAGGCGTCTTGGCGCTGTTCGGCGCACCGAAATACCAGGACGACTGCGCCGCGACGGAGTATTGCTGGGCGAGCCTGAAATTCGGGCCCGGCGTCCCGTCCTCATTGACGATGCCTTTGGACAATATATTGGAGATCGTCTGTCCTGCGCCCTTCGGCTTGTAGACACCAAACGTGTGGTCGAAGCCGCGATTTTCACCAATCAAAATGATGACGTGCTTGATCGGGCTTTTGGTGCTGAATCGATCCGCCGCATCAGTGTCTTTGTTGATTTTGCCGGCGGCAATGCCATTTGTGGAAAACGCAAATACCGACAATACGAGCATCGATGTACGCAGCGCTGTCGTGAGCTTCCATTTCCTCGGAAGCAGCGTGGTAGAGCTCATTAAAACCCCCAGAGTTTGATTGAACGCGGGGACCTATAGACGGCGAACATGACCGTGGTTGTTCGTTCATGTTTCACTTTCGAGAAAATGAGATGACATCGCGCGGCGGATGATGGGGCACCACATGGGCCGGCCTGCCCTGTACAGTGCCGCCTTGTAAGGCACGGAAGAGGGCCACAAACGTGAATAGGAGGGCTCTGAAACTTTCGTGTAAGTCCGCGCCGTTCTGTGACCCCTCCCGTACCTGAAAAATCATTTGTTTAAGGTACCGATCAGCATTGCGATCTCTCGCCGAAACACACTCAGCGGATCCTGCCTAAGTCACCTTACAACGAACCCGGATAGCTTCGTATCGCCTGCGCCGTCGAAGTCACTCTGGTGAGAGTAAGCGCCGCCGTACCCCGCCCATGTGCTCGCTCTCGATTTGGACCAAGTAGGCGACAGCATCCGCGAGCGGCCGAGCCTGACCAATAAGCTCACAACATGAAGCAGGTAGCAGTCGTACCCGTTGTCCCCGATTTCTCGAGGCCGGGATAGCGGGACTTTAGATCGGACTGACATATACTAAGCATTGAACATCAACTATCAAACTGACCCCCGATCTTGATATGACAATTTTATATTTCAACCGGCAAGATCAACGCCCGCTCTTCGTTTCGAGATAGGCCTCGATCAAGGCCGCATCATCGGCATTGAGCCCCGCATTGAGCGACTGCGTTTCCATAATCGCCGGCCATTGATCGGCCGAGTAGGAACTCACCGTCGGCAAAACCGCGAGAGCCTCAATCAAGCGATTTACGGAAGCGAAGGACGCAGAGGGTGAGAAGCCCCGTCGCGAGCAAGGCAAGCGCCAGCATTTCCGGCCAGAGCACCGCCATGCCGACACCCTTCAGAAACGTCCCACGAATGATGATGAGATAATAGCGGACCGGATTGAGGTACGTCAGAAATTGCAGCGCATCCGGCATGCTCGCGATCGGAAAGCTGAAACCCGACAAAATGAACATCGGATTGATGACGAAGAAATTCGTCGCGAAAGCCTGCTGCTGCGTCGAGCACAAGGTCGAAATCAAGAGGCCGATGCCGAGCACGCTCAGAAGGTAGAGCGAGGTTCCAAGCAGCAAGACCAGGAGATTGCCGACGAAGGGGACACGAAACCACAAAGTGCCGACCGCAGCAATCAGGCTCACGAGCGCGAGCCCGACGATAAAGAAAGGAACGGCCTTGCCGATGATGAATTCCAGCGGTCTGATCGGCGCCACCATGATCTGCTCAAGCGTGCCGACCTCGCGCTCGCGCACGACCGCGAATGACGTCAGATTGATGATTATCGTCAATATCGATATGCCAATCACCCCGGGCACGAAGAACCAGCGGCTGTTGAGGTCGGGATTATACCAGGGCCGCTGCTCCAGAACGATTTGCACGATGCGGGAACCTTGTCCGCCGCCGTGCAGCCTTGTCGCAAAATCGCTCGCATAATCCTGCGAGAATTGTGTGACAATCTGGTTGACATAGCCGAGCGCGATCATCGCCGTGTTGGAATTGGTCCCGTCGACGATGACCTGCAGCGGCGCGGACTGGCCGTTGCGGAGATATTCCGCAAAGCGCGGATAGACGGTGATTGCGACTGTGGCGTCGCCCCGGTCGATCGCCCGAGTGATATCCGCCTGCGTCCTTGCGATGCGCATGACATGAAAGCGGCCGGTATAAGTGAAGCGTGAAATCAAATCCCGGCTCTCTTGGCTGTGATCGAGATCAAGAATCGCCGTCGAGACGCTGAACACTTCGAAAGTCGCGGCATAGCCGAAGATGATTACCTGAAGGAGCGGCAAGGCGGCGAGACGAAGCCACGCCCATTTATCGCGCCTGAGTTCGATGAACTCCTTGATCATCAGAGTGAATATGCGGCTGAGCATGCCGTCAATCCAGCTTCTTGCGGAAGGCGCGCGCCGCCAACGTGCCGATCACCGCCGCATAGAGTGCGAGCAAGGCGATCGGCTGGGCGAGCTCGCTTATGCCTGCGCCCTTCAAAAAGATCGCCTTGACGATCGTCACGTAATAGCGCGAGTGGACGAGATAGGTGATCGCCTGGACGGGCGCCGGCATCTGGTCGATCGGGAAGGTAAAGCCGGAAAGCAGCGATGTCGGCAGCAAGGTCACGAGCAGTGCCACTTGGCTCGCGCCAATCTGGCTGCGGATAGCAACCGAAATCAGATAGCCGACGCCAAGCACGACGACCAGGAACAATGATGTCGTGAAGAAGAGCGTGAAGAGCGTGCCGCGGAACGGCACCTCGAACCAGAAGACCGCGAGCGTCAGACAGAAGGCCGCATCGAACAGGCCGATGACGAAATAGGGCAGGATCTTTCCGATCATCACTTCGAGCGCCGTGACCGGCGTCGAGATCAGAAGCTCCATGGTCCCCCGCTCCCATTCCCGAGCGATCGTCAAAGAGGTGAGCTGCGCGCCGACCAGAGCCAGGACTATGGCGACGACGCCGGGAATGATGAAATTCCGGCTGTCCAGGTCCTCATTGAACCAGACGCGCGGTTGAAGCGTGACCGGCTGGTCCTGCTGAACCATGCCCTGCCGGCCGGCATAGAGGAGCGCGATGTCATTCGAAAATCCGGAGACGACGGCTTGCGCATAGCCGAGGCCGATATTCGCCGTATTGTCATCTGTCGCATCGAGGATCAATTGCACGTAGCTTTTGCCGCTGTCGTTCAGGCGCTCGGAAAAATCGGGCGGCACGACAATGGCCATCTTGCATCGCCCATAATCCAAGGCCTCTGTGACCGCGTGATAGTTTGGTACGACCTCGGCGATCCGGAAATAGTCCGAGGCCTGAAAGCGCTTCAACAAGGCTTCGCTGTGCTGGCTTGCCTCCCGATCGAAGGTACAGACCGGAATATGTTTGATGTCCAGGCTAACGCCATAGCCGAGAAGCACCATCTGGAGCAGCGGCATCAGAAGCGCGATCATCAGGCTTCGCGGATCGCGGAGAACCTGGAGAAGCTCCTTTCGCGCAATCGCCTTGAGTCGCTGCGCTCTCATGGCGGCGGTCCCTTCGGTGCCGTCGCCTCGACCAATTGCACGAAGACGTCCTCCAGCGAGGGCGTAATGGGCTCGATGCGGGTCCAATGCAGATGCCGTTCCGCGAGATAGGCTTCGATCGCGGGAAGGTCCTCTCCCGCATGATCGATGAGAAGATGCAGCGACGAGCCGAAGGGAGCAGCATCACGCACGTGCGGCGCCCCCTCCAACGCGAGCAGCAAGGCGCCGGGGTCTTCGCACTCGACGAGCAAGAGGTCACCGTGAAGCGCTCGGCGCTTGAGCTCGCTCGGACTGCCGAGCGCCACGAGCCTGCCCTGGTTGATCAGCGCGACGCGATTGCAATATTCCGCCTCATCCATGTAATGGGTCGTGATCAGCACCGTCACACCCTCTTCCGAAAGCGCGTAGATCAGATCCCAGAACCGGCGCCGCGAATTCGGATCGACGCCGGTGGTCGGCTCGTCGAGAAAGAGCACCGGCGGCTGATGCAAGACAGCGCAGCCAAGCGCGAGCCGCTGCTTCCAGCCGCTGGACAGGGTGGATACGAGCGCATCTTCCCGCCCCGTCAGGCCCGCCATTTCGATCGCGAAGGCGATCCGCGCCGAAAGCCTTGCGCCGGTCACGCGATAAATGCCGCCGAAGAATCTGAGGTTCTCGATGACCGAGAGATCGTTGTAGAGGGAGAATTTCTGCGACATATAGCCGATGTTTTCGCGGACATGCTCCGGGTCGCGGCCGACGTCGATCCCCGCGACAAGCGCCCGCCCGGCGGATGGGCGCAGCAATCCGCATAGCATCCGGATCAAGGTCGATTTGCCCGCGCCATTGGGGCCGAGAAAGCCCATGATCTCGCCACGCCCCACCGTGAAGCTCACCTGATCGACGGCGGTGAAGGCGCCGAACCGCTTGACGAGATGATCGGCAATTATGCGCGGCTCGGAAGGAGAGGCCCGCTCGCTCATGCGCTGGCCTCCGGTCGATCGAGAAGCGAGACGAAGAGATCTTCGATTGACGGTCGAAGCTCATCGATCTGATCGAAGCCAAGCGCTGCGCTTTTGAGGGCATCGGCGATTTCCGGCTTTCTGCGCTCGGCGTTATCGACGACGATGTGAATGCCGTCGCCGACGAGAAGCGCCTTGGACACCCCCTCGAGAGTCCTCACCAGATCGCGCGCCTTGCGCGCCTGCGGCGAGGCCACGGCGAGAAGTTCGCCCGGCATGAGCCGCTTCAGCTCATTCGGCGTGCCGCAATGGAGCATGCGGCCGCCGTAGAGCAAGCCCAGTCTCGTGCAGCGCTCGGCTTCGTCAAGATAGGATGTCGCAATGACGATGGTGACGCCTTCGCCGCGCAAATCATAGAGGATGCGCCAGAAATCCCGGCGCGAGAC
Organism: uncultured Alphaproteobacteria bacterium; assembly: GCA_963759185.1. Classification (GTDB taxonomy): domain Bacteria; phylum Pseudomonadota; class Alphaproteobacteria; order Rhizobiales; family Beijerinckiaceae; genus Methylovirgula. Next base: position 302,911 of record CAVWXV010000011.1, read on the forward strand.
CGGATCGACGCCGGCCGTCGGCTCGTCGAGGAGCAAGACTTTCGGCGTATGAATGAGCGAGCAGCTCAATCCGAGCTTCTGTTTCATTCCTCCCGAGAGCTGGCCCGCACGGCGCTTGCGGAATGGCAGCATTCCCGAGGCCGCCAAGAGCCGGAGCGCACGCTCGTCGCGTGTCTTGCGGTCGATCTCGAAGAGATCGGCGAAAAAGGCGATGTTCTCATCGACGGTGAGATCTTCATAAAGGCCGAAGCGCTGCGGCATGTAGCTCAGATGCACTTTCGCAGCTTCAGGGTCGGCGACGACATCGACGCCGTCGATGACGATCGACCCCGTGTCCGGCGGCATGATGCCGGCAAGGAGCCGCATGATAGTCGTCTTGCCGGCGCCGTCCGGCCCGACGAAGCCGAAGATCTCGCCGCGCGTGCAGGCGAAACTTAAGTGTTCGATGGCGGTGAGCTCGGCAAAATGCTTGCCGACATCCTGTGCCACGATCATTTCGGGGACTGGATCGCTCATGGCGGACCCGCCGGCAGCAATTTGATGTGCGCATCCGCGGGCATGCCGGGGACGAGCTCATGCGTTGGATTGTCGATGTCGATCCGGATCCGGTAGACGAGACTCACGCGCTCGGCATGGGTTTCGACGGTCTTCGGCGTGAATTCGGCATTCGAGGAGATGAGCGAAATCCGGCCATGGTATTGTTTGCCGGGATAGGTGTCGGTCGTCACGATGGCCGGCGCGCCATAGCGCACCTTGCCAATATCCTGCTCGTTGATATAGGCACGGAGCCAAACATGATCCAAATCCGCGAGCGTCACCACCGGCGCGCCGGGGAGCGACACCTCGCCGAGTTCAGCTTGGCGGACCAGGATCACACCGTCGAAAGGCGCGGTCAGCGTCGTATATCCCAAGACGATCTTCGCCATATTGAGGCTTGCTTCCGCATTTCGGATATTGGCTTCGGCCAAGGCGACATTCCGCTCGGATACGGCTTCGAGCGCTCTGTCGCGAGCGAGCGCCGCCGCCGATTGCCGGAACGCTGTGAGCGCCAGATCTCGCGTTTCGACCGTCCCGGCGCCCTTCGTCAAAAGCGTTTGCGCCCGATCGTAATCGAGCTGTTTCATCTGAATATCCGCTTCGTCGCTGGCGACGGTCTTCTTCGTGGCCTCGACATTCTGGCGAGCCACGGCGAGCTGCCGCTCCTGTACGTCGAGCGTTCTCTGTGCGATCACGACCTGCTGGCAATAGTCGGCGGAACTCGACGCGCGCGATGAGCGTGCCGGCCGTCACCCATTGGCCTTCGTCGAAAGGCAATTCGACGATGCGCGACTGCACTGTCTTGAAGCTCAGGGCGCTTTCATGCGCCTCGATATTGCCGGAGACGAGCAGAACGCCCGGACCTCGCGGGGGATTCACCCATTGCCGAATGGGCGCTGCGAGCCAGTAGGCTGCCAAGCCGCCAAGCGCCAGAAAAACTGCTATGGCGAGCAGTCGGTTTCTTATGCGCTTGGTCATGTCTGAAAAGGAGGCCGGCTGGTTCGTTGCTGTCCGAGCCAGCCTAGCGGCGCCGCACGCCGCCGACATTGATGCGTATCAAGCCATTGAGTTTTCGAGCAACCTTCGCTTTTTTGAACTTCGGCTGAAGAAGACCGCCGGCGATGGCCATGATCACAAATTTGCGATTCAAATCGCATGAGCCGATCACCTTGCGATCCCCGCTTCCGATGCCACCGCCAGCCATTTGATATGGCTCAATTCAATACAAGCGCGGGCAAATAGATTTCGCCTAAAGCATTTTCGGCCGACGGCATCAGAGCCTATGTCACCGGTCAGAGGGCTTGCTATGACAATGTCGGATGGACGCGCCAAAGATGGGCTGTCGCGCCGTTCCTTTCTGCGCGGCTCCGCGCTCACCACAGCGGGCCCGGGCCTCATCGAGGCGGCATCCTCCATCATTGGACAGGCGGCGGTCGTTCTCGATCTCGATCAAGATCAGTCTTGCCGCCGCGCCTCGATCATCCTTGGCGCCGCGGCGCCCACGCCATATCGGGCCAAGACGGCCGAGGCTGCCCTGGTCGGAAAACGCATCGATGAAACGACGGCCCAAGAAGCTGCTCATGCGGCTTTGGACGGCGCCAGGCCGCTCACCATGAACGCCCACAAACTGCCGCTCTTCGAGACGCTCGTTCGGCGCACCATCCTACAAGCAGCGGCACGCCAATGATCGACCGGCCGATTGTCGGATGTTCTAACGAAAGGGACTGACTATGATGACCCGACGCCAAGCCAATGCCGGAGTTCTCGCCAGCGCCGCACTTGCAGCGGCGCCTGCGGCGGCCATGGCACAGGAAAGCAAGCCCATGGCTCTGCCGCCGCCGCGCAGCGAAGGCGGGATGCCCCTGATGGGCGCGCTGAAGCTGCGGCATTCGACACGCGAATATGCGGACCGGCCGCTTCCGCCGCAACTGCTGTCCGATCTTCTATGGGCTGCCTTCGGCATCAATCGCCCGAACGGCGATCGTACCGCCCCCTATTGGCGGCATGTCATGGTGATCGACGTCTATGCCGTGATGGCCGATGGCGTCTTCGTCTATGAGCCGAAGACGCATGCGCTGCAACCTTATCTGAAGCAGGATCTGCGCGCCGAGACGGGTCTTCAAGATTTCGTCGCCACGGCACCGCTCAATCTGGTCTATGTCGCGCATGGCGAGCGCATGACGGATATTTCGCCAGAGGAGCGCCGCCTCTACGCTTCGGTCGACACCGGCTTCATCGGCCAGAATGTCTATCTCTTCTGCGCCTCCGAAGGGCTTGCCACCGTCTTTCGCGGCGCCGTCGACTATGCGAAGCTCGCGCATGCCATGAAACTGCCGGAGCAGCAGTTCGTCACCTTCGCGCAGACAGTCGGATATCCGCGCATATGAAGGCAACCTCCAATAAGGCTGAAACCCGATGCTGCTAAAGGTGCCGCATTGAACGGGTCCGCGATAAGGGCCCTAGGTCGAATCAATTCACTTTGAGATATCAATTTGTGGTGTTGATTTATAGAAGAGGCTCACTTTGATGCCCATCGACAACAGAGTCATCTCAATCGCGAAAAATCATTCTCACTTGGCAAGGTCCGCTATTCGGGCCCAAATCGCGCGGGACTAGGTCCGCTTTGGGTCATGAGGGGTCAGCCATCAATCCGGCGCCGGAGGACCACTCTGGGTCGACACGCGCCGGTCGCGATGATCGCACGCCGGCAGTCGACTTGTTTGTCTCGACGGGGTGGTGAGCTGGAAAGGGGACATTCGCCCCCGATTTCTGCACAAAGTAAGTCGCTGATTTTTCGAGGCCGCAAGAGGCGAGCGAAATTGCCGAGTTCCGCGCCAAGACGCACGGGCAGCACATCGGTCGGCCCTCGAAATCCACCGACGCACAGAAGGGGGAGGCGTCCTTAGCGCCGCCGGACAACGCCGACCGCCCAAATGGCCCATGGTGACACGAATGTTGAGTAGGGGCCTATCGGGTTCGGGCCGTGCGGGCGCGTGGTGCACTCGGTCTGAACCTCGCCTTGTCGAGGCGAGGTGAAGAGGTTCCGCGTCAGCTTCGCGTAGCGAGGATCAACGGCGACGGGCCTGGCGCTGGCAATTGGCGTGGGTTGGTAAATCCGGCCTCGGTCAGCCAGCCGGCGATCTCCTCGAACGCGTAGGTGCCGCCGGCCTCGGTGTTGACCAGCATGTTCACCGCGAAGATCAGCCCGCTCATTGGGCCGCGCCGATCCGCATCCACCAGGAATTCAGCGATCGCGATCGTGCCACCCGGCGCCAACGCTGCGTGCGTGCGTCGCAGCAACGCGCGTGAGCGTTCGACGCCTTCACTGTGCAGGATATGGCCGAGCGTCGCTACCTGATGCGCGCTGCCGAAATCCGCTTCGAGCAGATCGCCCGCCGACCGTGGTCAACCGATCGCCGAGTCCGAACCGCTCGGCCACCCGTCGCGTCACAGGCAGCACGTCCGGCCAGTCGACCGCGCGCACCGTGACGTGCGGCGAAGCCTGCGCGAGAGCGATGCCCCACACACCTGAGCCTGCCCCCAGATCGAGCACGGAGACCGGCCCGCTCGCCCGGGCCAAGTCGAGCGCGCCCGCCAGGACGCGCGCCGACTGATAGCTCAAAGGAAAGATGTCCTCGACGAACTCGGCAAAGAACGGCGCGCCCTCGTTGGCGACGTTGACCGTGCTGGCCGGCTTGCCACTGCCCACGATTTCGGTGAGGTGCAACCAGTTCGGTACCAACTGCGCACTCACATGGCGGAAGATGCCGCCGATGAAGCCCGGCTGGTCGCTGACTAGGAACGCCTCGCTTTCGGGGGTGAGCGAGTAATGCCCGGTGTCGTCGCGAGCTAGCAGCCCGAAGCCGACCAGAACATCGACGATCGCGATGAGTCCGCGGCTGGAGGCGCCGGTCGCCTGCGCCAACTCGCCGAGCGTCAACTTCTGCTTTGCCAAGACGTCAAAAACCCGGTGGTGCACTGCCGCCTCGATCACCAGCGGCGGTGCGAAGGCCCACACAAGCTGCATGATGCGCTCGGGCGTTACGGAGGGTGCTGCGTTGCTCATCGCTTTTACCCAAGATTTCCCGGTTAGGTGACGAATACGGCTCGGCTGCCAATAAAGCCTAACCCAAGATCCGAGCAACCTGCAACGCCGATGTGAGCGAGAACTGATACCTTGGCCGAGTTGGAGAAAGGGAAGCGTAATTCTCGTAGGATATTGAAATTATTGGCGCACCCGACAGGATTCGAACCTGTGGCCTCTGCCTTCGGAGGGCAGCGCTCTATCCAGCTGAGCTACGGGTGCTCAAAGATCGCGGCACCGGCACGCCGCTCTGCCGTGTTTCTAACCGATCTGTCCCGTGCCGGCAATGCGGGCGGAAATCCGGTTCCCACTTTTCCTCATCCCGCTCTATGCGCAGACTTGCAGCCTGTCCCGGCCTTCACGCGCTGAGACGCAGCGTCTGCTGCAAGACCTCCTGGTCGACCTCGTCCGTCCAAACCCTGAACTGCTTCAGCTCATGGCGCCCGAAAGATGTCGCAAGCGGCACGTCCATCGCGTCGCGACCATGGGCAACAGTGATGCGGCCGATGCGCGGCATGTTGTGGCGCGCATCGAAGATGAGCCAGCGGCCATCGAGATAGACCTCGAACCAGGCATTGTAATCCATCGGTGACGGGTCGGGCGGAACGCCGATATCCCCAAGGAAGCCGGTGACGTAACGGGCGGGTATGTTCATGCACCGACAAAAGGCCACGGCGAGATGCGCGAAATCACGGCACACGCCCACGCGCTCTTCATAGGCTTCGGCCGCGGTGCGGGTCGGCCGCGCATATTCATAGCCGAAGGTCAGATGCGCATTGACGAAATCGCAGATCGCCTGCACCCGCGGCCAACCCTGAGGCGTAGTGCCGAACAAGCTCCAAGCGAGATCGCCGAGCTTGTCGGTTTCGCAATAGCGGCTGGCCAGAAGAAAGACGAGACATTCATTCGGTAATTTCTCCACCGGAATTTCCTGCGCATCTACGATCACCGGGTCTGGATCGCCATGGACTTCAACGATCGTCGTGCGGGACATTGTGAGATCGCCGATCGGCGCCACAAATCGGCGCACGCGATTACCATATTCATCCGTGTAGGAGGTCATCGGGATAGAAGGCTGCGTCACCAGACGGGATTGGTAGCGTATCGCGGGCGCACATTCAGGGCGTTCGTCGAGAAGGCAAATCATCGGCGTCTTCTGCAAACAATTGATCGTCACTTCATAACCATATCGAATGAGCATTCGGAAAATTCCTCGAGCATTGCAGGAATGAGATCATTTCAAACGGCAACAGTTTCGTTATCCGAAAATGCTCTAGCTTTCTGAATGAGAGCGGTTTCGAACCGGTTTGGCGCGGACACCAAACCTGAAACCGCTCCGGGCACGCGGCAGAGCTGTTCGACAAACTCGCGCTTCGCCCAAGAGTTCCGGGACTGTTCCTCCTCGCAGCCGTTTGAGCGGGATTTCGCAGAATGAGCCGTGCCATTCGTTGATGGCCCCGGCGCAGATGCTGCATAAATGAGTGGCTTCCCCGCAAGCGCCAAGCTCTCAATTAGGCAGAATTGGGCGGAAATCTCTATGGCCGATGCACGCCTCACCGCCCCCGCCGCAGTTCGCAATCGCGATCTCATCCTCGACGTCTTGCGCGCCCATCTGCCGGCACAAGGGCTTGTCCTCGAAATCGGCAGCGGCACGGGACAGCATTGTATCCGCTTCGGCGCAGGACTGCCGCATCATATCTTCCAGCCGAGCGATCCTAATCCCGAGGCGCGCGCCAGCATCCAAGCTTGGATCCGCGACAGCGGCGTGACCAATGTGCGCGAAGCGCTTGCGCTCGACGCGACGGCGGAACTCTGGCCGATTGCGAAGGCCGATGCGATCTGCTGCATCAATATGATTCACATCGCGCCTTGGCGCGCCGCACGCGGCCTCTTTGCAGGAGGCGCGCGGCTGCTGCCGGCGGGTGGTCCGCTTTATCTCTACGGCCCCTTCAAGCGCGAAGGCCGCCATTGGGCGGCATCGAACGAAGCTTTCGACGCCTCGCTGCGGCAGGAAAATCCGGATTGGGGGGTGCGTGAATTGGAAGCGGTTGCCGCGCTTGCCGCCGCCTGCGGCTTTGGCGAACCCGCCATCATCGAAATGCCGGCCAATAATCTGTCGCTCATTTTTCGTCGAAAGAGCGAGACGAGTTAGGCGCCCAATTTGATGACGAGCTGACCTCTCCCGATTGCCGGATCGCTCAAGCGGTCCGGGCAATCGGGATCGGCTGTTGGATCGGGGATAGAGATGCGCGCAGCGTGCGCGTCACGCAATGATCAGTGCAAAGTCTCCGTTTGACATTCCGTCTTCGACAATTTTGCGATTTCGTCCTTGATCTGCAACTTTCGTCGCTTCAATTCGGCCAGCCTGACCTCATCGGCACCAGGATGAGCCCTTTCCTTCGCAATTTCACGGTCGAGAGCATCATGACGACGCTGAAGTTCAGCGAGATGGCTCTGCATAGGCATTCCGCGCTCCTTTTCGAAGGCTTATCAGCAAAGGAATTGTGACACAGGATCGCTGCGCCGCGAAGGGGTCATGCAAACTTTCAAAAATGAAAATTTGCCGCCTTAGGATATAGTCACGGGGTGAGGTAAAGGCTTCGTCACGAAGTCACGGCGGTGTCGCGGATATTTGAACGCGGGCGATATCGCACCGCCACATTTTTCGCCGTTTCCAAGGCTTAGATCACAATGACTTTGGACTGAATCAACGGAAAGCCATAAACATCATCGATTTTAGTAATTTAGAGCGGGATATGCAGATAAGTTTACGCCATCTGCGTAGACTTGATTGCCGGAAAACCGGTTTCCACTTTTCCTCATCCCGCTCTAGATTAAGATTGTGTATCCGCAAGAAGTTGGGTGGAGACATGGGGCTGCGTATGACATCCGCCGCCGTCGCTTGCGCGGCAGTCTTTAGCTTGACAGCGCCAGCTGCGGCACAATGGCGCTATTACGACGGCTATCGCGCTTATCCTCCGGATTATTCACCATATCCACCGTTTCCGGGCAACGGCCCCGCTTATGAGCCAGAGTTGCAGCGACCCGGCAGCTTTGGCTACGGGGTGCCCGATGACGCCTATGGCGCGCCTGATTCTGGTGCCGCGCCGGGGACTCCCGACGACACTTCGTCTGGGGCGGGTGGCGAACCCGACGATGCCGCAGCGGCCGCCTCGCCGAAGACGGCGCAGATCGTGGCGAACCCGACCAGCGAGGCGCCGGGCACGATCGTCGTCGATACGAAAACGCGGCATCTCTTTTATGTGCAGAAAGATGGCAGGGCGATCGAATATGGCATCGGCGTCGGCCGCGAAGGTTTTGCTTGGAAAGGCATCGCTTATGTCGGGCGCAAGGCCGAATGGCCGCGCTGGATACCGCCAAAAGAAATGTTGAAGCGGCGGCCCGACCTGCCGACCGAGATGGATGGCGGTCTCGCCAATCCGCTCGGCGCCCGGGCGCTCTATCTCTTCGAGAACAATAAAGACACGCTCTTCCGCATCCATGGCACCAATGAGCCCGACACGATCGGCAAAGCCGTCTCCTCCGGCTGCATCCGCATGATGAATGCCGATGTGATGGATCTTTACCAGCGCGTCGGCGTCGGCACGCGGGTCGTCGTGCTGTGAGCTAGCCGGCGGGTGGCCTGCGGCCGCGCGACGCCTGTGTCGCCCGCTTGTCATACTGGACACAGCCTTACTGACACGCCCTGCCGCCTGCGGCGCCCTTTGTCCTTGCCTGCGGCGCTCATGTCCTTGACCTGCGGCGCCGTCTCAGGTTTTAGAGCATGTCCCGTCGGAAAGCCCCGCGCCTTTCCGGGGCTTGTTTCAACGCGCATTCAGCGCGGCCTCATCCCGGAGAAAGAGATGTCGAATTGGCCCGTGCATGGCACGATCAGCGGTCCTATTGTCATGATCGGCTTCGGCTCGATCGGACGCGGGACCCTGCCTTTGATCGAGCGGCATTTCGCCTTCGACAAAAACCGCCTCACTGTGATCGATCCCGTCGACAAGGATCGTCATATCGTCGAAGAGCGCGGCTATCGTTTCGTCAAGCAGGCAGTGACGCGGGAGAATTTCGTCGATCTCTTGAAGCCTCTGCTGACCGAAGGCGCGGGCCAGGCCTTTATCGTCAATCTCTCGGTCGAGGTCTCTTCCGCGGCGATCATCAGGCTCGCGCATGAGATCGGCGCGCTCTATGTCGACACGGTCTGCGAGCCTTGGCCTGGCTTCTACACCGATACGCGGCTCACCCTGTCGCAGCGCTCGAATTATGCGCTGCGGGCGGAAGTGCTCGATCAGCGCGCCGCGCTCGGTGCCGGGCCGACCGCCATCTCCTGCTGCGGCGCCAATCCGGGCATGGTCTCCTGGTTCGTCAAGCAAGCGCTCCTCAATATAGCCGCCGACATGAATTTGGCGCTCGAAGGGCCGCGGAGCCGGGAGGATTGGGGGCGCCTCGCGCTGCGGCTCGGCGTCAAGGGCATCCATATCGCCGAACGCGACACCCAGCGCGCCAAGGTGCCAAAACCTTTCGGCAGTTTCGTCAACACTTGGTCGGTCGAAGGCTTCGTCTCCGAAGGTCTGCAACCGGCCGAACTCGGTTGGGGCACGCATGAAAAGCACATGCCGCCGGAAGGCAAAATGCATGGCTATGGGACGGACTGCGCCATCTATCTCTTGCGGCCGGGCGCCGGCACGCGCGTGCGCTCCTGGACGCCGACGGCAAAGGCGCAACACGGTTGGCTCATCACACACAATGAATCGATCTCGATCGCCGATTATCTGACTGTGCGCGAGAATGGCGAGGTCCTGTACCGACCGACCTGCCATTATGCCTATCACCCCGCCGATGATGCGGTTCTCTCTCTGCACGAAATGGCCGGCGCGCAATGGCAGGTGCAACAGGCGTCACATATTCTCGACGAGAATGAGATCGTCGACGGGATCGACGAGCTCGGCGTCCTCATCTATGGCCATGCGAAGAACGCCTATTGGTTCGGCTCACAGCTTTCGATCGAGGAAACGCGGCGGATCGCGCCCTATCAGAACGCCACCGGCCTGCAGGTGAGCTCCGCCGTTCTCGCCGGCATCGTCTGGGCTTTGGAAAATCCGCGCGCCGGAATCGTCGAGGCGGACGATCTCGATTTCCGGCGCTGCCTCGAAGTGCAAATGCCTTATCTCGGCCCGGTCATCGGCCAATATACGGATTGGACGCCGCTGACCGACCGCGGCATTCTCTTTCCCGAGGATCTCGATCTTGAAGATCCGTGGCAGTTCAAGAATGTGATCGTGCGGTAATGCCTTTCGTCATGGCCCGGTCTGCCCGGCCATGACGCATGCTTACTCCGCCGCCAGTCTCACTTGCTCCGGCGCGGCACGAAATTGCGCCAGCAATTGCGCCTCTTCGGCCTTGGCAGCTTCGATATGCTGCAGCTTCACATGGCCGAAGCCGCGGATTTTTTCAGGGAGCGCCGCGAGCGCCACGGCAAGCGCATGATTGTCGGGCCGCAGACCCATGACAAGCTCGTCGAGTAGCACTTCGTAATCGGCGCGGAGCTGGCGCTCCAGCCGCCGTTCCGGCATCCGCCCGAAAAGATCGAAGGGCGTGCCGCGCAAGACCTTCGCAGCGGCGAGCAGTTTGAACAGCCACATCATCCATGGCCCGAAGGACATTTTTTTAGGTTCGCCCCGCGCATTGGTGCGGCCGAGGATCGGCGGGGCGAGATGGAATTCCAATCTCGGCGCGCCGTCGAATGACGCGGCAATCTCGGCCGCGAAACTGCCGTCGCAATAGAGCCGCGCGACCTCGAATTCGTCCTTGGCGGCCATCAGCTTGAAGAGATTGCGCGCCGCCGCTTCGGTGAGCGCTGTCTGACCTTGCGCCTTCGTCCATTCCGCGGTTTCGACCTTGGCGACCAGCAAGCGATAGCGCTGCGCATAAGCGGCATTCTGATAGGCGGTAAGCTCGCTGCTGCGCCGCTCGATGATCTCTTCGAGCGTTTGTGACAAGCGGCGGTCTTCCGCCGGCTTTTTCGCCCGCGCCAAGATCGCAGCGACGCGCTCCGGCGCAAAGGCCGCCCGCCGTCCCCAGAGGAACGCTTGGCGGTTCATCTCGACTGCTTCGCCATTGAGTTCTATGGCGCGCATGAGCGACGTTTCGGAGAGCGGCAGAAGCCCGCGCTGCCAGGCAAAGCCCACCAGGAAAATATTCGCCGCAATGGAATTGCCGAGCAGCGCCGTCGCAATCCCCGTGGCATCGCAAAAGGCGGCGCCTTCGCCGGCCGCCTGCCTGATCGCGCTTTTGATCCGCTCGACCGGCAAGGTGAAATCGGCATCGCGGGTGAAACCGCCCGGATAGATCTCCGCCGTATTGACGATGACGCCGGTCTCCCACGGACGTATTGCGGCGAGCACTTTTGCAGTACCGGACACGACCAGATCGCAGCCGAGCACGAGATCGGCGCCGCCGGCGCTGATGCTGATCGCATGGATCTCTTCGGGCTTTTCAGCGATCTTGATGTGGCTAAAGACCGTGCCGCCTTTTTGCGCGAGGCCGGCCATATCGACCGAGCCACAGCCTTTGCCTTCGAGATGCGCGGCCATGCAGAGATAGGCGCCGATCGTCACGACGCCGGTGCCGCCGACGCCGGCGACGAGAATGCCGAAAGGCCGATCGCCGAGCTGAGGCAGGATCGGCTCGGGCAGCGGCGGAAAATAATTGGCGATCTCGGCTTCCGCCTCGACTCGCTTCGGGGTGACGCCATGGACGGTGACGAAGGCGGGGCAAAAGCCGTCGAGACAGGAAAAATCCTTGTTGCAGCTCGATTGATCGATGATTCGCTTGCGGCCGTATTCGGTCTCGATCGGCTGTACCGAGATGCAATTCGACGCCTGCCCGCAATCGCCGCAGCCTTCGCAGACGCGCGCATTGATGAAGACGCGCTTGTCGGGATCAGGATAAAGCCCGCGCTTGCGGCGGCGGCGCTTTTCGGCGGCGCAAGTCTGATCGTAGATGAGGACCGTCGTGCCCGGAATTTCCGCGAGTTCGCGCTGCACCACATCGAGCGCGTCGCGCGGCCTGATCGTCAAGCCCTCCGGCCAATCGATATCGGCTGGATATTTGCCGGGCTCGTCGGTGACGATCACGATTCTGCGCGCGCCTTCGGCCGCGACCTGACGGGCGATCATATCGACGGTGAGATCGCCCTCATGGCTCTGACCGCCGGTCATCGCCACGGCATCGTTGAACAAGATCTTGAAAGTGATGTTGGTGCCGGTATCGGCGGCCCAGCGCAGCGCCAACACACCGGAATGATTATAGGTGCCGTCGCCGAGATTCTGGATGATATGCCGGCGAGTTCGAGAAAGGCGCTTCACCGATCCAATTCGCGCCTTCGCCCCCCATATGAGTGTAGCCCTCGGTGGCGCGATCCATCCCCTGCACCATGTAATGGCAGCCGATGCCGGCATAGGCGCGCATGCCGTCCGGCACTTTGGTCGAGATGTTATGCGGACAGCCGGAACAGAAATAAGGGGTGCGGACCGCCACATCCTTGGTTTCGGCGAGGATCTTTTGGGCTCGCTCCAATCTTTCGAGACGGCGTTCGAGCTCATCGCTGCGCACATAATCGAGAAGCCTGCGGCCGATCGCGATCGCTATGTCATTGGCATCGAGCGCGCCGGCGACCGGAAAAAGCCATTGGCCCTTTTCATCCTTCTTGCCGATGCAGACCGGCTGATCCTTGCTGCCATAGAGCTCTTCGCGGAGCTGGACCTCGATCAGTGAGCGCTTTTCTTCGACGACGATGATCTTTTCGAGACCTTGCGCAAACTCGCGCAAGCCCTGCGGCTCAAGCGGCCAGGGGCAGGCGATCTTGTAGAGCCGCAGGCCATATTCATTGGCGCGCAGCTCGTCGATGCCAAGCTCATCGAGCGCCTGGCGCACGTCGAGATAGGATTTGCCGGTGGTGATGATGCCGAGCCGCGGCGCGCGGCCGCCCGAGGTGATGATCCGATTGAGGCGATTGGCGCGCAGAAAGGCGAACATGGCATCGCGCTTTTGCGTTTGCAGCCGCATCTCCTGGGCAAGGACAGGATCATTCGGCCTGATGTTGAGGCCCCCCGGCGGCATCACGAAATCGTTCGGCAGCACCGGCCGCACGCGGTCGAGATTGGCATCGATCGAGGCCGTCGATTCGATCGTCTCCTTCAAGCATTTGATGCCGACCCATGTGCCGGTGAAGCGGCTCATCGCATAGCCATAGAGGCCATAATCGATCAGCTCCTCGACGCCGGCGGGCGACAGGATCGGCATCATCACATCGACGAGAGTGAATTCGGATTGATGCGCCGTCGTCGAGGATTCAGCCGTGTGATCATCGCCCATGAGGGCAAGCACGCCGCCGAAGCGCGATGTGCCGGCGAGATTGGCGTGCCGGAAGACATCGCCGGAGCGGTCGATGCCCGGCCCCTTGCCATACCAGAGGCTGAAGACCCCGTCATAGCGGCCTTCGCCGCGCATTTCCGCCTGCTGCGCGCCCCAAATCGCGGTGGCGGCAAGATCCTCATTGAGGCCCGGCTGAAAGCTGATGTCATTTTCGGCGAGCCGCGCGCCGGCGCGGAAGAAGGTGAGATCGAGGCCGCCGAGCGGCGAGCCGCGATAGCCCGACACGAAGCCCGCCGTGCGCAGTCCCGCCCGCCGGTCCATCTCCTTCTGCGTCAGCAGAAGCCGCAAGACCGCCTGCGGCCCGGAGACGAAGATCCGCGTCTCGTTCAAATCATATTTATCATCGAGCGAAACGGATCCGAGCGAAACGGATCGAGGTGCGCCGAACGTGCCGTCTCGCGCCTTGATCACAGCTGCCATCGCCTCGCCCTCCACCGCAGGGGAACGGCCCCTGCCTTGCCGGCGCCTCCTCCGTATAATTGACCAGGATCAATAGTCCAGCACCGGCACGGCTTTGAAGCGGATCGCATGAATATTTGACAAGTGTCTGATTTGCGAAGCAATTTGTGATCGATCGACAAATCTTGTCACAACAATGGGATCGTTGCCGGGATGCATCTGGCGACAAGGATCTGGCGACAAGGATCTGGGGACAAGCATCCGGGGTCAAGTCTGCGCCATGGCGCGCAATTTTCGCTTTTTCCAAACCGTAAAGCAAATCCGGGCAAGCCGGCGACAGGGGCGCAGGAGCCGCGGCCGAAGCAAGCCTGGAGCGTCGCCTCGCTTTGGCCTCGCTTTGGCCAGAGTTCTTGGGCCAACTCGCGCCGCCCTTATGAAGGCATTTCCGATTCCCCCCGGCCTGGCCCACCGCCGCCAAAAGGCCTGTCCAAAGGGTTCGCTATGGGCGCCACGTCACGCCGGACGTTCGGCCTTGCCGCGCAGAATGGGGCCAGGATGGGCCGGGCTAAGATGAATTGGGCCAAGATGAATTGGGCCATGACGATCTTGGCCGCTCTGGTTGCAATGACCAGTCCCACGCCGAGTTTCGCGCATCCGCATGTCTGGATCACTGGAAATGAGCAGATCATGTTCAACCCCGAGGGCGAGATCACGGCGATCACGCAGAGCTGGGTCTTCGATGAAATGTATTCGGCCTTCGCGACCACGGGCATCGCCGAGAATGGCGCTCTGGCGACGCGGGCGCAATTGGCACCGCTGGCCAAGACCAATGTCAATTCGTTGGCGGAATTCGAATATTTCACCTTTGCCAAATCAGCCGGAACCAAGGTGGAATTCGCCGCGCCGATCAATTATTGGCTCGAAGAGCGACCCGACAAGCTCGTCGCCCTGCACTTCACTTTGCCGCTGAAGACGCCTGCGAGCGCGCACAAGTTCTTCACCTTCCAGGTCTATGACCCGACCTATTTCGTCGCCTTCGCTCTCAGAGACGAGGGTCCGGTCGAGCTCATCAATGCGCCGAAAGGCTGTTCGGTGAGTGTCAATGGCGCCGATCCCTTGAACGCCGCCGAAGCCAAGAAATTGTCGGAGGCTTTTTTCACCAATCTGTCACCCGGAGCCAATTTCGGGATGAAGATGGCGAGCCGTGTCGTTGTCGCCTGCCCGTGATGCCACATCTCAACCCCTCCGTCATGCGCCTTGTCCAATCGGAGTGATTTCGCCATGCCACGCGGCGCAAAACACTATCGGATCGTCGGTCTCTGCCTCTGCCTCTGCATGCTCGTCGTCGCGCAGCCTGCGGCGGCACAAGCCTTCCGCCATCCTTTCGCAGTCGGCGCACAGGAAGGCGCGGTGGGCCGCGCCTCGGGGCTGATGGCTTGGATCATCGGCGAAGAAAGCACTTTCTACCAGCTGCTCGCGCATGCCTTGGACAGCGCCAAGCACAGCAGCATGGCCCTGGTCGGGCTGATGGGGCTCGGCTTCGCCTATGGCGTGCTCCACGCCGCAGGGCCGGGCCACGGCAAGGCGGTCATCACCTCCTATATGGTTTCGAACGAGCGGGCGCTGCGGCGCGGTCTCGTCATTTCCTGCCTCGCCGCTTTGCTGCAAGGCCTCGTCGCCATTGTCCTCATTGGCTGCGCGGCGATGATCTTCAACG
Source organism: uncultured Alphaproteobacteria bacterium (assembly GCA_963759185.1). Classification (GTDB taxonomy): domain Bacteria; phylum Pseudomonadota; class Alphaproteobacteria; order Rhizobiales; family Beijerinckiaceae; genus Methylovirgula. The sequence continues at coordinate 318,090 of CAVWXV010000011.1, forward strand.
CGACGGCGCAGCGCATGACGGCGGCCGCCCATGTGCTCGAACTTGCCGCCTATTGCGGCATTATCCTCCTCGGCATCATGCTCGTCTTCCGCAAGGGATCGGCGCTGCTGCGCACGATACGCGGCATGCTCGCGGAGTCCCCCGAGAGATGGGCCATAGGTTCGACCATGGGTCCAACGCCGGAATTGGCGACGGAACCCGCCGTTCTGCGGGTCTTTGCGACCGCGCCGGAGCGCAGCACCGTGCCCCAGCAGCGCTCGTTCTTCCGCGCAACGGCCGCCGCCGAAGGGCCTGACCAAGGCGAAGGCTGCGGACCGCAATGCGCGCATGTTCTCGCGCTCGATCCGCGCCAGCTCGGCGACGGATTTTCCTGGAAATCAGCGGCACTGACGGTCATCACGGCCGGCGCACGGCCGTGCTCGGGGGCGATTCTCGTCCTCGTCTTTTCTCTGGCGCAGGGCATATTCGCCATCGGCATCGCCGCGGTTATCGCCATGGCGCTGGGTACGGCGCTGACGACCGCCGGACTCGCCACGACGGCGGTCTTCGGCAAGAAACTGGCCGTGCGCATCGCCGGCCGGCAGCAATCGCACCGGGCTCAGCTCATCGCCCAGATCATCGAAGTCGGCGCCGCCTTCTGCGTGCTCCTCTTCGGGGCGGCGCTGCTCGTCGCGACATGGACCGGCATGCTGACGGTCGCCTGAAATCTCAGCGCGCCAGCGGCGCGGGCGAAATGGTTGCGCCCGGGCCCAAGGCGCGCTGCATCAGTACCGTATCGGTCCAACGGCCGAATTTGAAGCCGACCGAACGCAACAGGCCGGCATGCTCGAAGCCCAAGGATTCATGCAGCTGCAGCGACGGCACATTGGCGGCATCGATATAGGCGACCATCTGCCGGTAGCCTGCTTCCGCACAAGCCTCGATCAAGGCCGGCAGCAATTGCCGGCCGATACCCACATGCAAATGGTCCTGGTGCACATAGATCGAATGTTTCACCGTGTAGCGATAGGCCGGGCGCTTGCGGAACGGCACCGCATAGGCATAGCCGACGACCATTCCTTCGAGTTCGGCGACGAGATGCGGCAAGCGCCGCTTCAGCATGGACTTGCGGCGCCGCTTGAGATCGTCAGGATGCAACGGCTCGATCTCATAATCGCCGAGCCCATACTGAATGTGATGGGTGTAAATGCCGATCATTGCCGGGACATCGGCCTCGGTTGAAGGACGCACGGCGACGGCGAGCGGTTTATCGAGCATGGATCGAGTCCGAAGGCGAAGGAAAGCCACCCCGAGCTGCAGCACCTGCGAGGCAAACGCCCGACAGCGGTCGGAACGGGATCAAAGAGCCTGGCTCACGCGGCAGCGGCTTTTTGCCCTCGAATCACCCAAATATGAAGGTGTCATGACAGACGGCGATAAAAGAGCGATAATTCAAGCTGCCGCAAAGGCGCTGGTGCAGCTTGCGGCTCGGAGGCAAGCCCATTGCGTGGCTCATCCTGCGGAAAATTCTGCTTAACTCCGGCATCGGCCGGAGGCAATATTGCTATTTGCTAAGGTTTCAAAGGGTATGGCGCGCGTATCATCGAAACCAGGCCTTGCCGCGGCAGCTCCGGCCAGTCTTGCAGCCCTGGCCTACGCCCTGCTGCCGAAGCTGGCGCTCGTCGCCCTGCTGGCGCTGCCTTTCGCGACTCCCGCCGCGGCGCAAGGCTTCAATCCGTTCAACTGGTTCCAGCAGGTGTGGCCGCGCAATCGGTCGCCGCAGCAGGGCTACGACTATCCGCGTGGGCTCCGCTCGCAGCCGGGCCTCCATCGGACCCATGCGAAGCCGAAAGACGAACACCCTGGCGAAAATGCCGAACAAAAACCCGCCGTGCCGCCGAGCTTCTTCGTCGCGGTTCTCGGCGATTCTCTCGGCCAAATGCTCGACCAAGGTCTGACCGAGGCCCTGGCCGACCAGCCCGAGATCGCCGTGCTGCGCAAAACGCATGAGAGTTCGGGTCTCGTTCGCGACGATTTCTACGATTGGACGAAGGTGGTGCACGACCTTCTCGCCAGCGGCCAAAAGATCAATGTCGCCGTGATGCTGATCGGCAGCAATGATCATCAGCCGCTGCGCGACGGCGGCGAGACTTACGAGCCGGGCTCGCCGAAATGGACCGAGATCTATACGCACCGTATCGAGACGATCGCCGGCATGTTCCGCGATGCCAAGATCCCGCTCTTGTGGGTCGGCCTGCCAATCATGAAAAACGAGCATTTCTCGACTGAAATGGCCTCGTTCAATGATCTCTATCGCGACCATGCCGCCAAGGCCGGCGCGACCTTCATCGATGTCTGGGACGCATTCGGCGACGAAAACGGCCGGTTCAGCGCCTATGGGCCGGATGTGACGGGCCAACTGGTTCGGCTCCGCACCAGCGACGGCATTCATTTCACCAAGGCCGGCGCGCGCAAGCTCGCCCAATTTGTCGAAACCGAGGTGCGGCGCATCTTCGACGCGAGCAAGCCGAAGGATGATGCCGCTTTGGCAAAGATCGAGACGACGACGCCCGCCGGCGCCAGCACGCTGAACGGAACCAAAGCCGCGCCGATGAAACCGCCGATCGGCCCTGTGCTGCCCTTGACTGGTCCGGTTCTCGCGCCGGGCGGTGAACTCGCCACCGCGGCGCCGCCGCTCTCGCAAAAAGGGGGGCCGCAGAACCCTGTCGAGCAGACCTTTGTCAGCGGCAATGCCCTGCTGCCGAAGCCAGGCCGCGCCGACGACTTTGCCTGGCCGCCGCACTGAGCGACCCGCCTGACTTTTCTAAATATTTGATCGATAAGATAGTTTTGGATTCAGGCCGGAATCGATCGAGGCTTCTGGCAAGACGCGGCCGATTGCCCCCAAAGGCGGAAATGCTTTAACCTCTAGAGCCGATCCCGATCACGTGGAATCGCTCGCGATCCACATGACCGGGACAAATCGGCTCTATTTCAAAGATCTGGAGCATGTCCTCAATGAGACATCGGATATATCCGATGTCTAAGATGTCGGAAAAGTCTATCAACTTTTCCGGGACATGCTCTAGCTGGATATTTCGAGGCGCCGGGGGCGTGTCGAGCCGGCACCGCCTGTCCAGGAATCACAGTCGATGACTGATAAACTGAGCGAGGAAGAGCGCGCGGCCTTGTGCGCGGAGCTCGAACACTTGCGCGAGGAACATCGTGATCTCGACTTCGGCGATCGAGGCGTTGACCAATCTCACCACCGCCGACCGGCTGCAGATCCAGCGTTTGAAGAAACGCAAGCTGGTCCTGCGCGACAAGATCGCTCAGATCGAAGATCAGTTGACGCCGGACATCATCGCTTGAACCACCCCGAGAGCATTTTCGGACGACGAACCAATGTCCACTTCGCCTGAAAATGCTCTGTTGGGCAGGCTTCGCGCAAGCGGCACCATGTTAAGGAGCATGGAACTATAACCTCGCCGAGCCGTGAGGCGATGAGATTTGGCCATGACCCGCACAGCAGGTTCAGCGGCGGAGGCCGTGCCCGCCGCGAAAGAATTTTCTGCCCCCGAGCTCATGCACGGCGCGCTCGAATTCCATGCCGCCGGCCATTTCGACATGGCCCGCGATCTTTATTTGCAGGTGCTTGCGGCAGAACCGGACAATGCGGTCGCCTGGCACCATCTCGGCCTCATCGCGCATGTGGGTGGCGATCATGCGACCGCAGCCGACCATGTCGGCAAGGCGATCGCGTTCAAGCCGGACTATGTTCAAGCTTTCTCCAATCTCGCGGCGATTCACCGCGCCATGCGCGATTTCACCGCGGCGGCGGCGAGCGCAGAACAGGCGATCGCGCTCGACCCACACTTTGCCCCCGCCCATTCCAATCTCGGCAATGTGCGCGAGGACCAGGACGATTTCGAGGCGGCGCTGGCCGCCTATCGCGAGGCCCGCCGATGTGACCCGCATTTCATCGAGGCCCATACCAATGCCGCCGAACTTCTGCGCAAGCTCAAGCGGTATGAGGAAGGTCTGGCGATCTGCGACGCCATCGTCGACAAGCGGCCGGATGCCGCAAGGCCTTATTTCTGCGCCGGCAATATTTTGCGCGAACTCTTGCGGGCCGAAGAGGCGATCGCGGCGTTCCGGCAGGCGATCGCCTTGCAGCCGCGCTTTGCCGAAGCCTATTGCAATCTCGGCAATCTCCTGCTTCGGCAAGGCGCTTTCGAAGAGGCGATCGCCGCCTATCAGGAAGCGATCGCGATCAACCCGACGATCGCGCAGACCTTTTGCAATCTCGGCGCGGCCTATGAGCTTGCACAGCGTTCAGCCGACGCGTTGGAGGCCTATGCGAAGGCCGTGGCGCTCGATCCCAATCTCATCGGCGTCGAGGTCCAGCTCTATCATCAGCGACGCGTGGCCTGCGATTGGGAAGGAATTGAAAAGGATGAGGCGAGCCTGCTCGCGCGGGTTGAAGATCGCAAGGATGCGCTGTCGCCTTTTACCTTTCTCAGCATGGAGTCCTCACCCGCAACGCAATTGCAGGTCGCGCGTCTTTGGGCCGGCGCTCTATATGCGCGGCCCTGCTTCACGCATCAGCGGCCAGAAATCAGAGCCGAGAAGAAAAAGCTCAAGATCGGCTATATTTCCGGCGATTTTCATCGCCATGCCACGGCGCATCTGATGGCCGAATTGTTCGAACGCCACGACCGCACGCGCTTCGAGATCATCGCCTATTCGCATGGCATGGACGAGTGCAGCGAAATGCGCTACCGGCTCGGCAAGGCCTTCGACGCTTTCGTCGATCTGCGCCATCTCGATGATCGCCAGGCGGCTCAGCGCATCCATGCCGATGGCGTCGACATTCTTGTCGAGCTCAAGGGCTATACGCAATTGGCGCGCAGCGAGATCGCCGCGCACCGGCCGGCGCCCATTCAGGTGAATTACCTCGGCTATCCCGGCACGATGGGCAGTGATTTCATTGATTATGTGATCGCCGATCCGATCACTCTGCCGATGCAGCAGCAGCCTTTCTATGACGAAAAGATCGTCCATCTGCCCGATTGCTATCAGCCGAACGATACGCAGCGGCGGGTCGCCGATCTGACGCCGTCGCGGGCGGATGCCGGGCTGCCGGAGAACGGCTTCGTCTTCTGCTGCTTCAACAACAGCTATAAGCTCACGCCGCGCTTCTTCAGCATTTGGATGCGGCTTCTCGCAGCCGTGCCCGGCAGCGTGCTCTGGCTCTTCGATGCCAATTCGCAGGTCAAGGCCAATCTCGAGAAGGAGGCGATGGCCCGCGGCATCGATCCGGCCCGCCTCGTCTTCGCGCCACGCATCGGCCCCGCCGATCATCTTGCGCGGCAAAGGCTCGCCGATCTCTTTCTCGATTGCCTCCCCTATAATGCGCATACGACGACGAGCGACGCGCTGTGGGTCGGCCTGCCGGTGCTCACTTTGCTCGGCGAGACTTTTGCCGGGCGGGTGGCGGCAAGCCTTCTTTATGCCATCGGCCTGCCCGAACTCGTGACCGGTTCGGTGGAGGAATATGAGGCGCTCGCGCTGCGGCTTGCGACGGAGCCGCAGCGCTTGGCCGATCTGCGCCGCAAACTGCATGCGAACCGGCTGACCCATCCGCTCTTCGACACGCGCCGCTATGCGCGCCATCTCGAAGCCGCCTTCATACATATGTGGGAGATCTGGGCGAAAGGCGAAGCGCCGCAGCCCTTCGTGGTCGCGCCGCTGCCGCTCGAAGAGACGGCCAAGAGCGCAACCGCGCCGGCTCTTAATCCGGCTGCAGTGCTCGGGACGACCAAAATTTTACGCGAGCCCTATGCCGCCTGCCCGCTCTGCGGCGGCACGGATCATACGCCGGTCCTTGCCGCCGATGGCGCCGCCCATCCGGCTTATCGCGAGGAGCTCGACCCGCAGATCCATTGGCAGGCCTGCCGGGCCTGCGGCCATATTTTTACGCAGGGCTATTTCGCCGCGGACCTATTGCTGGCGCCGACGCGGCAGCTCGGTGATGCGATGGAGGCGGGCCGGCGCGCCGCGGCGCCGATCGTCGCGCGGATCGTCCGCTATGTGGCGCAAGGCGCTTGGCTCGGTGCCGAATTCGGCGACGGCGCGCTCCTCTTCACGGCTGCAGAATGGGGCTATGAACCCGTCGGGCACGACCCGAGCGCAGAAAATGTCGCGGCCCTCCGGCAGCTCGGCATCGAGGCCCATTGCGGCACATTAATGGATCTTACCGGCAGCGGACGCTTCAGCGTCGTCAGCCTCGCCGATCTGCTGCCGCGCCAGCCGTTTCCGAATGAGCTGCTCAAAGCAGCGCAACGGCTGCTGCGCCCGGGCGGTGCCTTGTTTCTCTCAATGCCCAATCGAGAGCCGATGCTCTTCAATCTGCTGCAAGCGCATGCCGCCAATCCGCATTGGAGCGAGATCACCCATTATCACATGTTCGGCCGCAGCAGGCTTTATCGTTTGTTGCGCGACCATGGCTTCGAGCCTGTCGACTATCATGTCAGCACGGCGCATAGGATCGGGATGGACGTGATCGCGCGCAAGCTCGGCTGAAGAGCAAGCATATCTCCCTCCCTTTTGCGAGGAGAACCGCGTCCAACGCAATCGCGCTCTAGGCGTCATGCTGTGGTGCTGCCCTTCCTTCCGCCTGCACGGGGCCAGCAGCGTTGCCGACCATTTTGAGCACCGGCCGCCTCTGTGTACGCCCTGATGCTGCCTGTCGATTATGCGGCAGCTTGCTCGTCGCTCGGAGGCAGTATGGCGTCAAGCGCGATCAGGCTGATCATGCGCCCGTCGGTGGCGACAATGCCGCTCACGAAGTGCTTCGTCATTTGCGAGGCCACGTCGGGCGTTGGCTGTATGAGGTCCGGGCTTATCGTGAGAATCTCCGACGCCCCATCGACCAACAGGCCGATGGTCTGATCGCCGATCTGGACGACCAGGATCGCGTGACGAGTGGTCGGCTCAGTCGGCGGCAAGCCGAGCCGAGCCGCGAAGTCGACGATCGGCAACACAGTCCCGCGCAGGTTGATGACGCCGCAGACGAAGCTAGGCGCTTGAGCTACGGGCGTTGCCGGCGTCCAAACCCGAATTTCCCGCACCGACATGACGTCGATGCAAAACTCTTGGGACCCAATCACGAAGGTGAGCATTTCGCGCGCCGCAGCGCCATCCGCTTTGCCAATTTCAGCCATGTGCGTCCGCCTGTTGTTCCGGCTCCCGCTTTCGGAACCTATTGCCCGCCGCTATGAAGGCAACCCATCGTCGCGAGCAAGCGACTCAAAACTCCTCCCAGCCATCGGCATCGCCGCTCACGGGCGCGCCGTTCACACCGCCTTGGGCGCTGCGCGGACGGGCCGCGGAGCCGGCTTGCGCATCTCTCCGCGCGTGCCGCTGGCAGCTGGCGTTTTGGACGGCTGCCCGAACGCGTGCGGCGCTGCCTTCTGCAATTCGCGCCGCATGGAATCGTTGTCGCTCGCCCGCCCGACCTGAAACTGCCCGATCAGTCCTAATAGCTGGTCGGTCTCCTGCGACAGCGAATGGCTCGCCGCTGTCGATTGCTCGACCATCGCCGCATTCTGTTGCGTCACTTGGTCCATCTGGTTGATGGCGGTGTTGACTTCGGCGAGCCCGATGGCCTGTTCCTTGGCACCCGAGGCAATGTCGGTGACGATGCCGTTGATCTCGGTCACCTGGGTCATCATGCGTTCGAGCGACTTGCCGGTTTCAGCTACCAGCTTGACCCCATGCTCCACCTGCGTCGTCGAGGCAGAAATCAGCCCCTTGATCTCCTTCGCCGCTTCTGCTGAACGCTGCGCGAGCGCGCGCACTTCGGAGGCGACGACCGCAAAGCCGCGCCCCGCATCGCCCGCCCGTGCCGCTTCGACGCCCGCGTTGAGGGCGAGCAAGTTGGTCTGGAACGCGATTTCGTCGATCACGCCAATGATCTGGCTGATCTGCCGCGCCGATTTGGCGATATCGCCCATGGCCTCGACGGCCTGGCGAACGACGACCGAACTCTTCTTGGCGTCGTCATCGGCAGCGGCGACCACTTCACGAGCGTGGGCTGCACCTTCGGCGGATTTCTTGACGGTTGCGGTAATCTGTTCGAGCGCCCCCGCCGTCTCTTCGAGACTCGCCGCCTGCTGCTCGGTGCGGCGCGACAGGTCGTCGGCGGCTGTCGATATCTCCTGCGTTCCCGAGTGGATCGCATTCGTGCTACCGATCACGCCCTGCATTGCCCCTTCAAGCTGCTCGATCGCAGCGTTGAAATCCGTTTGAAGCTGGCGATACACGTCCGGTATGTCCGCCGACATCCGAAAGGTCAGGTCTTTTGCCGCCAGTTTGTTCAAACCGACGCCGATCGAATTGGCGACAATCGCCCTCTCTTGCTTGAGAGCTTCCTGTCCGGCCTCCTCGGCGCGTCGGCGCTGCCCATCCAGTGTTTCCAAGTAAACCGAGATGGCGAAATCCATGTCAAGCATGGCCGCTTTCACAAGGCACGTTAGCGCCTCTGCTACGCCTTCGGGACGACCCTTGGCCATTTGCAAAAGACGCGGCCACTGCTCTTCCACGATGACGTGAATAAGCTGCTCCATCACCAACGCGTAGCCGCCGATATACCATCGCGGTTCAAGTCCAATTCGTGCGTGGGTTTGACCTATTTTCAGTACAGCATTCACATAATCATCGTCGTAACTGGCAGCGGCGATAATGGCCCAGTGCCGTTCCTGGGCACCCTTCGCCCCCGCTATGTGCTTTTCGTCGCCAAAGAATTTCCGCGTCGCGGGCGTAGCCTTCACCTTGTCGTAAAAGACCTCCAGCGCAGGTCCGATTGACTGTCGGAGAAGCGGCTGCAATTTGGTGAGTGCCGCTCGCGCTCGCTGGTCCATTCCGATGAAATCGAGACGTTCTCTCAAAGAGTCTTGGCCGCGTGTCGAGTCCGCCATAAAAAAATCCCCCCACTTGGATCTGACCACCCATCGTGATCAAGCTTCCAACAACCCGCCTGTGATCAGCACCGGAGCGAGACCCTCCGCCAATCCAGCGTGAGTTATTGATCCTCACATTCAAATCGCCATTTGCTGGGATCACTATCGACGCTGATCGGGACCACATTCTTCCCGGAATCATTTCGCAATTCCTGAGACTTGCTTCGATCCAGGCCGGGAACTTACTTCAGTGCTGAAAAACAGACAGTCGCTGGGAAGCACATGTCTGGCCGCGAGACCGCATTGCAGGATCGCTCGGCGTTCGCGGCACGCGGTTCAATCACTTCACGCAACGCTTGATGCAGGCAGGCCACTCGTAACTTGCACACGGGCTAAGCTACACTGCAAAGCCACAATAGGCGCCGAGCCCTTGCTTCGGCGCACGCTGATCATGCTGTGAATCAGCCGAATCCATTTAGAATAACTTTAGAGTAAAATTCAATATCCGCGCTTAATTTGGATTATTGATCCATGTTGTCTCGGCACAATAAAAGCATAGATGAACAAAGTTTCGCACCGGAATCCGGTCTGCTGACATCGCAGTTCTTCGGCGTTGCTAGGCAGCACCCTCCAAGACTTCGCAGCGGCGGAGAAAGACAGGAATCAGATCTGCCGGCATCGCTTCGCTGATGAGATGGCCCTGAATTTCCTGGCAGCCTGCGCTCAGGACGAGCTGGTGCTGCTCATGGGTCTCGACCCCCTCGGCGACAGTTTTCATCCCAAGGCCCTTTGCCAAGCCGGCGATCGCCCGCACGATTTCCGCCGATTTCGTCGTGTCGCCGCTCACGAAGGAACGGTCGATCTTGATCACGTCGAATGGAAAATTCTTGAGTTGATGCAGCGAGGAATAGCCGGTTCCGAAGTCGTCGGCCGAGATTGTGATGCCGAGATCGCGCAGCAGGGTGAGCCCGCGCATAATCGCTTCATCGCGCAGGAACAGGCGCGATTCCGTCACTTCGAGCTCGAGGCGGCATCCCGGCAGGCCGGTTCTGTGCAGGATGTCCTTCACTGTCGTCACGAATTCTGGCTGCCTGAACTGCAAGGGCGAAACATTGACCGCGACGCGCAGCGCAGAAGGCCATTTCAATGCAATCCGGCAAGCCTTTTCCAAGACCCAGATCCCAATCGCAACAATTGCGCCATTTTGCTCGGCGATGGGAATGAACTCCGAAGGGCCGACTGGCCCCAAATGCGGATCGGTCCAGCGGAGAAGCGCTTCGAATCCATGGACCCGGGATGTGCGGCAATCGACGATCGGCTGAAAATGGACCGTCATTTCGTTGCGGCCGATCGCGCCGAGCAATCGCTTCTCGATCTGATGCGATCGATGCCGATGCGCGAGCTGCATGCTGGCGAACACACGCACCAGCCCCTTGCCGTCCTGTTTCGCTTCATAAAGCGCCAAATCGGATTGTTTCAGAAGATCGGCGAGATCGAGCTTGCCGCTGCTGAACGCAAGTCCGACGCTCGCACCGATCTGCACGCGCCTTCCATTGATCCGGAACGGCTCGCTGATCGTGCCGATGATGCGCGTCGCGAGGCCGACTGCGGAAGCCTCATGTTCGAGATTGGGCTGCACCACGACGAATTCGTCGCCGCCGAGACGGGCGATGATGTCCTCGGGCGGAACGATCTGCGAAAGACGGCTCGCCACCGTCTGCAAGAGGAGATCGCCGCAGCGGTGACCAAAATTATCGTTGACCTGCTTGAACCGATCGAGATCCAAATAATGCAGAGCGAGGATGTTTCCGAATCTGCGCGATCGCCGCAGCCCGGCGATCCGCTGTTCCAAAAACAGCCGGTTCGGCAGGCCCGTAAGGAAATCATGCGTCGCCAAGCGGTGGATTTCCATCTCTGCGCGGAGCCGGTCCGTTATATCGCGATGAACCGAGACACAGCCCCCATTCTCCATTTTTCGCTGCGAGACGGCGATCGTGCGGCCATCGGTCAGGGTCAGATTGACCGATCCTTCCTTGGATGCGCGCAACGCCAGCCGCCGGTCGCGGAGCGGCCGGGTCCCGTCATCTTCCCTGATGAGGCCTTCATGGAGCAGAAGCCCGAGCAACTCGTCCCAAGTCGCGCCAATGATATGTTCGGTTTCGGGAATCTCATAAATCTCGCGAAATTTTCTGTTGCATACGAGGAGACAGCCCCTCGCGTCGAACATCGCCAGGCCATGCGTCATATTGTTGAGCGCCGCGTCGAACAGCGCATTCTGCTGTGAGAGTGCGGCCTGACTCTTCTTGAGTTCGGCGCATTGCTCCGTAAGCTCGCTTTCCATCCTCTTCTGCTTCGTCATGTCCCGAATCACCGCCATGAACAGCGGCTCCGGACCATGCGGAACAGGCGTCAGCATGATGTCGATGGGCAATTCGCGCCCCGCCTTGTCCCTGCCGACAAAGGTGCTGCTGTCATTCATCGCCCGCGTCTTGGGCGCCTGTTGATAATCGGCCCGATGCGCGTGGTGCCGGTGGTGGAGATGAACCGGCATGAGGATTTCGACCGGCTTGGAGAGGATTTCGCCCTGCGCATAGCCGAACATCGCGGTGAAGGCGGCGTTGACTTGCCGGATGGCCCCGGTAGCGTCGCAGATGACGATCGCATCAGGAATAAGGTCGAGGAATGTCCTGTCGATCACGCTGTCATAGCGCGAAATCGAAAACTGATCGCAAGGCTCCATAGTCACTTGCCACTTCTTAATGGTCGATATGGTTGCAATTAATGAATAACCGGCGGAGGTTAATTGAGAATGAGCTAAGTTGACATGCATCAATAACAAAAGTTGCATTCAGCTGTTGAGTTTGATTGCTGAATATCTATGATTGCTCAATATCCAAATGAATTATTTCGCCACTAAGCACGAGCTCCTATGCGACATGCCGACCAAGGGACTTTACTGCGAGCGAATGATCGATTCCGAAAAAGCTTGATGACGTCAGATCGAGCCGCAATCATGCCATAAGTCTTGGTTTTGACGGTCGATCTATCCGAAAGCTGGTAATTTTCGGGAATCATGCGCTCGACAATCAGCTCGCCAACGAACTGCACGAAGCATCCAGATCGGCCCGCTGGTTCCGCCGAAAAATGGCACGGAATGTGCGGCGACGAAAAGGACGGATGAGAGATGGCCACCAAGCAGCCGCACATTGGATCGCGCGTGTTTGACAGCGTCGCGCCGCCGCAATGCCGAGCGGCGCGGTCGACTGGTTCGACTTTTCGGTTCGAGAGTTTGTGAAAAACACCAGAGCCTGCAACCTGCAAGAGGAGGCAGTGGGAGTTCGCTACGTATGACAACGAGTTCCGGTCCTTGGCCATGCCTAACTTGTCCGGTCAAGGGGCCCAGCTTCTGCCGGGCGATGGCACCAGACGACATGCTGGTCGCCAAATTGAGAAGCAATGAAATTCGCCTAACTTCGTCCATTGCCGCAGCCGGACGAATTGTCTTCCGTCCCGGGAAGTCCCCCGACGATGTCTATATCCATTGCGAAGGCTGGGCTTTCACCTATTTCAGATTACCGGACGGTCGTCGGCAGATTTTCTCCTTCCTGCTGCCGGGCGATGTATTTTCGAGCCGGATGGTGTTTGGGAAAGAGGAATATGTTTCGGTCGCTTCGGTGACCGAGGTCCGGTACGGCCGAATTAATTCGGCCGATCTCCAACGAGAAATCGTGAAAAGCCCAGAACTGCTGAAAAACGCCACGAACAGCTGGGCCCGGGAAGAGCAGCAGTGTCTGGAGATGATGGTCGATTTGGGACAGCGCAGCGCCGAGGAGCGCATTGCTAATTTCCTCATGCGGCTCATCGAGCGGCTCGACGCCATGGGGACGGGCGGCAAGGGCGGACGCTACCCGTTTCCGATCCGACAGTCCGAAATCGCCGATGCGGTCGGATTGACTCCGGTCCATGTCAGCAGGGTGATGACCAAGTTCCGCAGGGAGGAGCTGATCGATGTCTTGTGGGGCGAACTGGTGATCAAGGACCGCCTCGAGCTCAATCGAAGAGCCTCGACCAGCTGAAGCGCGGAGGGCCGAATCGACAGCCGCGCCGGCACTGCAGCGGTCGAACGGCCCCCGTACGATGAATGCGCCGCGCGGCCTCCAATCCTGCAGCGGGCCATCTTCCGGGTCACACGGCGGCGCAGCGCCTGCATGCGGCCGTCAAAGAGCCGGTACGCCGCCGCGCCTTTGGCTTGCACCACCCTGCCCCTTCGTTTATGCCGCTTGCTTCCTAATCGTCGGACCTGCCTAGAACCCCGCCAGAGAGCGCGCCGTGCCCGTGAAAGACAAGCCCGTCGCCATCATCATGGGCAGCCAATCGGATTGGAAGACGATGCGCCATGCCGCCGAGACCTTGGAGGCGCTCGGCATTGGCTATGAGGCTTTGATCGTCTCCGCCCATCGCACCCCCGACCGGCTCGTCAAATTCGCCAAGGGCGCCAAGGAGGCGGGCTTCAAACTGATCATTGCCGGCGCCGGCGGTGCCGCCCATCTGCCCGGCATGGCGGCGGCGATGACGCCTTTGCCTGTTTTTGGCGTGCCGATCGAGACCAAAACTTTGTTCGGCCAGGATTCGCTCCTTTCCATCGTGCAAATGCCAGCGGGTGTTCCGGTCGGCACTCTGGCGATCGGCGAGGCCGGCGCCGTCAATGCGGCGCTGCTCGCCGCGGCGGTTCTGGCGCTCGGCGACAAAGGCCTGGCGAAACGGCTCGACGCATGGCGCGCCGCGCAGACGCAAGCGGTTGCCGAAGAGCCCGCGAAAAAGGAATGAGCCATGCCGCCAGCGCAAACGCGTCGGCTGGAGCCAGGCGACACGATCGGCATTTTGGGCGGCGGCCAGCTCGGGCGCATGCTGGCGATGGCGGCCGCAAGACTCGGCCTTAAAGCGCATATTTTTTCACCCGAGAAGGACAGCCCCGCCTTCGCTGTCGCGGCAAGCCATATGATCGCCGATTTCGCCGATGAGGCGGCTTTGGCGCATTTCGCCGATCAGGTCGATGTCGTCACCTATGAATTCGAGAATGTTCCGGCCCGCACCGCCGCGGTGCTTGCCGAACATGGTCCGGTGCGGCCCGGCCCCGCGGCACTCGCCGCCTGCCAGGACCGGCTCGTCGAAAAGGATTTTTTAGCTTCGCTCGGCATCAAGACGGCCGTCTATGCCGCGGTCGATGATGCCGGCGCGCTCGCCCGCGCCATCGCCCAGATCGGCCGTCCGGCGATCCTGAAAACACGCCGCTTCGGCTATGACGGCAAAGGCCAGCTCTTGATCCGCGAAGGCTCGGATCTCGCCGTGGGCTTCCGCAGCCTCGGCGGCGTCGCGTCGATCCTCGAAGGCGTCATGAGTTTTTCGAAAGAGGTTTCGGTCGTCGCCGCGCGCGGCATGGATGGAAGTTTCGCCGCCTATGACGTCTGCGAAAACATCCATGTGAATCATATTCTGAGCACGAGCCTCGCGCCGGCGCGCATCACGGAAGACTGCGCTGCCGAAGCCGTCGCCTGTGCCCGGAAAATCGCCGATGCGCTCGATTATGTCGGCGTCATCGCGGTTGAATTATTCGTGACCGAAGAGACGCCTATCGGCTCTGATCTCGGCGCCCCACCGCGGCAGACGATCAAAGTCAATGAAATCGCGCCGCGGGTCCATAATTCCGGCCATTGGACATTGGATGGCGCCGTCACCTCGCAATTCGAACAGCATGTCAGAGCCATTGCCGGCTGGCCGCTCGGCGCGACAAAGCGGCATGGCGCTTCGGTCGAAATGCGCAATCTGATCGGCGACGATATAAACGCCTGGCCGGAGATCCTCGCCGAGCCGGGCGCCTGTCTGCATCTTTATGGCAAGGCGGAAGCCCGGCCCGGCCGCAAGATGGGCCATGTGACGCGGATTTTTCCGCGTCAGACGTGATCGATTAAATCATGGACGCTTTGACCGCCTTCGGGCTTTTCGCCGTCACCGCCATGCTCGTCTGTTACGCACTCGAAGCGCGCGCGCACTGGTGGACGCTCGGCTTCGCCGGCGCTTGTCTCTTGGGCTCGATTTACGGCTTTCTGCAAGGCGCCTGGCCGTTTGGTCTCGTCGAAGCGATTTGGGCCGGCGTCGCGCTGTGGCGGTGGCGGGCGCGCATGTGAAGGGCGAGCCCCTCGGCAGCCCTCACATCATATTCGGCAGCACACGGTCCGGCGGCCGGTGCCCGTCCATAAAAGTCTTCACATTGATGATGACCTTATCGCCCATGTCGATCCGGCCTTCCGTCGTCGCCGAGCCCATATGCGGCAGCAATGTCACTTTGCCGGCATTGGCGAGCTTGATGAGCTTCGGTGAGATCGCCGGCTCATGTTCGAAGACATCGAGCCCGGCCCCGGCGAGCTCGTCTGATTCCAGCATGCGGGTCAAGGCGATCTCGTCGATAACTTCGCCGCGCGCGGTATTGACGATGATGGCATGCGGACGAAGATATTTGAGCCGCCGCGCCGACAGGAGATGATAGGTCGCCGGCGTGTGCGGGCAGTTGACCGACACAATGTCCATGCGCGCCAGCATCTGATCGAGCGATTCCCAATAGGTCGCTTCGAGCTCTTCTTCGATCGAAGACGCCACCCGCCGCCGGTTGTGATAATGAATCTGGAGTCCGAAGGCCCGTGCCCGGCGCGCCAGCGCCTGACCGATGCGGCCCATGCCGACGATCCCCAGACGTTTGCCGGTGATCCGGCTGCCGAGCATCCAGGTCGGCGACCAGCCGCTCCACTGGCCGCAGGGAATGAGTTTGGCGCCTTCGACGAGGCGGCGCGCCACGGCAAGGATCAGCGCCATGGTCATATCCGCCGTATCCTCGGTCAGGACACCCGGCGTATTGGTGACGGTGATGCCGCGCTGGGTCGCGAGACCGACATCGATATGGTCGACGCCGGTGCCGAAATTGGCGATGAGCTTGAGCTGCGGACCCGCCTGCTCGATCAGCGTGGCGTCGATCCGATCCGTGACGGTCGGCACGATGACATCGGCGCCGCGCATCACTTCGCCGAGCTCGGCATGCGACATCGGCTTGTCATCGAGATTGAGCCGCGTGTCGAACAATTCGCACATGCGCGTTTCGACGACGTCGGGCAATTTCCGCGTGAGGACAACGAGCGGTTTCTTCCTGCTCATTCTGCATCCCGTCATTGCCTGGCCTGCGGCAGGCGTCTGTCATCGAAGGCCAATTCGTCGCATTTCCGACAAATACCCGATCAGCCAACGCCCCATCAACTATGGCCCAATCAGCCATGATCTTGCGGCGCCGGCGTTATGATCCGCTGCGATCAATGCGCCCGGCAACGCCTTACGTCGGTCGGCAAACAGCTGCCGTCTCGGACGCGCCGAAACGATGTTCTCGATCACCCTATTGATCCAGCGCCACGATGCAAGAGACGCTGCCAAGATTGATGCCGCAAGGGCTTTACGCGTTCCCGGAAGGCAGGTTTTCACTTGCCCTTAACTTTAGCCGCCGCAGTAAGGAGGTGAAACCGCTTTCTCCCGCATTGCGGCAGCACCTTTGGAGCCGATCCTCGTTTGCGGATCTCGGTCGTCGATCCAAGTCGCCGCGATAAATCGGCCCTGCATCCAAATTCACAGCATGATGGGATCGGCAACGCGCCCCGTTGTCCGATCCCGACATGATCTAGCAGATGGCTGTTCAAACACAAGAATGGCAGGGATGATGACCAAGACTCGAAGGCCATGTCTTATGCTCCGGCAAAAGCCCCGCGGCGGCGCCGGCAATCGGTGCGCAAAGAAAAATAGCCCGCCTTTTGACGCAAATTCGCCGTTCCGCGTCGGCAATTGGATCACCGATATGAGCTTTCACTGCCAAGGCTCACCAACTCATCTGTGCGGCGGGATCGGACGGGCTCTAGATCACGATGACTTTGGATTGAATCAATCCGAAAGTCATAATTGAGACATCGGATATATCCGATGTCGTTATAAACGTGATCGATTCTAAAAATTTAGAGCGGGATGCGCAGATAAGTCTACGCAATCTGCGTAAACTTGATGGCGCCGGAAAACCGGCCCCGCCTTTTCCTCATCCCGCTCTAGCGCAGTGCGGCAATCGCAAGGTGGACATGGGCACACGGGCGTTGCAGCGCATGAAGCAACGGCATGCGCCGGACAGGCCTGCCTTCATGGCCCGGCACTTGCCGAGACTTTTGGCGAGACTCAGATGCGCAAGCTGGCTTGCCGCCGCAATCCTCGTGGCGATCCTCGTGGCGATCGCCGTCGCGCCTGGGTCGGCGCAGGCACAGAACACGAACCTCCAATTCAGCGAGCAAAAAGGCAGCGTCAGCGGGCTTCCCTTGCCGCGCTTCGTCAGCCTGAAGGCCGATCGCGTCAATCTCCGCGAAGGCCCCTCCAGAGACCACCGGACCACTTGGGTTTTCCAGCGCGCCGGCCTGCCGGTCGAGGTCACGGCCGAGTTCGATGTCTGGCGCAGGGTCCGCGATTCGGAAGGCACCGAAGGCTGGGTCTTGCATAGCTTGCTGTCGGGCCGGCGCACGGCGCTCGTGGCGCCCTGGAAAAAGGGCGATGTCTTCACTTTGCTCGCGCAGCCGGCAAAAAATGCTGCCCCCATCGCGGAGCTGCAATCGGGGGTGATCGCCGGCATCAAGACTTGCGACGGCAGCTGGTGCCGTATTTCCGGCGATGGATTCGACGGCTATATCGCGCAGACCTCGCTTTGGGGCGTCTATCCGAACGAGAAGATCGAGTGAGCCGCGCCGCGCTCTGCGGTTTCCCGCAGCCCTCACTCGCTCTGCGGACGCAGCCTGACCACCACTTCGACGCGCGCAATTTGGGTGCCCGTCGGGTGCGGCGGCAGAGCGAGCGTGTCGACGGCGACCTGCGGGATATCGATGAGCGTGTTGCTGCCTTCGACCAGGAAATGGTCGTGATGCGAGACATTCGTATCGAAATAGGTCTTCGATCCGTCGACCGCGATCTCACGCAGCAGGCCGGCTTCGGTAAATTGATGCAAGCTGTTGTAGATCGTGGCGAGCGAGATCGGCACGCGCGAGGCTTCCGCCTCTTCTTGCAGCTTTTCCGCCGTCAGATGCCGGTCACCCTTGGCAAACAGCAACCAGCCGAGTGCGACGCGCTGTCGCGTCGGGCGCAAGCCGGTGGCGCGAAGCTTGGCCCGCAGCTCGTGAACGGGGCAGCCCGCGAGAAGCGCGCCGATCGCATTGCGGCGCGCCAGTTCGCTCTTGCGCGATTTGGGTTTGCGTTTCGCCTGAACCATTTGTTCGACCTTTCGGTGCCGGTCGATCTGACCCGAGACACCAATTTTGCTTTTTTACGAAACTCTGAGAAATATGACAAGTTCTAGATTTGACAAGGTATTAATCGACAATTGAGCTGCCAAACCGCGGTTTTTTGCACCGCTTCAAGGCCTCCCGCGGCAGCAAATGTTCCCGCGGCCGCGGTTCGGCGCCAGCTCTGCCTCAGAAAAATTTCCACAGATCAATGAATCATCTTGGAATAATCTTGCAGTGCGATAATTCCTGTGAGGCTTAGGCGCGGGAGTTCCCATGCGCAGCGGCGGCGGCTAGAGCAGTTTCAGGTTTGGTGTCCACGCCAAACCGGTTCGAAACCGCTCTCATTTCTAAGACATCGGATATATCCGATGTCTAAAATCCTGAGACACCGGATATATCCGATGTCTAAAACAAAGAGTTAGAGCATTTTCGGACGCAAAGCCGGTGTCCATCTTTGCTGAAAATGCTCTTGACGCAACGGATCGGAATCTTTGGTTTTTTACAGCCGTTTGGCCCGCGCCGGCAATGCTGGACCCGGACATGGAGCTGTGAAGCAAAGTTAGCCCGGGGATGAGGATTGCGGCACTCAACCCGCTTCCGAGGGACCGAAGCCTATGTTAGAAGGCCGCAAAATTCATTCGCACCAATCCCAGCGTAGTGCGAGCACGGCAAAGAGTGAAGGCAAGATGAGCGAACGGCGCTCCAGTTACGACTATGAAGATCTGATTGCTTGCGGCCGCGGTGACCTATTTGGGCCCGGCAATCCGCAATTGCCCCTGCCGCCCCTTTTGATGTTCGACAAGATCGCCGATATTTCGGAAGAAGGCGGACCAAGCGGCAAAGGCCAGATCCGCGCGGAATTTGCCATCCGGGCGGACCATTGGTTCTTCGGCTGCCATTTCAAAGGCGATCCGGTCATGCCCGGCTGTCTCGGGCTCGACGCGCTTTGGCAATTGCTCGGCTTCTATCTTGGTTGGCTCGGCCTGCCGGGACGCGGCCGGGCGCTTGGCGTCGGCGAGGTCAAATTCTCCGATCAGGTCCTGCCCACGGTCAAACGGATCATCTATGGCGTTGATCTGAAGCGCGTGTTCAAGACCAAGCTCGTGCTGGGGATCGCCGATGGCTGGCTCGAGGCCGATGGCGCCCGCATATATGAAGCGACCGATCTCAAGGTCGGATTGTTCAAGGCCACGGTTCCCACGGCAGCATAAGGTTGCCGATGCCCGCTAATAAAGTCGCCTGCCATGGCCAGGCAGACTGAAGCAGGAGATGCGCATGAGGCGAGTCGTCGTCACGGGGATCGGCATTGTTTCCCCGATCGGCAATAATTCGCAGGAAGTGCTCGCCTCCTTGCGCGAAGGGCGTTCGGGCGTCGTCCGCGCCGAAAAATATGTCGAGCTCGGTTTCCGCAGCCAGATCCATGGCGCGCCGACGCTCGATCCCGAAGGCATGATCGATCGCCGCGCCATGCGCTTCCATGGCGGCGGCACGGCCTGGAACCATGTCGCCATGGATCAGGCGATCCAGGATGCCGGCCTCGCCCAAGCCGAGATCTCGCATGAACGGACCGGCCTCATCATGGGCTCCGGCGGCCCCTCGGTACGCACGATCATCGACGCGGCCGATATCACCCGCAGCAAGGGTCCCAAAAAGGTCGGACCCTTCGCCGTGCCCAAGGCCATGTCCTCGACCGCCTCGGCGACGCTCGCCACCTGGTTCAAGATCAAGGGCGTGAACTATTCCATCTCATCCGCCTGCGCGACCTCCAATCATTGCATCGGCAATGCCTATGAGATGATTCAATATGGCAAGCAGGATCTCATGTTCGCCGGCGGCTGCGAGGAGCTCGACTGGGGTCTGTCGGTTCTGTTCGACGCGATGGGCGCGCTTTCATCTTCCTACAACGACAGGCCAACGGTCGCCTCACGCGCCTATGACAAGAATCGCGATGGTTTCGTCATCGCTGCCGGCGCCGGGGTCGTGGTTCTCGAAGAGCTGGAGCATGCCAAGGCGCGCGGCGCAAAAATCTATGCGGAAATCATCGGCTATGGCGTGACTTCCGACGGCGTCGACATGGTCGCGCCTTCAGGCGAAGGCGCGGTCCGCTGCATGCGCATGGCACTCGCCGACGTGCAATGTCCGATCGATTATATCAATCCGCATGCGACCTCGACGCCGATCGGCGATCTCAAAGAAATCGAGGCGATCCGAACTGTCTTCGGCGCCGGCGAAAAATGCCCGCCGATCTCCGCGACGAAATCGCTGACCGGTCACGCTCAGGGCGCGACCGCAGTCCACGAACTTATCTATAGTATTTTGATGATGCAGAGCGGGTTCATCTGTGCCAGTGCCAATATCGAAGAGCTCGATCCTGCGTTTGCGGATATGAACATCATCCGGCAAAGGCAAGATAACGTGAGTTTGCATGCCGTCCTCTCCAATTCCTTCGGCTTCGGCGGCACCAACGCCTCGATCGTCCTGAAACATGTCGATGCCTGAGAAGGGCGCCGAAGGCGTCCCCGCCGGCAAGCTCATGCAAGGCAAGCGCGGCCTCGTCATGGGCGTCGCCAATGATCATTCGATCGCCTGGGGCATCGCCAAGGCGCTTCGCTCGCAAGGCGCCGAACTCGCCTTCACCTTTCAGAACGTTTCTCTCGGCAAAAGGGTCAAGCCGCTTGCCCAGAGCCTCGGCGCTTCGCTCGTCCTGCCTTGCGATGTCGAGGATCTCGCTTCCGTCGATACGGTCTTCGAAACGATCGGCAGGGACTGGGGCAACCTCGATTTTCTTGTCCATTGCGTCGCCTATTCGGACCGCGCCGAGCTCAAGGGCCGCTATGCCGATACGTCGCGGGAAAATTTTCTGCGCACTTTGCTGATTTCCGCCTTTTCCTTCACGGAATCGGCGAAGCGCGCGGCGGCTTTGATGCCGAAGGGCGGCGCAATGGTCACTCTGACCTTCGGCGGCGCGACGCGGGTGATGCCCAATTACAATGTGATGGGCGTCGCCAAAGCGGCGCTCGAAGCGAGCGTGCGCTATCTCGCCGCCGATTTCGGCCCGCAGGGCATTCGCGTCAATGCCATCTCGGCCGGCCCGATCCGCACTTTGGCCGGCGCCGGCATCGCCGATGCGCGCTTCATGTTCAATTTTCAGAAGCTGCATGCGCCGCTGCGGCGCGCGCTCAGCATCGAAGACGTCGGCGGCGCCGGGCTCTATCTGCTTTCGGATCTTGCAAGCGGCGTGACCGGCGAGATCCATTATGTCGATTCTGGCTACAACATCATCTTCATGCCGCAGCCGGACGGGCTGAAGGGGGATGAGCCGGGGACGCCGGGCGAGGCGGAGAGCTAAGTAAGATTTCCGCGCGCCACCAGTTCGGAAAACGTCAGCAACGACTTTAAATTTGCAGCATCCTTAGATCTGCTCAGATATTGAATGAATTTCTGAGGGTTCACGGGAGCGCTAACGATGACGTCGCCTTCCCTTTTGTAATAGTCGCACCAATTGGAATAGAGACTAAGCCATCCCTTGTAGGTGCCGGGTATGTGTCCCGCGAGAACTCCTTTGAACGCTTCGTAATCGGCGGAGTCGAGTATCGGAATGAAAACCTGGTCCAACGGAAATTCCTTCGTTTGAGAGTTTCTACTGCTTTTTCGTTTGCAGATTAATGCGCTTACAAAAGCGTCTTCTGGGGGAGCCATGGCCATAGCAAAGACAAACGGGATGGTCCCTGCCATTTTGGTTGCGGGCACTTTATTGCTTGAACAGCAATTTGCGGCATGTCTTCAAGATGCAATGCGGATCTATCCAGGAGTAGATCCTTACCAAAACTACGTGCGGTCTATGCATTTACCCCCGGACAACTTCGGTCGCTACATTACAGCATGCATGCGGGCTCATGGATACAAGGAACAAGATACTTCAAACCCAAAATGCACAGATATAACAGAGCTTGAAAATGAAGCTTACTGCTATACGCCGGCGAAGTAATAGCTAAGCTTTTAGAACGTACAACAGCTTGCATCATCGCCCTTGGCCGCGCGCCACGGCGATCGCATCGAGCTTCTTGCAATAATCCGCGATCGCATGCTCATCGACGCCGAGGAACGAGCCATGACGCAAGAGGGAGAAGATCCCCTGCCCCAATTGCCAGGCTCGGATGAGAAGGTTCGGCTGATAGCGATAGGGCGAGCTGCCGACCTGAGCCGGCAGATAGCGCGGGTCGCCGGAATGCCTGTAAGGAAAGAAGGGAATCCAAACCGGCACTTGCGGCACGAGATCGGCGTGATTGATCAGCCGGTAGCTTGGTGGCTTGACCCAGAGATCGAAATAGCCGTTGCCGACGCGCGGCGAGCCGAAAGTGTAACAAGCTGCTATTTTGTCGGAGCTGAAGATAGCAGCGGCGATCTGCGCCAAGGCACCGCCCAATGAATGGCCGGTGATATAGAGCGGACGCTTGTCGTGGGCCTCGATGATGGCTCGGATCTTCAGTTTCAAGCCGTCTTCAGCCAGCCCTTCGAAAGCCTTGTAGAAGCCCTCATGGACGCGAAGTTGTTTGTCCGTTTCCACCGGACGGATCAACCGAGCGCAAAAATTCGTATGCCAATTCGCCTTGGACTGCGTCCCGCGAAATGACAGGACGAACAATTCAGGCCCTTCCGCCACGAAAGCGAAACCGTCGGTCAAGCCGTTTGCGAATGTGGCGAGGGAAGTGAAGCCCAATTGTGAGAGTTCCGGCGGAACCGGCGGCGCACCTCTTGTCTCGACGATCGGATGATAGGCGAAGGCGGCGAGATAGGCCATCAAGCCCGCGCTGCGGTCCGAGTACGCGGCGCGCAAAGTCGGCAGATCGCGTGGGCGCGGCGGCATCTCCTGCTGCAGCGCCAGTAAAGCCTCTTGCCTATGCGCATCCTCGGTCATCGGTCGTGGCCGTCATTGCAACTTGGCTCGCTTCGAGGAAAAATAGCCGATGGCCCGGGCGACGCAACCACTTGCCGATGCAGAACGCTTAAAACAGCCCCTCAATCCCCCGCGAGCACCATATCGTCTCTGTGGATGATCTCGGCGCGGCCCGGCAGGCCGAGCAGAGTTTCAATGTCGCGCGAATTGCGCCCCGCGATCTGCACCGCATCTCCGGCATCGTAAGCCACAAGCCCGCGGCCGATCTCAGCGCCATTCTCGTCGCGGATGATCACGCAATCGCCGCGGGCGAAATTGCCTTCGATCTTTTTCACCCCCGCCGGCAGCAGGCTCGCGCCACCGGCGATCGCTTTCGCCGCGCCCAAATCGACATGCAAGGCGCCGCGCGGCTCGAGCGAGCCGGCGATCCATTTTTTGCGTGCCGTGATGGGGTTCGTTCCGGTGAGAAACCATGTGCAGGGACAGGAGTCCCGCAGGCGCGCGATCGGATGCATCACGCGGCCGTCGGCGATCAGCATATGGGTGCCGCCGGTCGTGGCGATCTTGCCGGCCTCGATCTTCGTCCGCATGCCGCCGCGCGAAAGATTGGAGGCCGCCCCGCCGGCCATGGCTTCGATCTCGGCCGTGATCTTCGGCACGATCTCGATCAGCCGTGCATCGGGATTTTCCGCCGGCGGCGCTGAATAGAGGCCGGCGACATCGGAGAGCAGGATCAAAAGATCGGCGGAGGCCATGGTCGCGACGCGCGCCGCGAGCCTATCATTGTCGCCATAGCGGATCTCGCTCGTCGCGACCGTGTCATTCTCATTGATCACCGGCACGGCCTTGAGATCGAGCAAGCGGCCGATCGTCGCCCGCGCATTGAGATAGCGGCGCCGCTCTTCCGTATCGGCAAAAGTGACGAGGATCTGCCCGGTTTTGATCTTGCGGTCGCCCAAAACTTCGGCCCAGATGCGGGCGAGTGCGATCTGGCCGACGGCGGCGGCGGCTTGGCTGTCTTCAAGCTTCAATGCGCCAGGCGCCAGGCCGAGGACGCTGCGCCCAAGCGCCACCGCGCCCGAAGAGACGACGAGAATATCGGCCCCGCTTCTGTGGAGAGAGGCGATGTCCTCGGCAAGCGTTTCGAGCCAATCGCGGCGGAGCGCCCCTTGCGTCGCATCGACGAGCAGAGAGGAGCCGACCTTGATGGCGATGCGGCGGAATTGATCGAGCCGCGGCAGAGCCGGCTCGCTGCCTTTCGGCCGCGCGGCGGAAAACTCGGTCACGGATGCCATGCTGCAACTTCCGCAACAGGGGCCTCGCCGTGCTCCGCAGCGTGGATGGCGGCACGGAGCGCGCGTAAAACGTCGTCGACATTCTGACGCGTCGCAGCGGAAACGCACAGCGGCGTCTTCTTCGCGGCGCGCTTCAATCGCGCGGCCTGGGTCTTCAACGTCTCGGCATCGACCGTGTCGATCTTGGAGAGCGCAACGATCTCCAGCTTTTCAGGCAGGCCCGCATCATAGGCTTCGAGCTCGCGCCGCACTGTCTTGTAGGCTTGGCCCGCATGTTCGCAGCCGGCATCGACGAGATGCAAAAGCACGCGGCAGCGCTCGATATGGCCGAGGAAATGATCGCCCAGGCCATGGCCCTCATGCGCGCCTTCGATGAGGCCCGGAATATCGGCAAGCACGAATTCGGCTCCGTCGGAGGCGACGACGCCGAGCTGCGGATGCAAGGTCGAGAAAGGATAATCGGCGATCTTCGGCTTGGCGGCCGTGACAGCGGCGAGAAAGGTCGATTTGCCGGCATTCGGCAGCCCGATGAGGCCGGCATCGGCGATGAGCTTCAAGACCAGATAGAGCGTTCGCTCTTCGGCCGGCTGGCCGGGATTGGTGCGCCGCGGCGCCTGATTGGTCGCGGTCTTGAAATGCGCATTGCCGAAGCCGCCATTGCCGCCGCGGGCGAGACAGACGCTTTGGCCCACCTCGGTCAAATCGGCGAGGAGATGCTCGGTCTCGGCATCGAAGATCTGGGTACCGACCGGCACTTTGAGGATCGCGTCTGCGCCTTTGCCGCCAGTGCGGTTCTTGCCCATCCCGTGTATGCCGGTCTTGGCCTTGAAATGCTGCTGATAGCGATAATCGACCAACGTGTTCAGGCCATCGACGCAGAGCGCGATCACGTCGCCGCCGCGACCGCCGTCGCCGCCGTCCGGGCCGCCGAATTCGATGAATTTCTCACGCCGGAACGACAGGCAGCCGGCGCCGCCGGCGCCGGATTTTATGTAGATCTTGGCTTGGTCGAGGAATTTCATGGCGGTTTGCGGATGCTGCTTCTCAAAAAACGCATAGAGGCGCCCGCGGCTTTCGCGAGGGCGTTTCAGAGTGAGGATTGAAGTGTGACCTTAGAGCATGTCCCGGAAAAGTTGATAGACTTTTCGGATAAAGGACATGTTCCAGATCTACGAAATAGAGCCAATTTGTTCCGATCATGTGGATCGTAGGTCAAGCACATCGGATATATCCGATGTGCCGAAGATGCGATTCCACCTGATCTGGATCGGCTCTAACGCAATTCGCCCAAGGACTTCGCAGCCGTCTCGGCGGTCATCGCCTCGGCCGGACTGTGCCCCTGTTGCGCCATTTGTTGCGCCATGGGCGGCATGCGGCGTCCGAGCCCATCGCGGCGCCAATCTGCACGCTCGAGGCAGAATTTGTCGCAGGAATGTAGCCCGCCGCGCGCCGGCAAAAGATCGAGCCCGGTGTCGATATGGCTGAAGCCGGCTTTCTCCAGGACCCGGCGCGACGCGAAATTGCCGAGCCGCGAATTGGCGCGGATGCGGGGCGCCTCGGTCAGGTTGAAAACCGCGTCGATCACGGACTTCACCGCCTCCGTCGCAAACCCCTTGCCCCAGGCCTGCGGCGCCAGCGCATAGCCGATCTCCGCTTCCCCGGTTTCGGTCAAGACCGCCGAGACGAGGCCGATGACCGGCCGCGTCGCGGTCTTTTGCGCAAGCGCAAGATGCAAAGCTGCGCCTGCCGCGTTTTCAGCCCGGGCCATGAGAATGAAACGATCCGCCTCCCGCGGCGGATAGGGATGCGGAATATTGGCCGTCATCCGCGCCACTTCCGAGAGACCGGCAAAAGCGGCGAGCGCCGCGGCATCGGTGGCGCGCGGCCAGCGCAGCCACAGACGCTTCGTCTCGAGACGAAAAATATCGTCGCAAGTCAAATCGGGGAATCTCAAATCGGGGAATTTCAAATCCGGAAGTTTCAATTCCGGGAATGTCAGATCCGAGGACATTCTGAGCTCCGGTCCGCGGCCGCCAATCGGCCGAAAATAAAAAAGAGGAAGTGGCTCCCACTCCCCCTTCAAAAACCCTGCCGGGCTTTTTGCGGACTTTCCTCAGTTTTCCTGAGCTGGCCTTCGTGTGAGAAGGGCCTGTCCACCGGGTTCGGGAGCCGGTGGAGGTCCTTCTGGCCGCCACCGTTACTCTGCGGCCTCGCTTTGCGGGACCGGAACGACCGCTACGGAAGCGCGGCCGCCTTGTTTGGATTTGAATTGCACTTGGCCGGCGATGAGCGCGAAAAGCGTATGGTCCTTGCCGATGCCGACATTGGCGCCGGGATGCCATTTGGTGCCGCGCTGCCGCACGATGATGTTGCCGCCGACCACGGATTCGCCGCCGAATTTCTTGACGCCGAGGCGCCGACCTTCCGAGTCGCGCCCATTGCGGGACGAGCCGCCTGCCTTTTTATGTGCCATCTTGCCGGGTCCGAATCCTGAGGCTGCCATCCAATTCGCCAGCGCTGTGCCAGCAAATCCTCCGAGCCTCTATTCCATAAGCGATATTAGTGTGTTGGTTCCGATCTGCAATCCCCGACCCGACCCCTTGTAGGAGAACGAAGCAAGAATTGCGCCGAAAAACCAAATCAGGCGGTGACGCCGGTGATCTTCACCACCGTTAGATCCTGCCGGTGACCGCGTTTGCGCTTCGAGTTCTGCCGCCGGCGCTTTTTGAAGGATATCACCTTCGGCCCGCGCGTCTGCTCGACGATTTCGCCGGTCACCGTAGCGCCCTCGATAAAGGGCGCGCCGAGCCTAGCTTCGCCGTCTCCGGCGATCATCAGCACGTCACGAAAAGTCACCGCCTCGCCCGGCTCGCCGGCCAGAGTCATGACGGTGATGACGTCCTCGGCAGCAACGCTGTATTGCTTGCCGCCGGTCTTGATCACTGCGAACATCTTTGCCTCGTGTTCGTTCCGGTTCTGGCGAAGCGCTTTGCGGCACCCGACGACCGGCTTCTTTGCAGCTATTGGATCTCGATCATTGCATTATCAGTCGTGAACAAACCGGCCTCTAAGCCTGTCTTTTCAAACGACAAAGCGCGGCATAGGCCGCGCGGTCAGGCGAATGTGTAACTGTCGCGGCGGCGTCTGTCAACCGAGGCGAAACGACTGAACTCGCCGCAATTGAGCCATCTTCCGGGGCTTCGTTGGGTGGATAGGTTCAGTTTCATTTCGGCAGCGTCTTGATTCGACGCGGATGCCGCAAGAATGCGCCACGCAGCAAGGGTATTGGCCTAACGGAAGGCCGAGGTTAAGCTCGGCCGGTTGCCAGACGACGGGAACTTGTGTTGCGGATGCAGACTCTCAGCGCCTATGGTCACTCCGATGGTTCGGCGGTGATCGCCGAAATTGGCCTCGAACCAGCGATCGAGGTGAATGGCGAGCGGCACAGGCAGTTCGATCGGCGGCGCGTTTCCCTGCGTTGGCTTTTGGGCACGGTTTTGACCGGCTTGAGCGGAGCGGGGCTCATCACAGCGGCGATTTATGCCGCGCTCGATCATCAGTCGAATTTTGCAGAGGCGCCGTCGGTGGCGGTCGTGGTCCACAAGGACGGCGACGCCGGCATGAATCCGCGCAAAGGCGATCGGCTCGTCAAGGCGGTGGACATCGTTGCCGCGAAGCAAAGTTTCAAGGCACCGACGACGATCAAGATCGGCGACAAAGAAAACGTCAAGGTCCATTCCTTCACCCATGTCGCAACGACGCTTTTGACCGCGAGCGCAGGATTCGCCGACGAGATTCCGCCTTTCAATCCGCTGAAGCTTTTGGCGGATGCGCGCAGTCCCATCGAGGCTCAGGCACCGGCGCCGGAGCCGCAGACGGGCGATGCGGATGTCTCCTGGTCGATGCACGATCTGCCAGTGGAGGCGCTGTCGGCGACAGCGGTTCTGTCGCCGGAAGAGGTGCAGGCGCAGGTCGCCGAAACGATCAAGAACGGGCTCGAAGTCGGCAGCCAGCCGATCGCTTTGCCGGCACAGCTTCTCCTGATGCGGACGAGCCGCGCCAATCCGGTCGGCGCGCTCGCTTATGCCAATCCGGCCGACCCGATCAACTCGCCTTTTTCCTCCATCGAAGTCCGGATGGTGCCGGAAAATGTGACGGTCATGCCGCGCACCACGCCACCGCATCAGGTGACCCAGATGGATGAGCGGCTCGTCGTCATCCGGCATGGCGAGACGCTCGACGATGTTCTGCGGGCAGCCTCGGTGCCGCAGGCAACGATCGCCGCAGTCGTCGCCGCGCTCGCGCCCAAACCGGGCGAGCCCGCCGTTGCCGAGGGCCGGCGGCTCAAGCTGATGTTCGCGGATTTCGATGGATCCGGCCACAATATGTCGCTTGCCCGGCTCTCCGCTTATGACGGCGAGACACTGGAGACAGTGGTCGCTGTGACCGATCAAGGCGATTACGTCCGCGTCAACGACTTCGAGACAGGCGTGAAAAAGCCCGATACCGAAGCCGACGACGAGGACGACGACAACAATGGGATGCGGCTCTACACGTCGCTTTACGAGACTGCCCTCAAACAGGAGATTCCGCACTCGATCATCGACGATCTCATCCGGATCTTCGCCAATGACGTCGATCTGCAGCGATCGGTTGCCGGGGGCGATTCCTTCGAGGCCTTTTACGACGAAGGCGATTCCGCCGAGCACCGCGATGAACTCCTTTACGCGTCTATTACCACCCGCAACGAGACCTTCCGCTATTACCGCTTTCAGACGCCGGATGACGGCGTGGTCGATTTTTACGATCCGAACGGAAAGTCGTCCCGCAAATTCCTGATGCGAACGCCGATCATCGGCGCGCGGATTACTTCTCCCTTTGGCACGCGTTATCACCCGATCCTCGGCTATACGCGCATGCATACGGGTACCGACTTTGCCGCGCCGATCGGCTCGCCGGTGTTCGCCGCCGGCAATGGAACGGTGCTATCGGTCGGATGGGACTCAGGCTATGGCCGGCGGATCGAAATCCGCCATGCCAATGGCTATGAGACGACCTATAATCACCTTTCGTCATTTGCGCGCGGCCTCCGCGAAGGTGAGCAGGTGCGGCAAGGCCAGGTCGTCGGCTACCTCGGCCAGACGGGCCTCGCGACGGGTCCGCATCTCCACTATGAAGTCCTGGTGAATGGCCATTTCGTCGATCCGATGCGGGTCAAGCTGGCCCGCACCCGCGAAATCAGCAGCCGCGTGCTCGCCGACTTCCAACGCGAGCGCGATCGGATCGACAGTCTCTTGGCCAAGGCCCCCAATGCCAATCCATTGGTTGCCGAGAAAGTCGATAAATAGCCTGCCCTGTCCTTCCGGCCCGTCGCTTACGGGCGCTTGCCTAGCGCGAACTTGGCAGTGCGCTCGGGCGACCGTGATGGCGAATGATGTCCCGCCCGACACACGCAGCGGCAGGAATCACCGGCGCGCTTTCACCGGCTTGTTTCGACAAGTCGTCTTCGGCTGCCCCAGAACACGAGGACGTGACACCATGCGCAGGCGCCTGCGCATGATTTCATGATGCGCTGAATTATTGGCGGCAAGCCGTCATCGGGTGCTGCGGCGCTGCTGAGCTAGATGGTCGCTTTGAGATGCAGCGCCTTGCGGCTTGAAAGAACCAGGCAGCTCTCGCCGGCCTGATCAGCCGATGGATTTATCACGTTCATACACGCTGTCTGCCGAGAGGCGTCGCGCTCGATAGAGATTTGAGCGTAAGCCCAACCATAACGAACACGAGATAAGCATCGGCAACGGTCATTACGAATGAACCCGCTATCATTTTCTGCTCGTGTTCAACCAACTCGGTGGTCTCGAACGAATCTCCCTGTCTTTCCACGATGTTCACAGTTCCAACCGCCGGTACAACGTACCGAAGTCAGTTGCTTAGGCTTGCCCTAGCGGCAAGAATGGGGCAGATTCTCGATGGCGATAGCGGCTATCTGGGAAATGTTGCTTAGACATCTGCCTTCATCGGTCGGCTGACTGACGAGGCGAAGCTATCGCTCGCTATTTTGGTTGGGTTCCAGATGGCCGATGGCGGGCCAATGAGATCGGCATATCTCTGAAGACAGAAATGTCATTTTGGTAGTAGAGAATAGAGTAACCAGTAATGTCAGCACCGTCGGCGATCATCGTCGGAGCGAATAAGGGTGGAGTGGGAAAAACCACTGTCGCCAGAGCGCTCATTGATTATTTCACGATACTCAATTTTAACGTAAAGGCGTTTGACACACAGAGCCCGGCGGGAAACCTGAAACGGTTTCATCCAGAAATCACCGAGATCATCGACATAGCGAATACGCGAGATCAATGTCGTCTCGTCGAAAGCTTCAGTGTGCCGGGTGGTTTGACGATTGTGGATTTGCGGGCAGGGTCATTTCTAAGAACCTTGGACCTCTTTCGCGACGTTGGGCTCCTCGATGCCGCCTCCAATGGCGAAGTGAAATTGCTGGTGCTGCACCTTCTCAGCGCCTCGGTTGCTTCGCTCTCCGAAGTGAAAGATACGGCGCCGTTTCAGGGCAGCTGCAATTTCCGTATCGTGAAGAACTTCTTCAACGATTTCGAATTTCTTCAAGGAAAATCGTCGGTTTTCGAGCGCGTTTCTGAGAGACGAAGACATGGCCAAAGAGATCCACGTGCCGCGTCTCGATCCGCTTGCCTACGAAACCGTCGAACTGGCCGGACTTCCTTTTTCCTCTTTTGTCCTCGACCAGCCCGCAAGAGACGACAAGCGCCCGCGCTCCTTCGTCCTACGTGGCTATGTCAAGACATGGTTGGAACGCGTATGGGACAATTTTGAAAGCGCTGGCCTTAACGAGTTCGTCCCGACCGGCGGTTAATCGGAGCTTGGCAACATAAGCGTGGTGCGTACCGACACATAGAGGAGAATTGTAAAATGAATGAATTCAGGCCGGAAGAGAAGAACGTCGTCTACGTCGGCGAAGGCGTGTCGTTGAATGGCTCCCTTCAAGCTCAGGACGTCGTGGTCGTCGACGGAACTGTCGATGGAGAAATTTGGTGCAGCCAATTGGTTGTCGGCCCAACCGGTGTCGTGAATGGCAAGATTGCCGTCACTGAAGCAGACATCTATGGCAAAGTCGGCTCGGACATTGCCGTAAAGCAGCTGTTGATCGTTCGCTCTTCGGGACGCGTCGAGGGTAAATGGATATACGGCGAGATCGAGGTCGAAAAAGGCGGAGTCCTTACGGGGGCGGCCGAGTTCACAGAACTGCGGAGCGAGCGCAAATCGGCAAAGGAAGAGAAAACCTCGCCTTCGGGTTTCAAGAAATCGGAATTGCTTGCCGGTGAAGCCGTGCCGAACGGGGATGCGCGCGTGCCCAGCATTGCAACACGGGCGCTGCGCGATCGCGAGAGAGCCGGAGAAATATCGGCTAAGGCGTCAGGTGCGCGACACCTGGGGAATGGTATCGCTCGAAATGGGGCATCGAAACGAAAGGATGCTCGCGGAGCTGTGTGAAGAGACCTTCGGGTCCTTCAGCGAATCTTCGAGCGCGCCTTTTCCTCTTTAATCGCGCCGTTTTTGCTATGCGCAGATATTGGCTGCGGATGCTGCCCCTCGCATCCTCGGCGGGGTGGGGCTGAGTTAATATACTTTCGTCGTTGACGAGGTGCGCCGGCGCTCCTGAGGCCGACAAGACCAAGACGTCCGGCTTGTCCGATCCGCGTCGCGACGATGCCTATTTGGACCCTCGGCAAAAAGCGCAGTGCCGTTGACCCAACCACTATGCTTTGTCTCAACAAACGCTCGCCTCGAATACCGTTCTTTATACGTTCTAAATGCGGTAAAGTGAAATTCCGCAAAAAATAGCGCTTCCCAAAGTCAGTCGGGCAACAGGGTCTCGCAAATTTTCGCGCTGCAGCGCCGCGCCGGGCGCGCGCGCCCACCGCCTCTTCCCTGCGGAGACCAACCCGATCGCCTGAAACGAGGCGGCCTGCGGCGGTCGCGTTCGACGACGCCAAACAGCGTCTTAACGTAGTCGCTAATCTTATATCTTTAACCTTGTTTCTGCGGTGCGGCTTCATGTTATAAATGCTTCATGGCGCATAATAAAAGCAGACCTCCAGGGCGTGTGACCGGGGCGAAAAGTCCTGTGACCTCGCCTCCAGTTGCAACGCCAGCTGTGCGAATAGGGCATAATCAGATGAAGCCGACATTGATCGTAATCGGGGCGGATAAGGGCGGCGTCGGCAAGACGACCGTGGCGCGCACCATGCTGAATTATTTCACCGATAATAATGTGCTCGCGCGCGCCTTCGACACAGAATTTCCGCGCGGCACTTTGCAGCGTTTCCATCCCGATGCGACGGAAATTGTGGACATCACCCAGACGCCGGATCAGATGCGCATTCTCGATACGCTCAACACCGCGCAGGTGAAAGTGACGGTGATGGACACAAGGGCCGGGGCCTTGACGACGAGCTTGAACGCCTTGCGCGAGGTCGGCTTTCTCGATGCTGTAAAGGGCGGCGAGTATAATTTGATCCTGTTCCATATTCTCGGTCCTTCGATTGCTTCACTCGCCGAGATTGCCGAAACTGCCCCTTTCGTTACGAATGCAAATTATTTTCTGGTGAAGAACTATGTCAACAACTCGACGTTCTTCGACTGGGATCCGGCGACGAGCCAAGCCTATTTCGGCAAGGTCAAGAATGCCGGCGAGGTGATCATTCCCAAGCTTAACGCGATGGCTTACGAGCAGGTGGAGATCGCCGGCACGCCGTTCTCGACTTTCATCGCCAATAAGACTGCGGCAGGCCAACCGGCCCAGCATTCCTTCACCTTGCGCGGATATGTACGCACATGGCAGAACAAAACCGCCGAAGAGTTCAATCGGATTCGTTTGCTCGATCTCATTGCCGGTCGCATCTGAGCGCCGCAGCGCGGTGCAGCTGGGCCAACCAATCTGCCTGGCAGGGATCTGCCCTGGCGTGGTGTTTTCCGTCTGGCGCCGGCCAAGACAACATCCAATTTGAGCCTGCGGTGACTGGCGTTGGCTTTTCCGGGGCACCGCAGAACATGGACTCCTTTGGGACGCTTCCGTCATGAAGACCCGAACCCTGGTCTTCATTGTTTGTTCGCCGGCTGGCCGCGTCGGCAAGAGCCTGGTCGCGCGGCTGCTCGGGGATTATTTTCTGGCGAGCAAACGTGGCTTTCTCGGCTTTGACACCGATCCGCACGAGCCGGTTTTCGCCGCCCGTTTTCCTCAAGAAGTCATTGTTTCCGATCTCGCCACGGTGCAGGGCCAGATGGCCCTGTTCGATCCGTTGCTCGTCAATGATGAGATGCCGAAGGTCATCGATCTCTGGCACCGGTCCATGGATACTTTTTTTGCGCTCGTCGACCAGACGGAATTCATCGCGGAAGCCAAGAATGTCGCGGTCGAGCCGGTCGTTTTCTTCATAGCCGATGCGTCGACGCGGTCTCTCGACGCTGCAGCGCGCCTCGCCGCCCGTTATCCCGACCTGCAGATGGTCATAGTGGAAAACGCCGGAGCGGCACCGCTGAGCCGCGATCAGCTCGCGCGCTATCCGGCAAACCACATCTTTAAGGTCGGGACGCTCGATCCCGTGCTGCGCCATGCCATCGAAGATCCGGCTTTTTCTTTGTCGCGTTTCATGTTGGCGCCGCCGACCAGCATGTCGATCGTCGTGCGCAGCGGGCTCAGAGATTGGCTCAGGAGGATTTTCTCGCAGCTACACAGCTTCGAATTGCGGCTGACTTTAGAACAGACCGAGCATCTCGGCTGAAGCTGCGCGGCAGTGCTGCGCCGGCAAAGATCGACCGTCCGCCGAATGGCGAGCCGAGGGACCCGCCGCAACGCGATCCGCGCTGCGGCGCATGCGTCGCGCGAAAGAGCATAGCAGCCCGTCGCGGGGATGAATTCCTCTCCATTCAACGAGATGGACAGCGACTTCGATCTCTGCCGCTGGGCAAACGCCGCCATCGCAAAGAGGATCGCGCTGTCCGTTGACATAATTATGCTGCACGAAGAGCCGCTCGAAATGCCCGCCGTTCCGGCGCATAGGGGACGCCTCGCCTTTTACGCGGATCTCTGAATTGCGCTGCGGTGGTCCGCGCAGAAATCACGACAAGTTTTATTTGGTGTTCTCGCAAAGATAGAAGCTTGTGGTTAATTACAACCTACGGTATATATCGCTCAGCCCGTTCGGCACATCGAACCGCCAGACGGGCACTCCGTAACCACCTCCGCGGCCCGTGGTCACGCACGAGCGATCCGCGGTCGAGGAATGGATTTCGTGTTTCCCGCAGGCCATGGGGCAAAATAGATGAAACCAACTCTCATCATGATCGGGGCAGACAAAGGGGGCGTCGGCAAGACGACGGTGGCCCGGAGCGTCTTGGACTATTTCTCGCAAAACAATGTCTTCGCGCGGGCGTTCGACACGGAATCTCCGCATGGAACCTTGAAGCGCTTCTTCCCGAACCAGACGAAGGTCGTCGATATCACCCAGACGGCGGATCAGATGCGCGTCCTCGACACTATCGGCACGTCGGAGGAGAAGGTCACCGTGATCGATACGCGCGCCGGAGCGCTGACGACGAGCCTTGCGGCGCTTCGCGACATCGGCTTTCTCGATGCCGTCAAGTCGGAAGAGTTCAATTTCATCCTGTTCCACATTCTTGGGCCCTCGATCTCCTCGCTCGCCGAGATCAGCGAGACCGCGCCCTATGTGGCCGATGCGAACTACTTCCTGGTCAAGAATTATGTCAATGAGTCGACATTCTTCGATTGGGATCCCGGCACCTGCAATACTTATTTCAACAAAGTGAAAAGCACTGGCGAGGTAGCCATTCGTAAGCTCAATGCCATGGCTTACGAGAAGGTCGAAGTCGCCGCCACGCCGTTTACGAACTTCATCGAAAACAGGACGGACAATGGGGCGCCAGCCGATTATTCCTTCGTCCTGCGCGGCTACGTCCGTAATTGGCAGAATCGGAATACCGAAGAATTCAATCGCATCCGCCTGCTCGACATTGTCGCGGGGCGGGCCTGAGCGGTGGATTTAGGCATCGATATTCGGCGCGGCGCTCAAGCATGATCCCGAAAAGTTGCAGACTTTTCGGATCAATATCATGTTTTAAAACAAAGGCATAGAGCGTGATTGCAATTCAACCCAATGCAATCATGCTCTAGCGTCGCGGCGGCAGTGTCGCGCCGACAGCATCAGGCGATTTCAACAAGTCTTCCCATGAGGTCGCCGAGACCTCGGCCTTTATCTTTGCCCATGAAGAGTTCGAGTTTCGTCTTCATTATCTGTTCGGCAGGTGGAGGCGTCGGCAAGACAACGATGGCGCGCCTGCTCGGCGACTATTTCCTTCTCAGCGGGCGCCAGTTCGCAGGCTTTGATACGCATCCTTACGAACCCGAGTTTTCCGAACGATTTCCCCGCGATGTGAAGGTGGTGGATCTGAATTCCGTGCCGGGCCAGATGGCTCTCTTCGATCCGTTGCTCGTCCATGACGAGGTGCCGAAGATCATCGATCTTTGGCACCATACGGTCGATCCATTCTTCATGCTCTGGGATCACATGGATTTCGCCGCCGAGACCCGCCGCATCGGTGTCGAGCCCATCGTCTTCTTGTTCGCGGAGCCGTCGCCGCGCTCCCTGGCGATCGCCAGCCGCATCGCGACGCGCCACCCGGACGTCATCATGATCACGGTCCATAACGAAGGCGCGCAAATGCGAGGCCTTATCGACCACGATATGCTGCGGCGTTTTCCGGCCAGCGGCAGCTTTAAAATGGCAACACTCGATCCAATTCTGCGCAGCGCGGTCAACGCGAAAGGTTTTTCGTTTTCACGCTTCATGCTCGCGCCTCCCTCCGGCATGTCGATCATCGTGCGCGCCGGCCTCAATTCCTGGATCTTGCAGATGCTCACCCAGTTCCAGAGCCTGGAACTCAGCATGACACCCGAAGCGACCGAGCATCTCGGCTGAGGCTGCAGCGAGATTTTCAGGCCTCTGCGGTGGGCAAACTCGCGGGCAGCCCCTGCTCGGCCTCCTCTTCGCCATGGCTGTCGACATCATGGCTGTCGCTCAAGATCGCGCGCGAGCCCGTCATATTTTTGTTGCGGCGTCGCCGATTGATGACCTGCTGCGCCTTCGCAAACGAGAGCGCCGCGCCGCATTAGCCGTATTATGCGTGAGGACGGAACATTTGTAGCTCGTTTATGAAAACATTATTTTTTGGCCCAAAAAATGCTACGGACTTTTTATGTATTCTTGAAGTACAATTTTCTTGAGAATTTATTCCCCCTAAAAATTGGCGCGCAATCCAAAACAATAGGCACACTGCGGACGCGCTGCCCGCGGCGGGGCTGAAGTTCGCCGAGAGGATCGTTCCGCGTCAGGCATCCGCTGGTATCGCGGTTCGGCGCTGTTTCGCTTGCGTTTCTCAATCCGATTCCGATCGAGCTATTTTAGAATATGCACTGCCTGTTGCGGCGGTCCAAAGGTGCGGTTGAGCGCCAATGGAAACGGGCGGAGCCCGATAGTATGAAGGGCGGCGCCTGAACTTAAACGAGGCAAGTCCGATGTTGCTTGTGCTTCTGCTGCTCATTGCTCTGATCGGGTTATTCGCATTGGGCTGGGTTCTAATTCTTTTTTCTGAAAACGTCATTCGTCCACCGAACCAAACGGTTGATGCAAAGGGCCGAAGCGTCGAAGAGGACCGGCGATGACGTCATACATGCTCTTGGCCTTGGTGACCGCGTTGGTGATCTACCTCTTCTACGCCATCATAAACCCAGATAAATTCTGAACGCTGTCGAGGACTTGGCGCGCGAGGATTTGGCATGGCTTTGCAAGGTTGGCTGCAAATCGCACTGACTTTGCTGATCGCATTCTTGATCAGCATTCCCGTCGGCCGATACCTCGCGAAAGTCGTCACCGATCAAAGGACTTGGGTCGACCCTCTGTTCGACCCCATCGACAATTTCATTTATCGGCTGATTGGTCGCAAAGTCGCGACCCAAAAGATGAACTGGAAGATGTACACGGTTCACATGTTGGCGACCAACATGATCATGACCGTGCTCGTTTTCTTGATCTTGGTGTTCCAAGACCACCTCCCGCTCAATCCGAGGCATTTCGGCGGTGTCGAGCCTTTACTGGCCTTCAACACGGCGATCAGCTTCATGACCAATACGGACTGGCAGACTTATGGTGGCGAGACCACCATGTCCAACTTCAGCCAGATGGTTGGGCTGACTTTTCCCATGTTTACTTCAGCGACCACCGGCTTTGTCGCGGCGATGGCCTTCATCCGTTCCTTCATCGTCACCGACGGCGGCGCCAATTTGGGGAATTTCTATCGCGACCTCATCCGTTTTCTGACTCGGGTGCTGATCCCGCCGCTCTTTGTGATCGCAATTTTCTTG
The DNA here is from genome assembly GCA_963759185.1 of uncultured Alphaproteobacteria bacterium. GTDB lineage: Bacteria > Pseudomonadota > Alphaproteobacteria > Rhizobiales > Beijerinckiaceae > Methylovirgula. The sequence continues at coordinate 356,039 of CAVWXV010000011.1, forward strand.
GTGTGGCAGGGAACGCCGCAAACGCTCGACGCCAGCGTGACCGCGCATCCAATTCAAGGCGGAGAGCAGGTGATTTCAATCGGCCCGGTGGCGTCTTGGGAAACCATCAAGCACTTCGGGACCAATGGTGGTGGGTTTTTCAATGCCAATGCCGCGCATCCATACGAAAATCCGACGCTGGTCTCCAATCTGATCCTGGTTCTGCTGATGATGATCCTGCCGAGCGCCCTCGTGGTATGCTTCGGGCGGATGATCGGCAAACCACGGCAAGGCTGGATCCTCTATGGGGTCATGGGCGCACTCCTCATAACGTTCCTGCCGCTGGCGTTTCTGTCCGAACAATCGGGGACGCCGATGCTGGCGCAGGCGGGCATTGAGATGCAGCCGAGCGCCACGCAGCCCGGCGGCAATATGGAGGGCAAGGAGGTCCGATTCGGAATCGCGCAAAGTGCCTTGTTTGCTGACGTCACCACGGCTTTTACGACAGGCAGCGTCAACACTATGCATGATAGCCTGACACCGCTTGCCGGCATGGTGGCTCTCATCGGGATGATGTTGCAATGCGAGTACGGAGGTAAAGGCGTCGGCTTTCTGGCCGCCTTGGTCTATGGATTGATCGCCGTATTCGTGGCCGGGCTCATGGTTGGCCGAACCCCAGAATTTCTCGGCAAGAAGATCGAGAAGCCGGAGATTATCCTGGTTTCGCTCGCGCTTTTGATCCACCCACTGGTGATCCTGACACCCTCGAGCTGGTCGATGGTCGTGCCCTATGGCCTGTCTTCTTTGGCCAATGCAATGATGCATGGCTATTCCGAGGTCCTCTATGCCTTCAGCTCTTCAGCCGCCAACAACGGATCGGCCTTCGCGGGGCTCAATGCCGATACGCCTTGGTATAATACGATGACTGCCGTCGTCATATTCCTCGGACGCTATCCCCCAATCATCTTCATGATGGCGGTTGCAGGATCTTTGGCCGCCAAACCAACTCTGCCATTCACGCTTGGCACCTTGCGGACGGATTCGCTGATGTTCGGCATATTTTGGTTTGCTGTCATTCTCGTCGTCGGGGCGCTGACCTTCTTACCGGCGCTGGTGCTCGGGCCGATTGCCGAATTCTTCGCCATGAAAAATCACATTGTATTTTAGGCCGGCGATCCGAACGACGACTGGCCGATGGGACAGCTCAAGATGAGCATGCAACAACAAGAACCGGTGAGTGAGACGACGATGGGTGCGCGCACGGCGCGGCACGGACACGCCTATGATCTCACGCTGCTTTGGATCGCCATCATAGATTCTTTCAAGAAATTCGATCCGAGAGCGCAAATCCGCAATCCGGTGATGTTCGTCGTTTGGATCGGCGCCTTGGTCACTGCCGCATTGACCATTAATCCCGCCTTGTTCGGGCCGTCCAATGCCAGCGCGCTTTATAATGGTCTGGTCACGCTCCTTCTCGCCTTGACGGTTTGGTTCGCGAATTTTGCCGAGGCGCTGGCCGAGGGGCGCGGCAAAGCGAAAGCCGCCGCGTTGCGCCGGACCAAGACCGAGCTCATCGCCAAACGGGTGCGACCCGGCCTGCCGATCGAAGCAGTGCCCGCCGCGGATTTGCGCAAGGAAGATCTTGTGCGGGTCGAGCGCAACGATCTTATCCCTGCAGATGGCGAGGTCGTTGAAGGCGTGGCATTCGTGGATGAGTCGGCGATCACTGGCGAGTCGGCGCCCGTGCTTAAGGAGTCGGGCACCGACACATCTTCGGCCGTGACTGCGGGGACGACGATTATCTCCGATTGGCTGCTCGTCCGCGTGACAGCCGATCCGGGTGAGAGCTTCCTCGATCGTATGATCCGGTTGGTGGAAGGCGCCGAACGGCAGAAGACGCCTAATGAAATCGCGCTGACCGTCTTGCTTGCGGTCTTGACCTTGATTTTCGTGATCGTGGTCGCTGCTGTGGCGCCGGTCGCGATTTATCTGCAGGCGAAGATCAACATCGCCGACCTGATTGCGCTGCTCGTCTGCCTGGTTCCGACGACAATCGGCGCGCTTTTATCAGCCATTGGCATTGCCGGCATCGATCGCATGGTGCGTTTCAACGTCTTAGCAATGTCGGGAAAGGCCGTCGAAGCGGCAGGCGACGTGCACACATTGATTCTGGATAAGACCGGCACCATTACGACGGGCAATCGCCAAGCCACTCAATTCATTCCCTTACAGGGACGCGACGCCAACGCGCTGGCTCATGCGGCCTATCTCGCGTCTTATTTCGACACCACGCCGGAAGGACGATCGATCGTCCCCTTCGCGGAGCAGCAAGGGGACCGAGATAAAGCCATGCTGGACGGCGCGCGTGGCATGGATTTCTCCGCCGCAACCTGCATGAGCGGAACCGATCTCGCCGACGGGAGAAAAATCCGCAAAGGTGCCGTGAATGCGGTTGTCCGTCATGTGCGCGACAATTTTGGAACAGTGGAGCCAGCCGATCTCCGAGCGGTTATGGCAAAGGTCGCCGGCGACGGCGCCACACCGATCGCCGTCGCCGTCGATGGCGAGATCCTCGGCGTCATCGCCTTATCCGATGTGCTGAAGCATAATATTCGTGAGCGGATGGGCCAGCTGCGGAGGATGGGGATTCGCACGATCATGGTGACCGGAGACAATCCGCTGACCGCCGCTGCGATCGCCGCGCAAGCCGATATGGACGACTTCATCGCCGAGGCCAAGCCGGAGGACAAGCTTCAACTCATCCGCCGCGAGCAGGCGCAAGGCCGGCTTGTGGCGATGACTGGGGATGGTACCAATGATGCCCCGGCATTAGCCCAAGCGGATGTGGCTCTCGCCATGCATTCCGGTACGATGGCAGCCAAGGAGGCCGCGAATTTGATCGACCTCGAATCCGATCCGACCAAGCTTCTTGATGTTGTCGAGATCGGTAAGCAGATGTTGATCACCCGCGGCGCCTTGACGACTTTCTCCATTGCCAATGACGTTGCCAAATATTTCGCCATTCTACCGGGCATATTGATGGTTGCCTTGCCTGGAACTCGCGGCATTGAACGTCATGCAATTGGCGAAGCCGCAAAGCGCCATTTTGTCGGCACTCATCTTCAACGCGCTGATCATTCCTATGCTCATTCCGCTTGCCTTGCGCGGAGTCCGGTTCAAGCCGAGAGGTGCCGAGGATATGTTTTACCGGAATCTTCTCATCTACGGTGTCGGCGGGCTGATTGCCCCCTTCATCGGCATCAAACTGATCGATATGTCCATATCGCATCTGCTTTGAGGGAGGTGTGACATGCTCGACATCATGACGAGCGCTCTGCGCGTTTCCTTGGTGACGATCGTCTTGTGCGGCCTCATCTATCCCCTGGCGGTGACGGGGTTGGCGCAATGGCTGCTGCCTTATCAGGCAAATGGCAGTCTTGAGAAAGCGGCCGACGGAACCGTTCTGGGATCACGCCTGATCGGCCAAGATTGGACGGGCCCGCAGTGGTTTCATGGCCGCCTTTCGGCGACGACCGACGTCGATCCAAACGATCCAACAAAGACGGTGCCGAAGCCCTATAATGCCGCCAATTCAACCGGCTCGAACCTTGGGCCGACCAGCCGGACTCTGATGGAGCGGCTTGCAGCGGATCGGAAAGCGCTGGAGGCGGTTCAGCCCGAACTCAGGAACAAGAGTCTTCCGGCTGACATGCTGACGAGTTCGGCCTCCGGTTTGGATCCGGACATCAGCCCCGCCTATGCCGCTCTCCAGGTGGCGCGTGTGGCCGAGGCGCGCGGTGTTCCGGCTGCCGAGATCGCCAGACTGCTGGAGCAACATATTCGTGGCCGTAGCCTTGGTATTTTCGGAGAACCAAGGGTGAATGTGTTGCTTTTGAATCTCGCGTTGCAACGGGTCTATCCGAAACATTCCGATCGATCTTCACGCTCATGATCTCTTCGCTGTAAGATATGCACCTGTTTCAAATCCTGATCTTTAAAATCGTGACCGGGGTCCAAGGTTTCGAACTGAGCCTGAGTTCTTGATAAAGCCGAGCATCTCGGCTGATCTCGCCGCGGCCGAGTCCTCAACCCTCTGCGGCCGGAAGCATCTCGTGTACTCCCTGCTCGGCCTCCTCTTCGCCATGGCTGTCGAGGATGGCGATGAGGCGGCGCGCGCCCATGTGGTCGCGCGGGTCCAATTCGGCGACCTTGCTCAAGATCGCGCGGCCTTCCTCGATGCGGCGCATTTTGGCGAGCAGCCAGCCCAGCGCGCGCATGGAAAAGAGAAACAGCCTGGGGTCGCCATCGAAATCAGTGAAATTCGCATGCGACGGCTGCACCTCGCGCCAATCCTGCGGCAGGCCGTTGCGCTTGATGCCTTCTTTGACCCAGGCTTCGACATGCGGCAGGCAATCGTTCAGACGGCGGCGGTAATAATAGAATTTATAGGCGCCATAATGCGTGGCGAGGTGATCGGGCGCGAGAGAGAGGGCACGCTGGATATGGGCCTCGGCGGCCACATCGTCTTCCCAGCAGAGGCCGACGGCATGCAGGGCGCGTTCCGCCTCGGCCGGTAAGTCGCCGCCGTAATAGCGCCGCTGCAGCCATTTCTCGTCGTCCATTTGCAGGTCGCCTCAATGGTCGTGGTCGTGATCATGGTCGTCGTGATTGTCTTCGGCAGGCTTCTTCACCAGGATCTTGGTGAGATAGTCGCCGGCGATGAGCACCGCATCGTCATCGACGCCATGACCGATGCCTTTGCGAGTCAAGGATTTCACCTCCACTCCCTCGGCCTTCAAGAGTTCCTTCGTCTTGGCGAGGCAGGCATAAGGGACGATTTCGTCGGCATCGCCGTGGATGAGAAGCACGGGCGGCTTCGCACGGATCTCCGCGCCGAGCGTCTCGCTCCCCTCATAGGTGCCGGAAAAACTGATGATTGCGGCGGGCTTCTGCTGGCGCCGCAGGCCGACTTCGAGCGCGAGGCAAGCTCCTTCGCCGAAGCCGACCAGAGCGAGATTGGTCGGCGGCAGGCGCCGTTTCGCTAGGATCTCGTCGAGGAAGGAATTGAGGATTTCGGCCGCCCGGCGGATCTCGGCCTTGCGCTGCCCGGCGTCGGCCTGCTGCAGATCGAACCATTTCCCCTCATGCGGCGCCTGGACGGCGAGAAACTCCGCCTTGAGGATATAGGGCTGCCAATTGAGCGCGGTATCGAGGAATTTGTCGCTGTCCAGCGCCTGGCTGCCGATCATCACCACCAGATAGACGGTCTTGCCGCAGGACATGGAGGCGAGGGCGCGGCCTTCGAGGGCGATGGCTTCGAGAGTTGCTGTCACGGCTGACCTCCTCGGGTTGGTCCGAGTCGGACATGCAATCTTTGCGCAAAACTGCGCGCCGGCCATTCGCGGGAGGAGAGTGGGCCGTTTGAGGCGCTACCGACGACTTTTACGGCACGCCAGGCGTAGCCCCGGCGTGCCGCTCAACGAGATGCGCCTCCGCCTCAAATCACATAGGATTTGAGCGGCGGGAAGCCGTTGAAGCCGACCGTGGAATAGGTCGTCGTATAGGCGCCCGTGCCCTCGATCAGCACTTTCGAGCCGATCTCGAGCGAGACCGGCAGCAGATAAGGCTCCTTCTCATAGAGCACATCGACCGAATTGCAGGACGGGCCGGCGATCACGCAAGGCTCCATCCGATCGTCATCGTAGGGCGTGCGGATCGGATAGCGGATCATCTCGTCCATCGTCTCGGCCAAGCCATTGAACTTGCCGATGTCGAGATAGACCCATTTCACCTTGTCGTCGTCCGACTTTTTCGAGATCAGCACGACTTCGGCCTCGATGATGCCGGCATTGCCGACCATGCCGCGGCCCGGCTCGATGATCGTCTCGGGGATACGGTTGCCGAAATGTTTGCGCAGCGCCTTGAAGATCGCCTGCGCATAAGTCTTCACCGCCGGCACATCCCGCAAATATTTGGTCGGAAAGCCGCCGCCGAGATTGACCATCTGCAAAGTGATGCCGCGCTCGGCGAGATCGCGGAAGATCGCCGCCGAGGCCTTGAGGCTCGCGTCCCAGCTCTTCGGATTGCGCTGCTGCGACCCGACATGGAAGGAGAGCCCATAGGCGATAAGGCCGAGGCGATGAGCATGTTCGAGCACCCGCGGCGCCATCGCCGGCACGCAGCCGAATTTGCGCGACAGCGGCCATTCGGCGCCGCTGTTGTCGCACAAGAGCCGGCAGAAGACCTTTGCGCCGGGCGCGGCGCGGGCGATCTTCTCGACTTCGGCTTCGCAATCGACCGCAAAGAGCCGCACGCCCAGTGCGAAGGCACGGGCGATGTCGCGCTCCTTCTTGATCGTATTGCCATAGCTGATGCGATCCGGGCTCGCGCCGGCGGCCAGCACCTGCTCGATCTCGCCGACCGAGGCCGTGTCGAAACACGAGCCGAGCCGCGCTAAGAGTTCGAGAACCTGCGGGTCGGGATTGGCCTTGACGGCGTAAAACACGCGCGTGTCGGGCAATGCCTTGGTGAAGGCATTATAATTGTCGCGCACGACTTCGAGATCGAGGACGAGGCAAGGGCCGTCCTCACGTCGGTTGCGCAGGAATTCGTGGATACGATCGGTCATCGCGGCATCCCTTCGAAGGCGCGGGCGAGCCGCGCAAAGCGAACGAGCTTCGGGTGAACGGCGACGCCGGATGGCGACGAGCGTTGTGGAGACGCCGCCGCTTCCTATGACCCGCCATCCGCGATCGACGGACAAACGCCAAAAGCCACGAGGGCATTGGCCTTCCCGCGATCAGATGCTGCGCCGTTGGACATGCAGCTTCAGACAGCAAGATCTGCCGTCTGATGCATCATGGCCTTCGCTTGGAATGGGATGATCCCTTTCCGCACGCCCGGCAAGAAAGACAAGCCTCTTCGGTACGCCAGGTTTGGAGACTGGCAGAGACGAAAAAGCCCGGTCCGTCGTTGCTTTAAGTCGCGTCCCCCGTTTGGCGGGGTTCGCCGGTTCGCCTCCGGCTGTCGATCTTTCTCGGCGGTTAACCGGCCTCTTGTCCGGATCCCCGCCACTCGACACACGACCACAGGCACGTGCGATTTGGGCAGAGCGAAAGATAGGGAGATCTGCCGATATTACAAGTGTTTTTTTCAAACCATTCGAAGTCGCCGAAGTGCTGGAGCAAAATTGCATCGCCACGCCTACTGGCCGGCAGCCGCGGCTGATCGACCCTCGCACTCGATGCTGGACGAGCTGCCGCATGGTGCGGCGCATCGGCAGGCTTGTCGGCTGCGTAAAAGCCGATTACCCACTGCCTCGTCCCGCTGCCTTCCGCCTCTCACTCAGCGTCGATGATCATGCCCGAACTGACCCGTCGCAAACTGACAAAATATCTTCTCGCCCAATCCATCGTGGCGCGACCGCTGTTGACCAAGGCTATTGCCGAGATCCTCGCGGGATCGGGCGCAATGGCTCTGGCCGATCCGCTGCTTGCTCAGGACCTGGCGCAGGCCGGCGACCCGGGCGCGAAGCCGAACCTCAAATTCGAATATGACGATGTCGTTCGTCGCGCCAGAGAGCTTGCCGCCGCGCCCTATGAATCGATGCCGCCGCCGCTGCCGGAGGCGCTGAGCAAACTCGATTTCGATGCTTGGCGCGACATCAGATTTCGTCCCGACAAGGCGTTTCTGAATACGCCGGGCAGCATGTTCCAGCTGCAATTGTTTCACCTCGGCCATCTCTATCGCTGGCCGGTGACGGTCAATATCGTCAAAGACGGCATGGCGACGCCCATCCCCTATGCCGCCAATCTGTTCGATTACGGCCACACCAAGTTCAACAAGCGACTCCCCGTCAATCTCGGCTTCGCCGGCTTTCGTCTGCATTTCCCGATCAACGCGCCAAAGGTCTTCGACGAGGTGATCGCCTTCCTCGGCGCGAGCTATTTCCGTTTTCTCGGCCGTAACCAGCGCTATGGCATTTCGGCGCGCGGGCTCACCGTCGATGCCGGCACGGATAGCGAAGAATTCCCGAACTTTCGTGAATTCTGGATCGAGAGCCCGACGCCCAATTCCGAACATATAACGATCTATGCTCTGCTCGATGGCGCGGCGGCGACTGGCGCTTATCGTTTCGATCTCTATCCCGGCCTCGATTCAGCGCTCGAGGCCACCGTCACCTTGTTCCCACGCAAACAGACGGTGAAATTCGGCCTCGCACCGCTCACTTCCATGTTCTTCGTCGGCGAGAACGATCACCGGCCCACCGATGATTTTCGCCGCGAGCTGCATGATTTGGATGGGCTGATCCTTCATTCGGGAACCGGCGAATGGATCTGGCGGCCCTTGCGCAATCCGCAGCATTTGGAGGTTTCGTCCTTTCTCGATCAGAATCTGCTTGGCTTCGGGCTGTTGCAGCGCGACCGCAATTTCGATCATTATCAGGATCTCGATCTCGCCTATGAATTGCGGCCGAGCTATTTCGTCGAGCCGCACGGAAACTGGGGCGACGGCCGGATCGAACTCGCTGAACTTCCGACGCGAGACGAGGCGCATGACAATATTGTTGCGTCCTTTGTCCCGAAGGACGCGCCGGCGCCCGGCCGCAGCTTCGGCTACCGGATCCGGTCGAGCCTGTCCTTCGCGCAGCTTTCGCCCAATGGCCGCGTCGTGAATACTTTCGAGGCTGCTGCACGCGCGCTCGGTTCACCCGAGCCGGTGCCGGCCAGCTCGCGGCGCTTCATCATCGATTTTGCCGGCGGCGATCTCGCCTATTATGCGCAGGACCCGCAATTGGTCGAAGTGGTGCCAACGACGACGCAGGGGCGGATTCTGCGCTCCTTCGTCGTGCCGAACAGCCATGTGAACGGCTTTCGCGCCATTATCGATCTCGAACTCGCAGCCGGGCAGTCGACGGATTTGCGCGCCTTTCTCCGCAGCGGCACGCGGGCACTCACCGAAACCTGGACTTATCCCTGGCAGGCCAAGTAGGCCGTGCCGATCCGCAAGGGCCTTCGATCCGATCTCGCCGCACTCGTCGCGATCGAAAACCAATGCTTTACGAGCGATCGGCTGTCGCGCCGCAGCCTGCGCTATTTCCTGACCGTGCCCAACGCAGCTTTGCTCGTCGCCGAAATTCGCGGTGCGGTCGCGGGCTATGGTCTCGTTGCCTTTCGCAAAGGCTCTGCCGTCGCGCGGCTCTATTCGATAGCGATCGATCCTGATTTTCGCGGCCGCAATCTCGGGCTTGCTTTGTTGAAGGCCAGCGAAAAAGCGGCGCACGATGGTGGTGCCACTCTCATGCGGCTCGAAGTACGCAGCCGCAACCGCCGGGCCATCGCGCTTTATGAAGGGCAAGGCTATCGCCGCTTCGGGCGCATCGAGGATTATTATGAAGATGGTGCGACGGCGCTTTGCTATGAAAAGATCCTTCGAACCGCCAAGCAAACCAAGAATTGATTTGGAATGAAGAGAAAACATAGTGCTCGCCATATTGATGGTGAGCCGCCGTCTCGGCGATCCGTTGACTTCCAAATCGTGCCAGCTTCTAATCGCAAGGTCGAAGCTTTATGGAAGAGGCTGGCCCTATGGCATCCGACGGTTCAAACGAATCTTTTATGGCGGGTCCCCCGCTCCATCCATTCGATGAAAAATGGTATGTTCGCGGCGCCACCGAAACCCTCGGGCCTTATGAGGGGCGTCACGTCAAAGAGCTGATTGAGCAAGGCCGGTTCGGCCGCGATACGCCGATCGCGCGGGTCGGTGCCACGGAATGGACCTCGATCAAGGATGTCGCTGCCTTTGCCAATTTGCTCGCCGGCGCTTCCGGCGGCGGCGCCAATGTCGTGATCAATCAGGGGTTTCAAGGGCCGGGCCCGGCTTTCGGGAGCCCCGGCATTCCGCTGCGCTACGCCGGCTTCTGGATTCGCTTCCTCGCCTATATCCTCGATGTCATCTTCGTCGAAGTGCTCGTTCTTGTAGCCAGCGTGTTGATCGGCGTCGTCATCGGCCTCGTGGTGGCCGGGCTTGCGGCGCGCAGCGGTGGGCAACCAACAGTTCCCGATTTCATTAGCCTGATAGGGGGGCTCGTCGCCATCGTCATGGTCATCGTCTATTACGTCAAGTTCAACAGCGGCGGCTGGCAAGCGACCCCCGGCAAAAGATTGCTCGGCCTTCACATCATTACCGTCAGCGGCGAAAAAGTCGGCGGCTGGCTCGCTTTCCGGCGTTACCTTACCTATACGGTGTCAGCCTTGCCGCTGTGCATCGGATTCATGGTGGCCGGCTGGAACAGTCAGAAGAAAGCCTTTCACGACTCGATCTGCGAAACGCGGGTCGTCTATGGCAAGCTTTGAACCCTAGCAAAGGACCCGCTCGAGAAGCCTCACCCGTCCTTTGGTGCCGCACGCAGCCGGGCAAGATCGAAAGCCTCGACATCCTGCAGCAATTCGATGAAGGCGGTGACGCCATAATCGGCCGAGGCCTCGCCTTTTTCCGCGCTGGCGGCTGCGGCATTGCCCATGGCGCCGGCGTCGGAAAGATCCTGCGTCATCCAGCCGAAGCCGGTCGGCCGGCCGGCTCGTAGCCAGGTGAAATCGCTTTCGAGCGCGGTGCTGTCGGAGGCGAAATCTTCCGCCGCCTCCATACGGACGAGATCGGGCCGGAAGCTCAGCATCAAAGAGGTCTCGATATCGCCGGCATGAATGCCATGCGCGAGTTCGTCCGCTGAAAAAAGCCCATCCGGATAGCCGAAGCGATGCCAGCTCGCCATGACGACGAACATATGGAGCCGCGCGCGAAGCTCATGCGCGACATTATCGAGCAATGCGACATTGCCGCCATGTGAATTGAGAAGCACCAATTTACGGCAGCCGGCGCGATGGACGCATTCGCCGATCTCGGTCAGCACCCGCATCAAACTTGCCGCGGAGAGCGACAATGTGCCGGGAAAATCGCTATGCTCGATCGATGTGCCGATGCTCTGAACGGGCAAGAAAAGCACCGGCAGATCCGCCGGCAGCCGCTCGGCCACGCGGTCGATATAGCCCTGCATGAGAAAGAGATCGACGCCGAGCGGCAGATGCGGCCCATGCTGCTCGACCGCGGCGACGGGCAGGATGGCGATGATATCGGCCATGTCTTCCGGCTTGAAATCCGTCCAGACCATTTCGGCCCAAAAGCGCGTGGGCAGCATGATGGATCATCTTTCTTTGGTCTTTGCGGCGAGGCGAGGCACGGCCTCGACTGATCAAATTAACGTATTTTGCCGGCGCGTGGAAACCGGTTCATGGCGCGACCGCTCCGCAGAGGCCTCTGTGCCGGCGCTCGCTCGGCGTGGCACTTGCTTGAGCGTTTCACCAGTGATCGAGGTGAAGCGCGCCGCATGATGCGCAGACCCTCTCCCAATGGGAGAAGGTGCGCGCCCTCCCCTTGTGATCCCGTTCTCATCCGTCTTCGAGAGTATTTTGCCTTTTGAAACTGTCCGGACCATTCTGCCGATCGGCCTTGCATCGCGCCCGGTCAGACGCGAAAAGCCGGAAGCGAATCGAGCCGGCGAGAGGGGCGGACGCGCAGATGACATGTTCCAATGCGAGACGGCTCGCGCTCCTGCTTCGATTGCCACTCTTTCTTGTTGCGGCGGCCCTCATCGTGACGGTCGCTGTGCTTCCCGCCGTGGCGCTCGATCGCGTGAGTTTCGCCACCAATTGGCGGGCCGAGGCGGAGCATGGCGGCTTCTATCAGGCCTTGGCCGACGGCACCTATGCCAAATACGGCCTCGAAGTCACCATTTTGCAAGGCGGCCCGCAAAGCAATAATCGTCTGCTGCTGGCGGCCGGACGCATCGATTTCGACATGGGCGCCAATATGATTCAGGCCTTCAATGCGGTCGAACAAAACATCCCCATCGTCGCCGTGGCAGCGCTTTTCCAGAAAGATCCGTTCATCCTGATGTCGCATCCGGGACAGGGCCTCGACCGCTTTCAGGATCTGCCCAAGGCGACGGCCTATTACCTCGGCACGGATGCGCTCGTCTCCGTCTTCCAATGGCTGCGTCAGACCTACGGTTTTTCCGTAGCCCGGGTGAAACCCTATACGTTCAATTCGGCGCCCTTCATCGCCGACAAGACATCGATCCAACAGGGCTATGCGACCTCCGAGCCCTTTGCCATCGAGCGGGAGGGCGGATTCAAGCCGAATGTGTTTCTCGCGGCGGATTACGGCTATCAATCCTATTCGACGACGATCGAGACACGCCGCGATGTCATCGCCAAAAACCCCGATCTCGTGCAACGCTTCGTCAATGCCTCGATCATCGGCTGGTATCATTATCTCTATGGCAATAATGCCGCCGCCAATGCGCTCATCAAGAAAGACAATCCCGACATGACCGATGCCCAGCTCGCCTATTCGATCGCGGCGCTGAAGGCGCATGGCATCGTCGATTCGGGCGACGCCGAAAAGCTCGGCGTTGGCGCGATGACGGATCAGCGCATGAAAGCCTTCTTCGATCAAATGGTCGTGGCCGGCCTGTTCAAATCGGATCTCGATTATCACGCGGCCTATATGACGAAATTCGTCGATCACGGCGTCGGGCTCGATCTGCGGCAAAAGCCGTGAGGCTTGCCGACAGCTTCAGCAATGAGGCGCCTATGAATGAAGCGCTCATATCGTTCCATGATGTCGGCAAGCTCTATAGGAACGGGACCGCCGCGCTCGCGCATTTCAATCTTGTCGTTCGGGCTGGTGAGTTCTTGACGCTTCTTGGTCCTTCGGGCTGCGGCAAATCGACGGCTTTGCGGCTTATGGCCGGGCTCGAGAAGGCAAGCTCCGGACAGGTTATGCGCCACCTGCCGCGCAAGGCCGGCGCGATCGGCTTCGTCTTTCAGGAGCCGACGTTGATGCCTTGGGCGCGCATTCACGAAAATGTGCGCCTGCCGCTGCGCTTGCAAAACATTGGCGGCCGCGAGGCCGACAAGCGCGTCGAAGAGGTCTTGGCGCTCGTCGGTCTCGAAGCCTTCGGCAAAGCCTATCCGCGCGAGCTGTCAGGCGGCATGCGCATGCGGGTCTCGATCGCGCGCGCCTTGGTTTTGCGTCCAACGCTGCTCTTGATGGACGAGCCTTTCGCGTCGCTAGATGAAATCACCCGCTTCCGTCTCAATGACGATCTCTTGCGCTTGAAGAGTGAGCTTGCGACGACGATCGCCTTCGTCACCCACTCGGTCTATGAAAGCGTCTATCTCTCGACCCGCATCGCGGTGATGGGCGCGCGGCCGGGCCGGATCGTCGAAGAGATTGCGATCCCGCCGGATCTGCCGCGCAATCAGGATCTGCGCATCAGCGCCGTCTATATGGATTATTGCCAACGCGCCTCCCGGGCGCTTGCCGAAGCCGCGGCGGAGACGTCGCCGAAAGACGGGAGCAAAAGCGCATGAAGATCCGCGCCGGCATCCTGCGTTATGCACCGTCGATCGCCATGGTGGTGGGGCTTCTCCTCGCCTGGGAGGCAATCGTCCGCCTCGGCCAGATCCAGCCGGTCATCCTGCCGGCGCCAAGCCTCGTTTTTGCGACGCTCATCAACGATCGGGCGACGCTTTTCGCTTCGCTCGGCGTGACGTTGGAGACGACTTTTGCGGCTCTCTTCGCGGCGGTCGCCGGCGGACTTTTCCTCGCCATTCTGTTTTCGCAATGGAAATGGTTGGAGCGCGCCTTGCTCCCTGTTGCCGTCACGCTTCAGGTGACGCCGATCATCGCCATCGCGCCTTTGCTGCTCATCTATCTCGCGCCGCAGACGGCGGTCCTCGTCTGCGCCTTTCTCGTCGCTTTTTTCCCGATCCTTGCCAATGCCGCTTTGGGGCTCGCCTCGGCCGATCGCAATCTCGTGGATCTTTTCACGCTGTATGGAGCGTCGCGCTGGGAGAGCTTGCTTTGGCTCCGGCTTCCGGCGGCATTGCCCTATATTCTCGCCGGGGTGCGGATCGGCGGCGGCCTCGCACTCATCGGCGCCATTGCCGGCGAACTTGCGGCCGGCGCTGCCGGCAGAGAGACAGGGCTCGCCTTCCGCATCATCGAAGCGGGCTACAGGCTCAACATTCCGCGCATGTTCGCCGCTTTGGCCTTGATCTCTCTCGCCGGCATCGCAATCTTCATCATGCTCTCGGCGCTTTCCTATTTCTTGCTGAGGCACTGGCATGAAAGCGCCCTCGACGACGGGAATTGACAGTGCAGAGCACTGTTGCCGCCCAAACACGTTTGGCCCGAATCGCTTAATTTGCGCTAGAGCCGATCCCGATCATGCGGAATCGCATCTTTGGCACATCGGATATATCCGATGGGCTTGAATTGCGATCCGCATGATCGGGACAAATCGGCTCTATTTCAAAGAAGCTGAGCATGTCCTTTGTCGGAAAAGTCGGTCAACTTTTCCGGGACATGCTCAAGCGTGACGTGACTCGCCGCAGCGAGGAGCAGGGTAGATGGCAGACGACGAAGAAAGTCGGCGTATCGCGCGGGTTATCAGTCTGAGCAGGCTCGGCTTCGGTTTCGCCTCGGCACTTGCTTTGGCGCTTGCCGTTCTGCCGGCGGCGGGGGTCGCAGCACCCGCGGCAAACGGCTTCGATGAGCCTGAGGGGCGCACAATTCCCGGTTTCGAGCAGGTGCAATCGGGCGGCACGCCGGCGAATCCGGCCGCTGCTGCTCCCAAGCCGAGCGCTGTGGCCGGTCGCTACGCCATTTTGCGGAAGGGCAGCAAGGATACGGGCTGCATGCTGACGCTCGAGGAGGGCGGCAAAGGCCAGAGCGGCGGCAAGGCTCTTCTCTCACCCGCCTGCCGGGATCAGGGTGTAGTGATCTTCGATCCCGCCTTCTGGCGGATCGTCAAGGGCCGTCTCGTTCTCATCGCCCGTAAAGGCCATGCGACCCATCTCGATCTGCAAGCGGACGGCACTTGGCAGAAAGATCCGAAAGAGGGCAAAGCGCTTATTTTGAAGAGGATGTGAGGGTCGCCTGGCCTCTTCTCCCGCAAGTCGGGCGGAAGAAGAGAGGCCAAAGCGATAGAAGCGCGCCTTAATGCACGCTCACCGTCGTCAGCTCATTCGCATAGGCATTGGCGAGCGCCGCATCCCGCGTGTCGGTCACGACGATCGGCGTGCCGTCGGCCGCGAGCAAAGCAAAGAGCTGGAGGCCGGGCTCGACCGGCGGCGCCTGCGGGAAGAGCCGTGCGATATCTTCCGAACGGATCTCGCGCAGATAGGCGAGCGAGCCGCCGCCGAGATGGGCGAACTGTTCCTCGCTGAAAGGCGGGGAAGCCAAGATCTTATTTTCATTATTGTCGTTCAACATGGTCACCACTCCTTCTGCGGTCCATCGCGGCCCCGCATAAATGTGCGCACATTCAGTCACGCACCACAATATCGATCTTCTTCACCACCCGGTCCGGCTCCGGCCGGATCAAATCCACCGAAAGCAGACCGTTTTGCAGATCGGCGCCCGCCACTTGCATCCCCTCCGCGAGCAGAAACACGCGTTGGAATTGCCGTGCCGCGATCCCGCGGTGGAGATAATGGCGGTCCTTATCGTCCTGTTGGCGGCCGCGGATCACGAGCTGTCCTTCCTCGACCGTGACCTGAAGCTGCTCACCTAGAAAACCCGCGACGGCAAGGGTGATTCTCAGCCGTTCAGCCTGCTTGTCGCTCTTGGCGATCCGCTCGATATTGTAGGGCGGATAACCGTCGGATGCGGTCCGCGTGACCCGCTCGATCGCCCGTTCGATCTCGTCGAAGCCGAGCAGAAAGGGCGAATTCGATGGTGACATTCGTGACATGAGCGAAGCCCCCAGGCCTTCATCAAGTCTTCTTGGCAGGTCTTTTTGCAGGTTTCCTTGGCAGGTTTCCTTGGCAAATCTTCTTTGGGAGGCCCTTGCAGGCACCTCCCGCATGGCTGGACGAAAGACCTGGATCGTGCGGGCCGCGCCATTCGGCTGGACCACCCCTCAAATCTGTCGATTTAAGTGCAGGACCAACCGTTTAGTGCGGCACCAGCCGGTCAGCACCAAGCCGCGCTGACCACGGCTCGAATATGGAGATTCTATAGCGCTGTTCAAGGGCGCCGCCGCGGCGGTGGGCCGTTCAAGCCCGAGCCCCTTGGCTCCGCGACGCGAAAGGCGCGCTTTTGAGCATGATTGGCGTTGCGAACCGCACTGCTGCGCTGGACAATTTCGCCTCATTCTATTATACGTTAAGTTTCGGAGTGGGTGCCTAAAGGGCGCCCCTTTTTTCGTCCCCGACAATCTGTCCGACGCCGCCTCTTGGGCGGCGATTTGGCCCATGATAAGGAATGCTGCGTGCAAGTTCTGGTTCGCGACAATAATATTGACCAAGCCCTCAAGGCGCTGAAGAAGAAGATGCAGCGCGAGGGGATTTTCCGCGAGATGAAGCTACGCGGACATTACGAAAAACCTTCCGAAAAGCGCGCCCGCGAAAAGGCGGAAGCCGTGCGCCGGGCCCGCAAGCTGGCCCGCAAGAAGCTGCAGCGCGAAGGTCTTCTGCCGATGAAACCGAAGCCGGTCATGGGCGCCCGCTGAGGTGCAGCATCGGGCGAAGGTCGCTCTCAACCGGGGATTCTTGCGGCCGCGCGTCCGAATGTGATCTTCGAACGCCAGTGTTTTTTCCTATGGAAGAACAGGCAGCTTTTGGAAGACCGGCACATTGCGATGTGCGGCCACATCGCGATCTGAAAGTGCAGCGATTCGCGCCGTCGCAATCTTGCCGGATTGTCGAGCCTAAGAAGCCATGGCGGTTTGCGCCGCTTCCCGAATCGATTCCGACGATGAGGAGCACCCAGAGCAATGTGCCCTCGGACCCGTTGGCTGATGATCAAGACGGCGAGTATTTTCAGGCGAAGCGGTCACTGGTTCGCCATCCGGAAATACTCTATTCGTTCGGATTGAGACTAGGTTTTCGAACCCTCCCGCATGGCCGGCGGCAGGGCCTATTGCGACGGGGATTGTGATGACCCGATCTCATTGCGGTTTCGCCACGGCTGCCGTCGTTCTTGCGGCTTTTGGGCTTGCCGGCTGCGAGAGCATGAACGGCTTAGGCGCGCGCGGCACCGGGGTTGCCGAAGTCGCCAATGAAACCCCGCAGGAAGCCTCCGCCAATATTGCCTCGCTCACCGATGTCGTGGAGCACAATCCGAACAGCGCCGAAGCTTATAATACGCGCGGGGTGGCCTATGCGCGCATCGGCCAATTCGAGGAGGCCATCGCCGATTTCACGCAGGCGCTCAAGATCAACCCCAATGATGCAGCCTCGCTGACCAATCGGGCGCTCGCCTATCGGCAGATGAACCAGAGTGACGCCGCGCTCGCAGACTTCAACCGCGCCATCAGCGTCAATCCCAATCATTGGCCGGCCTATCTCGGCCGCGCCAATCTCCTGCGCCAGCGCGGCAATCTCGTGCAGGCGCGAGCGGATCTCGATCAGGCAATTCGCCTCAATCCGGAAAATGCGCAGGCGTTCCATGCGCGCGGCTTGATCGATCAGCGGGAAGGCAATCAGCAGCAGGCGATCACCGATTTCAGCAATGCGATCGATCGCGATCCTTTCGTCGGTGCACCTTATGAAGCGCGCGGCCAGAGTTATATTGCGATTGGCCAGCCGGCTAAGGCGATCGAAGATTTCGACGCCGCGCTCAACGTCAATAATAAGAATGCCGACGCCTGGGCCGGTCTCGGCCTCGCTTATGAAAGAAGCGGCAACCGCCCCAAAGCGCTCGAATCCTATCAACGCGCGCTGGCCTTCGATCCAAACAACCAGCTGGCCAAGGACGGTCTCGCCCGCATGGGACGGGCATAGGTAGCATTCTCCGACGCTCGCGCTTGCCGTGCGTTTCCGATGATGGTAGAAGTTTCAAATGGTTTCTACCACAACGGCAAAGGCGATGCACCTCAATATCAAGAACGATGAAGCGCACAGGCTCGCGACCGAGCTCGCCGAATTGACCGGGGAAAGCCTCACGTCCGCGGTGACTTCCGCCTTACGCGAGCGACTTCAGCGCGAACGCCGCCGGCGCGACGCTTGTGCCGTGGCCGAGCGGCTGATGGCCATCGGCCGGGCCTATGCTCAACTGCCGGATGCCGACACAAGGAAACCCGACGCGATACTCGGATATGACGAGAACGGGCTTCCGACGTGATCGTGGTCGATACCTCCGCCATCGTCGCTATCTTTCGACAAGAGGACGACGCCCAGCATTATGCGGAAGCGATCAGCCATGACGAGCAGCCGTTGATATCGGCAGCGAATCTCGTTGAGACTTCGATTGTCTTGCGCAGCCTGAAGAGGATCACGCCCGAAGCGGCCGAGCAATGGCTCGATGCTTTCCTGCGAACCGCCGGCATGAGCATCGAGCCGGTGACCCCAGATCAGGCGGATTTCGCGCGTGCCGCGCATGCCCAGTTTGGCAAGGGCACCGGACATCCAGCCGCCTTGAACTTCGGCGATTGCTTTGCTTACGCGCTCGCGAAAGCGACGCAGGCGCCCTTGTTGTTCAAGGGCGACGACTTTGTACAAACCGATATTGCGGCCGTACGAGACTGACGTTCATGCTGAACGCGCTGATAACTTATGCGCGTCGCCGTCATTGCGAGCGAAGCGAAGCAATCTCGCTTTGGCGCTTCTGGATTGCTTCGTCGCTTCGCTCCTCGCAATGACGTTCAACGTCTCGGAAATTATGCGCTACCCCAGCGCCTTCAAAATGCTCTCGACCATTTTCTTGGCGTCGCCGAAGAGCATCATCGTATTGTCCTTGAAGAAGAGCTCGTTCTCGACGCCGGCATAGCCGGACCCCATGCCACGTTTGACGAAGAGCACGGTCTTCGCCTTTTCGACATCGAGGATCGGCATGCCATAGATCGGCGATTGCTTATCGGTTTTCGCCGCCGGATTGGTCACATCATTGGCGCCGATGACGAAAGCGACATCCGCCTGCGCGAATTCCGCATTGATGTCCTCGAGTTCGAAGACTTCGTCATAGGGCACATTGGCTTCGGCGAGCAGCACGTTCATATGGCCCGGCATGCGGCCGGCGACCGGATGGATCGCATATTTGACGTCGACACCCTTTGCCTTCAGCACATCTGCCATTTCGCGCAAGGCATGCTGGGCCTGCGCCACCGCCATGCCATAGCCCGGCACGATGATGACCTTCTCGGCATTTTCCATGATGAAGGCGGCATCTTCCGCCGAGCCTTGCTTGACCGGCCGCGTCTCGACCGCACCGCCGGCACCAGCCGTCTCGCCGCCGAAGCCGCCGAGAATGACCGAGATGAAGGAGCGGTTCATCGCCTTGCACATGATATAGGAGAGGATGGCGCCCGAGGAGCCGACCAGCGCGCCGGTGATGATGAGCGCCAGATTGCCCAGCGTGAAGCCGATGCCCGCCGCAGCCCAGCCGGAATAGGAATTGAGCATTGAGACGACGACCGGCATGTCGGCGCCGCCGATCGGAATGATGATGAGCACGCCGAGCGCAAAGGAGACGGCGGCGATCAGCCAGAACAGCACGGCGCTCTGGGTGATGACGAAGAGCACCACCAACAGGACGAGAAGGAAGGCGAGCCCGCCATTGATCACATGGCGCTGCGGCAACAGAATCGGCTTGCCGGACATGCGGCCGTCGAGCTTCAGAAAGGCGATGACCGAACCGGTGAAGGTGATGGCGCCGATCGCGACGCCGATCGACATTTCGACGAGGCTCTGGCCATGGATCGCACCCGGCGTGCCGATGCCGAAGGCCGCTGGTGCATAGAGCGCGCCGGCCGCGACGAACACGGCGGCAAGGCCGACGAGTGCATGGAAGGAGGCGACGAGCTGCGGCATCGCCGTCATCAGCACGGTGCGGGCGCGCCAAGCGCCGATGCCGCCACCAATCGCAATGCCCAGGACGACAAGGCCCCAGGCGCCGAGACTTGCAGGAAGCTGATAGGCCAGCGTCGTGACGATCGCGATCGCCATGCCGATCATGCCGAAGCGATTGCCGCGCCGCGATGTGGCGGGCGACGACAGACCGCGCAGCGCAAGAATGAAGAGAATACCGGCGACGAGATAGAGCACCGCCGCGAAATTGGCATTCATCGGCTCAGCCCTTCTTCTTATACATTGCGAGCATGCGCTCGGTGACGAGGAAGCCGCCGAATATATTGACCGAAGCGAGGATCAAGGCGATGAAGCCGAAGATACGCGCCAGGATCGAGCCCGAGTCGCCCGCCGTCGAAATATCGACACCGACCGAGAGCAGCGCGCCGACGACGATCACCGAAGAGATCGCATTGGTGACCGACATGAGCGGCGTATGGAGCGCCGGCGTGACCGACCAGACGACATAATAGCCGACGAAGACCGCGAGCGCGAAAATCGCCAGGCGGAAGACGAAGGGATCGATCGCCCCGCCTGTCGCCGCATGCGCCGCACCGGCGATGCCATGCGCCAATTGATCGGCATAGGCCTGAGCGGCATCGGCCGCCTGACGCGCCGCCTCCGCTGCCGCCTTGGCTTTGTCGAGAAGCTGTTGCGGGGTTATGTCCGTCATCTCTCTCCCCCTATCCCCGATCGGGTCTCAAACGCCTGTCGATCAGGCAGCGGCTTGGAAATTCGGATGGACGAGCCCGCCATCCTTGGTCAGCAAAGTGGCCTTTACGATTTCATCGTCCCAATTGATCGCGAGCGTCTTACTCGCCTTGTCGACGAGCGTGTCGACGAAAGCGAAGAGATTGCGCGCGTAGAGCGCCGAAGCGGTCGCGGCGAGCCGGCCTGGAACGTTCAAATAGCCGACGATCTTGACGCCCTTGTCGGTGACAACGATTTCGCCGGGCTTGGAGAGCGCGCAATTGCCGCCGCGTTCGACGGCGAGATCGATGATCACCGAGCCTGGCCGCATCGAGGCGACCATCTCTTCAGTGACGAGCAAAGGCGCCCGCCGGCCCGGAATGAGGGCGGTGGTGATCACAATGTCCTGCTTGGCGATATGCGAGGCGGTCAGCGCCTTCTGCTTTTCCTGATAGGCTGCCGACATTTCCTTGGCATAGCCGCCCGCCGTTTCGGCCTGTTTGAATTCCTCATCTTCGACGGCAATGAATTTGGCGCCGAGCGACACCACCTGTTCCTTGGTTGCTGGGCGAACATCGGTTGCCGTCACGATGGCGCCGAGCCGCCGCGCCGTGGCGATGGCTTGCAGGCCGGCGACGCCGACGCCCATGATGAACACCTTTGTGGCCGGCACGGTTCCCGCCGCGGTCATCATCATCGGGAAAGCACGGCCGAATTCCGCCGCCGCATCGATGACGGCACGATAGCCGGCGAGATTGGCCTGGCTCGACAGCACATCCATCATCTGGGCGCGAGTGATCCGCGGCATGAGCTCCATGGCGAAGAGCAGCACGCCGGCCTCGGCGAGCTTCTGCAAGGCATCGGTCTGGCCATAAGGATCGGCGATCGCCAGAACCACGGCGCCGCGCTTGGCCCCGGCGAGCTCCGACGGGCTCGGGCGGCGCACGCGCAGAATAATGTCTGCATCGGCAATGGCCGCGCCGGCATCGGCGGCGATCGTTGCGCCGGCGGCGGCGTAATCGGCATCGGGAACGCCGGATTTGACGCCGGCTTGCGATTGCACGACGACATCAGCCCCAAGCGCGATATATTTCTTCACCGTTTCAGGGGTTGCAGCGACGCGCGCTTCACCGGGATCGGTTTCGGCAGGCACAGCGATACGCATGAGCAGCTCCGCTTTCCTATGCAGACGGACGAGGCAGTTCGATGTGCCTTGGAGCGACGCACCGGTCTTTCAGGAGTGTCGCAGAACGGTTGGGCCGTCCTGCCGTGAAGCACGCCGGACGAAGAACCCCGGGGGGTTCTTCGAAAGGACATGCTCAGCCCGGCACTTGCCGCTGGTCCTCGCCGATCAGAGCGCAGCCAAAGATCGCTGTATGCGCAGAACCGATCCGGCGATGCGGAATACTCGGGCAGCCAGCGGGGAGACAGATCGACCCTGTATCAAGGACTTTGGCACCGCCCACAATAAGACATTGGATATATCCGATGTCTAAAATTGGAAAAGCCGATCGGCTTTTCCAAGCCATGTCCTAGAGCGTCAAAACGGCGAGGAGGATGACGATCAAAATGACGCCGAGCGTGCCATATTTCACGAAGCGGAGAAATGTGCGGTAGGTTTTCTCGTGCTCCGCAAAATCCAAATCCGTATGCCCCTCAGCGGCGGCGGCATGTTGCTCGACCATCGTCCCTCCTGTTCCGGCTGCCGTTTATGTCTGAGAACTACTTGCAGCCGCCCCGCGCCGTCAAACCGCGATCGTCGTCCGCCGTCAAGGGGGTCTCGATCATCATTGATGAAAATTTGTATACCACCGGCTTTCCTCGCCCCCGCGGGACGGGTCGTAGCGCCTTAAAGCGGCGCGGCGAGGCCGGCTTTGGTCAATGCCGCGGCCTGACGGGCGGCCAGCGCATCGCGATCGAAATGATCGATCGCCTCATTGAAGAGACGATAGAAATTGAGTTTCGCGCCGAGATGGAGAAAGGCGGCGCCGAGGCCGATGGCGGCGCGATCCATGAAGACGAATTCGCGCGGGATGATGACCGGCCCGTGTGCGCGCAGGCCATTATGGACGGCGAAGGCCTCGCGGCGGCCATAAAGGCCCGGCGCCACGCCATCGGCTATGGTGCGGGTGCGATCGTCGAGCAAAGGCCCGTAGATGAAGCGGGCCCAAATGTTCAAGGCCTCGATCGCCTCCTTGGCCAGGCCGCGAAAGCCCCAGCCTTCATAGGCATGGACGATGCGGGCCTGATCGCCCTGGCGCAAACCCTCATAGAGATCGACCACGCCGGCGACGAAGCGCGGCGGAAAGATCCTGATGCAGCCGTAATCGAAGAGATTGATGCCCGCCTCGCCAGATCCCTCACCAAAGACCGTGTAATTGCCGAGATGCGGATCGCCGTGGATGACGCCATAATGGCTGAAGGGAATCCACCAGGCTTTGAACAGCGCGGCGCCGATGCGGCTGCGTTCGGCCTCACCCGCCGCAAGCCAGGCGCGCAAAGGCCGTCCCTCGAGCCATTCCATGCTGAGGAGGCGCGCCGTCGAAAGCGCGGGATCGACGCGTGGCACGCGGATGTCCGCGAAGGGCTTGAGAATTTCGGCATAAAGCGCCGCATGGCGCGCCTCGCGGCGGTAATCGAGCTCTTCGCGCAGGCGCGCGGCGATCTCTTTGACGACTTCGCGCGTGTCGATCGCCGGTCGCATGCGCCGATGCAGTGAAAATATGATGTCGAGCTGCCTGAGATCGGCTTCGACGGCGGAGGCCATATCGGCATATTGCAGCTTTGCGGCGAGCAAGGCCCCATCCTTGGCCTGCGCCCGATGCACTTGGCCGAGCGAGGCAGCAGCGGCCGGCGCAAGATCGAAGGCTGAAAATTTTTCGCGCCAATCGGGACCCAATTCGGCCTGCATACGGCGTTTGACGAAAGCCGCGCCCATGGGCGGCGCCTGCGCCTGCAGACGCGCCAGACTCTCGGCATATTCGGGAGGCAGCGCGTCGGGAATGGTCGCGAGCATTTGCGCGACCTTCATCAGCGGGCCTTTCAAGCGGCCGAGCGCCTGCGCGAGCGCCGCGGCGCTTTGCGCATCGCTGGCTTCCCCGCCAATCAGCCGCGCGCCAAAAATCCGCGCCGCCGCGCCCCCGACATGCGCGCCAACGCGCAGATGCCGCGCCGTGCGGGCGGAAAAGCGATCGGATTCATCATTCATGGACTGTGCTTTATCGGCTTTTCAGGGGCGGCGCGCATGGGGCGAGGGGCGCGATCATCAGACGGATTTTCTCGGCCGGCCGGGCTTTTATGGCCTGCATGGACCGTATCGGTGCAGGCCTTGCTAGCCCCAATGCCTATCCGAGATAGGGCCCAAGCGGTACAATTCTTTCATGATTTGGGCGTGAAGACGCTCTTTAAAGGAACATCCCATGGCTTTGCCGCTCACGATTTTGGCAGATTCCTTCGACGGAAAGCATTTTGAGATCACGCTCGAAAAGACTGAGGCGGATACGGCCACGCTGCGGCTCGAGATCTGGTCGAGCAGTCTCGATCATCGCCGCGACGACCCGAGTCGGGACGATGTCTTGCGGATGTACGACATTCGCTTCGATCAGACACGCCGGCTCACCTGCAAAGCCAAGATGAACGGATCCTATCCAACGATCACCTTCATGTTGAACCCGGCGACCGAAGACCAGAAGGCCTTTGTGCGCACGGTGGTTGCCGATTTCCTTCGCGAGCCTCGCCGATGGGACGAAGGAATTTTCGATGGAAAAAACGGATTATGAAGCGCTGAAGCAATTTCTGCTGGATGCCGAATTCCCCATGATCGAAGCCTCGGTCATCAAGAACGAGAAGGCGGTTTTGCGGCGGTGACGGCGGCCCGGCTCATCTGGCCTTCGGCCAATGGTCCCTGACCCATTTGGTGAATGCCTCCTCATCGATTTCGCCCGCGGCCAGCGCGAGAAAACTGGCCGTCGCCTCGGCAGGCGGCACTTTGAAGTCAATGCCATTCAAGCCGAGGAACACGATGAAAGCCGCGAAAGCTGCGCGTTTATTCCCGTCGAAAAACGGGTGGTTGCGCGCGATGCCGAACGCATAGGAGCTCGCAAGCGCCGCAAGATCAGTTTCTCCATAGGCAAAGCGATTAAGTGGCCTTGCCAGAGCAGATTCCAATAAGCCGAGATCGCGGACCCCTTCGGGACCACCGAAGAGAGCCAATTGCTCGCTGTGAATATCAAGGACGATATCGACGTCGAGCCATAAAGGCTCGGTCATTTCGCAAGCGCTTTGAAGGTATCCGCATAGTCGCGAAAGGCGCGCCTGGCGATCTCCATCGCTTTCGCATGATGCGGATCATAAGGGCTCAGCTTCAGGCCGCGCTCGGTCTGCTCGACAATGTGCAATTTGTCGCCTTCCTTGAGCCGAAGCCGCGCCAAAAGCTCCTTCGGCAGGATGACGCCGACCGAATTACCGATTTTGCGGATCTGAAGGACGGCGCCTTCGATCTCTTTATCCTGTCCCTCGATGCCCATGGCCAAACTCCGTTATACAAAATGTACAACGGAGCGGTTGCGAATTCAAGCGTCAACAACGCTGCATGGTTGCCCACTGGGCGCATACGCTCGACCGTTGGCGATGGAGCTGGATCGGACTTCTGCCTAGGCCCTCTCTCTCTGCTGCGGCTCGCCGCCGGCGAGATGAGCGAAGACGATTATGCCGCGTGGATCAGGGGAAATGTTGCGGGGGTGTGAGCCGTCGTCGCGATTGACTAGGTTGGGGACAGCCTGGTTTATCCGAATGGCTTTCGATCGTGCTTCCCAATGCGATGAAAGCCAAACAAACTATTTGGCTTGAAACAAAACAGGTCAGGCTGACGCAAAAGGTGACCTGGCGAGTAATACGCATCCGAAAAATCGGCTGCCCAGACCTCAGCAAAGCCCAATTCGTCGAAGTCGGCCTGCACAACTGAATCTGTCAGTAAGTCACGAAGATCGAAAAGCGGCGGAGCATAGGAGTATGCGATAAGAGCTATAGGGAATTGAAAAATGCCGCGTCGCGTATAGCTTTCGTTTTTCTGCGAAGCGAGTCGATACACCTCTGCCACATAAGCCCACGCGTCACCTGCATTGCGAATCCAGGTGAGTTCGATACCAAACGCTTTTCCATCAAGGCCGATGATATGATCCGGCGATCCCTGGACCTTCTGCCGATCGTCATCCCATTCCTCGGTTGCGGTCCGACCAGTGGTTGCACAAAAGGCGTCGAGCAGCTGGTCCAAAACCATGCTCTCGATCTCACACTTGCCTAAATCGTTGTCGTAGGACATGCATCTCTCCTACATATGACAAAGGAAATCATCAGATCGGAAGCCTTCGCTTGATCTGCCAGCGACGAAATCCGCGTCCAACAATTTTGCTTCAGCATCTCCACCGCGTCATGGCCGGGCTTGTCCCGGCCATCCACGCCGATGAGTTCTGCGGACGTTGAGAATGAGCGCTGCACTTGTGCGGCCTTTTTTGAGAAGGTTCGCGGCCCTGCACCACGTGGATGGCCGGGCCAATCCCCGGATCAAGTCCGGGGGAGGCCGTGACGGCCGTCCAATTATTTATCCTTATCTTTATCCTCATGCTTATGATGTCCGAAGCAGCCGCGGTATCTGATCACGCCCCAAATGACCGGATTCCATTTCCACCAAACGTTTTCGGCTTCGCGATGAAGCAGGCCGGCGATAACCTCGGGAACATCGCCGAAGACTTCCGGCATGACTTTCGACATTTCGCGGTCATTGAGCACGGAAAATTTCGAATGGCCGCCCATCATCGGCGACTTGATCGCGTAGACGACCTTGCGAATGCGCGTCTCGCGAATGGGAAAGGAGCACATCGGGCAAGGCTCGACGTTCGAATAGATGGTGCAGCTGCTCAAATCTTTTCGACCGAGCACTTTCTGTGCTTCGGAGATCGCCACCAGCTCGGCATGGCGGGTGACGTCGGCCTCGCGGGCGACCCGATTGGTTGCCTCGACGATGATGTCTTCATTCTGGCAGATGAGAGCCGCGAATGGAAACTCGCCCAGCTTTCCCGCTGTTCTGGAAAGCTCGATGCAGCGCGCCATCATTTTCAAATCAATTGCTTGGTGTGTGAATTGGTCCATGATGAAAAGGCTCCGCAGTCCGACTCGGGGCGGTAGGAGCCTTTACCTTGGCCGAATTCGGGCCATGACAGCAACCGATTCTTGAATGACGTCGCTCTTTGCTGGGGGTGCGCGGCCGATCCCTTGCCCTTGGCTCACCTTGTGGCGTCCCCAGAGATCAAGTCCGGGGACCGCCATGACGAGGTCTCACCCCTCCAGCGCTTCCAGTTCCGCGATCAGCCCTTCGATCATCTTCAAGCCGATCTGCCAGAAAGCGGGATCGCGAGCGTCGAGCCCGAAGGGCGCGAGAAGCTCGGAATGATGTTTGGTGCCGCCTGCCGACAACATGGCGAGATAGCGCTCGGCAAAACCCTCTTGCGCCTTCTCATAGACGCCATAGAGCGAGTTCACGAGACAATCGCCGAAGGCATAGGCATAGACATAGAAGGGCGAATGGATGAAATGCCCAATATAGGCCCAAAAGCTCTCATAGCCCGGCCCGAAGCGAATTGAAGGCCCGAGGCTTTCGGCCTGCACGCTCATCCAAAGCTCGTCGATCTTATCGACCGTCAATTCGCCCTGGCGCCGCTCGGTATGGACCTTGCGCTCGAACGTGTAGAAGGCGATCTGCCGCACGACCGTATTGATCATGTCCTCGACCTTGGCGGCGAGCATGGCGCGGCGCTCGCTGATCGATTTCGTCTTGGCGAGCAAAGCGCGGAAGGTCAGCATCTCGCCGAAGACGGAAGCCGTCTCGGCCAAGGTCAAAGGCGTCGGCGCCATCAGCGCGCCATTCGGCGCAGCGAGCACCTGATGCACACCATGGCCGAGCTCATGCGCAAGAGTCATTACATCGCGCGGCTTGCCGAGATAATTTAAGAGCACATAAGGATGCGCCGAGGGCACGGTCGGATGCGCGAAGGCGCCCGGCGCCTTGCCGGGCCGCACCGGCGCATCGATCCAATTCTCGTCGAAGAAGCGCTTGGCGATTGCGGCCATGCGCGGCGAGAAGGCGGCATAGGCATCGAGCACGGTTTGGCGCGCATCTTCCCAAGGAAAGTTCCGCGTCTCGACATTCGGCAGAGGCGCATTGCGGTCCCAATAATCCAGCGCATCCTTGCCGAACCATTTCGCTTTGAGCTTGTAATAGCGATGCGAGAGGCGCGGATAGGCCTCGTGCACGGCGGCGACCAAAGCATCAACGACCTCGCGCTCGACCCGATTGGAGAGATGGCGCGCATCGGCGACATCTTTGAAGCCGCGCCAGCGATCCGAAATCTCTTTGTCCTTGGCGAGCACATTGGTGATATGGCCGAAAATGCGCGCATTCTCCTTCAAGGTCACGCCGATCGCTTCCGCCGCCGCCTTGCGCACCTCCTCTTTCGAATCCTGCATTAGATTGAGGATGGGCTCGAGCGCCAGCTCTTCGCCGCCGACCTTGAAGCGCAGCGCCGCGATGGTTTCATCGAAGAGGCGGTTCCAAGCGCTGCCGCCGGTCACCCATTTCTCGTGGAACAGGCGCTCGATGTCGTCGGCGAGCTGATAGGGCTTGTCCTTGCGGATGTCTTCGAGCCAGGGCCGGTAATGCGCCAGCGGTCCTTGCGCTAAAGTCTCGATAATCGCATCGTCGAGCCGGTTGAGTTCGAGCTGGAAGAAGAGAAGCTCGGTCGAGGCCGCATTGATCTTCTCTTGCGTGTCGCCGAAAAATTTGGCGCGCACCGGATCGCTGGTATCGCCGTAATAGACGAGGCCGGCAAAAGACATGATGCGGCCCAAGAGATCATCGAGCGCCTCATAGCGCTTGACCGCTTCGGCAAGCCCTGCGCCGCCGTTGGCTCCCGCAAGCGTCGCGAGCTTGCCGCGATAGTCTTCCGCAAAAGTCTTGCACTCGGATTCGGCGCGGGCGAGATCGCTCGCAAAGACAGGCGACTCAATGGAAGGATAGAGATCGGCGAGATTCCACTCCGGCAGCGGGCCGAGCAATGGCTCTTTCGTGCTCAGCGCCGCGCTGTCTGCCGCGCGTAAGAAGCTGTCTGCCGCGCATAAGAAAATGTGGTGGCGATCGAAAAGACGAAAAGGGGGCATGGCTTTGATCCGAAGAGGAGGGAACAGATGTCTTTGCCCCTTCATATCGGATCACTTGCCCTTGGATCAATCTAAAGCCACGCCGGTGTCGCGATATGGATCTTCAGGCGATATCATCGCTTTCCACAGCGGCAATTAACACAGCGTTTACTCTGATCGGCCAGCATGCAGCGTTGTGGCCTGCCCCCGCGCGCCGGTGCATTGCTCCCGAATCGAGCCGGGCCACCCTCCGGGCATTCAGCCCGTCAAGAAAGAGGCCCATGTCCTGTCTCGTACTGATTGTCGACGACGACCCGGTGCAACGCCGTCTGCTCGAAGCACTCGTCCACCGTTTCGGCTACGAGACGGAAACTGCCGAAAGCGGCGAAGCGGCGCTGGCGCGGCTCGATCCTGCCGCGGGCCAGCCGATCGATCTCTTGATCCTCGATCTCGTGATGCCCGATCTCGACGGCATGGCCGTCCTGGCGCGGCTGCGCGAGCAAAAACGGCAAATTCCGACCATCGTGCAGACGGCGCATGGCTCGATCGAGGCGGTGATTTCCGCGATGCGCGCCGGCGCCTATGATTTCGTCGTCAAGCCGGTCGGCGCCGAACGCTTGCAGATCTCGATCAAAAACGCGCTGCGCGTCGATGCGCTCGAAGATGAGGTACGCCGCCTCAACCGGCAGGCGTCGGGCACTTTGTCGTTCCGTGATCTTGCGAGCCGAAGCAGCGAGATGGAGCGGGTGATCAGATTGGGCGAGCGCGCCGCGAAGTCGACGATTCCGGTATTGCTGGAAGGCGAATCGGGCGTTGGCAAGGAGGTCGTCGCCCGCGCGATCCAGGGCGCCTCAGATCGGCGCGGCCGCGCTTTTGTCACCGTCAATTGCGGCGCCTTGCCGGAAAATCTCGTCGAATCGATCCTCTTCGGGCATGAGAAGGGTGCCTTCACCGGCGCCAATGAAAAACATCTCGGCAAATTCGTCGAGGCGCATGGCGGCACTCTCTTCCTCGATGAAGTCGGCGAACTGCCGCCTGAAGCGCAGGTGAAGCTTCTGCGCGCCTTGCAGGAAGGCGAGGTCGATCCCGTCGGCAGCAAGCGCCCGGTGAAGGTCGACATCCGTCTCATCTCGGCAACCAATCAGAATCTGATCGAACTCGTGAAGTGCGGCGCGTTTCGCGAAGATCTCTATTATCGCCTCAACGTCTTTCCGATCACCATCCCGCCTTTGCGGACGCGCCGCAGCGATATCGCCGATCTCGTCCGCCGCTTTGCCGCCCGCTTCGCGGCGGAAGAGGGCAAACGCCTGCGCGGCATCAGTGCCGAAGCGCTCGCTCTGCTCGAAAGCTATGAGTGGCCCGGCAATGTCCGGCAATTGGAGAATGTGATCTTCCGCGCTGTCGTCCTCGCCGATGCCGATGAACTCACGGTTGCCGAATTCCCGCAAATTGCCGCGCAAGTGAGCGGCTTCGACGTGCGCATTCCCGCCGCGCCGAGCGCCAGCGCACGTGAGCAAAGACCCGAGCGCGAAATCATCCGCGTCGAAGTCCATGATCCGAATGTGCTGCGGCTGCTCGATGAAAGCGGCAATCTGCGCCGCTTCGAACAATTGGAAGCCGAAACCTTGCGCTTCGCACTCGGCTATTACCGTGGGCAGATGTCAGCCGTTGCGCGCAAGCTCGGGATTGGCCGCTCAACGCTCTATCGCAAATTGAAAGAATATGGCTTGCAGCAGGGTGAAGGCGATCCGGCTTCCGGCAAGGACCGGGACGAGACAGAAAGCAATGCTGCGGCGTGAAATCTGTGGCTTGTGTGCCACGTCTGCCGAGATTGCGGCCTGCTGATGGCTGCCGGCCAGCTTCCGCAATTGCTTTTGGCTGGGACTCGCAGTTTTCATCAAAAGCGAAGCTCCGTTCGGCACGCGAGCTCGAGGCAGCGACCGGATCGCTACGACAGCGTGTCGAAAAGACATTTCATCATATCGACGCGGCTCGCAACGACCTGCATCGAAGCGCGCTCGCATCGAAACGACAGCGACGGACGCTATTTCCAGAGGACGGTCATGCGGACGCAAAGAGCGTGTCGATTTACCCTGCTTCTGGTCTTGCTGCTTCTGGCCTTGCCATTGCTTGCTGGTCTCGCAGCGAGGCCGGCCGCCGCCGATGATCAAAGCACCGCGCGAAGCCCATTCGCCGCCAGCGCAGCGGAAGCTAGGGCGCCGGCTCTGCCTTCCATTGATCAGGCGCATTCCGCTGCCGAAAAAACCGCTCCCGTCGTCGCCGCTCCTGGTCCTGGCAGCGCCCTAGCTGCGGTGTCGGAGGCCCTCGCCAAGGACAATTCTCCG
>CAVWXV010000012.1:0-15356 GCA_963759185.1 uncultured Alphaproteobacteria bacterium
TAGCGGGCGTGGCGGAACTGGTAGACGCGCCGGATTTAGGTTCCGGTGATGAAAATCATGGGGGTTCGATTCTCTCCCGCCCGCACCAGATCGGACCGTAGCGCAAATTGCCACAGATTGAGACGTGATCGCGTCGGCCTCCCCCAATCTGGCGCGTTCATCTTGTTGCGACGGCTCATGCGTCATAAATCATAGCCGTAAATCATATTAAGGGATTGAAAGGGCGAAACGGATGCAAGTGACCGAGACCCTCTCCGAGGGACTGAAACGCGAATATAAAGTGGTGCTTGCAGCTGCAGATCTCGCGACAAAGGTCGATGCCCAGCTCGACGAACTGCGCGCTAAGGCACGTATCAACGGCTTCCGGCCGGGGAAGGTGCCGGTCGCGCATCTAAAGCGGCTCTATGGCCGCTCGATCATGGCCGATGTGATGCAGGATGTGGTGAACGAGGCCAATCGCAAGATCGTCGAAGACAATAATCTAGGTCGCGACGCCGCCGAAGGTCGAATTTCCGAACGATCAGGCGGAGCTGCCGCAGGCTTTCGAGGCCAAGACCGATCTCTCCTATAAGGTCGCGGTCGAAGTCCTGCCGAAATTCGAGGTCGGAGGCTTCAGCGAATCAGCATCGAGCGCCTGGTCGCCGAGATCCCGCATGCGGATGTCGACACGGGCGATGGCCCGTATCGCCGAGCAGAACCGCCTTTATGCGCCAAAGGAAGGCGAGGGTGTCGTCGCCGCCAAGGGCGAAAGGTCGTCCTTGATTTCGTCGGCAAGATCGGTGACGAGGCCTTCGAAGGCGGCACCGCCGAAGGCGTCGATCTCGTGCTCGGCTCGGGGTCCTTCATCCCCGGCTTCGAAGATCAGGTCGAAGGCATGAAGCTCGGCGAGCAAAAGACTATCTCGGTGACTTTCCCCGAGGATTATGCGGCCGCGAATTTCGCCGGCAAGCCGGCAAGTTTCGACGTCACCTTGAAGGCGTGCGCGTCGCCGGCGGATCCCGCCGTCGACGATGCCTTTGCGCAGAGCCTAGGTTTTCCCGATCTCGCCAAGATGCGGGAAGCCGTCCAAGCCTCGCTCGAAGGCGAGCAGGCTGCGATCTCGCGGCGCAAGTGGAAGCGCGAGCTTCTCGACGCGCTCGACAAGAAATTCAGATTCGAGTTGCCGCCGGCCCTCGTCTCCCGCGAGTTCGAAAAGATCTGGCAGGAGGCGACCGCCGAACGAACGCGGAAGGCAAGAGCTCCGCCGACGAAGGAACCACCGAGAGGCGGAGCGGGAGGATTTCCAGAGGATTGCCGAACGCCGGGTGCGACTGGGCCTCGTCCTGGCCGAGGTCGGCGAAAAGGCGGGCGTGACCGTCAGCGACGAAGAAGTCGGGCAGGCGCTCGATCAACGGGCGCGCAATTTTCCCGGAATGGAACGCGAGCTCGTC
The DNA here is from genome assembly GCA_963759185.1 of uncultured Alphaproteobacteria bacterium. Lineage (GTDB taxonomy): Bacteria > Pseudomonadota > Alphaproteobacteria > Rhizobiales > Beijerinckiaceae > Methylovirgula. Next base: position 1,431 of record CAVWXV010000012.1, read on the forward strand.
GATTATTACCGGAAGAATCCGGAGCGGCTGGCCGAGATCCGCGCGCCACTATTCGAGGAAAAGGTCGTCGACCATCTCCTCACTGAGGTCACGGTGACGGATAAGCAGGTGTCGCCGGCGGCACTGATCGAGCAGGTGAGAGCCTTCGAAACGGAGGCCGACGAAGAGGCGAAACCGGCAGCTTCGAACCGGCCGCCTGAGCCGGGTCGGCGCCACCTTGAGCTAAACAATATGCCGCGCCGAGGTGGGTCTTTACCCCGGCCCGCTCTTTGCGAAACCGCCGGGAGCGATTATCTTGGAAAACCAGGCGGAGCTGCCGCCAAAGGCCCTTATCGCCTAAAAATAGAACCGAGTATCTTCCATGCTGCGCGACCGCGACCCATAGAAATCTACAATAATTATCTGATCCCCCAGGTCATCGAGAACACGAGCCGGGGCGAGCGGGGCTTCGACACGTTCCCGCCTGCTGCGCGAGCGAATCATCTTTTTGACCGGACCGGTCGAGGACCATATGGCCACGGTCATCGTGGCCCAGCTGCTGTTCCTCGAAGCGGAAAACCCGAAAAAAGAAATTTCGATGTATATCAATTCGCCGGGCGGCGTCGTGACCGCCGGCCTGTCGATTTATGACACGATGCAGTTCATCCGGCCGAAGGTGTCGACGCTCTGCATCGGCCAGGCGGCCTCGATGGGTTCGCTGCTGTTGACCGCCGGCGAAGCCGGGATGCGCTATGCGCTGCCGAACGCCCGGATCATGGTGCATCAGCCCTCAGGCGGCTTCCAGGGCCAGGCGTCCGACATCCTGCGCCATGCCGAAGACATCATGCCGATGAAGCGCCGGCTCAACGAAATCTATGTCAAGCATACCGGCAAAGACTATGACACGATCGAGGCGACGCTCGACCGCGATCATTTCATGACGGCGGAAGATTCTCGCCTCTTCGGCATCGTCGATCAGGTGATCGACAAGCGTCCGGACGAGACGGAGGCGGCGAAATCCGCGGCTTGAGGCGCGCCGAGCTCGAGGAGCGCGTACTGGCCAATGTAAAAGCGTCGAGAACGATCAGTGCGTGCGCATGCGAACTGGTCATCGCGGTTATTCCCACAGCTAATTCTCTCTCTTGTCCACTTCATTTCCGGAGAAGTGTCTGCTTCATGAGAAGCCGTGCTTCGAGCGGTCTGGTCTGCGCGTTTCCGCCCAATTGGCAAAATTCAGGTTCAGTTTCCGGGAGGTTGATTTGTCTCAAGGCTCGTATCCCGCTCTTGGGTGAGGCAGCTCTGACGAAGGCGACGGGCGGGTGGTTGCGCGATGGGTGGCAGCTTCAGCGCGAGCGTCGCTCCGCGACGGAATTGAGAGCGATCCGATCAGCTTTCCAAAGCCATGGTCCTGAGCCCAACTTCGTCGCTCCGCCAGGGATCTAAAGGCAATGGCACGACAGTTGCTTTTTAGCACTTCCGGCGGTCTTTTGCCGTAAAAGGCGGTTTAACCACTTGGACGCTTTTTTCGGGCATTATGCTACCAGACTGTTGCGTCTATGTGACGCAAAAAGCCACAGGGCGGGGAAAATCCGCTTCCAGGGCTTGATCCAAGCCTCCCGGCATGTTTGCATTTCCATTAAAGGGGATAGTGCAATTCTGGGAGTTCGAGGGGCGAAAGAACGAAGTCAGCCGGCGGACCCCGAGCGGATGCGCTGGCTGAGAGGCGGCAGTTCTATTATGAGGGTCGCCCTTGGCAGTTGCAGAGGGCCGAAGCATTATGTGCGTTCGGCTGGTAGGAGATAAGCCATGACCAAGGTCGGCGGCAGCGACTTGAAAAACACGCTCTATTGCTCGTTCTGCGGCAAGAGCCAACACGAGGTCCGCAAGCTGATTGCCGGCCCCACGGTGTTCATCTGCGACGAATGCGTCGAGCTTTGTATGGACATCATTCGCGAGGAGAACAAATCCTCGCTGGTCAAGAGCCGCGACGGCATTCCAACGCCGAAAGAGATCTGCAAGGTCCTCGATGATTATGTGATCGGCCAGGCGCAGGCCAAGCGGGTTCTGTCCGTCGCCGTCCACAATCACTATAAGCGGCTCAATCATTCGACGAAGCACAATGATGTCGAGCTCGCCAAATCGAACATTCTGCTGATCGGCCCGACCGGCTCGGGCAAGACCTTGCTCGCGCAGACGCTCGCCCGCATCCTCGACGTGCCTTTCACCATGGCGGATGCGACGACGCTGACGGAAGCTGGCTATGTCGGCGAGGATGTCGAAAACATCATTTTGAAGCTGCTCCAGGCCTCCGACTACAATGTCGAGCGGGCGCAGCGCGGCATCGTCTATATCGATGAAATCGACAAGATCTCGCGCAAGTCCGACAATCCCTCGATCACCCGTGACGTCTCCGGCGAGGGCGTGCAGCAGGCGCTGCTCAAGATCATGGAAGGCACGGTGGCTTCGGTGCCGCCGCAAGGCGGCCGCAAGCATCCGCAGCAGGAATTCCTGCAGGTCGATACGACCAACATTCTGTTCATCTGCGGCGGCGCTTTTGCCGGGCTCGAGAAGATCATTTCGATGCGCGGCAAGACCACTTCGATCGGCTTTGGCGCGAATGTGCAGGCCCCCGACGAGCGCCGGACCGGCGAGATCTTGCGTAGGGTCGAGCCCGAAGACCTGCTCAAATTCGGTCTCATTCCGGAATTCGTTGGCCGGCTCCCGGTCATTGCGACGCTCGAAGATCTCGACGAAGACGCGCTGAAGCGGATCCTCACCGAGCCGAAGAATGCGCTCGTCAAGCAATATCAGCGCTTGTTCGAGATGGAGAACACCGAGCTCACCTTCCAGGACGAGGCGTTGAACGTCGTTGCCAAAAAGGCGATCGACCGGCGCACCGGCGCGCGCGGCCTCAGATCGATCATGGAAGGCATATTGCTCGACACAATGTTCGATCTGCCGAGCCTCGACGGGGTCGAACAGGTCGTCATCGGCCCCGATGTGGTCGAGGGCAAATCGCGTCCGCTCTATATTTATGCCGAGCGCAGTGAGAAAAGCGGCACGAGCGCTTGAGCTCGCCGCGACGCTTTTCCTGCACAAATGCTGCTCGGCCGCGCGGGCTTGGCAGCCATGGCACGGCACAATGGCAGTGTCGGCAGAGCGCCGGCGGGTTGGTTCGGCGTGCGGGAGCGGGCAGCGCAGTCCGGTGCGACTTTTGCCTGATGCTTGACCTGATGCTTGAAAGCCTCGGCGAGGAACGCCATCTTACGTCTAAGAAAACGCTGTGTCGGCTGCACTGCCGACATAGACCAAAAGTTCGGACTTCATCGGGCGGGAGAGGCTGCCGAAAAGCTCTGCACCGGGTTAGAACGGAGCGGAAATATCGGCGCCGTTGATCCACCTCAGTGAATGCGGCTCGGGCTTGATCTAGGAACGCGTTGCGAGAATAGGATAAAACCATGACCAGCCAGAAACGTGAACCTGTGGCCCCGGGGACGATCCAGAGCTATCCGGTCCTGCCGCTGCGCGACATTGTCGTTTTTCCGCATATGATCGTGCCGCTCTTCGTCGGCCGCGAAAAATCGATTCGCGCGCTCGAAGAGGTGATGAAGACGGACAAGCTGATCCTGCTCGCGACGCAGATCAACGCATCCGACGACGATCCCAGCCCCGACGCGATCTTCAAGACCGGTACGCTTGCGACGGTCTTGCAGCTCCTCAAACTGCCCGACGGCACTGTGAAGGTGCTGGTCGAGGGGCTGATGCGGGCGCGCGTCCATCTTTATACGCGCACCGATGATTACTACGAGGCCGATGCCGATGCCGTGGCCGACGAGCCGGCCGACAAGGTGGAGGTCGAGGCGCTGGCGCGTTCCGTCGTCGCCGAATTCGAGAGCTATGTGAAGCTCAACAAGAAGGTCTCGCCGGAAGTCGTCGCCGCTGTGAACCAGATCGAGGATTATGCCAAGCTCGCCGATACGGTGGCCTCGCATCTCGCCGTCAAGATCCTCGATAAGCAGTCGATTCTGGAGACGAATTCCGTCGGCAAACGGCTGGAGAAATGCCTCTCCTTGATGGAAAGCGAGATTTCCGTCCTGCAGGTCGAAAAGCGCATCCGCACGCGCGTCAAGCGGCAGATGGAGAAGACGCAGCGGGAATATTACCTCAACGAGCAGATGAAGGCGATCCAGAAGGAGCTCGGCGACGAGGACGGCAAGGACGATCTCTCCGAGCTCGAGGAGCGCATCAAGAAGACGAAGCTGTCCAAGGAGGCGCGCGACAAGGCGACTGCCGAATTGAAGAAGCTGCGGCAGATGTCGCCGATGTCGGCGGAAGCGACCGTCGTGCGCAATTATCTCGATTGGATCCTGTCGCTCCCGTGGAACAAGAAGAGCAAGGTCAAGAAGGACTTGAACATTGCCGAGGAGATCCTCGACAGCGAGCATTTCGGGCTCGAAAAGGTAAAGGAACGCATCGTCGAATATCTCGCGGTGCAGAGCCGCGCCAACAAATTGACGGGTCCGATTCTATGCCTCGTCGGCCCGCCCGGCGTCGGCAAGACCTCGCTCGGCAAGTCGATCGCCAAGGCGACGGGGCGCGAGTTCGTCCGCATGTCGCTCGGCGGCGTGCGCGACGAGGCGGAGATCCGCGGCCACAGGCGCACCTATATCGGCTCGATGCCCGGCAAGATCATCCAGTCGATGCGCAAGGCGAAGACCTGCAATCCGCTCTTCCTGCTCGATGAGATCGACAAGATGGGGATGGATTTCCGTGGCGATCCGTCGTCGGCCCTCCTCGAGGTGCTCGACCCGGAGCAGAACCAGTCGTTCAACGATCACTATCTCGAAGTCGATTACGATCTCTCGAACGTGATGTTCGTGACGACGGCGAATACGTTGAACATCCCGCCGCCTTTGATGGACCGCATGGAGATCATCCGCATCGCCGGCTACACCGAGGATGAGAAGATCGAGATCGCGCGGCGCCACCTCATTCCGGCGACGTTGAAGAAGCACGGACTCGCGACGGCCGAATGGTCGATCGACGATGCCGCACTTTTGACGATCATCCGCCGTTACACGCGGGAGGCTGGCGTCCGCAATCTCGAGCGCGAGCTCTCCAATCTCGCCCGTAAAGCGGTCAAGCAGATCCTCACGGACAAAGCGAAGATCGTGGCCGTCACGGCCGATAATATTGCCGATTATCTCGGCGTGCCGCGCTTCCGCTATGGCGAGGCGGAGGCCGAGGATCAGGTCGGCGTCGTGACCGGTCTCGCCTGGACGGAAGTCGGCGGCGAATTGCTCACGATCGAAGGCGTGATGATGCCCGGCAAGGGGCGGATGACCGTCACCGGCAATCTGCGTGATGTCATGAAGGAATCGATCTCGGCCGCGGCTTCCTATGTGCGGTCCCGCGCGGTTGATTTCGGCATCGAGCCGCCACTGTTCGACCGGCGTGACATCCATGTGCATGTGCCGGAAGGCGCGACGCCGAAGGATGGACCTTCGGCGGGCGTAGCGATGGTGACGGCGATCGTCTCGACCCTGACCGGTATTCCGGTTCGGCGCGATATTGCCATGACGGGCGAAATCACGCTGCGCGGTCGCGTCCTGCCGATCGGCGGGCTTAAGGAGAAGCTGCTCGCGGCCTTGCGCGGTGGTATGAAGAAAGTCATCATCCCCGAGGAGAATGCAAAGGATCTGGCGGATATTCCGGACAGTGTGAAGAATGGTCTGGAGATCGTGCCGGTCTCGCGCATGGACGAAGTGCTGAAGCATGCTCTCGTGCGGCAGCCCGTCCCGATCGTCTGGGAAGAGGAGCGGACGAAGCCGCATGCGCCTCTGCCGACGGAGGACGAGGCCTCGGGCGTCGTCGCGCACTGAGCATGATCCCGAAAAGTTGGTTCGACTTTTCGGATAAGATCATGCGGCGAAACCAGCGCATGATCCCGAAAAGTTGGTTCGACTTTTCGGATAAGATCATGCGGTGAAACCAGCGCATGATCCCGAAAAGTTGGTTCGACTTTTCGGATAAGATCATGCGGCGAAACCAGCGCATGATCCCGAAAAGTTGGTTCGACTTTTCGGATGCAATGGAGCCCATGCGGATCGCTTGGCGATCCGCATGAGTGCGGACATTCAGACGAATTAGGCCGCGGTCTCGTGCTGCGGCCTTTTTTTGTTTTGCCGGTCGGTGTGCAGCTCGCTTTCGCATGGCCAAATCCACTTCATTTCAATACGCGATATCCAGCATTTCATAATGTGTGGCGGCGGCCGGCTGCCTTGCATTTGCACTGATTTGAGGCCAGGAAAAAGCTTCGCTGAGATGGCAATTCGAGCGCCATTTGCGGCGGTTTGCGACCGGAGTTGTCCGTCGACAGAACGTACAGGCAAAGCGGCGTCTTTCGATCGATATCTATCCGACCGAAACAGGCGCTAGAGCCGATCCCGATGAACAGGAAGACACGATGAACAAAATGGAACTCGTCGAACATGTCGTCGCAGAGACGGAATTGTCGAAGGCTGCGGCTGCGGCGGCGATTGAAGCGGTGGTGGAAGGAATCACAAAGGCATTGAAGAAGGGGGAGGATGTGCGGCTCGTGGGCTTCGGGACGTTTTCGGTCAAGAAGCGCGCCGCCGGCAAGGGCCGCAATCCGGCCACCGGCGAATCCATCAAGATCCCGGCCTCTAAAAATGCGCGCTTCAAGGCGGGCACGGCGCTGAAAGCGGCGATCAACAAGCGCTAGGAGGCATCTGTCTCGGCCGCGGCCAGGAGCGTGCTGCAGCGGCCATAAACGACCGTGAAAGCGAGCTGGCGCGAGCCAATGCCGGGAGGGCATTGGTGTGAGCGCGGCAGCATTCGGCGGTCTGGGTTGACCGCCACAAGGGGGTGTGCGACCTAATGGTGGGGACTGTCCATGCAGCCCCCACCTCTTTTGAATTGGCCGATTTTTAGAGCGGGATTAGGCGGCCGCGCGGGCGGTTAGCTCAGTTGGTAGAGCATCTCGTTTACACCGAGAGGGTCGGCGGTTCGAGCCCGTCACCGCCCACCAGCGCCAGGCCGGATCTGAGGTCATGATGCCTCGGAACAGCCCCATTAAAAAGTTGAGTTTACTTTTCCCGGACATGCTTTAGGTCTGTAAATCTCGTGTCCAAAACTTCTGCCCAAGCTCTCCCGTCCAAGCGCTCCTGGCCTAGCCTATCTCGCCAAGGTGGCCGAGCGCGCAGATCAGCCGAGCTTAGCCGATGGGTCGATGCCATGCATGAGCTTCGCCGGTTCGAGGGTGCGTGCAGCGGGACGCGTGGCGTCGAGATGGCGCGGCGCCTAGCGCTAGCTCTCGTTTTGCCGGCCCTCGCCATGCTCGCGCTTTTATTCGGCTCGTGCGCGCCAATGGGAAAGGCGCATGCCGAGGATATGAGCTTTCGTCTCGTTTCCGTCGGCAATCCGACGCGCTGCGGCGGCGGTTGCCCCGCCGTCATCGCGGCCGAGGGGGAGATCACCGATCGGACGCCCTCTGACTTTATGAGTTTCGCCGAGAACAATGTCCGCCGCGCCGATTTGCACGCGATTATTTTCCTCGACTCGCCCGGCGGCAAAGTGGTCGCGGCAATGGAACTCGGGCGGATTTGGCGGCGGCTCGGGGCGGCGGCAATCGTCGGCCGGGCCGATCCCGCCCAGCCCGGCGGCGCGACGCAGTTTCTGGCGGCGCGCTGCCTGTCAGCTTGCGTCTATGCGCTGATCGGCGCCAAGAAGCGGGTGATCCCGCCGGCCAGCGTTGTCGGCATCCATCGTATGTTCTTTTATGCCGGCGAAGCGGGACCTGTAGGCGACGGCACCGCGCTTCGTCGCCATTATGACAACGGCGGGATGAAGGCCTTGCTGTCGCATTACACTGGCCGGATGGGCGTGAGCCCGGCCCTCATTGCGATGGCCGAAAGGATTTCGTCGGACAATATCCACATTCTGAGCCGCGCCGAGATCGCCCGTTATAATTTGGGCTCCGCCAGATTTTGACGCAGCACTAGCTTCAAGATTGAGCCTTTGCCGGAGGCTGGTGCGAACCGCTGAAGGGCGCTGTCCACGCCCGCCGCCGAGCCGGCCCGAACAGATCTTGCGCGAACGCTTCTTGCTTGACTTGGGCTGCCGCCTATCTTATCCGGCGGGTCTCCCATCGCGGCCATGCCGTTTCATGGTTCCTGGGGATCTCTCGGGGATCTCTCGGGGATCTCTTGCGGATGTCCTGGGGAACATTCTGGGGGAGTAGCTCAGTTGGTTAGAGCGCCGGCCTGTCACGCCGGAGGTCGCGGGTTCGAGCCCCGTCTCTCTCGCCATCCCCTGCCAAAGCAATGAGCCGCCCGTGGCGCCGCCGATGACGGCCGCCGAGTGGTCCGACCCTGACAGTCGAGACTGGCTTTGCCCGGCACGCTGCGCTTTAACGCTTTGTTAGAGGTCTATTGGCGACAATGAGCATGGAGATTTCTTCATGATCTTGCTCGCCCTGCTTTTGCTCGCGCTTGGCGCCTTACTCAGCCGGTGGGTGAAGGTCTTCGTTCTTATTCCGGCGACCGTGCTCGCATGGATTGCGGCGGTGCATGTTGCCCGGCTGAACTCCCTTTCGGTGTTGCAGACGCTCATCGCCACCTTCCTCTGCGGTGCATGCCTGCAGCTCGGCTATTTCGCCGGTGCCGTTCTCGTAAATCAGCGCATCGCGCAAATGCGGAAGCGCGCTGTTGTAGCCGCGCGCCGATAGCTGAACTTTTCGGGATTATGCTCTAGATGATGTCGCCGGCAAGCGCTGTGGCGCTGCCGAGCGCTGCGAGTTTTGCGCGCGTCTCGGAGATAGAGCCTTCGATATCGAGACCACGGCAAGCGTCCTCCACCACGACAATGTCGAAGCCCGCGGCGAGCGCATCTTCAGCCGAATAGCGCACGCAGAAATCATAGGCGAGACCGGCCAGAAAGATCCGGACGAGCCCACGTTCGCGCAAATAGCCGGCAAGGCCCGTCGGCGTCTTGCGGTCGTTTTCCTGAAAAGCGGAATAGGAATCGATGGTCGGATCGAGGCCCTTGCGGATCACCAGACCGGCATGCGGGATTTTTAGGCCGGGATGAAAATTTGCGCCTTGGCTCGCCTGCACGCAATGATCCGGCCAAAGCGTCTGCGGCCCATAGGCAAGCGCGATCGTCTCGAAAGCTTTGTGGCCAGGATGGCTCGAAGCGAAGGAGATGTGACCAGCAGGATGCCAATCCTGCGTCAGCACGACATTGGCGAAACGCTGCGCGACATGATTGAGGATGGGGACGATCGCATCGCCCTGCGGCACGGCAAGCGCACCGCCAGGGCAAAAGTCGTTTTGAACGTCGATGACGAGCAGAACGTCGCCGCTGCCGATCGCAAACTTTCCGCTCATGTCCGCACACCGTTCTTCCGGGACATGTTAGCGGCAGCACAGGCCGGTGACGAGCCCATCGCCGAACCAGCGGGCAAGGAAAAGTGCGGCTTGGCCTGCGGCCGCTTCGGCATCGTGGCGCAGGCAGAGGAGGCCGCAGATCTCATCAAGCTTGGCGCCGCTCCTCGCCGCTGCCAATGCCAAGGCCTCATCCGCTTCGAGAAGGCGGTAAAACGGCTCCAGCGAACCATCGCGCCAGATGAGGACCGTCTCTTCGCCGCCCGGCTCCGGCATGGGTGCGGCCAAGCCTTCGATCGCCGCTTCATAGGAGGCGGTGGTTCCCTCTAAAAGGCTCAAGAGCGCAAGGTTTGGCGAAAATTCAAAGCAGAGCTTTGGTTGGTCTTCGGCCGCAATTGCGGCGAGCGCGCTGGCATCGAGACGTGGCGCATCGGCTGCATCGAATGCATCGGCGAGTGCGCGTTCCAAGGCGGCGAGATCGGCCAATGCCCTCATGTCGCACCATGGCGCGTGGCCGCGCAGGAAATCCGGCAGGAAATCCGGTAAGTCTTGCGCATACCAACGGGCATTTCGGTGAGGGGATGGCGTGGCATCGATATAGGCGGCCGCGAGCGCGCCGAAATCCTCATCGCCGAGTACCAGGCGTAGGACGGGATAATCGTTGGCGAGAAATTCCGCGAGGCGCGCGCGATAGGCGTCGGCATAGACGGCAAAACGCGCGGCGCTGTCGAGCTGTCGTGATGGCAGGATCGCGGTGAGAATCTCGCGCGCCTCGCCGAGGATCGCATCTTGGAAAGCGCTCTGAAGCTCGGCGAGCCTCATGCCAGAGCCTCGGCTGTCGCATGCGCCATGCGGGCGATGTCGCGTGCATGGTCGAGTTCGGCCAAGAGCTCGGCGAAAGGCGGAAAATTATCATCGCGTTCGATCATGGTCGACACCGAACCGAAGCGCTCGCAGGCTTCGGCATAAAGCGTCCACACTTCGGGGCAGATCGGCTGGTCATGCGTATCGATCTTGTGGGTCGTCAAGTCGGAATGGCCGGCGAGATGGATCTGCACGACACGCTCGGCTTGATCGAATGAAGAAAAGTCGTCGCATCGAAATCATGATTGAAGGCCGAGACGAAGATATTGTTGACGTCGAGCAGGAGCCAGCAATCGGCGCGTTCGGCGACCTCTTGCACGAAGCTCCATTCATCCATCTCCGAGCTTGCGAAGGTCACATAGCTCGAGGCATTTTCGAGTGCGATGCGGCGTCCTAGAAAATCCTGGACGCGGCCAATCCGCTCGACCACATGCTTGAGCGCCTCTTCTGTATAGGGCATGGGCATGAGATCATGCAGATTGATCCCATGTACGCCGGTCCAGCACAGATGATCGGAGATCCAGGCCGGCTCGACGCGTTCGGCCAGCGCTTTGAGCGACGCGAGATAATCATGATCGAGCGGCGCGGTCGAACCGATCGACAGCGAAACCCCATGCATGACGATCGGATAATCGGCGCGGATCCTGTCGAGCATGGCAAGCGGCCGGCCGCCCGGCACCATGAAATTTTCGGAGATGATCTCGAACCAATCGACGGCCGGCTTCGCGTCGAGAATGTCGGGATGATAGATCGGCCGCAGGCCGAGGCCGAATCCGAGGGGCGCGGGTTCTACTTGGCAGGCTCCGGACTTATAGCCGAAGGAATGTTTTGGCGATGGGTGGCGCTTCCACGATCATCATCGTGGAACCGCCGTAGAGCGTCGAAATAAACAAAATTCTGTGCTCGAAATGGCGCTCTCATTTCTGAGACATCGGATATATCCGATGTCTAAAACAGGAAGTTGGAGACAGTTCGGAACATCAAGTCGGTTTGCCCGACACGATCATCAAAAGCGCCCGATCTTCGGCAACAGCCGAGATCGGTGACCGGTATCCACTTCCACTTTTGCTGAATGCTCCTGCCTCAGCCGACTTCCACCCAGCTTCGTGCCAGCAGCAGCGGATTTTCGGGCAGCCAGCCCCATCCCCTTGCAGGCGTTTTCACCCTTGCAGGCATTGCTGGCGCTCTTGCAGGCCGACTTACCCTTGCAGGCGTTGACACCCATGCAATGGACGCTCTTTGCAACCTTGCAGGCGTCGGCGTAAGGGAAACACCGCTCAACGCGAGGGCGACAGCCGCAACCGCGATGCTCATGCCGGACATGACAGTCGTTTTCATCTTACACTCCCTGGACGTTGCGCCCGCAGATACGGACGCTCATGGGCATCGGCTGCCCATGGCTCTTCGTCGGCTTGCGGGAGAATGTTACGCCGATCACGGAGCTGTGATGGCGACTGGCGGGGCATTCCCGACCGGCAGGGCACCGCCGCGTCCGCCGCCATGCGGCTATGATCGTTTCAAGAGCTTTTGCAATCGGTCGAGCGGTCTGGTGTTCGACACGTCGCCCACCGTGAGCCAGCCGCGCCGGGCCTGATCTATGCCGAAGCGGATGTTGTCGAAGCGAGATCGATGCGAATCGGTCGAGATGGCGAGCAAGACGCCCGCCTCTTTGGCCGCATGGGCGGCTGTGCCATCGAGGTCGAGCCGGTCGGGATGGGCATTGATCTCGAGGGCGCAGCCGCGTTCATGGGCGGCCGAAATGAGTTTTTCCAAATCGAGGATGGGTTCGCGCTCGCCGATCAGCCGGCCGATCGGATGGGCGATGATCGACACATGTGGATTGTCCATGGCCTTGATGATGCGCTCCGTCTGCTCGGCACGCGGCAAATCGAATTTCGAATGGACCGCGGCGACGACAATATCAAGCCTTGCCAACATATGATCGGACAGATCGAGGCTGCCATCGGCGAGAATGTCGACTTCCATGCCCTTCAATATCGTGAAATCCGGCGTTTCTTCATTGAGCTTGTCGATTGCGGCGATCTGCCGGGCGAGCCTTGGTGCGCGGAGCAGATGCGCGATCGTCACGCGCTGGCTGTGATCGGTGAGCGCCATGTAGCGATGGCCCAGGGCGCGGGCCGCTGCGGCCATTTCGCCGATCGGGGCCGTGCCGTCGCTCCAATCCGAATGGACATGGAGATCGCCGCGCAGATCGGACAAAGTGACGAGCTTCGGCAGGCTGTTCATCTTGGCGAGGGCGACCTCGCCGCGGTCCTCGCGCAGCTCGGGCGGGATCGTGGCGAGGCCGAGCTTCTTGTAGATCTCCGCCTCGCTCGCGCCGGCAATCCGCCGCGCGCCGGCAAACAGGCCATATTCATTCAGTTTCCAGCCATGCTCATTGGCGAGCGAGCGGAGCGCGATGTTATGCGCCTTAGAGCCGGTGAAATAGAGCAGCGCAGCGCCAAAGCTCTCCTCCGGCACCACCCGCAGATCAATCTGAATGCGCGAGCGCAGAACCACGCTGGTGCGCGTCGGACCTTGCGCCAAGACTTCGGCGACATTGTCATAAAAGCGCAATCGCTCACCGAGAGCCGCGCCGTCCTCGGCACAGGCGACGATATCGACGTCGCCGATCGTGTCGCGCCGGCGGCGCCAACTGCCGGCGATTTCGATCCGGCCATGGCCCAGCCCTTTTTTCAGGAACGCGACGAGAGCCTGCGCCTCCGCTTCGGCGAAAGAAATCTTGAAGCGCGCTGGGGCGCTTGGCTTGGCCAGGGCGCCGGCGATCTTCTCTTCGAATTTGACGCCGAAGCCGTGCAAACTCTTCAGTCGGCCGCTTTTGACGGCGCGGCGAAGATCCTCGATCGTCTCGATGCCGAGCTCGTCATGGAGCCGCTTCACCCGTTTCGGGCCGAGGCCGGGAAGCGCCGCGATCTTCGGCAATTCGCCGGGAAGCTCGCGCTTGAGGCTTTCGAGCAAATCGAATTTGCCGGTCGCGACAATGGCGGCGATCTTGCCGGCGAGGTCTTCGCCAATGCCCGGCAGATCGTCGAGATCCTTGCCTTGCTGCGAAAGAGTGCCGACATTTTCTGGCCATTGCGCGAGGACGCGCGCGGCGCGGTGATAGGCGCGCGAGCGGAACGGATTGTCGCCCTTGATGTCGAGCAGGTCTGCCGCTTCATCGAACATGGCGGCGATTTCCGCATTTTGAATGGGCATGGCTGGTCCTCTCCAGCCGAAGACATCGCGCACACGGCGCCTTCAGAGGCTCGCCGACAAAATGCCCGGACCCTGGAGGACAGGGCTTGATGCAGATCAGGCGAAGCGCGGTGCGGCAATTCAGCGCGCGAAAATATGGCTGCGACGGCAAGAACTGAATGAGCCGCGTCTGCGAAGTCGGTCATCGCTTAAAAATATTGAAGTTGAACTAAATTTTTTTAATTGCGGGCGTCGCCGGCCCCTCTGCCGATGCACCGAGATGCCGTCGTGCCGCCTATGATGCAGTTAGATAAGAGAAGTTCTGGTTTGCGTGCATTGCAAAATCGGTTTTGCCTGCGTTCGGCTTTCTTAATTCATGCAGGTAGCGCTGGCGGCGGAAGACAAATTCATATTGAGCCTGCTCTTATTTCACACTATTCATGGCTAGATTTTCTCGCCGATGCGCGGTTGCTCCGCG
>CAVWXV010000013.1:0-202488 GCA_963759185.1 uncultured Alphaproteobacteria bacterium
AGACTTTAGCGGCTTTTGATAGCTGCCGTAAATGCTTCGGCCCAGGTCATGTCACCAGGGCCGTCGCAACCGAGAACCGAGGATTGGTTTTGCTTCGACCGCGCTCCAGCACGGCTTTTCCGAACTCGTGCGGGTTTTCCCGCTTCCTCCGATATTGAAAATTTCGCGCAATCCCGACTGAGCCGCAGCCTTGCGCGGCGGGACCGGGGTATTGAGCAAGAAAACCGAGGCTGGTCCGGCGTTCTGCCGCCCTTTGGCTCATTGGCGCCGTTGCGCCAATCCGCAATCTGCGGAACCATCGGCCTTCTGCTCTGCGCCGCACTGCCGGCTGCGACGGAATTTGCCATCGCCAATGGCGATACGCGAACCCTGGAACTTTATAATCAGCACACCAATGAATTGATCGCGGCCACCTATCGCGTCGATGGCCGCTACGATCCGGCAGTCCTCGAAAAGCTGAATTGGTTCTTGCGCGACTGGCGGCGGAACGAAGCCACCAACATGGACCCCCGTCTTTTCGATGCGGTATGGGAAACCTATCGGGCAGCGGGCGCGACGAGCCCCGTCCATGTTGTCTGCGGCTATCGCTCGCCACAAACCAATGCGATGCTGCGGCGGCGGTCGCGTGCCGTTGCCCAACATTCGCAACATATGCTCGGCAGGGCCATGGATACGACCATGCCCGGCATGTCGATGGAAAAGGTCCGCGAGGTCGCGATGCGCCTGCAAATGGGCGGCGTCGGCTTTTATGGCGATTCCGGCTTCGTGCATATCGACGTCGGCAATGTGCGCTATTGGCCGCGGATGACCTACGCGCAACTGGCGCGTGTCTTTCCCGATGGCAAGACGGTTCTTATCCCTTCGAATGGCAAGCCGCTGCCAGGTTATGAAGAGGCAAGGGCGGAACTCGCTTCCAGCGGCCGCGTAGCGCAAGTGCCGCCGGCGGAAAATGGCAAGAATTTCTTCGCTTGGCTGTTCGGCGCCGGCAAAGGCGCCGACGAGAGCGAGGAAGAGACGGCGCAGCAGGCTCCAGCCCCGGCGCCCAGCCGGGCGGCGCAGAAGAGCCAGGTGGCGATGGCGGAGAGCGCGCCTGAGGCCGAAGCGGCGCAAGACGTCAAATCCACTCCATCGGCTGCGCATGTGGCCAAGGCCGAGACCGCAGCGAGCGAGGACCTTCCGGTGCCGCCGCATCGGCCAAATGATTTTCTGGCTTTGGCCGCCGTTCCGCTGCCGCCGGACCGCCCCGCGCCTTTTGTAACCGCATCCCTGCCGACCGATGCAGCGACGGAGGCCGGCAAGGCGGCGGATCCGATCGGCGATCTCGCCACGGCCAGCACGCCGCCGCCCGCCGCCCGCGTGGCGAGCCTGCCGACGATCATCACACACGGAGCCAGCGAGAGCGCCTTGGCGCGCGGCGAAGGTGGGGCGGCACCGCCGCCTGAGCCGCAAGTCCTCGCTTATGCGCCCGTGGCGCAGATGGAAGGCCTGCGCTCGGCCGTGCACGGCACCCCGGGCAGGAAGGCTGACAAAGCCGGTTGGGCCGCCGCCGCCGCTCGGCTTGAGCTGCCCAGCCACGTCGAAATGGCGAAACTCGAAAATGAGATGGTGCTAGCGCCGACCTTGACCGGCCTGCGGCGCGCCGCCCGTATCGAGACGGCAGCTTTGTCGAAGCAGCTCGCCGCCGGCTATCTCGCGCGCTTTGGTACTGTCGCCACCAATCTGCCGACGGATCGCTTTGTCGGGCCGGCCGTCGCGGGTCTGCGCTCCGGCCGGAACCGTCTGGTCCTAGTCGACGGCTCAGCTGCTGTGGAGCAAGGCGACTGAGATGCTGCCGGCGCCGCCGGCAAAAAGCACATGGCTTTGCGGTAAGGCCCAAAGGAAGACAAAGGCGAACAGCAGGCCGAACAGAACGGCTCTGACGATCTGAGCCAGCTTCGCAGTCGGCGGATGGTACAGGCGAATGCATTCGCCGCCGATCGGCCTCGCAATTTGTTTCTTTGCGATTTGTTTCAGTAACATGGCGATGCTCCGTGGCTCGCCTTGGGCCTTTTGGCCGATCAGCGCGCCGCGCTTTCATCCCCGCCCGTGGTGAAAATTAACCGTGATTGGTTAGCATTTGTTTACCCTGTCTGGCGGCTTGTGGGCCCTGCGCCCATTCCCGATCTGCGCCAAGCTATCTGCGCTAAGCTCGCGCTGACCTCGGCTCCGCTTGCGTATGACGACGGGCTCGGCGATTGGCGGAGTTGCATCTATCTTGCTTTGCCAGGGCGAGGGCGGCGCTTTCGAATTGGATTTGCGCAGATGGCGCAGAATTTCGATGAAATGACCAAGGCGGATGGCTGCGTCCGCGCCATCTACGGCAAGATTGCGCGTTGGCTTGTCGAATCTCCGGCCGAACTTCTCGCCTCGCGGCGCGCGCAGGCGGAGCTCCTGTTTCGCCGCATCGGCATTACTTTCGCCGTTTATGGCGACAAGGATGCGGCTGAGCGGCTGATCCCTTTCGATATCGTGCCGCGCATGCTGGGCCGTTCGGAATGGGTGCGGCTCGAAGCCGGGCTCGTCCAGCGCGTGAAGGCGCTGAATTTGTTTCTCGCCGATATTTATGGCGCCCAGGAGATTTTGAAGAGCGGTACGGTGCCGGCCGACATCGTCCTTGGCAATCCTTTTTTCCAAAAAGAAATGGCCGGGCGGAAGATCCCGCACGACATTTATGTCCATATTGCCGGGATCGATGTGGTGCGCATCGACGAAGACGATTTCTACGTTTTGGAAGATAATCTGCGCACCCCCTCCGGCGTCTCCTATATGCTGGAAAATCGCGAGGTGATGATGCGCCTCGTGCCGGATCTCTTCGCCGAGCATCGGGTGGCGCCGGTCGAGAATTATCCCGACGCTTTACTCGCAACCTTGCGCTCGGTGGCGCCGGCTGCGGTCGGCGGCGAGCCGACGATCGCGCTGCTCACGCCGGGCCAATATAACTCGGCCTATTACGAGCATTCCTTTCTCGCCGATAAGCTCGGCGTCGAACTCGTCGAAGGGCGCGACCTGCTCGTGCGCGACAAGATCGTCTATATGCGCACGACGGAAGGGCCGAAGCGCGTCGATGTCATCTATCGCCGGATCGACGATGCCTTTCTCGATCCGCAGGCCTTCCGGTCCGATTCCGTGCTCGGCGTTGCCGGCCTCTTCGAGGCCTATCTTTCCGGCAATGTGACGCTCGCCAATGCGGTCGGCACCGGCATTGCCGACGACAAGGCGGTCTATAGCTATGTGCCGGAGATCATCGAATTCTATCTCGGCGAAAAACCGCTTTTGAAGAATGTCCCCACTTGGCGTTGCCGCGAGCCCGAGGCGCTCGCCTATGTGCTCGACAGGCTGCCGGAACTCGTCATCAAAGAGGTCAATGGTTCGGGCGGCTATGGCATGCTCATCGGTCCGCATGCCAATCGCGATCAGCTCGCGCTGTTCGCCGACAAGCTGAAGCGCCAACCGGAGAATTTCATCGCCCAGCCGACACTCGGCCTGTCGACTTGCCCGACCTCGTTTGCGAGCGGAATTGCGCCGCGCCATGTCGATCTGCGCCCCTTTGTGCTATCAGGCTCGAATGGCGTCCGCGTGGTGCCTGGCGGCCTGACCCGCGTGGCGCTCGAAGAGGGATCGCTCGTCGTCAATTCGAGCCAAGGCGGCGGCACCAAGGACACTTGGATCGTCGAGGACCAGGGCCTCGACGCGATGGTTCTCGGCACGATCGCGCAGGCGCCGGTGCCCAATGCGTTGACTTAAGACCAATAGCTTCGACGGGAGGATCATGCTCTCACGAACCGCCGACAGCCTCTATTGGCTTGCACGCTATATGGAGCGGGCCGATTTTCTGGCGCGCATCGTCGATGCAACGCGTCGATTGGCAACGCTGCCTAATAATTATGCAGGTCCGGGCACGGAATGGGCGAGCGCGCTCGAGGCCTCGGGCGCTTCCGACGGCTTCTATAAGACGCATGCTGCGGCAACAGAAGCCGAAGTGGTCGATTATCTGACCTTTGCGCCGGATAATCCCTCCTCGATCCGCAATTGCATCGAGCTCGCGCGGACCAATGCGCGCGCCGTGCGTACCGCCCTGACTGCGGAGATGTGGGAGGCGATCAACAGCGCCTGGATCGAGCTCAAGCGCTACGAGAAAAGCGATATCGGGCAGGGCCGCTATGACCGCGAGGAATCGGCGCGCTTTCTCGAATTCGTCAAAAAGGCTTCGCTCGATTACGACGGCTCGGCGCATCGCACCATGCTGCGCAACGACGCCTATTGGTTCTCCCGCGTCGGCCTCTATATCGAGCGGGCCGACAATACGGCGCGTCTTCTCGACGTGAAATACAATATTCTGCTGCCGGAAACCGAAAGCGTCGGCGGCTCGCTCGATTATTTTCAATGGGCGGCGATCCTGCGCGCCGTCTCGGCGCTGACCGCCTATCATTGGGTCTATCGTGAGAGCTTGAAACCCTGGCTCATCGCCGACCTTCTCATCCTGCGCCCGGAAATGCCGCGCTCCCTCATCGGCTGCTACGAAAATATCGTCCGCTTCCTCGACGAAATCGCGCAAGCCTATGGCGCGCCCGGCCCGGCGCAGGAGCATGCGCATCGGATGATTGTGCGGCTGAAAAATTCAACCACCAAAGAGATCTTCCAAGGCGGGCTGCATGAATTCATCACCGCCTTTGTCGAAGACAATATGCGGCTCGGCAAGACGATTTGCGAACAATATTTGTTCGGTTGAAACATGATCCGGCCTTAATAGCCGCGCAGCTGCGAGCGGGTTGAGATCATCGGCACAAACACAGCTTTGCCCGAGCCCGGATTTGCCTCACTCGATCCAAAGTCACATAAGTAAACTTCGCAAGTGATCGGAACATAGGAGAGGCTCGAAGCGCGCCGTGAGTGAGCCTTGCGATTTGCCAATCATCTCGCACTTCATGGCTGCCAGCTGCTCCTCGGTAACCCAGCTGGTTTACGATCGACTCCAGAGAAGTACGACATGGGAAGGGCGACATGAAACCGATCTCGAAAATTCTGATCATGCTCCTATTGGCCGGAAGCTCGGCACCTGGGCTGGCTCAAGAGTCCTCCTATACGGTGCTCGATCCGAACGCCTATCAGAGTTTCGTCGCCAATTGGACGCCCAGCAACAAGCCCCTGTGCGCGGCGATTTAGTCGCAGGCCGATTGGGACGCCGTCTTCCATCCGGCGCCGGTCATGGGGGGAAATCGGCCCTTTGGTCCGCCGGCTAAGTTCTGGAGCGATCATGCTGTGCTGGTGCTGGCGAAGGTCATCGCAAGCGGCGACACGGCCAAGGTGTTTCAGCTGACCGGCGTTCATCGCGATGAGAAAATCATCGAGGTTGACTACAGCTTCCGGCTGACGCCGCCAGCCTCGTCTCGGATCAAATATTGGCTCGGCGTGGCTGTCGCGAAGCCGCTCCCGCCGACAGCGCGCTTTAAGGAAGACGGCCGCTTGATATGCTCGGTCGAGCCGGGGACGCGCAATTGGCTTCGGCCGCTCCCAACGAAGCAATGACACGCGGCCGCCTGACATGATAGGATGAACTTTGGTGGTATTTTGGTGTTGGCGATACGCACCGGCTGGACGGAGGCCTGTTGGATTTGCGCGGCCGCGTCGACTTCTCGGTGCGTCGAAACTCATCGGCAGATGGATGAATGGAAAGGAGATGGCCTCTCGTGCAGACCCATGAGACGGTTTCAAGCTTCCGCAAGGTCGAAATCGGATCGAACCAAAAATTCGGCCTCGCATTCGCGGTGCTTTTTTGCCTCGTGGCCGTTTGGCCGCTCGTGTATCACGGCGCGCCGCGATGGTGGGCGCTGCCTGTTGGCGCCGCTTTTCTGGCACTCGGCCTCTTCGCTCCGCATTGGCTGGCGCCCTTGAATTGGGGCTGGTTCAAGCTCGGGCTCGCCTTGAACAAAATCATCAGCCCTATCGTCATGGGTGCGCTGTTCTTCGGTGCGGTCGTACCGCTCGCCTGGTTTCTGCGCTGGAAGGGCGAGGATCTGCTCAGCCTCAGCCTGGCACCGGAAGCCGAAACCTATTGGATTGTGCGAGACCCGCCTGGGCCGCCGGCGGGGAGCTTGGCAAAACAATTCTAGTTCCTGATCTCGAAAATGTGCTTCGACTTTTCGGATGAGACCGTGCGTGGTAACTGAAACGCGCTGCGGTCAGAGCTGTCGCAATTCAGTCGATGCATGTCCTTGAGAAATTGAGTGAATTTGTCGCCGAGGGATATGTCTCGTTTCGCGTAGGGGAGCTTGCGGTGTCGATCTTTGCCGAACTTTTGGAGTTTTTGGGAACGCGCAAGAAGTTCTGGCTGTTCCCTTTGCTGGCGATGTTTCTGATCTTCGGCGGCCTCTTCGTCCTGAGCCAAGGCTCGGTTGTCGCGCCTTTCATCTATTCTTTGTTCTGAGCTGTC
This sequence comes from uncultured Alphaproteobacteria bacterium, assembly GCA_963759185.1. Classification (GTDB taxonomy): domain Bacteria; phylum Pseudomonadota; class Alphaproteobacteria; order Rhizobiales; family Beijerinckiaceae; genus Methylovirgula. The sequence continues at coordinate 6,470 of CAVWXV010000013.1, forward strand.
CGGGATGCTCGTTCTCGGCATTTCGGCCTTTTATCACGACAGTGCTGCCGCGCTGATCCACGACGGCGAGATCATTGCCGCGGCGCAGGAAGAGCGGTTCACCCGCAAGAAGCACGATCCGAGCTTCCCGAAGAACGCGATCTCCTATTGCCTCGCGGAAGCCAAGATCGGCGGCAGTGCGATCGATCGGATCGTCTTCTATGAAAAGCCTTTCCTGAAATTCGAACGGCTCATCGAGACCTATCTCGCTTTCGCGCCGCGCGGTTTTGCCTCCTTCCGCAAGGCCATGCCATTATGGATCGGCGAAAAGCTGTTTCAGCGCGACCTTCTCTTGCGCGACCTCAAGGCTCTCGATCCGGGGCTCGGCGACAAGGCGAAGCTCGGCTTCTGCGAACATCATTTTTCGCACGCGGCCTCGGCCTATTATCCGGCGCCTTTCGACTCGGCGCTCGTCCTGACGATGGATGGTGTCGGCGAATGGACGACGACCTCGGCTGCGGTGGGCCAAGGCGATGATCTGCAGATCATCAAGGAGATCCACTTTCCGCATTCGCTTGGGCTTCTCTATTCGGCCTTCACTTATTACACCGGCTTCAAAGTCAATTCTGGAGAATATAAGGTCATGGGCCTCGCGCCTTATGGCGAGCCCAAATATGCCAAGCTGATCTTCGACCATCTCATCGATCTTAAGCCGGACGGCTCGTTCAAGCTGAACCTCGATTATTTCTCCTTCTGCACCGGCCTCACCATGGTCGATCGTCGCTTCGAGGCATTGTTCGGCGGGCCGGTGCGCCGGCCCGACCAATTACTCGAACAGCGCCACATGGACCTTGCCGCGTCGATCCAGACGGTGACGGAAGAGGTCGTGCTGCGGCTGACGCGCTCGCTCGCGGCGCAGACCGGGTTGAAACATCTCTGCCTTGCCGGCGGCGTCGCTCTCAATTGCGTCGCCAATGGCAAGGTGTTGCGCGACGGTCGCTTCGACGAGATTTTCGTGCAGCCGGCGGCAGGTGATGCCGGCGGCGCATTGGGCGCGGCGCTTGCCGCTTATTATGATGGAACCCGCCGCAGAGATCGCAAATCCCTCACCAAGCGGCCCGATGCCATGCAGGGCGCCTATCTCGGGCCGTCCTACCCGCAAGCCGACATCGAGCGGCGGCTTCAATCTGCCGGCGCCGTTTACGAGGTCGTCGACGATGAGCGGCTGATCGAAGAGACCGCCGCCGCGCTCGCGCGCGGGCAGGCGATCGGCTGGCATCAGGGCCGCATGGAATTCGGCCCACGCGCTCTCGGCGCGCGCTCGATCCTCGCCGATCCGCGTTCGCCGGCCATGCAGAAGGTGCTCAATCTCAAAGTCAAATATCGCGAAAGCTTCCGTCCCTTCGCGCCATCGGTGCTGCGCGAGCGTGTCGCCGACTGGTTCGAGATCGATGCCGACTTCCCCTATATGCTGCTCGTCGCCGATGTGAAATCGTCGCACTGTCGACAAATGACGCAAGGGGAGCAAGAGCTCTTTGGTATCGACAAATTGAACGTGCTGCGCTCCGATATTCCGGCCGTTACCCATGTCGATTATTCGGCCCGTATTCAGACGGTCCATAAAGAGACCAATCCGCGCTATCACGCTTTGATCAGCAAGTTCGAGACATTGACGGGCTGTCCGGTTCTCGTGAACACGAGCTTCAATGTGCGCGGCGAGCCGATCGTCTGCACGCCGGAAGATGCGTTTGCCTGTTTTATGGGGACCGAGATCGATTTTCTGGCGATCGGCAATTGCATCCTTGAAAAGGAGCAGCAGGACCCAGCGCTGGCGCATGATTACAAGCACGCCTTCGATCCTGATTGAGGACCTTCAAGGTTTTTTGAATAGGGACTATCATTGAAACGGTGTATCAGAGGGGCCAGCGCGCCGCGCGGCGCTATTTGAACGTTTCAACGCGATGGATCTGCGATGTCGAGTAGTCTGAGACGCCGTCTTGTCATCTTCATTGTTGTTCCTGCTATCGTTCTTCTGATAGCTTATTTCATCACTTGCATCCCTTATTTGAAATATACGCGCGGTATCTATGAATTTCTCGCCTTTGTGCTTGTCGCGGATTTGGCGATCGCGCTTCCTGGCAAGTGGCGGGATGCTGCCGCCGTCGTCGCGTCCCTCATTTTCGGTCTTGCTGCGATAGAGCTTATTTGCGCCGGTTTCGAGTTCGGACGGCCCTTCGATCGAAACACGTGGCTTTTCCACTGCGCGCCCGGCTTTGGGCTGGGGACCCTCGGCGCCGGGTGTCTATCACGGCTCGAGAATGGGTTCGGATGGCGCCACGATCTACAATGTCGCCTATACGATCGATCATAATCTGCTGCGCCGAACGCTGTCGGCGCCGAGCGGGCCTACGGTGGCTTTCTTCGGCGATTCGATGACTTTTGGTCAGGGACTGCCTGATAGCGAGACCTTGCCGCAGGTTTTCGCCGACCTCAATGCACGGAAGATCCGGGTCCTCAATTTCGGCTTTCCAGGCTATGGCCCGCAGCAATTCTTGCACGCGCTGGACACCGGTCTTTTCGATCCGCTTCTCACGGATGCGAAGACCTTCGTCTATGAGACGGCCGCCTGGCATGCCGAGCGAGCCTCATGTCTTGCCGGTTTCATGGTGCGAGCGCCGCGCTATGTGTTGCGCAACGGCAGACTGGTGTTCACGGGCGCCTGTGGCGAAGGATTGAACCGCGCCTTCGGTGACATCTTCATGAGCGGCGCCGCCTATCACCGCTTGATCGAGCCCTTTGCAAATCGTGTCGGGCCGGCCGATATCGAGATCTATCTCGCCGAATTGCGCCGCTGTGCCGAGTTGGTCAAGGAAAAATATGGGGCCCGCCTCGTCGTGCTCTATCTCGCCGAGAGCGACAGATATCTGGCGAAGTCGGGGTTCACCGATGCGATGATCGAGGCGCGGTTGCAGCAATCCGGCATCGATCTCATCGAAGCGACGCTCGCGCCGAAAGATTTTCCGCCCGGAACCTCTCTCAGTATTCCCGGCGACGGCCATCCCTCGGCGGTGGCCAATCGCGCCCGCGCCGCGCTGCTGCAGCAATTTCTCGCTGCCTCGAGCGCATCCGTCATGGCGATGCCGACGTCGAGATAGAACGCAACAATTTTCGAAGCGACTGTCTTGCGGTGCCGGCATTCACTCCGGTGCCGCCTGGGGGAGGCTGCGCGCCTGTTCCGGCTGCGGTGGCAGGACCGCGGCGAGATGTTGCACAATATAGTCTTTGAGGATCGAGGCCCGGAGCCGATTGGCCACAGGCGTCGGATGGCCATCGCCGGGGATGTGGATCTTGGCGCCTGCGGCTTCTTCGCGCGCGAGGGTCACATCGACGACGAGGGCGCCGTCATCTTGCAGGCGCTTGATGATCTCCTCATTGGTGAAGCCGGTCGGGCGAAGATAGGAGTCCGGCACTCTGAGATAGGGGATGAGCGTCGGGACTCCATATTTCTCTTTGGCCAGATGCGTTGCCGCCACCAATGTGCGGATATAGAGGTCCATATCGGCATGGTCGAGTCTGTCGAAATAGGGCTCGATGAAGGAACGATAGGGAACGGTATGCTCGATCCATTCCCGCAGCCATAGGGCCGGCCCCTGCGAGCATGGGCCTTTATAAGACGACCTCGCTGTTCTCCAGTGCATAGTGCGGTCCATAAAGCACCCAGGATGCCTTGCATGACGTACGCTCCGCATGCCAAGGCGCTGTCAGGAAGATGAATAGCTTCGGCTGCGGACCGATGACCTTGTCGAAACGGCCAGTTTCCTCTTCGCGCAGGAATTGCTGCGGCCCATAGCCCGAAAAGCCGAGGTTGAGTACACGCACTTTGCGGCCGAGGCTGTTCGCCAAAGCCTGCGGCAGAGTGTCGGCGTCATTGATGCCTTCGCCGAAGGTGAGGGAGTTGCCGAAAAAGGCGATGGTCGAACAGGTCTCGCAAGACTGCGTCTCGCGCAGCAGATCGGAATCGATTGTGTAATCGACATTGTAGATGATCTTGCCGGTCTTCGGATCGATGCGCTCCGCATGGAAGCGTCCTTTATGTTGTGGTCCCCAGCCCATCACCGGCTGGTGCACCGTGAGGCCCTGTGTCGTCGTCAGCGAAGGCGCTGGCGAAAAAAAATCGCCCGCGGCCTCGACGAGCGTGAGACCAAAGACGAGCGAGGTCGCAACGATCAGAAAATCGCGCAGCCTGCCGCGCACCAGGGACGTCACATCGACCAGAAGAAGAAAGAAGAGAATGAATGTGACGAGCCGGAAGACGCTGAAGGGACGCTGTGTTTCCAGAAACGCAATGCCGGCGGCCAAGATCGGTAGTGCCGCGAGACGAAATGCAAGGACGGTGTTGGCTATCGGCAGATCCGTTCTCCGGAATGAACAAAGAGCGCGGCACCATAAGACTTGGCTGTCCGTCCCCAAAGGGCTCTGATGCCGCGCCTCACACCCGCATCGGCATCAGCACATAGATCGCGGCGGCGCCGTCGCGGTCGAGCACCAGGGTCGGCGAGCCGGGATCGGCAAGTTTGAACAGGGCCGTATCGCCGTCGAGCTGCCCGGTAATGTCGAGGAGATAGCGGGCATTGAAGCCGATCTCGAGCGGCGGACCGTCATAATCGACTTCGAGCTCTTCGACCGCCGAGCCCTGCTCGGGGTTTGTCACCGAAAGCGTGAGCTTGCCGTCGGCCATGGCGAGCTTTACCGCCCGGCCGCGCTCGGAGGAAATGGTCGAGACGCGATCGACAGCGGCGGCGAAGGGCCCGCGCTCGACCACGAGCTGCTTGTCATTGCCGGTCGGGATGACGCGCGTGTAATCGGGAAAAGTCCCGTCGATCAGCTTCGTCGTCAGCACCACGTCGCCGAAGCTGAAGCGCGCCTTGGTCGGCGAGATCTCGACTGCGACCTCCTGCTCGAGATCTTCGACGAGCTTCTGCACCTCGTTCACGGCTTTGCGGGGAATGATGATGCCGGGCATGCCGCTTGAGCCCGCCGGCGCCGGAATTTCGACCCGCGCCAGCCGATGCCCGTCGGTCGCGACGGCGCGCAGCATCGCATGGCCGTCGACCTCGGTCGTATGGACATAGATGCCATTGAGGTAATAGCGCGTCTCTTCGGTCGAGATCGCAAATTGCGTCTTGTCGATCAGTTTCTTGAGATCGGCGGCAGAGAGCGCGAAACGATGCGAGAATTCGCCCGCGGCGAGATCGGGAAAATCGCTTTCGGGCAAGGCCTGAAGGGTGAAACGCGAGCGGCCCGAGCGCAGCAGCAATTGCGCCGCATCCTTGCCGCCTTCGAGCGAGACCTGGGCACCATCCGGCAATTTGCGGACGATGTCGTAGAGAATATGCGCCGGCAGCGTCGTTGCCCCGGCCTGGGAGACGTCGGCGGGCAGCCGCTCGGTCACTTCGAGATCGAGATCCGTCGCCTTGAGCAGCAAGGCATGGCCGTCGGCGCCGACGAGCACATTGGAGAGGATCGGAATCGTCGTCCGCCGCTCCACCACACGATGAACATGGCCGAGCGCCTTCAACAGGGCGCTTCTTTCGAGAGTGACTTGCATAGCCTATCCGGATCTTGCCGATCGAGCCCGGCCTGCCGCCGGAATGGCGAATTGCCAGGGGGCGCGACTTTGGCTCGGCTATGGTTAAATCGCAAGCGCCGCAAATGGCAAGGACCTGGCAATGCCCAGCTTTTCGCAAAAGCTGCCCGGACGGCCGGCAAAACGCCGGATCGGAATGCCGTATTCTCCGGCGGCGCGGCCAGCCCCATGCCGCCGCCGCGGGGCCGGTGCTTTACGCGGCCTTAAGCGGGCAGATTTAAGCTCGGCCTCCAAGGCGACATGATCGATCGCGCGGCGCGACCGAGGGCTTGGAGCCGATGCGGGCCTTGGCCCGAAAGTTCCCGCAGGGACGGCGCGGCACAATGGCAAAAGGCTGGAGCGGCGAGCGGCGCGAACCGACATTCGGCCCGTCTTTCGACCTCGGCGGCGGCGACGAGCCGCGTAAGCCGGCTCGGCCGAAGCGCAAAAGGAAGCGGGCCCGGCGCTCTGTCTTCGGCCGCCTGTTCTATTGGGCTTTTACCCTCGGCGTCTGGGCTTGCGTCGGCGGTGCGGTTCTCGTCGCCTATGAGGCGGCGCAATTGCCGCCGATCGATCAACTTGCCGTCCCCAAACGGCCACCGAATATAGCGATCGTCAGCGAGAATGGCGCTTTGCTCGCCAATCGCGGCGATACGGGCGGGGCGACGATCCATCTCGCCGAGCTGCCGCCCTATCTGCCGAAGGCCTTCATCGCTATCGAAGATCGCCGCTTCTACGAACATTGGGGCATCGATCCGCTCGGTATTCTCCGCGCGCTCGCGAGCAATATGACCGGGCGCGGCAGCATGCAGGGCGGTTCCACCTTGACCCAGCAGCTCGCCAAAAATCTGTTTCTGACGCAAGAGCGCACGCTCTCGCGCAAGATTCAGGAGGCCGTTCTCGCGGTCTGGCTCGAACATAAATTCAGCAAGGATCAGATTCTCGAACTTTATCTGAACCGCGTCTATTTCGGTTCCGGCGCCTTCGGCGTCGAAGCCGCGGCACAAAAATATTTCGGCCACAGCGCCCGCTATGTCAGCCTTGCGGAGGCGGCCATGCTCGCCGGCCTGATGAAGGCGCCGACACGGCTGGCGCCGAACCGCAATCTTGATGCGGCAGTCGAACGCGCGGAACAAGTCGTCATCGCGATGGCCCAAGAAGGCTATATTACCGAGTCGATGGCCAAGCTCGCCTTGGCGCATCCGGCCTATGCCGTGCATGAAAAAGGCAATGACTCGGTCAATTACGCCGCCGATTATGTCATGGATCAGCTCGACGATACGGTCGGCGCGATCGACGCGGACATTGTTGTTACGACGACCTTGAACGCACCGCTTCAGAGAGCTGCGGAAAAAGCCCTGACCGAAGTGCTCGACGCCAAAGCTGCGCGCTATGGCGTAAGCCAAGGTGCGATCGTCGCGATCGACCCCGATGGCGCGGTCCGCGCGCTTATCGGCGGGCGCAATTATGCCGACAGCCAGTTCAACCGCGCCATAGCGGCGAAGCGCCAGCCGGGCTCCGCTTTCAAGCCTTTCGTCTATCTCACAGCGCTCGAACGCGGCCTGACGCCCGACAGCCTGCGCGAGGATGCGCCGATCAATGTCAGAGGCTGGCGGCCGGAAAATTATTCGCGCGAATATTTCGGGCCGGTCACTTTGACCAAGGCGCTCGCCTTGTCGCTCAACACGGTCGCCGTGCGGCTCGGCCTCGAAGTGGGCCCCGCCGCCATCATCAAAACCGCGCACCGCCTCGGCATCACTTCGGAACTGCAGTCGAATGCCTCGATCGCGCTCGGCACATCCGAGGTCACGCCGCTCGAATTGGTCACCGGCTATGCGCCTTTCGCCAATGGTGGGATTGGCGTGCAGCCTTATGTGATCATCAAGGTCCGCAGCGCCGGCGGCAGGCTCCTCTATCAGCGCAGGCCTATAGACAATGGCCGCGTCATCGAGCCGCAATATGTGGCGATGATGAATAGTATGATGGAGCAGACCCTGGCGATCGGGACGGCGCATAAGGCGCAATTGCCGGCGGGCTGGCAAGCGGCCGGCAAGACCGGCACGAGTCAGGAGTTTCGCGATGCCTGGTTCGTCGGCTATACGAGCCATCTCGTGGCCGGCGTCTGGCTCGGCAATGACGATAATTCGCCGACGAAAAAAGCCTCAGGCGGCAATTTGCCGGTCGAGATCTGGTCGAAATTCATGACGGCGGCCCATGAAGGTCTGCCGCCGGAAAGCCTGCCTTATGGCAATTGGCGCGAGCCGCCCGCCAATATGCCCATGGCGAATAATGCTGGGGGCTTCTTCGGCCTTCCCTTCGGCGGGCCGGCGGCGCAGCCGGCCGCACGTGATGCGCCTTTGCCGATCCATGCGGCCGGCCAGGCGCGCAGCCTTCCCGGCATTGGCTGGCGCCGCAACGACGACAGTGAAGTGCTGCCGCCGGCACCGATCCCCAATGATGGCGGCGGCGCGCCAAGCGACAAGAAGTTTTTCGGGCTTTTCTAGGCGCTCCGCATCGGCAGCCGGTTGCGTCGCGCGGGCCTGCCGGGAAAAGCCGAGATCATTCATCGGGATAATATGTCTTAGCGGGGGATTGAGGTGGATTTGGCCACTTTGCCCATCACCTGCCTGTCGGCTCGTGATCATGCCATGTCGAAAATGACCACTTTAATCGGCAATTAACTAAAATTGGCCTCAATGAAGCTCCAGCAAGGCTGCGGAGCTTCTCGTCCGGACGGCAGTGAGACGCTCCCAATACAGCTCGCGCGGTCGAACGCCTTGTGGCGGCCGCAATGCTGAAGCTTGGTCAAGCCGCAAGGCTTGCGAAACGGAAACATTCCGGAAGGGGCGAATGACATACGAGATCGGTACCCCATATGATTTCGTTCCATTCGATCGGGATCGTTTATCTCGGAAAATCTTTTCGCAGACTGTTCCAGGCGCTCTCGCTCTCACCTTCGGCGCCTTGCTGGGCGCCTGGCTGCTCTACGGCCGTCCCGACGCCGTCCCTGGTGTCGATGGAGCGCCAGCGGCCGGACCCGCAGTGCGACCCCCGGTCGCCCGCGTGGTCCTCGCACCCGTGCTAACCCCCCTCCGTCGCGCCCGCATGGTCCTTGCGCCCGTGCTAACGCCGCTGCGCCACGCCCGCCGCAGCGTAGCCTCGAATCCCTATGGGGCGCTGTTCGACCCTACATATTCCTTGGGTCTCACCCCGGTTCCGTTTGCGCAAAGCGCGCCGCTCGGATCGAACTTTGCGGCAATTCCGCCCGCCCCCTCCGCGGCAATCGGAGAACCGGAAAACGTCGCGCCGTTGCCGGAAGTTTCCGAACTCGATCAGAACGCACCATTGCCAACGCCGCGCCCCTCCGAGTTTGGGTTGGCGGAGGTCGAGAGCGTACCGCTGCCGACGCCGCGCCCCACCGAGCTTGGAGTGCCGGCGAGCCATAGCGGGGTCCGCGCGTTCGCCCGCCGGTTAGCGCAGCAGAACAGAACGACCGTTCTCCCAGCCACTTCGTCCGATCATCGCAGCTTTTTCGAGAAGCTTTTCGGCAAGCCACAGCCCTCGGGGCCGGTCCTCGCCTATGCCGCTCCGGAAGACGGCACTCTTGGCAATGCGCGAAGGATCACATCCGGCCCGACGCCGCCCTACGATCAACATACCGCCGTGTATAATATCGCCGCGCATACCGTCTACATGCCCGATGGAACGAGATTGGAAGCGCACTCGGGGCTGGGCGACAGGATGGACGATCCGCGTCACGTCAACGAAAGAATGCGCGGAGCCACGCCACCCAATGTCTATGAGCTCGAGCCGCGGGAGCAGCTTTTCCATGGGGTCCAGGCGTTGCGCCTTATCCCCGTCGGCAACGGCGACGTCTATGGGCGGGCTGGCCTCCTCGCGCATAGTTACATGCTCGGCCCGTATGGCGCTTCCAACGGATGCGTGTCGTTCAAGAACTACAACGCATTTTTACAGGCGTTCTTACATGGCGAGGTTAAACACCTGGTCGTCGTGGCTGGTCTAGACTGAAGGCTTCATCTATGTCGCGGCCACGACGAGGGCAGCGACGCGCATGGCGCCGAGATCGGCCAGAATTCGTGGCTTATGATGCGGGTGATGCGGTGCAAATCGCGGGCGCAATTCGCGCGACATTGAAACTCTGCTCGGCCTGCCGGCAAAAGCCGAGATCATTCACAGAGACGATATGATGCTCGCTGGGGATTGAGGCCGGTGCTTTCCCGGAGCCCTGACACGAGGGCCAAAGGCCCACAGCGCAATGGCATAAGGGAACCAGCGCAATAATGTTGCGAAGCGCTTTTTAGCAAGGGATTATCGATAAAGCCGCCTTCGGCGGATATTTTGCGCTGGTTCCCGGATCGCATTCCGCTGCGCTTCATGCGTCCGGGAAAGCGCCCCTACTCCGCCGCGTTGCGAAACTCCGCGTCATCCAGCATCTGCGGGCTCGCGCGGCGCACATAGTCCAGCACATTGCCCATATGGACATTCGGCCCTCCGGGCCGCGCAACGGCAAAATCCCGCCGCCGCAGAAGCGTGACAAACTCTTCATAATCCGGATGCGCCGGACTGCCGATGAAGGCCTCTTTATACTCGTCGCCGCTGAAGATGTCGCGCTTGCGGATCATCTCGAATAAGACCGTGTCGGCAGCATAATCCGCGCCGAGTTGAATGAAGTCCGGGATTTCGCGAAAATTGCGGCTCTGGACCACCATCGAGAATGCGAGCTGTGCGATCTCGCCGGAGCGCCGCAATTCTCTGATGAATTCCAGATTTTTCAACAGACGCTCGAAACTGCCGCCGCGCCGGGCAAAGGCGTAAGTCTCGGGCTTGGCCGCATCGATCGAGATATGCGCGCCGCGCACGCGGCCGGAAAGGCCAAGCTCCTTCCAGGCGCGCTCGTCCCACAATTGCCCGTTGGTATGAAGATCGATCTTCAGATGCGGAAATTCTTGCGGAGAAGATTTTCCAGCAGAAGCTTTCTGGGCATTGGTGATGCGCTTGATGAGATTGCGGAAATGATTGCTGCCGAAAGGATCGCCGGAGCCGGTGATATTGACGCTTTCGGCGCCGCGCAGCAGCGGCACGATCACCCGCTCGATGAGCGCATCGAGCTTTTCTTGCCGCGCTTTGTCGAGCACGACCATGGCGGCGCGGCAGGACGGGCAAGAGAGATTGCAGGATTTATCATGCGAAAGCACGACATGCTTAGGGGACGGGATTTTTTGTCCCGGCGTTGTAAAGTCGTTCAGAATGTCCTGCGCCTCTAGCGAGTTGCGCGCTGGCAGAGCGCGATTGGTGATTGCGCTGCAATGGACACGGCTGCAATAGCGGTAGGACCCGTCGATGATCGACTCGCGGATCTTTTGCGCCGTCGGGCCGGACCATATTTCATCCGGATCGGCATCGAGCCTGCCGATCGGCGTCGGCAGCCAGATGGGACAGCACATATAGGCGAGACCCTGATGCGTCGTCTCCAATGTGGTGAAGGGCTTTGGGCAGAAATGGCTCTTGAGATAGGTCTCGGCATCGCTGTTGGCGAGATCCGCCTTGATGTGATCCATTTGGCAGCGCCTCTGCCGCCGCTTGACCATGATGTTGCGCTCGATCCAATGGCTTGTGGCGACGAGCCAGGCCGCATTCTGCTGTCGGACGAAAAACGCATAGAGGCGCGCGAGTGCGGCTTTAAAAAAAGAAGGCGCGGTCTTCCGATCAGCCTGCATGAAATGCCAATCCGCTTTGTTAACAAGTGACGTACCCTGCGGTCTCTCCGAGACCGAGCGGTCGCCTTTCACATATTTTTGGCCGGCTTTCAATATAATGTCAGACTGCAAATAAGCCTCGGCTGCCGGTCAACGCAGACGAAACGCTAGACCGATCGCCGCGCCAAAACAAGCCCGCTCCCGCCGGACCCCGCCCAGGCGGATGCCTTTCGGAGATTTTCGGGACCCCGGCTCTTCTCAACGCGTTCAATCGACCGCGGCGACACCCCCTCACGCACTCTCTAAATGCGCGATCCGCTCCGGGATCGGCGGATGCGAATAATAGAAGAGCGTATAAAGCCAATCCGGCGTCAAGGTCGCAAGATTGTCACGCGAGAGTTTTGTCAGCGCGCTGATCATGGGGTCGCGGGCCGAGCATGGATTTCGCAAATCCATCGGCCTGGAATTCGGCGCGCCGCGACAGAAAATTGGTGAGCGGCGACAAGAGCTGCGCGACCGGCCCCATCGCAAACAGCACGATCACTAAGACGAGGCCCGGATCGTCGGGCAGGCCGAAGGCTTTTGCCAAGCCGCCCGCGAAAGCCCAATGCAGAACCGCAAAAGCAAGAAAGGTCAGCGCCGCCGCCTCGACGATACGCTGGGTGATATGGCCGAATTTATAATGGCCGAGTTCATGCGCGAGAATTGACAGGATCTCCTCCTCGCTATGCTTTTGCAAAAGCGTGTCGAAGAAGACGATGCGCTTGGCCTTGCCGAGGCCGGAGAAATAGGCATTGCCATGGGTCGAGCGTGTCGACGCATCCATGACGAAAAGGCCTTTGGATTGGAAGCCGCATTTGCCGAGCAGCGCTTCGATATGCGCTTTCAAAGGCGTGTCCGGCATGGGCGTGAATTTATTGAAGAGCGGCGCGATGAAGCTGGGATAGATGATCATCATCGCCAGCATCACGATCATGAAACCGGCCCAGCCGAGAAGCCACCAGAGATTGGGGATCGCGTGCTGCAAGGCGAAGAAGCCGTAAAGCAAAGGAACCGCAAAGACGAGCTGAAGCGCCACGCCCTTGACCTGATCGCGGACAAACATGCCGGGCGTCATGCGGTTGAAGCCGAATTTGGCTTCGAGCCAGAAGCTGCGGACGATCGTAAAGGGCAGCTCGAGGACATAGAAGATCGCCGCGATGAAGACCACGATCGCGACGCTGCGCGAGAGTCCAGGCGCGACGATCCGCGCCACGAGATCGTAAGCAGGCGCAAGAAAGACAGCGAGCCACAGCATGGCAATGATCGTGCCGAAGGCCTTTTCCGCCATGGTGAGCCTGGTGCGCGCCGAGGTATAATCCGCTGCACGGCGATGCTCATCGAGCGTGAGCTGGCTCATGAAAGCGGCGGGAACCTGGTCCTTATGCGCGGCGACAGAAGCGAGCTGCCGGCGCTCCAGATAGATCTCGAGCAGGCCGGAAAGGATGATGGCGGTGAAAATGAGCGTGACGACGAGATGCATGTAAACCTGCCCGTAGTGCAGCTGAAGTTGATGATGTGAGACGATGTGGTCGCCAAGTCAAATGGGGAAGCCTGGCTGACCCGGCAAGCGAGCTGCCGGAAAAGCCTTCACCCGGACTGGTTCAGGTTGAAAGATGCGCTCGCCAAGGGGCTGGTCTCGCCCGGCACATGTGTCGTAGTATTTTTATTGCCACCAAGGCAAGATCGCGCTTGGAAAGCAGTGTCCGGATCAAGAATGGAAAATCTCAAACTCGTCGGCTCAAGCGACGACATCCCGGCCGTCATGGCCGCCCTCGGCCGTGCCGCGCGCCAGGCCGCGCATGCGCTGTCGCTCGCTTCGACGGAGGCGAAGAACAAAGCGCTCCGCGGCGCGGCGCAAAAAATTCGCGAACATGCAGGCGACATTCTTGCCGCCAATGCGCGCGACATGGCTGAGGCGGCAGGCAAGGGCACGACGCAAGCCTTTCTCGATCGTCTGGCGCTCGATGAAAAGCGCATCGAGGCCATGGCCAAAGGCCTCGAAGACATTGCCGCTTTGCCCGATCCCGTCGGCCGCCTTCTGGCCCGCTTCGAACGTCCGAACGGCCTCGTCATCGAACGTGTGGCGACACCGCTCGGCGTCATCGGCGTGATCTTCGAAAGCCGCCCGGCGGTAGCGGCCGATGCCGGTGCGCTCTGCCTCAAGGCCGGCAATGCCGTGATCTTGCGCGGCGGCTCGGAGAGTTTTTACTCCGTCTCCGTCATTCATCAATGTCTCGTCGAGGGCTTGCAGGCAGCGGGCCTGCCGGAAGCAGCGATCGCGCTTGTGCCGGTGAAGGACCGCGCCGCGGTCGGCGAAATGCTCGCGGGACTGGGCGGCAATCTCGATGTCATCGTGCCGCGCGGCGGCAAGAGCCTCGTCGCCCGCGTGCAGGCGGAGGCGCGCGTGCCGGTCTTCGCCCATCTCGAAGGCGTCAACCATGTCTATGTCGATCGCGACGCCGATCTCGCCAAGGCGCTGAGCATCGTGCGCAATTCGAAGCTGCGGCGGACAGGAATTTGCGGCGCAGCGGAGACTTTGCTGGTCGATCGCGCCTGCGCGGCAACCTATCTCGCCCCGCTCGTAAAAATGCTGCTCGATGAAGGCTGCGCTGTCCACGGCGATGCCGCCACACAGGCCATCGACGCGCGCGTGAGCCCAGCGACGGAAGAGGATTGGGCAACCGAATATCTCGACGCGATCATCGCCGTGCGCGTGGTCGACGGGCTCGACGGCGCCATCGCCCATATCGAGAGCTATGGCTCGCATCACACCGATTGCATCGTGACGGAAAATGCTGCGGCGGCGGAGCGCTTTCTGCGCGAAGTCGATTTGGCGATCGTGCTCCATAATGCGTCGACGCAATTCGCCGATGGCGGCGAATTCGGCTTCGGCGCCGAGATCGGCATAGCGACAGGGCGGATGCACGCGCGTGGGCCTGTGGCCCTTGAGCAGCTCACGTCGTTCAAATATCGCGTGCATGGCACGGGTCAGATTCGGCCGTGAGAACTGCGTGACCGTCATCGCCCCGTTCAAACTGCCGCCCTCTGCGCCGGGGCTCAAGATCGGCCTCTTCGGCGGCAGTTTCAATCCGCCGCATGAGGGCCATCGCGCCGCGAGCCTCCTCGCGCTGCGCCGGCTCGGGCTTGACTGGCTCTGGTGGCTGGTCAGCCCGGGCAATCCACTGAAGGACACGCATCATCTGCCGCCGCTCGCGACGCGGCTCGCAGCGGTGCGCCAGCTCGCTCAACATCCGCGCATTGCCGTCAGCGGCATCGAAGCTGCGATCGGCACGCGCTACACTTATGAGACGATCGCCTATTTGACGCAGCGCTGCCCGGGCGTTGATTTCGTCTGGATCATGGGCGCCGACAATCTCGCCAGTTTTCATCAATGGAAGCGCTGGCGCGATATTGCCGCTCTGGTGCCCATCGCCGTCATCGACCGGCCAGGTGCAACGCTCGCGGCAATTCATTCGCCGGCCGGCGTGCTCCTCAGCCGTTACCGCTATGACGAGAATTGCGGCCGCGCCTTCGCAATGGCCAAACCGCCGGCCTTTATTTTTCTGCACGGACCGCGGTCATCGCTTTCTTCGACCGCGCTCAGGGCAAAGGCGGATTTAAGGGCGACGATCCCTCCCCTTTAGGGGAGGGTGGCCGGCGAAGCCGGTCGGGTGGGGAGCACAACGTAACGGAACCCCATCCGGCAGCTTCGCCACACTGGCTTAAACCGAAAAATTACAGCGCTGCCCTATCCCACATGGCGCGCAAAAAATTCGAGCGTGCGGCTTCGCGCAAGCGCCGCGCTCGCCTCGTCATAGCTCGACCGCTCGTCACAGCTGAAGCCATGATCGGCCGGATAGATATGGAGCGCGCTGTCGGGATGGGCGGCGCGGATCTTCTCGACATCTTCCGGCGGAATGCTCTTGTCGCGCTCGCCGAAATGGAATTCGACCGGCGCCAAAAGCGTCTCCCGCCGCATGGCGGCGATGCCGGAACCGTAATAGGCCACGGCAGCGGCAAGGCCCGGCAGATGCACTGCGGCGGCATAAGCGAGCGTGCCGCCCCAGCAATAGCCGACGACACCGACCCTGCCCGCCTGTGCCGCGACGGCGACCGCGGCCTCGATATCGGCGAGCGTATCATCGAGCTTGGTGCCGGCGCGGATCTCTATCCCCCGCTTGATATCGTCTTGCTCATAGCCGAGCTCGACGCCCGGCGCGACGCGATCGAAGAGCGCCGGCGCAATGGCAAGATAGCCCGCCGTGGCAAAGCCGTCGGCGACTTTGCGGATATGGTGGTTGACGCCAAAAATCTCCTGCAGGACGACGATGCCGCCGCGCGGCTTATTGGCAGGCTCGGCTTTATAGGCGCCGATCGTCGCGCCATCCTTGGTCGTGAGCTTGATCATTTCGCCCATTGACTTAACCTCTCCCGCTCTAGAAGCCCAGGTTCAAACTGTTAATAGCCTCTCATGTCCGCGCGACGCGCCGCGTGGTCACATTAGATCACGATGATTTTGGATTGAAGCAATCCAAAATCATGAACGTGATCGA
This sequence comes from uncultured Alphaproteobacteria bacterium, assembly GCA_963759185.1. GTDB lineage: Bacteria > Pseudomonadota > Alphaproteobacteria > Rhizobiales > Beijerinckiaceae > Methylovirgula. Next base: position 22,387 of record CAVWXV010000013.1, read on the forward strand.
TTCCAAAAGTTTAGAGCGGGATATGCAGATAAGCTTGCGCAATCTGCATAAACTTGATTGCGCCCGGAAAACCGGTTCCCACTTTTCCTCATCCCGCTCTATTGCGATCCGCTGTCCCATTTCTCGATCGCCGCGCCTGCATGCGCGGCGGCGGCTTCGGCAATGGAGCGGCCCCCAAGTTTCAAACCGGGCGCGATCTCCGCCAAAGGCACGAGGACGAAGGCGCGGTGGAACAGCTCCTTATGCGGCAGGACGAGATCCTCCGTCGCAAGCGGGGCATCACCATAAAAGAGTATATCGATATCGATGAGCCGCGGGCCCCAGCGAATCGTCTCTTCGCGGCCCATATCGGCCTCGATTGCTTTCACCACAGCGAGCAAAGCGGCAGGATCGAGAGAGGTTCGCGCCAGCGCGCAGGCATTGGCGAAACTCTCCTGCTCGAGATAGCCCCAGGGCGCCGTTCGATAGATCGACGAGATGGCGGTGAGCGCAGCGATGCCGCGTGCTTCGAGAAGCGCCAGCGCGTTTCTTATATTTGCGGGCTTGTCACCGATATTGCTGCCGAGACCGAGGCCGATCTCGACTTTGCCATCCGGATCAGGCGCGTGCGATGGCATCGAAGACCCTGAAGGCGGCGACATGCTCGGCCGCGTCATGGACACGAAAAATCGAAGCGCCATGCGCGGCGGCGGCAAGATTGGCCGCGAGCGTGGCGACGCGACGGGATTCGACCTCGGCGCCGACCATGGCGCCGAGCAAGGATTTGCGCGAGATGCCGACAAGCAGCGGCAGGTCGTAATCGAGGAAATAGTCGAGCCGATTGAGGACGAAAAGATTTTGATCCTTCGTCTTGCCGAAGCCGATACCGGGATCGAGGATGATGTGGCGATGCGGTATGCCGGCCTTGTCGGCAAGTGCCAGAGAACGGTCGAAGAAGCGCCGCATATCGCCCAAAACATCGAGATCGGGATCGACGCCATCGCGATTATGCATGATGACGACGGCCGCGCCGCCTTCCGCTACCGTATCGGCCATGGCAGGATCTTTCTGCAGGCCCCACACATCATTGACGACGGCGACACCAACAGAAATCGCATAGCGCGCGACAGCCGCCTTGGACGTGTCGATGGAGATCGGCTTGTCGATTGCTTGCGCGAGAGCGGGGAGGATCGGCGCGAGCCGGGCGAGTTCAATGTCTTCCGGCACAGGCGTGTGGCCAGGCCGCGTTGACTCGGCTCCGACATCAATCACATCCGCCCCTTCCGCGACGAGTTGCTTGGCCTGCGCCAAGGCCGCCTCCTGCGACTGGAACTTGCCGCCATCGGAAAAGGAATCCGGGGTCACGTTCAAAATGCCCATGACCAAGGAACGCTGGCCCAAGAGACCGACGAGCTGACCGACAAGCTGATCGCGTTTATGCTGCATCGGGCGACGTCAGGCTCCACAAGCGGCTCAGAGCGACTGCTGCTCCTTGCCAGGATAGGCGCAGCGCCATTTCACGATCTGAACGCCCGGATGGTCGTTCGACCATTGTGCCATATAAGGCTGCGCATTGGACATACATGCCCGCAACGATTCCTGGGAGACGAATTGCAGATGCCGATCGTCGCACTGGCCCGGATGCGCCAGGCTGCACACAGTGAGAATCAATTCTATCAATCCCATTCTGACCTCCTTGACCAGAAGACATCGCCTTCAACGGCCGCCGCCTCGCAGCGAAAGCCCCACACGCGCCCTGTCAAAGCATTCCGCCGCGCCCCATCGAGGTGGGCGCGGCAAATTATCAGGTTAATTGACTCGGGCCGGCAAATAAAGCGCGAACCGCCGGTCCGGCCCCAGGGTCGCCGTCACCCCAACGTCGGCTTACGGTTCGCGTTCCAACGCGCTGCGAAATGACGCAGAACCGACTCGCTTCAAAGCTGCTCGACGGAATTGATGTCGAAGCTGACGCCGGGCGGATTTTCGCCGATCCGCAGAACATTATCGCTCAAGAACCGATAGGGAGGCACCGGCAGATTTAAAGGCGCCGGCACGCCTTTGTAGACGCGGCCGGCAAGATCATATTTCGAGCCATGGCAAGCGCAGAAATAGCCGCCCGGCCAATTGGCGGTCGGCGTCGTGGCGCTCGCTTGCGGAAACGCCTGCGGGATACAGCCCAGATGGGTGCAAATGCCGACGACAGTAAGGAATTCCGGCTTGATGGAGCGATGCCAGTTTTGTGCATAAGGCGGCTGCTGATGCTGCTTTGAATCGGGATCGGAAAGCAGCGTGACGAGGGCCGGGCTCCGCAGCGTTTCAAGCAATTTCTCGGGACGTTTGAGAATGAAGACCGGATGCGCCCGCCAGCGCACGATGATGTTTTGGCCGGGGGCAAGCTTTGCCAGATCGACATCGACCGGACCGCCGGCCGCTAATGTCGAAGCGTCGGGACTCATCTGGTCGATCAGCGGGATCATGGTCGCGCCCGCGGCGACGAGCCCCATGGCACTTGTCGCAAGATAAAGAAAATCCCGTCGTGTCGGCTCGGCCGCCGCGCCGCCCGCCATGTCCTGATCCGCAAAGGCCATCGCGTCATGCCTCCGCAAGCGTGAAGGCAAAGCTGCATTGCCGGCAGCTTCGTCCCAATCTTAGATAGAAGCGCTTCGCTTGCCGGCAAGGGCCGATAGCGACAGCAGGATCGCGGCAGCGCTGGTGGATGACCCATCAGGCATAGCGGCTGACCCAATCGTATGGCTCACCCGAACACGCGCGCATGCTGCGTCCGGCATCTCCCATGTCCTGAGCGGAAAAGCCGCGCGACTTTTCCGGCACATGCTCAGCCTCGCAGATCGGAGAGGATCGTCGAATGGTCGGAGCCCAGCAATTTGATCCGCACCGGAACGTCGCCATCAAGCCAAATATCGCGCGGGAAATCGCCCGTGATTTTATAGTGATGCGCATTAATGTTGGCGCCATTCAGTTGGATCACCTCGTCGCCGAGATCCTTCACATTGATCGAGAGAATTGCGCCTTTCTCCGAATCAAAGAGCTGGGTGGCGTCGACAAAGTCTTTATTCCATAGCGTCGCTGGAAGGATGATCTGCGGCAGGTCTCGGCCCACTCCGTCGACCGTCATACTGAACTTGTCGGCGACGGCCATTGCCGAGACGCTGTGTTTCGTCCCATTGTCGTTGGTGCGCGATTTGTATGAGACGAAGTGGCCGGCTTTCCAAAACTCGGTGGACGAAGCTTCGTAGCGATAAGCCTCGACGAACAGGACCACGACCGAAATATGAGTCGTGAATTTGACGGTCGTCGTATCGCCCGCCTTGTCGATGTCGATGATGGTGGTTCCGATCTTGTTGCCGTCACGGGTGACATCGAAGACGCGGCGGATCTTGGTCGCATCGACTGGCTCCTGCGCCAAGGCCGGCGCGACGACCAAAATGAAAAGGCTGAGAAGAAGAGTGAATATCCTGAGCATGCGTGGCTTCTTTCGCGGCACTGATATGACGCGGCCAACGGCCGTCGGCGGATGCGACTGAAACGCGGCTTTTTCCATGATGGACATATCTCACTCCGAATCAGCGGCTGGAAGCTAGCCGTATGATCGGTTTGTTCAATATAATTTTGCCAATTTTCGGCCCGATGGGCCTGCAATTCGGTGCTGGCGCTTTGCGGCTCATAGACCCACGCGGCGATGAAGTCCTATCACAATTCGTCACGGTCATCGGGCGACCAGTATTGATTTTCCGAGCTAATGCGCAAACGACGAGGCCGGAAGTGCAACCTGGGGCTATTGGACCGCCTATTTCGCCGCAGCGGCCGCGGTCTGGGCTACGGCTATGCTACGAGCCGAACGGCTGTTTCGTCTTGGCCGCGAAGAATCAGTGTCGCCGGCTTCGCCGCCATGCCGAGCAAGATCAATTCTTACATTTTGGCAAATCAATATAAGGCAGGTCAGACGATTGCTTCGAGTGCCGTCGCGCTTTCGACCGGTCTTGCGCCCTTGTCGGCCGCCTTATGGCTGCTCGCCCGTCAAATCGACATGCATTGATAGGACGCATGAAAGAGATAGGACGCATGAAAGAATTGCCGTGGCGCGGCGGCGATCCACACAGGGCCGACAACACCCTGCATCATACCGTCATGCATCGGTCATTCGCTCCACCTATGGCGCCTGCCATGCGGCAATCGCATCGTCGATCGCGCGCGTCCCAGCGGTGCCCTTTTCAAAAGTCAGTTTGGCGATCCGGCCAGAGCCAAGGAGAAACGGAACATCGAACCAAGCGCGCTGCTTCATCAAGTCGAGATTGGTCGCCTCGGCGGCGCCGCGGCTCAAGCCGATGAGGAAGGAGTTTTCCATGATCGGCACCGGAACGCCGATCAGCGCCTCGCCTGTCGGCACATCATCCTGGCGCAATTGCGGCACACTGATCTGCTTGATGCCACCGGTGGCGCTGCCCGGCTGAACGGTGAAGATGATCGTCATCGTGTGCGAAACAGGCAGGCTCGGATCTGTATTCTTTTGCAGAGTGAGGGCGACCTTCAATTTGTCGCCGGGAATGTCGATGTCGGCATGGACCGCGGTACCGAGTGGCTGGCCGGCACCGCTGCTGACATTGTCGAGCCGCCAGACGACTGTGCCCACATAAGTCTTGACCTTGTTTGGCTCATCCGGCGCCTCGACGAGCAAGGCGGCCCGGTGCGCGACGGGAACCGTCTGGCCTGCGTCACCGGGCTTCGGCGCCGGGGTTGCCGGCACAGCCGGCGGCTTGTCCTCTTGTTGCTTGGGGCTGCCGCCAATCCGTTCGACGATCTTGCCGCCCTTTTCCACCAGGGCCGTTGCCGCCGGCTTCAATTTAGCGAGTTCGTCCGGCCGATCGCGCAATATGATCGCGAGCGCCGCGACGATGACAACGACGAGTGCCACGACACCGCCAACGATCCAAAGCCGAAAGCTGCTGCGGGCTTCATCGGCGACTGGCCGCTGCGGCGCATAAAGACGCAAGCCCTCGACCCGCGGCTTCTGCAAATCAGCAAAAGCCTCATCATCGAAGGTCTCGACCGGTTCGGCTCCAGGACCATCCTGCGTTTCGGCATCCGCGGCCCTTGCCGTGGCCGCATTGGTCTTTTGGGCCGGCCATTCCGACATCCTTACGGGGCGGGTCTCTTGATGCGCGTGGCTGTCTTCCTCTGCGAACTGTGCTGGATTTTGACGCGCCGCGAGCTTTGCCGTGGGCGGCAAAGGAGACGATGGCATTGGCCCAGGTGGCATTGGCCGAGGCGGCATCGGGGCCGGCGGCGGTACACCTTGTGCCGACATCGGTCCGGCCTCTCGCCGTGGCGGCATGGTTGTGCGGGATGTGGGTGAAATGGGCGGCGGTGCGGCGCGTGCCGGTGCCTTCGGCGCCGGCATGGCGGGCGGAGCGGCCTGCGGCTTTTCGGCAGCATGGCCATTGAGCGCGGTCAATTCGGCCTCGAGACGCGCAACCGCACCGTCCAGAGCCTCGGTCTCGCGCGCAACATCGGTCTCCGCAAGCGGCGGATCCAGACTGTTCAATTGCCCGAGCAGCGCCTTGCGCGCGCGCTCATAAACCGCACGCCGCATCTCCGGCGTGGCATTCGGCAGGCCGGCAACGGCCTTCGCAAGCAGCGGGTAATATTCAGCCATTTTGCGTTCAGAGCATTCCCCGACCCATCCGTCAACTGGCGGCGGGCCTTGCACCGATCCCGTTGCATGATGCGCTCGATCGCTCGATCAATTCATGCAACGGAAGAAATCGGCTCCGTTTCAAAAACTGAGAACACGTCCTTCTCGAAAAAGTCCGCCAACTTCATCAAGACATGCTCTAACGATCACGAAAAGGATTATGAACCAGGATCGTATCCTCGCGCTCGGGGCTCGTCGAGAGCAGCGCAACGGGGGCCTCGATCAACTCCTCGATGCGGCGTACATATTTGATCGCCTGTGCCGGAAGATCGACCCAGGATCTTGCCCCTTGCGTCGTTTGCTGCCAGCCGGGGAACACTTCATAGATCGGCTCGACCCAGGATTGCGCCGCCTGACTCGCCGGCATGCGATCGAGAAGTGCCCCATCGAGACGATAGCCGACACAGATTTTAATTTCTTCGAAACCATCGAGAATATCAAGCTTGGTCAACGCGATCCCGTCGATGCCCGAGGTCTTTACCGCTTGTCGGACGAGAACCGCATCGAACCAGCCGCAGCGCCGCCGGCGGCCGGTATTGACGCCATATTCATGGCCTTTGTCGCCGATCAATTGCCCGATGTCATCTGTGAGTTCGGTCGGGAATGGTCCACCGCCGACGCGTGTCGTATAGGCCTTGGCTATGCCGAGCACATAGCCGACAGCCTTGGGACCGAGACCTGAGCCTGTCGCCGCATTGGCAGCGACCGTATTCGATGAGGTGACGAAAGGATAGGTGCCGTGATCGACATCGAGCATCGCGCCTTGCGCGCCCTCGAAGAGGATGCGCTTGCCGTCGCGCCGCAGGGTTTCGAGAAGATCCCAGGTCGCATCCATGAACGGCAGGACTTTCGGCGCGATCGCCATCAGTTCGTCATGAATGGCGGATGCTGCGATCGGCTCCAGCCCGAGGCCGCGGCGCAAAGGCTCGTGATGGGCGAGCAGGCGGGCAATCTTTTCATCGAGCGCGTCCGGCTCGCAAAGGTCCATGAGCCGGATCGCGCGGCGGCCCACCTTGTCCTCATAGGCCGGCCCAATGCCACGCTTCGTCGTGCCGATCTTGGTCCCATCGGTGATCGCCTCCTCGCGATGCGCATCGAGCTCGCGATGCAGCGACAGGATCAGCGTGACATTTTCGGCGATTTTGAGATTGGCCGGTGAAATCGCCACGCCCTGGGCCTCGAGTTTGGCGATCTCTTCGACGAGATGATAAGGGTCGAGGACGACGCCATTGCCAATCACCGAAAGCTTGCCCGGCCGCACAATGCCGGAAGGCAAAAGGGCGAGCTTGAATATCTGATTGCCGATGACGAGCGTATGACCGGCATTGTGGCCGCCCTGGAAGCGCACGACCACATCCGCTTCGAGCGAGAGCCAATCGACGATCTTTCCCTTTCCCTCGTCGCCCCATTGAGCGCCGACAACCACGACATTCGCCATCGCACTTCGTCTTTCAACTCTTTCTATGCGCAATTCTTCTGCGCGTCAGTACCGATCGGATCGACGGTCGGGGCAGTTCGGCCGCCGGTGCTGCGCGCGCCAATGCCGCGCCGATGGGCTGGCCCGACACCGGCCCGCCAGAATGCGAATGATCAATGAGCGGATGCGGGCAGCCCCAAGAATGACTGGGCGTCCGCGACATTGCGCCGTCATAATGGCCCTTTCACTGGGCCCTGTCGCCGGGATTGCGTACACAATTGCGCCATGGGAGTAAAGCATAGGCAGCATCAACATGCCGAACGCACCCACGTCGGCGGATATTGAGCCGGGGAGCGCCGCAGCGCCTGTTCCCACCGCAGAAACCGAAAATTTCGGTCGTAAAATCGACGAAGACATCTATTTAGCCATTGCAACCCCGCCACGGCCTTTACATGACCACAGACCAGCCCATCCAATCCGCGCGCGGCGCAAAACTCGCCCCGCTCGGCATAGCCGCCCTCGGCGTCGTCTTCGGCGACATCGGAACGAGCCCGCTCTATACGTTGAAGACAGTGTTCGCCCTGACCGGCGGCACGCCTACTCCAAACACCGTGCTCGGTGTCCTGTCCTTGATCATCTGGACGCTGATCATCATCACCTCGATCAAATATGTCTCGGTCGCGATGCGCGTCGACAATGACGGCGAGGGCGGCATCCTGGCTTTGATGTCGCTGCTCGGGGTCAAACGGCAGCATAGGCCCGCCATCGTCGCGCTCGGTCTCTTCGGCGCCGCGCTGATCTATGGCGACGGGGCGATCACGCCGGCGATTTCCGTGCTGTCGGCGCTCGAGGGCCTGCAAATCGCGGCGCCGGCGTTCAGCCCCTACATATTGCCGGCGACTGTCGTTATTCTGGTCGCGCTGTTTGCCATCCAGCCGCAAGGCACGGCGCGGATCGGCCGTGCCTTCGGGCCGATCATGCTCGCCTGGTTCATCGCCATCGGCCTCTTGGGACTCTGGGGCATCGCCCGGCACCCTTCCGTGCTCTTCGCATTGAGCCCGCATTATGCCGCCAACTTCCTCATGCATGGCGGCATGCTGTCCTTTCTCGTGCTCGGCGCCGTCTTTCTCTGCGTGACCGGTGCCGAGGCGCTCTATGCCGACATGGGCCATTTCGGCGCCGGTCCGATCCGGCTCGCCTGGTCCGCCATCGTCTTTCCCTGCCTCCTGCTCAATTACGCAGGCCAGACGGCCCTCGTCGCCGAAGGCGTGCCGACGCAGCAGAACATTTTCTTCATGCTCTGCCCGCAGCCGCTGCTGTGGCCAATGATCATCCTCGCCACCATTGCCACGATCATCGCCAGCCAATCGATCATCACCGGCGCCTTTTCGATGACGCGGCAGGCGATCCAGCTCGGCTGGATGCCGCGCCTGCAGATCAAACAGACATCGGAAGAAGGCTATGGCCAGATCTATGTCGGCGCAGTGAATTGGGCGCTGATGCTGGTGACGGTCGGTCTCGCCCTGGGGTTCAGAAAATCCGACAATCTCGCCGCGGCCTATGGTATCGCAGTTTCAGCGACCATGCTGATGACCACGGCGCTTCTCTTCATCGCGATGCGCGAGATTTGGCGCTGGAGCCTTCCTGCCGCGGGCGCGCTCGCCGGCATGTTCCTCATCGTCGATGCGAGCTTCTTCCTCGCCAATATGCTGAAGGTCGCGGAAGGCGGCTATGTGCCGCTTCTGCTCGCCGCGCTCGTCTATCTCATCATGTATGTTTGGCATCGTGGCATTGCCGCGATCAATCAGCGTATCGCATCCTATCGGATTCCGATTTCAGACTTCCTCGCAAGTCTCCAGACGAACGAGATTCCGCGCGTGCCAGGAACGGCAGTCTTCTTTACCCGCGCGATCGAGGACACGCCGCCGATCATCCGCTGGTATGTGAAGCATAATCGGGCGCTACGCCGGCAAGTCGTGGCACTGACGATCGCGGTCGAGTCCGTGCCCTATGTGAGCGTCGACAAAAGGATAACTGTCGAAGAACTCGCCCCCGACTTCTGGCGAGTCGTTACCCATTATGGCTTCATGCAGCGCATCGATTGCGCGCGGCTTTTAAAGCATATCCAGACCAAAATTCCCCGGCTCGACATAGAGGATCTGACCTATTTCGTTGGGCTTGAAACGATCGTCGGCCGAACCGATAAAAAGGGCTTGCCCCGCTGGCAGGAGATGCTTTTCGCCTTCATGGAACGCAATGCGACGCATGTGACGGATTACTTCCGCCTGCCTCCCAACCAAGTCGTCGAACTCGGCCGCCAGATCGCAATCTAAGCTATTAGACAGACACGACAAACGATCAAAAAGGAGGTTCAAAAATGCTGGAGCTTCGACCGAATTGTGAGTGCTGCAACTGCGATTTGCCTCCTCACTCCGCCGATGCCCGCATATGCAGTTATGAATGCACTTTCTGTGCGGCGTGCGCGGATAATGTGTTGCAAGGCATTTGCCCAAATTGTAGCGGCAATCTAGTACCACGACCAATTCGCCCGCTGGCGATGTTATTGAAGAATCCTGCCTCGACCAAGAGAGTCGTGAAATCAGAGGGATGTCGTCGAACGGCGTAGCCGAGGCGTTTGGCATGGGCTTGCGTGATTGGACTGGCGTGGTTCGACCGACGAGGTCGATCTTCGAGGGATGTTATTGCCGGCTTGAACCTCTCGACGCCTCGCGGCACACCGAAGCGCTGTACGAAGCCGCGACGGCGTCCGGGGTGGAGGAGCGTTTTCGCTATCTCTTCGATTGCGCGCCAGGTAGTCTTGAAAATTTTAAGCGCTGGGTGGAGAAATCTTCCGCCAGTGAAGACCCACTGTTTTTCGCGGTAATCAATCTGGCCACGGGCCGCGCCGAAGGCCGGCAATCCTTTATGCGGATCGATGCGGCCAACGGCGTAATCGAGATCGGCGGCATAATGTGGGGACCGGCGATCGCGCGGACACGCGTCGCGACGGAAGCACAGTTTCTATTCGCGGACTATGCCTTCTGTCACGGCTATCGAAGGGTCGAATGGAAGTGCGACGATCTCAACACGCCCTCGAAACGCGCAGCTGAACGCTTCGGCTTCCAGTTCGAAGGACTCTTCCGGCAGCATATGGTCGTGAAGGGCGAGAACCGGGATTCTGCCTGGTTCGCCATCATCGATCGTGATTGGCCGCGTCTGAAGGCTGGATATCAAGCCTGGTTGGCGCCGGAGAATTTCGACGAGACAGGTCAACAACGAAGCAAGCTGACCTTCTGATGGCATACGCAGACTAAGGTGTTAAGGTGTGCTGTTACCGGGCCTGCGAAGCTTGGTTCTGGGCGGTCAAGGCACGCAACAATTGCATGGCCGGATTGGGCGGCGGGGGCGGCGGCGCTGGTGGAGGCGGGGGCGGCGGCTCGAGAGACTGCGAGCTGGCGGTGCGCAAATCTTCCAGCAAATGTTTGCGCTTGGCCACGTAATAATAGCCCGCGGCATAGAGCTTGACGGCACGCGTCTCATCGCCATCCGCGGCTCTATAGGCATTGGCAAGATAGGGCACCGCATAGGTCAGATTGACCGCGGGGTCGAGAAGACCCTCAGGCTCGCCCTTATAGCCCATGCTGCGCGCCGACTGATAAGTGATCTGCATGAGGCCATAGAAGCGCTTATGCACGAGATGCGGATTATAGCCGCTCTCCCGCGCCACGACCCGATGCACGAGCCGCTCCGGTATGCCATGCACATGCGCATAATGCGCGATGAGATCATCGAGCGCTTGTGAATGCTGCGCCTGCGGATGCGAGGCCGCGCTTGCGGCAAAGCAGCAACATGCCGCGGCAAAAGCTAGGAAGACGCTGCGAGACATGCACGGCCTTATAGGCCGCACCGGTGCCTCGGGCAAATCGCCGCAGCAAGGTTGAGCTTCGGTCAGATCTGCCGTTCGATCATCAAATCCTTGATCTCGGCGATCGCCTTGGCCGGATTGAGGCCCTTGGGGCAGGCTTTGGCGCAATTCATGATCGTATGGCAACGATAGAGCCGGAACGGATCTTCGACGTGATCGAGCCTGTCGCCCTTGGCCTCGTCGCGCGAATCGTTGATCCAGCGATAGGCTTGCAGCAGCACGGCGGGGCCGAGATAGCGGTCGCCGTTCCACCAATAGCTCGGGCAGGAGGTGGAGCAGCAGGCGCAGAGAATGCATTCATAGAGGCCGTCGAGCTTGGAGCGATCGGCCGGCGACTGCCGCCATTCCTTTTCCGGCGCCGGCGTGATCGTCTGCAGATAGGGCTTCACCGACGCATGCTGGGCATAGAAGGCGGTGAGATCCACCACCAGATCCTTGACGACATGCATATGCGGCAGCGGATAGATGTTTACCGCGCCTTTGATATCCTCCATCGCCTTGGTGCAGGCGAGCGTATTGGTCCCGTCGATGTTCATGGCGCAGGAGCCGCAGACACCTTCGCGGCAGGAGCGGCGAAAGGTGAGCGTCGGATCGATCTTGTTCTTGATCCAGATGATCGCGTCGAGAACCATCGGCCCGCAATCGCTCGTATCGACAGTATAAGCGTCGACGCGCGGATTGGCGCCATCCTCCGGGTTCCAGCGATAGATGCGAAACTCGCGGACGGATTTGGCGCCCTCTGGCTTCGGCCAGCTCTTGCCCTTGCCGATCTTGGAATTTTTGGGAAGTGCGAATTCTACCATATTGGTTCCCTCAATACACCCGCACCTTCGGCTCGATATAATGCATCTCGTTGGTCAGCGTATAGCTGTGCACCGGCCGATAATCGAACGACACTTCATGCCGATCGGCATCGATTGCGGCGAGCGTATGCTTCATCCAATTCTTGTCGTCGCGTTGCGGAAAATCTTCCCGCGCATGGGCGCCGCGCGACTCGGTCCGATTGCCGGCGCCATCCATGGTGACGACGGCCTGGAGGATGAGATTGTCGAATTCGAGCGTCTCGATGAGATCGGAATTCCAGATCAGCGAGCGATCGGTGACTGAAATCTGATCCTTCGCCTCCCAGACTTCGTGGATGAGCTTCGAGCCTTCGGTGAGCGTCTCGCCGGTGCGATAGACGGCGCAATTGGCCTGCATGACTTTCTGCATGCGCAAGCGCAGCTCGGCCGTCGCAATCCCACCCTTGGCATAGCGGCAACGATCGAGGCGGGTGAGCGCGCGATCGGCGGAATCGGCCGGCAGCTCCGGCTGTTTGGCGCCCGGTGTCACGACCTCGGCGGCGCGCTGCGCCGCGGCGCGGCCGAAGACGATGAGATCGATGAGCGAATTCGAGCCGAGCCGATTGGCGCCATGGACGGAGACGCAGGCCGCCTCGCCGATCGCCATCAAGCCGGGGATGACCGCATCGGGATCATCGCCCCGCCTGATCACCACCTCGCCACGATAATTCGTCGGAATGCCGCCCATATTGTAATGGACCGTCGGCAGAACCGGGATCGGCTCCTTGGTGAGATCGACCCCGGCGAAGATCCTGGCACTCTCCGAAATCCCCGGCAGGCGCTCGTGCAACATCTTCGGATCGAGATGATCGAGATGAAGATAGAGATGATCCTTGTGCTTGCCGACGCCGCGGCCTTCGCGGAGCTCCATGATCATGGCGCGTGAGACCATGTCGCGCGGGGCGAGGTCCTTCACCGAGGGCGCATAGCGCTCCATGAAGCGTTCGCCCTCGGAATTGGTGAGATAGGCGCCTTCGCCGCGCGCCCCTTCGGTGATGAGGCAGCCGGCGCCATAGATGCCGGTCGGATGGAATTGCACGAATTCCATATCCTGGAGAGGAAGGCCGGCACGCAGCACCATGGCATTGCCGTCGCCGGTGCACGTATGCGCCGAGGTCGCCGAGAAAAACGTGCGGCCATAGCCGCCTGTCGCCAGAACGACGAGCTGCGAGCGGAAGCGGTGAATGGTTCCGTCATCGAGCTTCAAGCAGACGACGCCGCGGCAGCGACCCTCCTCCATGATGAGATCGATGGCGAAGAATTCGATGAAAAAGATCGCATTGTGGCGCAGCGCCTGACCATAGAGCGTGTGGAGAAGCGCATGGCCGGTGCGATCGGCCGCGGCGCAGGTGCGCAGCGCCGGCGGGCCTTTGCCGAAATCCGTCGTCATGCCGCCGAAGGGACGCTGATAGATACGGCCATCTTCGGTGCGCGAGAAAGGCACGCCCCAATGCTCGAGCTCATAGACGGCGGCAGGGGCGCTGCGGCACATATATTCGATCAAATCCTGATCGCCGAGCCAGTCCGATCCTTTCACCGTATCGTACATGTGCCATTTCCAATTGTCCGGCCCCATATTGGCGAGCGAGGCGGCAATGCCGCCTTGCGCTGCGACCGTGTGCGAGCGGGTCGGAAAGACTTTGCTGATCGCCGCCGTGCGCAGACCCGCCTCGGAACAGCCGACGATCGCGCGCAGCCCGGCGCCGCCGGCGCCGACGACGACGACGTCGAACTCATGATCGGTGATCGGATAGGCGGCGCCAAGAGAGGCCGGTGCCACGCTGCCATTCGCCATGCCGTTCAGTGCCATCCTATTCAACCTTCCTGCCCGGAATTTCTAGATTCTGTCCCGCATGCCTCAGATGCCGCTGAGTTTCAGCACGGCGAAAATCGCGGTGACACCAATGCCGACCGAAAAGAATACATTGGCCATCATCACCCATTCCTTGACATGTGGGGCATGGACATAATCGTCGATGATCGATTGCATGCCGATCTTCATATGGACGATGCTCGCCAGAATGAAGAGCAGCAGGACGATCGACGGCAGAGGATGGCTGAATTCGCTGCGGACCTGCGGCAAATCCTTGCCGACGAGCGACAGAACGAGCCAGACGAAAGCGATCGCGAGGAACAACAGGGCGACCGAGGTCAGCCGCATCAGCCAAAGATCCCGCGTGCCGGATTTGGCCGCGCCGAGATGGCGGACACGGCCCGCCATGCTGCGCATCGATGCCTGATCCCCGCCCATGAAATCCTGAGCCATGAATATCGTCCTTTTCAAACAGATATTCGGCGCCGTTGCGGAGCCGAAGCTTGCACGAGTCGCACGCTCGAAATTCGCGCACTCGAAATCGAGCTGCCGCGGCGAAGCTAGCCAAGGAAATGCGCGACAGCGAAGAGAATCACCGTGAGAATCGTGCTGCAGACCAAGGTGCCCTGCGCCAGCCTCTCGCGCATCGGATGTTCGAAACCATAGCCCGCATCCCAGATGAGATGCCTGACGCCACCAAAGAAATGATGCAAGAGAGCGAAGGTAAATCCGAACAGGACGAGCTGACCCAAGAAGGAACGCATGAACCAGGAGACCGTCGCAAAAGCCGGCTCGCCGGAGGCGGCAGCGACGAGATACCAGACGAGCAGCAAAGTTCCGACGTAAAGCGCGGCACCCGTGATGCGATGTGCGATCGACATCAGCATCGTCAGCATGGGTCGGTAAACCGACAGATGCGGCGAAAGCGGCCGCCGCGCCTCGACTATGTCATTCATCCTCATCGTCTCGTCTTGATCTTTCGCCTTTATGATTCGCTTATACCCTGCGCCAACCGTTCATAGCTTCTGCCCCAACGGCGATCCGCGCGTGAATGCATTATGCGTTCATTCTCGGCATGCATTCACGCGCCTTGCCGAGCGCTCTCTTATCAGGCATGCGGCGGCACGCCTAGTTGGACATAACGCAGAGGGGGACGGTGAACGAGTTCCCGCATCATCAGCTTCAAAACCACCGGAAACGCCGCTGCCGACTGCGTTCGCGTGACATGAATGGATGCAGCGAGCTCTGTCGCTGCGCAAAATCATCGCAGCGAGGAGGGAATTCGAAACGCTGGCACATCACAGTCTGGCGTGCCAAGATCGCGTCGCTTCTGTCGGTCGACAAGACGCTCGTGATTTTCGCCAGGGCGGCCCAATGCGGCACGAGCAAAACGGTCACCTAATTCGCCCATCGCGACGCCAAGAATGCGCCGCCAAGGATGCGACCCGGGCCTATGTCGAGAAATTCAGCGGCTGCAAAGTGCCGATCGAGCTCGTCCGCATCGAGGGTGGCGGCCACACCATCCCCGGCAGCTGGTCAGGCGGCGAGCGCGGCCGGATGGTCGGCCCCTACGCCAATGACTTCGACAGCGCTGCGCTGATTTGGGAATTGTTCCACAAAGCGCGTGGATGACCGCCCCAAACCACGCCGGCAAGGCCTACCGCGGCGGCATGAGGAGCCCAAACGCGGCCGTAACGGACATGTGGACATCCAAGGACCGCGATGGCGGACGCCATTTTCAGATCGATGGGTAATTGAAAAAAAACCGAATTGTGCCATCTTCTAGGAAGGCCGCATCTCCGGATCGGTTCTGTAAGAGGATCGAAGCACTGATACCTACAATTTCCCGCGAGGCGGTCGCTTTGCCGCTTCACCCGGTGCATGGTTCGCCCGAACCAGAAGCCGGTCCATTGGTACAGGCTGTCCTGGCCAGTCTCGACGACACCAAGGCCGAGGACATTGTCACGATCGATCTGCAAGGTAAGACGACGCTCGCCGACATCATGGTCATCGCCAGCGGCCGCTCCAACGTCCATGTTGGAGCGATGGCGGATCGTGTCATGAAGGCATTTAAGGCGGCGGGCGTGCCGGTACCGCGGATCGAAGGATTGCCGCATTGCGACTGGGTTCTGGTGGACGGCGGCGACGTCATCATCCATCTGTTCCGCCCTGAAGTGCGGCAGTTCTACAATCTCGAGAAGATGTGGGGCCGCGACCGGCCTGGCGAGCGCCAAATCGGCTGAAATTCCAGCTGGATGCGGGCTCGATGCGTCTTCATCTCATTTGTGTCGGGCGGCTCAAGGCCGGTCCCGAACGGGAGTTGGTCTGCCATTATCTGACGCGCGCTGGCGGCATTGGCCGAAGCTTGGGCGTGAGCGCAGTAGATATGCGCGAAATCGATGAAAGCAGAGCCCGCCGCCCGCAAGACCGCAAAAAGGAAGAGGCGAAGGCCATCCGCAACCTCATGGCGAGCCTCTTCGGCACCTCCGCAACCTTCATTGCCTGCGACGAAGGCGGCGAAAACTTGACGAGTGCGAGCTTCGCGCAAAGGCTCGGCCAGCGCCGCGAACAAGGCGTGAGCGATCTCGCCTTCGTCCTTGGCGGGCCGGATGGGCTTGATCCGGATTTTCGCGCCGAGGCGGCGTTTAGCGTCGCCTTTGGGGCAATGACCTGGCCGCACCAGCTCGCGCAACTCATGGCCGCCGAGCAGATCTATCGGGCTCTGACACTGCTGGCCGGCCATCCTTATCACCGGCCTTAAGTTTTGGCCGGCAATCCGCACGGCGGCGGGCCGGGCGATGTGACATATTTCCGCCACCGCGCCTTTCAACAAGTGACCGGCGCAGCGGCAAATTTCGGCTTCGATTACGTTCACGCAATCTGCGTAAACTTGATTGCGCCGGAAAACCGGTTCCCACTTTTCCTCATCCCGCTCTAGCGCGGCAAAGGCATGACGAGGCGTGGCGCAATTCTTTTCGGTCTTCTCGCGGGGCTCTTGGCTGGGCTCTTGGCGGGAGCCGGCTTGCTGCCGCTCGCCGCTGAGGAGAAGCCGCCTGCGCCGCTAAAATCTGATTCGCCCGCACCCAACTCCGCAAGTACCGATGCCGCAAAGCCCTCGCCTGGCGGCGCACCAGCGTCGAGCCCGGCGCTCGACGAGCGGCAGACCGAACTGCGTGGCCTCCAGGACACACTCGACGCCTCCGATGCGCAACGCCGCAAGATCGAGGCGGAAATCGAAACTCTGCGCAACGACAGGGCGCGTCTCAATGCCGCGCTCATCGCCACGACGGCCCGCGTCAGCGCAGCCGAGGCCAAGATCAGCGCGGCCGAAAACCGGCTGGACGCGCTGACCGGGAGCGAAGAGGCCACCCGCCGCTCGCTCGAAAGTCGCAGAACGGTGATCGCCGAGGTTCTCGCTTCGCTGCAGCGGATGGGCCTCAGCCCGCCGCCGGCGTTGCTTGTCGATCCCGAGGACATGCTGCAGGCCGTGCGCAGTTCGATCCTGCTCGGCGCCGTACTGCCTGAAATGCGGGCCGAGACAGAGGCCCTCGCCGCGGACCTCTCCGACCTCGTCCGCTTGCGCCGAGCAATTGCCAGCGAAAGAGATAGTTTGCGGCATGAAGTGGCCGATCAAGGCCTTGAGCGGCAAAGGCTGGCGGCCTTGATCGCGGCAAGACAGGCGGCGCTGGGCACTGCCGAGCAAGCGCTCGCTGCCGAGCAGAAACGGGCCCAGGACATTGCCCGACAGGCGACCAATTTAAAACAGCTCATCGCGGGTATGGAAAGCGCGCTCACCGGCGCGGCGCATGCCGCCGAAGAGGCGCGTAAGGCGGATGAAGCGCGCAAGCTCGCCGAGACGGCGACCGGCGGGCAAACAAAAGCCAATCTTTCGCCTTTCAAAGACACCGCCCGCCTTGCTCCTGCCATAGCCTTCGTCGATGCCAAAGGTCTATTGTCGATGCCGGTCGCTGGGACGATCGTCAAAAGCTATGGAACGCCGGACGGGTTCGGCGGCACGGAGAAGGGCCTGTTCATCGCCACAAGGCCCGGCGCCGTCGTCGCCCTGCCGAGCGACGGATGGGTCGCCTTTTCCGGCCCCTACCGCAGCTACGGACAACTCTTGATCGTGAACGCCGGTGGAGGCTATTATGTTGTCCTGGCCGGTATGGAGCGGATAAACGTAGAGGTTGGACAGTTCGTCCTCGCGGGCGAACCCGTCGCCACAATGGGCGACGGATCGGCCAAGACAGCTGCAGCTATTGCCATTGGTGCGGCGCAGCCCATTCTCTATGTCGAATTTCGTAAAGACGGGACGGCGATCGATCCGAGCCCATGGTGGGCGAAGTCGGACGTGCAAAAGGTTCGCGGATGATGCGCAAAATCTCATTGGTACTGATCGGCGCCGCGCTCGGAGCTTCCACCATGTTGGTGGGAACGCAAACGCGGCTTTTTTCAAGCGGCTCCGCCGAGGCGGCCGCGTCTGATACCTATCGCAGCCTCAATCTTTTTGGCGATGTCTTCGAGAAGATCCGCTCCGATTACGTTGAAAAACCCGATGATCAGAAGCTGATCGAGGCGGCGATCAACGGCATGCTGAGTTCGCTCGACCCGCATTCCAGCTATATGGACGCGAAAAGCTTCCGCGACATGCAGGTGCAGACGCGCGGCGAATTCGGCGGTCTCGGGATCGAAGTGACCCAGGAAGACGGGCTTATCAAGGTCGTCACCCCAATCGACGACACGCCTGCCTCGCGCGGCGGCATATTGTCAGGCGACATCATCGCAGCGATCGACGGCGAATCGGTGATGGGCATGTCGCTGAACCAGGCCGTCGACAAGATGCGCGGAGCACCGAATACGGTGGTGACGCTCAAGCTCATTCGCGGCCCGAAAAAAGACGTTAAGGAGGTCAAGCTCACCCGCGCGGTCATCCAGATCAAATCGGTGCGCGAACACGTCGAAGACGGCGACATCGGCTATATCAGGATCACCCAGTTCAACGAGCAGACAGCCGACGGCGTCCGCGCCGCGATCCTGAAATTCCTGGCCGAGATCCCGCCCGACAAGTTCAAGGGCTATATCCTGGATCTCCGCAACAATCCCGGCGGTTTGCTCGACCAGTCGATTGCCGTGGTCAATGACTTCATCGATCATGGCGAGATCGTCTCGACCCGCGGCCGCAATGCCGACGAGACCATGCGCTATAATGCGCGGCCGGGCGACCTCTCCAAGGGCAAGCCGATGGTCGTCCTGATCAATGGCGGCTCGGCCTCGGCGTCGGAGATCGTCGCCGGCGCCTTGCAGGATCACAAGCGTGCGATCATTCTCGGCACGCGCTCCTTCGGCAAAGGCTCGGTGCAGACCATCATCCCGCTCGGCCAGAGCAATGGGGCGCTGCGCCTGACCACGGCGCGCTATTACACGCCGGCGGGACGGTCCATCCAAGCCAAGGGCATCGATCCCGATGTGCTGGTGCTTGAGGACGTGCCGCCGGAGCTCAAGGGCAAGGATACAACCGAGGGCGAGGCCTCGCTCAAGGGCCATCTCAAAAACGGCACCGACGAGAAGCACGGCTCGCAGGCCTATGTTCCGCCGGATCCGAAGAAGGACAAGCAGCTCATCGCAGCCGTAGATTTGCTGCATGGCGTGACCCGGGCGCAGAACAATGAGCCGCCCGCGAAAGACGGTGGGACCACGCAGGGCGCCGCCGGCGGTGGCGGTGGGACGCCACCGGCCGAAAAGCCCGACGAGCAAAAGCCCGACGATCATCAGACGCCGAATTGATGCTACGCCCTTCGCTCGGTCATTATCGGGCGCAGTGGCGGCCGAGTTGCGGCGAATGATGGGTTAGGCTTGTCGATCATCAAGTTCGGGCCGAGGCGGCGCAAAATGCCGCCTCGGCCCGAAGTTTTTGCCTTGGACGACATCCGCATAAGACATGCCGGCCACTGCTTCCGCCGCATGCGGATCTGCACTACTCTGCATGGTCAGCATCATCTCTTAGAAGTGATTCGCTGCGGCCTCACTGACAAAGCGGGAAAGCCGGCATGGCGGCGGGTGACGATCTGAACGATCCTTTGGGCCTCGGCCGCAGCCCGCGTCGGCGACCGATCCCCTTCCGTCTCATATGTTTCGCTCTGGCCGGCCTCGTCCTCATCGGCGGCACAGCCTTCTTGAATTTTCGTGGCGATCCATTGGGCGGCGAACCGCATGCCGTCGCGGTGATCACGCCAGCGACGCCCGCCCCTGCCTCCGGGCCTGCCACGCCCACTGCACATCCGGACCAATCGGGTGCGGGAGGGGACGCTGTGACAGGAACGATCGCGAGCCCGACGGGAGACGACACAGCGGCGGCGATCGAACAGAAGAGCGGCGTCAAAGTCGTGCGCAATGGCGACGCAAAGCCGCCAGGCGCCTTGATCATCGAAGTGCCGCAGGTCCTGGCGCAAAGGCTCGCATCCGCACCAGACCCGCGGCTCGTCGAAAGGAGCCGCTACGGCCTCTTGCCGCGCATGGGCAAGGACGGCATCCGGCCGGCCGATGTCTATGCGCGGCCGTGGCCCGCAGGGGCAGCGAAGTCGAATGCCCCGCGGATCGCCCTCGTCGTCGGCGGCGTCGGGCTCAGCGATGCCGCGACCGCCTCGGCGATCGGCACCCTGCCCGGCCCCATTACCCTCGCCTTCGCGCCCTATGGAGACGATCTCAAAGGCAAAGTCGCACAAGCGCGCGATGCCGGCCATGAAGTGATTTTGCAACTTCCCATGGAGCCGATCGATTATCCGCGGACAAATCCCGGCCCACATACTCTGCTCGCAACCGCGAGCGTTGCCGAAAACACCGATGATCTGCATTGGCTGCTGAGCCGCTTCACGGGCTATACGGGCGTCGCAAATTTCGTCGGCGCGAAATTTACGAGTGCGCCTGCCGCATTCGGTCCGGTGCTCCGCGAGATCGGCGAACGTGGCCTATTCTATATCGACGATGGCTCTTCGGCGCGCAGCATGGGCATGGAACTCGCCAAAGAAGTCGGCCTTCCCGCCGTGCGCGCGGATCTCATTCTCGATGCGCCGACCCAGGCCGATACGATCGACGCCAATCTCGCCAAGCTCGAAGCAATCGCTCGCGAGAAGGGAACCGCCATCGGCATGGCAAGCGATCTCCCGAACAGCCTTGAAAAACTCGCGCGTTTCGCGCAAACGGCTGCGGCCCGCGGCATCGTGCTGATTCCCCTCAGCGCGGCCGTCAGCAATGCGGCGCGTGCCCAAAATACGCCGGCACACGACAGTCTCGCTCGTGACGCCGGCACTTTTCGTGACCCGTGACGACCATGAATGATCTTTTGAACTACCGCCCTTGTGTCGGCATCATGCTGCTCAATCGCGAGGGTCTCGTCTTCATCGGACGGCGGCGAAACCCAGCCACCGACCTCGTGCCGGCGCACGCATGGCAGATGCCGCAAGGGGGAATCGACGAAGGCGAAGACCCCTATGATGCGGCCTTGCGCGAATTGCTCGAGGAAACCAACGTCTCCACTGTGCGCTTCCTCGCCATCGCGCCGGACTGGTACACTTATGACGTGCCGGGCGGAATGATCAGAAAATCCGGACGCAGCCAGTTCCAGGGCCAACGGCAGAAATGGTTTGCGCTTCGCTTCGAAGGCGAAGAGAGCGAGATCAATGTCGAACACCCGACCGGCGCCGCACATCCAGAATTCGACGCCTGGCGATGGGAAAGAATGGAACGGCTTGCGGATCTCGTCGTGCCCTTCAAACGGCCCGTCTATGACAAGGTCGTCGAAGTCTTTCGGCATCTGGCCGAACAAAGCTGAACCGTCTCGCCGCGCCTCTCGGCGCCAGAGCATGTCCCGGAAAAGTCGATAGACTTTTCCGACATCTTAGACATCGGATATATCCGATGTCTCATCGAGGACATGCCCTAATTCTTTGTGTAGAGCCGATCCCGATCACGCGGACCGCAGTTCAAGCACATCGGATATAGCCGATGTGCCAAAGATGCTGTTCCACGTGATCGGGATCGGCTCTAGCGCATTTTCAGCAAAAGTGGATACCGGTTTTGCGTCCGAAAATGCTCTAACTTCTTGAATGAGAGCGGTTTCGAACCGGTTTGGTGTGGACACCAAACCTGAAACCGCTCTAGCGCCCACGCTGCGTTTTACGGAGCTTTTCGGCGATGCCAAAGGCGCGCTCGCGTCTTGCGATCTCCGCCAGCACAGCCTCGGGTGTCACGTCGCAGGCCACCCAAAGCACGCAGAGATGATAGAGAAGATCGGCGCTTTCCAAGACCACTTTGTCGCTTTGCATCTGCACGGCTTCGAGGCCGACTTCCACCGCCTCTTCCGCGAGCTTCTTCGCGATTTTCTGGAGGCCGGCCTGAAACAGCCGCGATGTGCGCGACGCATCGCAATCGGCGTCGCGGGCAGCGGCAACATCGGCATAGAGCCGGTCAAGCGAAGTCTTCATCGCATCCTTGATAGAACTGAGCAGTCAAACGACGTGATCGGCCGCATCGCCGCCGCCATCTGTGGTGGCGGCTTGGGTGCGGGCACGCTTTTCATGTCAAAACGATTGCATGAACAGCTGATGACATTCGCATATTTTTCAGTTGAAAGCGGGAAGTCTCAACAGAAAGACGCAAAAGGGCCGAACCTGCGGCGCCGCAAGTCCGACCCTGATCAAAAGATATGCCGAAAAAAGGCTTTGGACCGATCAAACCGGCCGATTTTCATTCGGATTGCGGACCGGGCCCATGCGCTTCAGCCCTTCCTCATAGCTGATGATTTCATAATCCTCGTGGAATTCGAGCGCCTTATTGGTGATGTAGTCCATCTTGCCGGCAGTATTGAGCTTCTTGATGTCGTTCTTGTCTATATACAAGAGCTCGAGCAACTCGTTATACGCGGTCGCCTCGCCAATCGGCAGGCTGTAGAACGTGATGTCGCCCCAAGGGACACGATATTTCGACAAGAGATCCTGATTGTTCACATAGAGGAAATATTTGCCGCCGGGTTTCAAGAGATCACCAATCACTTCCATCAGCGGCTCGAGATATTCGAAGGACAAAAGATAGCAGATAAAGAATTCGAATACGGGTTCGCCTTCGCGTGCAGAGGCCATGACCTGCCACGCCGACAGAATCGGGGGCCTCTTTTCATCCGAGATACTCGACTCGAATTTCAAAGCAAGCTCGCCGCGGAAAGCGAAACGCCCCGGCGAGGTCTCTTCCTTCAAAATGCCGTGCGTCAGCCGGCCTTCTTTATCAAGACGCGCGAAGACTGTGTTGGCTATGCTGGCTGTCATGGGGGCTTCCACTGTCATTGCGGACCCAGTCCGCCAATTTGAAAAAGGATTGGGAGAGATGCGCGCGCAAGGCTGCATTCTCGACGACGTCTTCGAGCGCGCCTTGCATGCAGAGCATCCAGGCGTCGCGTTCGGCCGTGCCGATCCGAAAATGCATATGCCGCTGCCGCAAGCGGGGATGCCCACGTTCCTGCGAATAGAGCTTCGGCCCACCGAGCCATTCGCCGAGATAGCGCTTCAGAACGCCCTTGACTGAGCTAAGGTCATCCGCATGCATGGCGCGGATGACCTTGGCCTCCGGCAATGTGTCCATGCGGTGATAGAATGTGTCGACCAGCCGGTCGACTACGGCCTGGCCGCCGATCTCCGAGAAAAGCGACGCTGGAGGGGAGGAACTGGTCACGTCTTTACTATTTCTTGTTTGCTGTTTTGTTTCTTGTTTTGGCGGGAGGGCGGCACCCCGAAGGGCTCGCCCCGCCCGCCCGCGGCGTTTAAGCCAGCGCTGCTTCGCGTTGCGAAGTGAATTCCGCAACGAAATCGGCGAGCGGCATATCGATACGCTCGACATTGTAGCGCTCGAGGAAGCGCCGCTCGTTTTTGGTCGGCGTCTCGGGCAGCACCGCCCAATGCTTGTCGGATGAGCGCTTGGCGATCTGCCAGGCGAAGATCCGTTCGAGCTGTGTGCTGAACCGGCAGCCAAGGTAAAGGAAATTCCGGCCGGTCCGGATTTCCTTCACCTTGTCCGGGATCGGCGTTTGAATGTCGATCTCGGTCAAGACCTCGACATAATCCGAATCCGAAACGAGGTAATTGCGTCCCGGCCGCACCGAACCTATCGGTTCATAGAGGAGCGTGGCCCAGCCTTCGGCGGTCGCCAGTTCGTCTTCCTGAGCAACCTTGGTGCCATCGGCATTGAAGTAATGCACCCATGTCGCAAGATGTTCGGCATGACTGACGGCATGCACCATGCCCCAATTCGGCCGGTCCTTCAAAGCCTGCTGCATGACGTCGTCATACCAGGCGTGAACGACAAGCGGCAGCTTGGGGCAGGACGCGAGAAAGCGATGCAGCTCTGTGGGTGCGACATGCGGCTCGAAGGCCGCCGTCATCACCGTGCTGATCGTCTTGCGATGCTTGAAGTTCTCGATGAACTGTGCCGCCGCGGTGAGATTTTTGCGGATCTTATGCGGCACCGAAGCTTTGGCCGTCAGCTTTTCGACCAAAACATCGGGACCCGTGGGAACCGCGCAAGCCTCACCGGAGAGCGTCAGGACGCCCGGTCCCAGATAAGGGATGAGACGCCCTTCATTGAGCGCCTTATGAATGTCTGCGAGCGTCTCAGTCGTCATGACGAACCTCGTTACTTGCTGCCATCCATCGTCTTGAAGCGGGAGAGCTCGTCGCGCGTCATATAGAACGCAGCGCGGCCCCCCGAAAGCGAATGGATCGGCAGACGATAGGAGAGATAATCATACCAGGTTTGCGCATCGACGCCTTCCGGCGCCTCACCGCAAAATGTGCAAAGACCCTTCGGGTCATAGCGGACTTGAAGGACCACTTCAGGCTGCGACATCCTTTTCTTCCTTTCCTGTTAGTCGCCAAACGGGACACGCAATTCAACGGCGCGTTCGGCACCCCTTCTTTCATAGCTCGCGATAAAATCAGCCGGACAACGCGCCCAGCAATTCGATAGTAGCATCCTCGGTGCCGAGGACGGTCAAGCAGGCGAAACGCGACTTCGACGCGACGCCTACCATGTTTTCCAAGCGCTCGTTTTCGAGCTTGGTCATTTTCTGCAAGCCTTTTCTACCTTCGAGAACGAAGATATGGCAATTGTCGTATTTCCCCGTCGAGCAAATGCACTCCATCGGAAATCCGGCGGCGCGAATGACTTCAAGCAGAGTGGACCCTTCGGCAGCCTCTTGGGTTTTTCCGGAAGGCTTGATCGTTACTGTCGGCATTAGTTTTGGTCCCCTAATAGAGTGATTTTCTTGGTTGGGTTGAGTTTGCCTACCCGTCAATCCGTCACAAGTAGATCGCTGCCCCCGCCCCCACGTTGATGGATGCGTCCTTCATCGTCCCCACGATGAAGGCGATCTGATCCTCGGTGAGATGCGTATGAAACGGCAGCACCACCGCGCGATCAGCAACTTTTTCGGTTACGAGAAAATCCTTTTTCCGGTAACCGAGGTCGAAATAATGCGGCTGCAAATGCAGCGGCACCGAATAGGCAGCCGCCTCTATTTCTTCCTTCCTGAGATCCTCGACGATCGAATCCCGGCTCGACCTTGAAAAACGCGTGCCGAGATGGACGATGTACAAGAACCAATTGACCTCCGTCACGTCCGGCCCAATGAAGGGATCTTTGATCCCTTCAAAGGATTTGACGTACTCATAATACCAATATTCGCTGCGCTTGCGGCGCGCGAGGATGAGTTCGAGCCGCTGCAGCTGCACGAGCGCCAGTGCCGCCGCCATATTGCTCATCGCCGCCTTATAGGCAGGCGCCGAGCCGACGACGACGGAAGCGCGTTCGTCGAGACGATGCGAACGATAGCGCCGGAGCGCCATGGCGATGTCCTGATCGTCCGTGACGATCATGCCGCCTTCGCCGCAGACGAGCGGTCCCGGCTGCGAAAAATCGAAGACCGAGCAATCGCCAAAGGTGCCGACAAGCGCATTCTTATAGGTCGAGCCGATGGCCTCGCTCGAATCCTCTATGAGGATCAAATTGTTGCGGTCGGCGACGTCGCGGAAGCCCGACCAGGGCGCCGGATGCCCGTTCACATTGGCTACGACCAGCGCCTTCGTCCTGTCGCTGATCTTGGCTTCCGCCTTCTCGGGCACCAAGACGCCGGACCAATAGTCGATGTCGGCGAAGACCGGATAGGCGCCGCAGAGAGTGATCGCGTGATTGATCTCGCGGAAGGAATGCGGCGAGGTGATGACTTCAGCCTCCGCCCCGATCCCATACGCATTGAGCACGAGCATCAAGCCGATGGTGCCGCTTGCCACCGCGACCGCATATTTACGGCCGAGATAAGAGGCGAAAGCCTCTTCCAAGGCCTCGACTGCGTCGCCCGTCGTGACATCCATCGATTGCAGGACCTCGACGACCGCATCGATTTCCGCTTGCGACATGTCTGGATCGGACAGCGGGATCCAGTTCGGGCTCCTGGTCTCTTTCATCACGACCCCGCCTTGTTCTGCACCACGATAATGCCGGTCGCGAGCGTTGGATCGCGGGTGATGCTGACACAATGGTTGATCGCGCTCACGAGATAGAGCGTGAAACGCGGGAATTCCTTATACGGATGCTCAGCGTCGACATCGCTCGCATCGCAACGTGTCAGCGACACGCCCGGAAATTTCTGCCGAAAATCCGTCAAGACCGAAGGATCGGCATTCGGATCTGCCAGAAGCGCTTCAATCTCGCCAAGCTTATCCGTGGTGAGGCCGCTCATGATGCTCTCAATCTTCGTTCAGGCGGCGGGCTTCCACCGTACAGGGGATTTCAGTGCCGGCGGGCACTTGCGGCAATTCGAGCTGCCAGCCATTGCCGAGCGTGATGATGCCGCCCCACATTTCCGGCTTTTCCATCGACACGATCGGCTCTTCAAGGTCCTTTTTCGGGACATAGATCGAGAGGATTCCTTCGTGGCTTTTTCTGATCATGATTTTCATTGTATCCTCATCGATCCATCAGTGCGGAGCAGCATTGCATCAGGCCGCGATCGCAGCCGCCTCGTTCACGATTCCCGGCAATAAGTCGAGGAGCGTGTCGATGTCCGCCGCAGTATTGTCGCGGCCCAGAGAAAAGCGGACGGAAGCGAGCGCGCCGCGCTCGTCGACACCCATGGCGAGCAGCACATGCGACGGCGCGGTGCCCGCCGAAGTGCAGGCGGCGCCGGCAGACGCGCAGATCCCGGCGCGGTCGAGCCGCTCGAGGATGAGCTCGGCCTCGAGATCGCCGAAACGGATAAAACTCGTGTTCGAGACGCGTGGCGCACTGGCGCCGTTGACGCGCGCGATCGGCACGCGCGCCAATATGCCGGCCTCGAGTTTGTCGCGCAGGGCGGCGAGATGCGCCTGCTCGGCGGCGAGCTCCTTCTTCGCCAGCACGGCCGCTTTGCCGAGCCCGACGATGCCCGGCACATTTTCCGTACCGCCGCGCCGCGCGCGCTCCTGATGGCCGAAGAAAAGCGAGGCGATCTTCAACCCTTTGCGGACGAAGAGAGCGCCGATACCGGTGGGCGCATGCAGCTTATGGCCAGAGAGCGACAGCATATCGACCGGCACGGCCTTGAGATCGATCGCGACCTTGCCGGCCGCCTGGACGGCGTCGGTATGAAACAGAATGCCGCGCGCTTTGGTGAGCCCAGCAATCGCCTCGATCGGCATCAGCACGCCGGTCTCATTATTGGCCCACATGATGGTGACGAGCGCCGTCTCCGGCGTCAAAGCGGCCTCGACCGCGGCGACGTCGATCTGACCTTTGGCGTCGACCGGCACATAAGTGACCTTGACGCCCTGCTTTTCGAGATGCGCCAAAAGCTCCATGACGGAAGGATGCTCGACGCTCGACGCCACTATGTGGCGCTTGTCCGGCGCCATGGCGAGGGCGCCTTGGATCGCGAAATGGTTCGCCTCCGTCCCGCAGCTCGTATAGACGAGCTCCGGCGGCGTGCAGTTCAGGAGCTGCGCGAGCTCGCCACGCGCCTGCATCACCGATTCCTTGCAGCATTCGCCAGCACTATGCTTGCTCGAAGGATTGCTCGGACCCTTCTGCAGCGAAGCGAGGATTGCTTCAATGGCCTCGGGCGCAACCGCCGTCGTGGCATTATGGTCGAGATAGATCATGATCTCCACTCACACCAACAGCATCACCGGTTTCGAGCGGCCCGGATCATCCCATTTGGAAGACCTAAATCCGCTTCTCAACCTGTTCTTCACCGAAGTATTTTACCCTGCTCGGACCAGATTGCAGCCGGCGATTTGACCTACTCCGATCCCAGATGTCATTCAACGTCTTTGACGCTTTCTTTGCGGTCTCTTCAACGTCCGGCTTCTAGTCGCGCTTTGGCCGATCTCGCAGCGGTCGAACAGCACCGAACGCCGCCGACGGAGTCGAACGTTCAGAGCCAATCCAAAGCTTCCATTCATCGTCCGCTGCGCCGCGCGCGCGGCGCGAGGCCCGCATTTGTCAAACGGGGAGGAGCTCCTCCTCTAGACAGCCGACCACCGTTCTTTCATCGAATTCGACGAGATAGAGCGGCTTATTGGTTTCCGAGATCGTCCCGATATTGACCACCTCACCGAGATCGCCGCTCTTGACGAGCAAGGCATCCGTCGGCTGATCGGGATATGAGCCGTCATTGAAGAGATCAATAGCGGCGCGCACCCGCTGGCCCCATTGATATTTCGGCGGCAGCGGCCCACCGGGGTCCGACATCATTCGTCTCCCTTGCTGACGGCCGCCTTCGGCTTTTTCGGTGCGTCGTCGTCCTCATCGTCGCAGGCTTCGAGCTCTTTGGCTTTCATGCCGACCTTATTGCCGGTCAGGATGAATTCGACGCCATAGATGTAATGCTGCTGCAGGAACGTGCCGATATTGCAGACAAATCCCTCTTCGCCCTTTTTAGCCAAGACGTCACCGACGTCCTTGCCGCAGAAGGTGCCGTCGTTTCGAATGGTTTTTTTTGCCCGAACCCGCTGGCCATAATTGAACCGCGGCGGCTCGTTGAGTTCGACGACATCATGGTCGCGGCTGATATTCGTCATCTTGCAATCTCCTCGGCAGGTTCAGACAAGCACGCCCCATGCCAATCCGAGCGTCAGCGCCGTTCCGATCGTCCAAGCCCGGAAGCCGCGGCGTCTCGCGACCCCGCGGTCCCGGCAGATCGGCCATGGCAACGGGATCAGCGTAAATGCGATTCCGACGGGGCGGCGCCTTCGAAGGCCGGCCCGCTCAAACGCTGAACGACCCGCTCGCGCACCATTGGATCAGGATCGTCGAGCAAGGCCGACAGGCGCTCTTGCGCGATCCGCCCAGCCACCTCGTAGCGAATTCGCCAATCGCCATCCTGGATCAAGGCATCGAGCTGCTCGGGTGCCAGGCGTTCGGCAACGGCAAGGCGAACATCGGCATCTGGATCGACAGCCATGCGCATCAGCCAAGCCGGATCGATTCGCGCCGCGACCGTGCGCCGGACTTGCACCTCCTTATCATAAATCATCATCGGCAAAATTGCCGGCGACAGCCGCCGCGCAATCATCGTGCGCACATAATAATCCGGATCATTGATCATCCCGACCAGTTCCAAATCATTAAAGCGCGACACGATCCTGATCCGCACTTCGCGGTGCGGATCATTGCGCAGCTTCAACAGATAATTATGCGGCAGGCGCGACGCAGCCACCCAGCGGACAGTCTCGTCCGGATCATCGAGCATGGGCGGTAGCCGAAACACATCCGCGTGTTTGCTGGCGATCGCGCGCGTCTCGAAATAATCGTCCTGCAAATGGGCGTTGGCGAGGCCAGGATTACGTTCGAAGAAGCGAACGATGCGCCGCACATAGCGATCGTAGACGCACGCCTTCTTGACCTCGCATTTGCGCTCCGCCAGCAACGCCTGATAGCGGCAGCTTTCGCAGGAGAGCTCGCGGCCTTGCCAATCACGGGCCTCGTCCGCGTCATTGTCAGTCTGCATCATCGTTCTCCAACAGACGTTGGTGGACTTCGAGAAGCAGAGTGGCCCCGATCTTGTCGGTTGGATCGAGTTCGAGAAGCTTCATCGCCGCAGACAGACCCTCATCGAGATTGCCGAGACGCATCTGCAGATAGGCATAGCCTTTGAGAACGAACATATAGAAACGCGGCATCATGTCGTCATAGCTGCCGAAGGCCGCGTCGTCCTTATTCACCTCATGCCAATCTGGCCGCAGATTATTGTGATGCGCCGCCTCCGCAAGGCAGACATGCGCAACCTCCAGACATTCCTCCAATCGGCCTTTGTAGAAATAGAATCGATAAAGGCCGATCAGAACCGCCGGATGGTTCGGCGCAATCGTCTCCGCCGAGCGCAGATGCGCAAGTGCAATATCACTCTGAGCATAAGACAGCGCAGCCGCGTTCAAATGCTCTTGCGCCGCAGGCGGCAGACCGCCGCCGAGCAACGCCTCGACATCGTCCTGAAGGGGCACTCGCTCGGCGAGCGCGATCCCCGTCGTCATCCCCGCCTCCCTCAATGTTCGTGAGGAAGATCCGGCAGATCGTGAGAATGACTGTGACTGCTGCAGGTGGAAACATTCTTCGGATCGTGGAATTTGAAGCCGGACGATGTCGCAGTTTCCTGGAAATCCATCGTCACATCCTTCAACAGCAGCCGGCTTTGAGCCGGCAGGAAGAATTTTATTCCTTTGACTTCATAAACCGCCTCGCCACTCGCCGGGGCGTTGGCGACTTCGAATTCCGCCGAAAGGCCGGAGCAGCCGCCGGGCGCCACCATGAGACGGAAGCCGCTGTCCGGACCGCCGTCGAACCGCAACATGCGCCGCACGAATTTTTCAGCCGCCGGGGTAATTGTGAGATTGAGACTGTCCATGATCACGCCGCAGGTGGTTGATAACGAGGAAAGGAATTATCGACGACGCAGGTCTCTTCGATCGGGCAAATCAAAGCACATTGAGGGTCGTCATGGAAGCCGATGCATTCTGTGCACTTGTTCGGATCGATGAGATAGATACCGTCGCCAGCGCTGATCGCCTCATTCGGGCATTCGGGCTCGCAAGCCGAGCAGTTGACGCATGAGGCCGTAATTTTCAAAGACATGGCCCGGTCCTTTTTCTAGAGCGGTCGAGGCGCCTCGAGTTCTTTCTCGGCGCCTCGACCTGTTTCTCAAAGGCGGGAGAATTACTCGGCCGCGATCATGTCCTTGGCGACTTCGCCGGGACGGATCTCGGCGTCGCCCTTGTCCACATGGACGATCGAGCCATCCTTGACGCCCGTCAGATAGCGCTTGAAGTAGGTGATCGCCGACTTCTCGATGAATTCATGCGCGAATTCGTCGATCGCCTCGATGCCGGCCGCAGCGAGATCCTTCTTCGGGCAGCCGCCGATCTTGGCGACGAAGACCGCATGGCAGTCCTTGATCGCGCGGATGACGGTTTCAAGAGCGTCTTCCTCGCCATAGCCGCCCTGGCAGTACAGGTCGACGCGGCGATGGCCGATGAAGTGAGCGCCCTTGCCGGTGCTCAGCTCATAGATCTGAAACTCGGTCGCATGACCGAAATGCTCGTTGATGCGGCCCGAACCCTTGGTCGCGACAGCAACCAGGATCTTGATGTCGCTTTCTTCGCCGGAGAGGATTTGCAGCTCGCTGGCCTTCGCACCTGCAACCGCATTGCGCTCTTCTTCGACCCGAGCCTGATAGGCCTTGCGGGTCTCGAGGTCGTAGTTGACGTCCATCTGCATGATCTTCTCGGTGGTGAATTCGGCGGACCGATCTTCACCGAGGAGGCCGACGGCGTCAGCACGGCACTGACGGCAATGGCGCATCATGTTCATCTCGCCTTCGCACTTGTCCTGGAGCTTCTTGAGCTCTTGGGCAGTCGGGCCGCGCTGGCCGGTCAGGCCGAACACGGTGCCGTGCTCAGCGGCGGAGATGAGCGGCATGATGTTGTGCAGGAAGGCGCCACGGCCCTTCACCGCCCGGTTCACCTCGACCAGATGGTCGTCGTTGATGCCGGGGATCATCACCGAGTTGATCTTCGACAGGATGCCACGCTCGGTAAGCATTTCGAGACCTTGCATCTGCCGCTCGGTCAGGATCTTGGCGCCGTCACGGCCGGTGTAGCGCTTATGCTTGAAGAAGACCCAAGGATAGATCTTCGCGCCGACGTCCGGGTCGACCATGTTCACCGTGATCGTGACGTGATCGACATTGTACTTGGCGATCGTGTCGACGTGATCGGGCAGCGTCAGGCCGTTGGTGGACAGGCAAAGCTTGATGTCCGGAGCAGTACGGGCGATGAGTTCGAAGGTCTTGAAGGTCTTCTCCGGGTTCGCGAGCGGGTCGCCCGGGCCGGCAATGCCGAGAACGGTCATTTGCGGGATCGTCGAAGCGACGGCGAGAACCTTTTTCGCGGCCTGCTCGGGGGTCAGGCGCTCCGAGACGACGCCCGGACGCAATTCATTGGCGCAATCATATTTGCGGTTGCAATAGTTGCACTGAATGTTGCAAGCCGGCGCGACCGAAACGTGCATGCGGGCGTAATGGTGATGCGCCTCTTCCGAGTAGCAGGGATGGTTCTTGACCTTTTCCCAGATCTCCGGAGGAAGATCGTTTTCGCCAGCCGCGGTGCCGCAGCTCGCCTTTTTGCCGCCGTCGCTGTTGGTTTCGCAACCCTTGTGCTCGGCCATCTTCTTCATAATCTCGTCGGCCGTCGCGCCCGCCTTAACGGCCGCCTCTGCGACCTCGCGTTCTGTCAAATCCATGTTCGTCCTCGCTTCTCGCTCGAACCTATTGGTCTCAAGGGGCGCCTAGCTTCACCCTCACCGCCGATAAGCTCAGTCCGATCTCGCCAGGCAAGATCGCTTGGGCCGTAGGCAGCAACTCGCGTGCCAATATGTTCACGCCATCAACGTATTGAAATTCATGAAGTTTTTGTCGCGATGCCCTGTCGCGATGCCGACAGGAGCCAAAAAGGCCGGCAATTGGGCATGTTTGAAAAGCGACACTTGCCTTGGCTGGCGCCTTCATCTCCCACCAGAACTCGTAAAAACCCCGCCGCCGGCTGGCGACGGGAGCCGGTTTTCCGCATTCCGCACTAGCTGCTCCGGCCGCCAATGGCTAAGGCCGGCGCATGGGGTCGCCGGCCTTTTCATCACCGCTCTGCCTCGACGGGTCGAGACGCAGGCTTTACGCTGGAATGCAGGTTGCCGGCACCGGGCAAACCGTGTCGCATTGCGGATGGTCGAACGAACCCTCGCACTCGGTGCACTTCTTGGGGTCGATCACATAGGTTTCGTTCTTGAACGAGATCGCCGCATTCGGGCACTCGAATTCGCAAGCGCCACACACCGTGCATTGAGAAGCGATGATCTTATAAGCCATATCAGTTTCTCCTCGAACTTATGGGCCGAAGCTAACGGCCAAAATGCCCGGCCAAATGTCGCGTCATAGAGGACGCACCATGTCGCAAGCCGAGGCTGGTTGCGTTATGGCCAATCACCGCCAGCGATCGCCATAAGCCGCCTCACGCATTTGCCCCGACAGCTCCGAACCGCACCGGAAGCTCGGCCCGAAATCCTGCCGCGACACGCGACGTCGTCCCGGGAGAGAGCAATTTCCGAGCCACACCCGAACGCAGCGCACAAAAGCTCCTGCGACAGATTGCATATCAAACCGCTAAATATTTGAATTTACCCAGGACTATGCGTCCGCAGATGCGCCGCGCCAACCCAATTTCGGCGCCGCGAAAGACTGGCCTCGCCTTGATCGCAAGATCGCCTCAGCCGCGATGTCGGACCTGCGACAGGTCGATGAGCGCCTCGTCGCGCCCCGTCGCGCCAAGGCGGCAAGCGACGCTTGTCGCCGCCGGTCAGAACTTTTTGATTTCTATGCTGTGCTTGCGCAGCGCATAGCCGATCTGGCGCGGGGTCAGCCCCATGATGCGCGCGGCCTTGGCCTGAACCCAGCCGGATTTTTCCATGGCGTCGAGCAGCCTTGCGCGTTCGTTGCCGTCATCGGCGCCACCATGCGCGCCGGCATGCGCCGCATCCGCGTCGCCGGCCTCATTATGGCGCGCTGCAGCAGGCCGCTCCGCATAGCTGCTGTCTCCGGCGGCGGGCGGCAAGGGCCCGAGGCCGCCGACCCCCGGCGTCGAGATGTGCTCATGCGACTTGCCCTTCCACAGGGTCGCCGACAGGCACTGATCCTGGCCACAGGCGAAGTCCGAGGCGACGATCGCGTCGCCGACGGTAAAAGTCGCGGTGCGCTGGACGCAGTTTTCGAGCTCCCGAACATTGCCGGGGAAGTAGCAGGATTTCAGGACCTGCACCGCCTCCTTGCTGAAGGTCAGGTCGCGCCCGTTCTGCTGGTTGAACTGCTCCAGGAAATGCGCCGCGAGCAGCGGAATGTCGCTGGTGCGCTCGCGCAGCGGCGGCAGCAGCATGGGGACGACGCTGATGCGGTAATAGAGATCGGCGCGGAACTCGCCCTTGCGGACGGCCTCCTCGAGGTTCTTATTGGTCGCGGCGATGAGCCGGACATCGGCCTTCAAGGTCTTGGTGCCGCCCACCCTCTCAAACTCGCCGCCCTGCAACACGCGCAGAAGCTTGGCCTGGAAGGCGAGCGAGATCTCGCCGATTTCGTCGAGGAAGAGCGTGCCGCCGTCGGCCAGCTCGAAGCGGCCCTTGCGGGTTGCAACCGCACCGGTGAAGGCGCCCTTTTCATGCCCAAACAATTCCAATTCGAGCACGCTTTCGGCAAGCGCGGCGCAATTGACCTTGACGAACGCCCGCGCAGCCCGCGGCGACAATTCATGCAGGGCGCGGGCGAAGAGTTCCTTGCCGGTCCCCGATTCGCCGCGCAGCAGCAATGTGGCATTGGAACGCGCGACAATCGCGATCTTGTCCATGACCGCCCGAATCTGGGGGCTTTCGCCAATGATCCCCGACATCTTCGGGTTCGGCATGGGCGCCGGCTGCAGCTTGGTGATCTGTTTTTGCAAACGGTGGCTCTCTTCGATCAGCCGATCGCGGTCGCGCGCCACGACCCGGTGGAGCTTGACCGTCTGCCCGATCAAATTGGCGATCATGACGAGAAAGCGGACATCCGAATCGAAACGGAAGACGCTTTCGCCATCCCACAGCCGGTCAACCGTCAGCGTGCCGACGACTTTGTCACCGGCACGGATCGGCACGCCCGTGAAGGAGACTTGGGCGCCATCGCCAGCCATAGCGGCGACGTCCTCCGGATCGAAGAGCTCATGATCGGCGATATTATGGACGACGAGCGGCACCGCCGTCGCCACGATCTGATCGATCGCCCGCTGTGGGAAACGCGGCGGCCGGCGATGGGCCGATTGCTCGCTCCAATCGGCGCCAACCGCAACATCCGGCACGCCATCATCGCCCAAAAGGACGATGGTCCCATGCCGCATTTGCAGAAACGAGGATAGGAGATTGACGACATTCGCCAGCGTCGTCTCGAGACGCGTCGGCGCCGTCAGTATCTTCGAAATTTCGTAAACACCGATAAGAGCTATGTCGCTCAGCGGAATTCGCCGCTCAGCGACCGGCATTTCGGAACTGGCCAAGGCGTCGAGGTCAGTCATAGGGTAGCCTCCGAAACCTTGCGGTTTCTCCAGGATGTCGAAGTTCCGACACCGGCTAACTTTTTACCCAACGTCATGCATCGTCGGCCAAAAGAGATGTCGGTATTGCGACGCGAAAACTTTAGTCCTGACCTAATCTGGTGTCTGTAGCAAAATTTGTGCAGGATTTTGTAAAGAGTGTGTGCAATGCGCCCGATTATCCGGCAAGATGAGCCCCGAAAAGATTTGCGTGTGCACCACAACAAGGACAAATAAATCTTAGATATTAAAGCCTTGATATAATTTTAAAGCAATTCTGAGACAGCCTTGGCGCAAACTTAACCTTGTGAGCGGACAACGGCGCAAACTCACCATACAAAGAACAACAGCAGCCAGCTGGCGACACCAAGCGCGACCGCACTGCCGAACAGCGTGGTCGCTGCTGCCTGCCGAAACCGCGAACTGCCGTAGAAACCAGCGATCTTCCAGGCCAGGTAAAGCGACCAGGCGGCGGCCCCGCCGAGCAACGCAAGCCGCAAGACCGAAACGAAGCTCAAGGCAAAGCCTTCGTTGCGCAGCAGCGTGACGGTCAGAGCACTGAGGCCGAGTATGACCCCGCAGCCCGCCATCGGAATGAGCGCTTGCGCGAAATGATGGAATCGCGCCCAAAAGGCGTTCGCGGAAGGCCAGGGACCGGCGCAGCGAACCGTCGCGGCAAGCGAGACACAGAGCAACCCGCCCATGACGACGGCCGTGGTCAAAATATAGCCGATCAGCACGCTGCCATCGAGCAAGGTCATCATGTCGCTATGGTCGGGATAATCGGTCAGGATCCACCAGGGCGGCTGCACGGCGAGAATCGATGTCAGCCCATGATCGATCAGCCACAGCGCCGCAGCCTGTTTGACGGCGATGAACCAGGGGCTGGCGCCCCAATGGAAAGCGCCGACCGCGACGCCCATCAGACCGAAGAGAATGAGCACCGTCTCCCATGGCTTCGGGCTTCCGCCCGCGACCTCGACGATCTCTCGCGTCGGCGAGCGAAGCTGCAGAGTGACCGCGTCACGAAAACCATCGCATCGCCCACACATATGGCAGTCGCTGCCGCCTTTCATGGTGCGGACGGCGACGAGCGGCGCGCAATTGATCGGTGCGAGCTTCTGATGCGCAGGCGACATTCCGGCCGGTGCATGCACGCGCGCCCGCTCCCAAGCCTCGGTGTCGACATTGAAATGCAGCGGCGCGAGTTTCGCCAACAGGCCGAAGACGCCGTTGACCGGACAGAGATAGCGGCACCAGACGCGCTTGTTGCGGCCATAGAGATAACCGATCACGATCGCCCCCGCGGTCGAGCCGCCGAGGATCAGCAGAACCGGTTTCGGATATTGATAGACGCTGATCATCTGGCCGTAGATGGTGGTGCAGCTGAAGGCCACGAAGGGCCAACCCTTCCACTTCAGCCAGCGCGGAATGGCCATGCCCCGGCCATGCCGGCTCACCGCCTCGGTGAGACTTCCTTCCGGACACATCAAGCCGCACCAGGCGCGGCCGACGAGGACCATGCTGAGAAGAACCAAGGGCCACCAAAGGCCCCAGAAACAAAATTGCGCAAGCAGCGTCAGATTGCTCCAAATATGCGCCGCTTGACCGGGCAATGGGAGAAACGCCGGAACCGCGACAAGCATCAGATAGACGCCGACGACCGCCCATTGCAGGCGTTGAATGATCGGCTGATGCCGTTTGAGCCAATGACCCAGCGCCGCGACCGCCGCATCGGCCCAAGCAGCGCGTCGTTCGGCCGGTACGTCGCCACGCGTTGCACCGGGCATCGCCTCCACAGCCGCCGCACGCGGCCAGTCGACGTGCGTGCCGTGCCAATCCTTGGCATCTCTCTTCGCCGATGAAGACAAGATCGTTGTTTCCTCTTCCACCTGCTATTCCACCTGGACCGCGGCCAGCCTATTTCGCAACCAACAGGATTTTCGGCGCATCCGGATGGAGATCGTCGAAGAAAATATATTGCCCCGGATCGAGCGAGCGGATGACGAGCACGGGCGCTGGGCTCGGATTGTTGGGCGCCAGCACTTTTTCCAAATGCAGCTCGCTGCTTTCGAATTCCGCGGCGGTCACCCCCGTATTGTGCAATTCGATCCGGAAGCGCCGATTGGCGGGCACCTCGAGCCGCAGGGGCGTTATTTTCCCATCGTGGAATTCGATCGAAAAGGTCGGCGTGTCATCCGCCGCGGCCACCATGACGCGCCCCGGCGCGCACAGGCTCGCGAGGCTGGCAAAACCGAAGACGAACGCAGCAAAGACGGGCGCCAGGAAGAGGGTCGCCGGTTTTCGCGGCCTTTCGCGGGTCAACACTCTCTCCTCATCTTACGGCCGAGGGCTGGATCGGACCGGCGTGTAAAGCACTCTGCGCATCCCTCTCATTTTGCCTCGCCAACGAGCCGAGGCAAGAAGCGCACCGTGCGGCAAATGCGACATCGCCAATGCGACATGGCCAACGCGACATGGCCAACGCGACATGGCCAACGCGACATGGCGCCAGGCAACACCAAGTCCAATCCCTGCACTCAATAGGCGCCCTTCTTGCCGACCCCGGCGAAAACAAACTCGTAATCGAGCGAGAAAGCGGGAAACCAAGGACCGACGCCGGTTTCCTTGTCGACATGGCGGCCGAAATGCGCGTGCGGATCGGCGCTCGGCGGCGCGACGTCGAGGGTCAGTCTATATTTGCCGGGGCCCATCAGCTTGATGTTGTCGCCATAATGCGGGCCGTCATTGGCGACCATCGGCATCAAATCGCCCTTGATCGACTTGTTGTCATCGAGCTTCGTCAATTGATAATGGACGACGAGATAGGGCATCCAATCGCCTTCGGCAAAACCATTGGTATTGCCCTTCGTCGCGTGAATATCGGCCTCGAGATGGAGGTCGGACTGCGCCGCCGGGCGCATCACATTGGGCGGGTCCATCTCGATCGGCTGCAAATAGACCGCACCGAGCGTCATGCCGTATTTTTGCTGCGGCGTGCCGATCGGATATTCCTTGGCAAAAGCCATGGCCGGCCAAGCTGCCGCAGCCAGAACGACGAGAGACGCCAAAGTGGCGCGACGACCAAGATCAATCACTTCCGCCTCCTGCCAAGGAAGAATATTCAGCCCCATCTTGAAGGATCGGTTCGCGAAAGGACGAGGCGATGGGCCGCTGCCCGCAACATTGTCTTGCCAAATATTGCGTTCCCTCGGCCGAGGTAAAAGACCTCGTTTTCGGGTGAACGCAAGCTTTTTAGAAGCAGCTTAGAAGACGTATAAAATAGCTTTTGGAAGGGATATAATTTTTTTGTACATGACCGCGACACGCTTGCCCGGCGCGCGGCCCGGCTTGCGGCCCGCCTGCCGGAATGCGATGACGCATCAATCGGCAAAATCAGCAAACGCGAACGGACACCCAACATGGCATGGTCGCCGCAACAGGAGGCGGCGCTCAAAGCGGTCGGCCAATGGCTGAAGTGCCGCGACGCCCAAGTCTTCCGCCTGTTCGGCTATGCCGGAAGCGGCAAGACCACGCTCGCACGGACGTTGGCGGAAGATTCGGAAGGTGAAACCGTCTTCGGCGCCTTCACCGGCAAGGCCGCGCTCGTTATGCGCTCGAAGGGCTGCAAGAACGCCCGCACGATCCACAGCCTCATTTATCGTGCCCGCGACACCGACACCGAAGAGCCGAGCTTCGAATTGAACGAAGAAAGCCCGGCGGCGAAAGCCAGTCTCATCATCATCGACGAATGTTCGATGGTCGATGACGAGCTCGGCCGCGATCTCCTCTCCTTCGGCAAGAAAGTGCTGGTGCTGGGCGATCCGGCCCAGCTCCCGCCGGTCAAAGGCGGCGGCTTCTTCACCGAATGCGAACCCGATGTGATGCTGACCGAAGTGCATCGCCAGGCGGCGGATAATCCGATTATCCGCCTCTCCATGCTGGTGCGCGAAGGCGGAAGGCTCGAGATGGGCCGTTTCGGCGATACGGAAGTGATTTTTCGCGACGGCATCGATGCCGAGCGCGTCAAGGAGGCGGACCAGATCCTGGTCGGGCTCAACCGCACACGTCGCGCCTATAATCAGCGCATGCGGCAATTGGCCGAGCGCGCCGGGCCCCTGCCCGAGCCCGGCGACAAGCTGGTCTGTTTGCGCAATGACGCCAAGAAAGGCCTGCTCAACGGCTCGCTCTGGACGGTCGCGACGACTTCTGCGGTCCGCCGCAAAAAGCTGCGCTTGAGCGTGGTGCCGGAGGAGGATTCTGCGCATAAGCCATTGCGGATCGGCGTCTTGCCGGAGTTCTTCACCGGCGGCGAAGAGATGATCCCTTACGCGCTGCGGCGCGACTCGGACGAATTCGATTACGGCTATACGCTCACCGTCCATAAGGCGCAGGGCTCGCAATGGGACGATGTCGTGCTGTTCGACGAAAGTGGCGCCTTCCGCGAGCATAGGAGCCGGTGGCTCTATACCGGGATCACCCGCGCGGCGCGGCGGCTGACGGTGGTGGTGTGAAGGGGGCTAGGCTCCCTCAAAAAGATTCCTTTTCTGTTTACTGACTATCCAATTGAGTTGATGCTTCAAGCGCATTGCGACGAGCCTGCGCTTCGATCATGGAATCTGAGGTGACAGCGAGGAAGGCCCACGCTCCCTGATGTTCCGGAGCGTCTGCCACGCGAACCGACGCATAAATCGTCCCTTGAGACGACACAACGCTACCCGATGCTTCAGCGGACGTCCGCCCGCGCCATCGAGAGATGATTGGCTTGACATCAACAAGTCCCATTCCGTTTAAAGCTGCCTGCGCAATGTGCGCGACCGATTGTTGAGGCACGGCAAATTGTGTTCCGGTCGCCATAAATTCGACAGCGAGTTGATTGTTCTGTGAAGCCGCGTAGAAAAGCATTATCAGTCGAGCTTTCTTGCCAAACTCTATGGTAACATCCTGATATTCTCTTCGGAATGGGCACTCCGACAAAATGCGGACGTGTGCGTCTGCGTATTTTGTCTCCTCAACCTTCGGTTCCCACTTCGGATTTACAAGCATCTGCCATCGACAGTGCGCAGCTTCCAAACCGGCAAGCGTCCGGCGGACTATTTCGTTCGTTACGTAAAACGTTCCACTTGGTATCACTACTGGCGATTTGTTGGCCGCCGCGTTCATAAGCCGCTCAGCATTTTTAATACCGGTGGCGTTTTGCTCTTGAAGCATAGTAGATGAAGGTGACGCTAACATTCTGGCCTTTGCTGCATCGTAATTCGGAGATTTTATGACCCGACCGGCCTGAAGGCTCAACATGATGCTTTTCCAAGTTTCGCGTTGAAAATCGAGCCCTTCCGCACCAATTTGTTCTAGTAGAAGCTTTCCAACAGCAGGATTCCAGCGGTCTGCCACCGGGATTTGAGCCCAAAATTCCCGATGCATGTCTTCGGTGAGCCAGCCATCAGCCGCAAGAGTGGTGCGCATTATCTCATTTTGGCGAGGCGACAATTTACTAAATTCCGCAGCGTTCCCGACAGAGCCTGCGAACCAGAAAACGGTCAGCACAATGGCCACGTACAATTTTAATTTCATGCTGTTCCCCCGTTTCAGATCCTCGCTCTATTGATGCTAACAATAAGGATAATACTCTAACCAAAAGTCTTCTAGTCGCGGCGTCAGAACCTCGGTGCCTGACTTGTTATAGTGCTCGCCAGTTTGAGCGAATGATAACCATTCCGCCTTCTGTTCGATGATCTGGGAAACGGCGCTCATGAACTCCGGGCTGAACTCCCATGTTCCGGCGCGTCCACCACGGCTTGCCCTGAAAATCGGGGTGTCAGGCCTCTTGATTTCAACAAGCACCGTGTAATCCGTGAAACTCATAAGGAAGTCGATCACAGGCTTGTTCTGGTTGTCGGAGCCTCCACCCCCGACCGTCATTTCTCGGCCAAACTGCCGCATCACGCGATAATCGAGGCCATACCCGAAAACCCACTGCTCGCGCTCAAAGAAGTCCTGCCACTGCGCTTCGCTCCAATCCCCGAGGCGCATGCGCTCTTCATATTCTTCCAGCCCCTGCCTGCGTCCAAGAAGGATGTTGATTTCCTCGTCGGTCAATGACTGTTGCAGTGCGTGCAGAAGACCGTTCCTCTGCCCCTCTGTCATACTCTTGATGCGGTCGATAATTCCGCGATCCGAGGCATCAATGATCGCTTTCGGCCCCGCCTTCGTGGATATGTCTTCGATCTGGAAATTCTCTTCATTCGACAGGTCGATGAATTCAATCTGAGACAGGAAGCCAAGAAGGCGGGTGAGCTCGTCGGCGCGGAAGGTGAATTCGTCCTTCTCGACCAACTCGATCCAGTCGCCTGCACGAGTCTTGAAGGTTTGAAGGGTCAGCCGCTTAATCTTCTTATCATCTTGGGTGATAAGGGCGGAAACCTGCGTCTTGCGGGTGTTCCCCGTCAGGCGAAGGCACATTGCGCCTTCAATCTCGCCAAGGAGAACGTGGTCGCTCCCTTCGGTTACCATTCTGACTTGGCGAACGCGCTCCGGGTTCCGTTCATTGAACGTGAAGACCTTTGAGATATAGGTCTTGGCCTGTTTGCGCAGCTTGAAGTAGTCGTATTCATTTTCGTCGCTCATGCCCTGCGCTTTCCAGACCTCATGTATTCTATAGCATCAAAGCACCCTTCCTGTGCCTCTCTCAAGGTTCGGTAGGTCTTGCTGCCCCATGTCGGTCGCTCTGCCGAGGGTGGGGTTATGCCGACCGAATACCCATTGGAGCGGGGAGCCACTATACAGTGATATCCATCAACCTTGATGTGCGGATTCCCCTTGGCAGAAACCTTCCAGCCCTTCCGGTCGGGAAACTTCTGCCGGCGGGCAGCCCTGCGCCGCATGTCGGAGTCGCGCTCTTTGGCGCGCTTCTTGTTCCCTTCCATGTAGCCCGCGCAGTCGCAGCCGCAATCCAGCGTCTTGGGGTAGTCGGGATGCCGCATGGTATGCACGAATCGGATGGTCTGCACCTCGCACATTTCGCAGATCATGTATTCCTCGCCCTCTTCACGCAGGTCGCGGGCGGCGGTGCACTGCCAGCCCCGATGCGGAACACCGGGTTGAGACCACTTACCACGGGCATTTGCAGGGACGGGATCGCGCATGCCCCAATACTGGCGCGGAAATATCAAGTCGGATAGATCTTCCGCTGGCGGAGTTCAGAAATCGGTACCCCTGGGTATTCGCATTCTGGACCGATCCCAGCGCGCGGACAAATGGCAGGCTTGACTTGGAGGCCGTGTATGCTTCTACCCGCGTTGACGCGATCTCATCCCTCTAACGTATGGAGAATTACTCCCCATGCCCTGGCAGGGAAACCGATACCGCGCCGGACAAGAAGGAGACTGCGTAAGGCCGCGGCCAAGGGCCGCTCCGAACTCTCAGTGGACTTAAGGCCGACGAGACCGCAACGTCTGCATCGAGTCAAAGAGCGTCATATGGCGCTCGCTACCGAACGACCGCAATGGATCGAAAGCCGAAATCCAAACTGAGACACCGCCGAGGCGAGAGACCGGTAGGCTCAACCCCAAAATTCATGCATCATAGGGCCGGCACGGGGATGTCGGCCCATGAAAGCAATTCTGATCCCAGTCGAAGATCATGCCGCAATGGGGGCGGTGCTCGAAACCGCTTTGCGGCTCGCCGAAAAATTCGGCAGCTATATGGAGGGCGTGGCGCTCGGGCCGGATCTGGCGCAAATCACGGCGGCCGATTTCTCGCTCGGCGGCATCGTCTTCGACGAACGGACCCGCCGCGAACTCCTTGCCGAGGCCTATGATATTTTTTCGAATTTCATGCAAAGCCACGGCATCGCGCACACGCCGGCGGAAGCAGGAAAGCCTTATTTCGGCTGGCGCGGCGATACGCTCATCACCGATGAAGGCGTCGGCGAATATGGCCGCATCTTCGATGTGATCGCGGTTGGCCGTCCGGCCCAAGGCATTCACCAGCCGCGCAAATCGACGCTCGAATGGGCGCTTTTCGAAATCCGGCCGGCCGCTCTTGATCGCGCCGCCGCAAGCCCCGGGAAAACTCGGCGAATGTATCGCGATTGCCTGGAACGCGAGCCCGAAATCGGCGCGCAGCGTCGCCTTCGCCATGCCGCTGCTTCTTTCTGCGCAAGATGTGCCGGTGATGATGGTGCCCGGCACAAGGCTTGCGGGTCCCGATGAAAACGAGCTCGTGGCCAGTCTCAGGCGGCATGGCGTGCCGGCGCGAACCGTGCCCACCAGTGACACGCTCAAAGGACCCGGCCATGCCGTGCTCGAAACCGCCTATAAGCTTGGCGCCGATCTCTTGATCAAAGGTGGCTATACCCAGAGCCGCATGCGCCAGTTCATCTTCGGCGGCCCGACCAGCCAGATTCTTGCGGAAGCGAACCTGCCGGTGTTCATGGCGCATTGAGAGCGCGAAGGGGGAACGCGGATGCGATCTTTTTTCGACAAGACCCCATCGCCCCGCGCCGCGGCCGTTCTCGCGGGCTTTGCCTTGCTCGCCGCCTGCGGCGAGAAGAACCGTTACGTGCCCCCGCCGCCGCCGAAAGTCGGCGTCGCCACGCCGCTGCATCAGACAGTGACGCCCTATCTCGAGGCGACCGGCAATCTCGCCGCGGTCAACAGCGTCAAACTGGTCGCG
Organism: uncultured Alphaproteobacteria bacterium; assembly: GCA_963759185.1. Taxonomy (GTDB): domain Bacteria; phylum Pseudomonadota; class Alphaproteobacteria; order Rhizobiales; family Beijerinckiaceae; genus Methylovirgula. The sequence goes on from CAVWXV010000013.1 coordinate 66,426, forward strand.
CGTGTGCAGGGCTTCGTCGAAGCGATCAAATATCAGGACGGCGCGCAAGTGACGAAGGGCGCGCCGCTCTTCATCATCGAGCCCGAGCCTTACAAACTGAAAGTCGATCAGGCCAAAGCCGCGACCGATGGCGCCAAAGCGCAGCTCGTGCAATCCCAGGCCGAATTCGCGCGGCAGTCTGCGCTCCAAGAACGCCAGGTCTCGACCCAGGCCAATCTCGACAAGGCGCGCGCGCAGCGCGATCTCGCCGTGGCCACCGTCGAGCAGGACGAGGCCAATGTCAGACAGGCCCAAATCAATTACGGCTATACGACGGTCCTCGCGCCCTTCGACGGCGTCGTCACGCAAAGGCTCGTCTCGATCGGCGAATTGGTCGGCACCAATGCGGCGACTGAGCTTGCCAGCATCATTCAGCTCGATCCGATCTGGGTGAATTTCAACATCAGCGAACGCGATGTGCAGACGATCCGCGCGGCAATGGCCTTGCACGGAATCACCCAGGCGGATGTCGTCAATAAAGTGCCGGTCGAAATCGCGCTGCAGACCGAGCAGGACTATCCGCACAAAGGCGTCATCGATTATATCGCGCCTTCGGTCGATCCTTCGACCGGCACGCTGGCGCTGCGCGGCGTGCTCGACAATAAGGACGCGCATCTCCTGCCCGGCTATTTCGTGCGCGTCCGCGTGCCGCTGCGTCCCAAAGATGCCTTGCTGGTGCCGGAAACCGCGATCGGCAGCGACCAGAACGGCCGCTATCTGCTCGTCGTCGGCGCAGACGACGTCGTCACCGAGCGCAAGGTGACCGTCGGACAGGCCTTTGGCACGATGCGCGTCATAGAAGCCGGGCTTATGCCGGAAGACCACGTCGTCGTCGCCGGGATCGCGCTGGCCGTGCCCGGCGAAAAAATCGTGCCGGAGCTGCACAAGACTCGACCTTCCGAAACCGGCTCCAAATAGCAGGCGCGCCATGATCTCGAAATTTTTCATCGAGCGGCCCGTCCTCGCCAATGTCATCGCCGTCCTGATGCTGGTCATCGGCGGGGTCTCGCTCTATGCCCTGCCCGTCGCGCAATATCCGGATGTCGTGCCGCCGACCATTCAGGTGACGACGAGCTATCCCGGCGCCAGCGCCCGCACCGTGGTCGACACGGTCGCCCTGCCGATCGAGCAGCAGGTGAATGGCGTCGAAGGCATGATCTATATGCAATCTTATGCCGGCGCCGACGGCAGCTATACGCTGACCGTCACTTTCAAGATCGGTACAGACATCAATTTCGCGCAGATCCTCGTGCAGAACCGTGTCGCGAGCGCGCTCGCCTCGCTGCCGCAATCGGTGCAGGCGCAAGGCGTGACTGTGCAGAAGAAATCGACGGCAATCCTTCTCTTCGTCACTTTGAGCTCGCCCGATTCGCGCTATGATTCTCTCTGTTCCTCGCCAATTACGCGACGATCCATTTGAAGGACGAGCTGGCGCGGCTGCCCGGCGTCGGCAATGTCAATGTCTTCGGCTCCGGCCAATATGCGATGCGCGTCTGGCTCGATCCCAACAAGCTGCAGGCCCGTTCGCTGACGACGCAGGACGTCGTCGGCGCCCTGCAACAGCAGAACCGGCAAGTGACGGCCGGCCAGCTCGGCATGCCGCCGGCAGGCGCCGACCGGGCTTTTCAATATACGCTGAATGTCATGGGCCGGCTCGAGGATGTCGATCAATTCGCCAATATCATCTTGAAAACCGGCGCCGACGGCGCGATCACCCGCGTGCGCGATATCGGTCGCGTCGAGCTCGGTGCCCAGACCTATGGCGAGGCCTTCAATCTCGACAAGCATCCGGCCGCCGGCATTGCGATCTATCAATTGCCGCAGGCCAATGCGCTGAATGTCGCGAAGGAAGTGCGCGCCAAAATGACTGAATTGGCGAAGAGCTTTCCGCCCGGCCTCGCCTATGACATTCCCTTCGACACCACGACTTTCGTCACCGCCTCGATCGACGAAGTCTATAAGACGCTCATCGAAGCCGCGCTCCTGGTGCTGATCGTCATATTGGTGTTTTTGCAGGATTGGCGGGCCATGCTGGTGCCGGCGACGACGGTACCGGTCACGATCATCGGCGCCTTCGCGGCTATGGCGGCGCTCGGATTCACCATCAATCTCTCGACTCTATTCGCGATCGTGCTGGCGATCGGCATTGTCGTCGACGATGCGATCGTCGTGGTCGAAGGCGCCGCCCATCATATCGAGCAAGGCCTGTCGGGCCATGATGCGGCGATCCGCGCCATGAACCAATTGCTCGGGCCGATCATCGGCATCACCCTGGTCCTGATGTCGGTCTTCCTGCCTTCGGCTTTTCTGCCCGGGCTCACCGGCCGCATGTATGCGCAATTCGCGCTCGTCATCGCGGCAACGGCTTTGATCAGCGCGATCAATGCCGCGACCTTGAAGCCGACGCAATGCGCGCTCTGGCTGCGGCCGCCGGTGCCGCCCGAGCGCCGCAATTTTTTCTACCGCGGCTTCAACGCCCTTTATGGCCGCGTGGAAGCCGGCTATGCTGGCCTGATCGGGCACATGGCGCGGCACAGCGGAGCGACGGTGGTGATCGCCTCCTGATCATCGGCGCAGCCGGCTATGGCATGGCCCGCATTCCGACCGGCTTTCTGCCGATCGAGGATCAAGGCTATGTCATCGTCTCCGTGCAATTGCCGGATGGCGCGGCGCTGGAGCGGACGAAGCCGTGCTCGCGAAAGTGAGCGAGCTTGCTGGCAAGGTCGATGGCGTCGACCATGTCATCGCCATCTCGGGCGTTTCGGCGCTCGACAATAATGCGAGCCTCGCCAATGCCGGCGTCGCCTATATGGTGCTGAAGGATTGGTCCGCGCGCGGCAGCAAGCTCGGCCTCATGGCGATTATTTGCCAAGCTCACCGCGGCGCTCTCCCCCATAGAAGCGGCGCGCGTGACTGTCGTTCCGCCGCCGCCGATCCAAGGCATCGGCAATGCCGGCGGCTTCATCATGCAGGTCGAATTGAAGGACGGCAGTTTCGATCTCGCCAAATTGCAGGCCATCACCAATGCGATGATTTCCCATGCGCAAAGCCAGAGCGGCTTGCAGCAGGTTTCGAGTTCGTTCCGCTCGACCGTGCCGCAACTCACCATCGAGGTGAACCGGATCAAGGCGGAGAGCCTGCATGTCTCGGTCGATCAGGTTTTTTCGGCCTTGAGCACCTATCTGGGGTCGACCTATGTCGACCAGTTCAACAAATTCGGCCGCACCTTCCAGATCTATATGCAGGCGGATTCGCAGTTCCGCCTGCTGCCGCGCGATGTCGCCAATCTGCCGGTGCGCACGCAGAACGGAACGATGATCCCGCTCGGAACCATCGTCCATCTCACCCCTGCCGCAGGGCCGTCCTTGCTCAGCCTCTACAATCTTTATCCTTCGGCGACGATCCTCGGCCTGCCCGCCGCGGACGTGAGTTCCGGCGATGCGATGCGGCTGATGGAAGAGCTCGCGGCGAAGACCTTGCCGCCTGGCGCCGGCTATGAATGGACGGCCATGTCATACCAGGAAAAGATTACGGGCCATCAGATCTATCTCGCCTTCGGCCTCGCTCTGCTTCTCGTCTATCTCGTGCTCGCCGGCCAATATGAGAGCTGGTATGCGCCGATCTCGGTGATCCTCGCCGTGCCTCTGTCGCTCGTCGGGCCGGTTTTGGTCTTCAGCGCGCTCAACATCGCCAATAATCTTTATGTGCAGATCGGCCTCGTGCTGCTCATTGCGCTGTCGGCGAAGAATGCGATTCTGATCGTCGAATTCGCGCGCGAATTGCGCCGCGACGGCCATGCGCTCGTCGAAGCCGCGGCGGAAGCGGCGCGCGCGCGGTTCCGGCCGATCCTGATGACCTCCTTCGCCTTCATACTCGGCGTCGCGCCGCTCGTCTTTGCCGAAGGCGCCGGCGCCAGCGCCCGCAAGTCGATCGGCATCACCGTGTTCAGCGGCATGATCGCCTCGACCTGCCTCGCGGTTCTCTTCGTGCCGTCTTTCTTCGTCGTCGTGCAGCGCTATGAAGAGTGGAGATCGCGCCGCAAACGGCAGGCGGAGGCGGCACAGCCGGCGGAATAATCAGGCGCCTGCAGAATGCGCGAACAGCGGCGTCCTGGATTTTTGCCGCCGCTGTCTGGAAAAATTCCCGATTAGAATGAGACTGAATTTAGTATCTGTCGAATCTCGAAGACGCGCGTCATCTTTCTCGCTATAGACGTTTGGCGCTTACAGTCGCCTGCAATTTCGCGGCGGCCCGCGCATCGCTTTCGCCGAGTCACGCAGCGATCGTGTTGCGCAAGCGATGATCACATGCCGTTCGCCTGCGGCACAGCGATCGACGGCGCGAGCCGATGCGACTTTGGTTCGGGCGAAGCGGATTGGTTCGGCGTTCAAATAACGCGCGTCATGATGATCATGAGCACGCATTACACGTAGAACCAAGACAGGTGAGGCATGACAGTAGAGGATCGAGGATTGTCGCTATGACCGCGTATAAATATTCCCTCGGCAATCGGCCGGTCCGTCGCTCGATCATCGCCGCGCCAATCATCGCTGCCCTTTGTCTCTCAGGATTATGCTTTTTGGGTTTATGCCTCTCGGCACTCCCGAGCCAGGCAGAAGGCGCAACACCTGCGGCGCCACCGCCGAAGGCCGCGGCTCCAGCGCCAGTCGCAGCCACGCCGGCAAATGATGGCGCAGCCAAAGCGCAAGCCGCTGCGCCTTCGCCGGCAACCACGGCGCCCGCCGCAGCTGCTCCTGCCGCTGCCACGCCGGCCGACGCCGCGGCAGCCAAGCCGCAGTCCACTCCGCCTTCACCGGCAGCCGCCGCCCCGGCCGAGGCCGCGCCAGCCCCGGCAAGCGATGCGCCTGCCAAACCGGCGCCTGCCGCGCCCCCAATACCGGCGCGTCTGCTGCCGCGTGAGCTCTCGCCCTGGGGCATGTTCCTGTCGGCCGATATCATCGTGAAAGTCGTGATGGTCGGCCTCGCCTTCGCCTCGGTCGTCACCTGGACCGTCTGGCTCGCCAAGAGCCTCGAGCTTTTCACCGCACGGCGGCGGGCCCAGAAGCAGCTCGGCATCCTCGCCAGCGAGGAGACTCTTGCCGCCGCGCAAGCCGGCTTTGCCGGCGCCAAAGGCGCCGTCGCGCAAATGGTCGCCGCCGCAGCGGGCGAGCTCGAACGCTCCGCCGACCTGTCTGCGGAAGGGATCAAGGAGCGCGCCGCCGCCCTCATTGCCCGGATCGAAGCCCGCGCCGGGCGTCAGATGAATTGCGGCACGGGCGCGCTTGCGACGATTGGCGCGACCGCCCCCTTCATCGGCCTTTTCGGCACGGTCTGGGGCATTATGAACAGCTTCATCGGCATTTCGAAGACCAATACGACCAATCTCGCCGTCGTCGCGCCCGGCATTGCCGAAGCGCTGCTCGCAACGGCTATCGGCCTCGTCGCCGCCATTCCGGCGGTGATGATCTATAATATCTTCGTCCGCAGCATAGGCTCCTATCGCGCCGCACTCGGCGACGCCGCTGCCGAAGTCCTGCGCCTTCTCTCGCGCGATCTCGATCGCGCCATGATGGAAGCAGCGGAAGACGAAGGCGACTGGCGCGTCGTCGGCATGCGCCAATCGGCCGAGTGACGCGCGGAGCAAGCCGATGGCCATCAAACTCGCGAGCAGCAGCGACGGCGATCTCGACGAGAACTCACGAGATCAATGTCACACCCTTCATCGATGTCATTTTGGTCCTGCTCATCATCTTCATGGTGGCGGCGCCGCTCTCCACCGTCGATGTCAATGTCGACCTGCCGACCTCGACAGCGAAGCCGAGCCAACGTCCCGACAAGCCGCTGTTCATCACCATCAAGCCGGATCTCTCTTTGGCTTTGGGTGAGACGCCGATCTCGCGCGCGGGTTTGGCGGCGGCGCTCGATGCGGCGACGAGCGGCGACAAGGATCAGCGGATTTTTGTGCGCGGCGACAAGAGCGTGGCTTACGGCTCCGTGATGGAGCTGATGAATTTGCTGCGCGATGCCGGCTATCTCAAAATCGCTCTGGTCGGCCTCGATGCCGGCCAGGCGGCGGCCAAACCGAATGAGGCGCAGCCCGGTGCCGCAGCCCCTGCCGCGCCGGCGAGCCCCAAAGCTTCCGCCGCGCCATAAGCTTTTATCATGAGCCTTTATGATGAGCCTTTATACTGAAACGATCCTGCCGCCGCGCGAAACCCGCGGGCTGCCGCGCTGGGCCATTGCCGCGCTCATCGTGCTTGCCGCCCATCTCGCCGTCGGGGCCTTTTTTATCCTGACGCGCAACTCGGACATGCCGCCCGGCCAGCCGCCCGATGCGTTGATGATCGACCTCGCCCCCATCGCCGAGGCGCCGCCGCAACCGCAGGAATTGGCACCGCCTCCGGAGCCGGAAGAGGCGAAACCCGAACCTCAGGCAGAGACGCCACCGCCGGAACCGACGCCGCCACCACCGCCGCAGCCGGCACTAGAACCGCCGCCGCCCGCACCGCCGGTTTTGCAGGCGCCGGAAATCCCCGCGCCACAACCAGAAGCAGTCATATCTCCGCCGCCGCCACCGCCGGTGCCGGACAAACAATTGCAGCAGGAGAAGCTCGAGAAGCAAATGCGTCTCGAGAAGGAGAAGATCGAAAAGCAAAAGCGTATCGAAAAGCGCCAGCACGAGCGCCAGGAGCGCGCCGAACAGGCCCGGCAAGCCGCACGCCACCCGGCCGCCCCGCGCGCGGGCGCGTCAGGCCAATCGATTTCGTCCTGGAAGAGCGAGGTCCAGGCACGAGTGAATGCCGCGAAACGCTACCCTGAAAGCGCCCGCGCGCGCGGCGAAAGCGGCGCGGCAACGCTCTCTTTCACCGTCGACGGCAACGGCCGGGTGGTCGCGGCCCATGTGGTCAGCAGTTCAGGCTCGTCCGCGCTGGATCAGGAGACTGTCGCAATGGCGCATCGGATCAGCCCGCTGCCGCCGCCGCCCACCGGGCGCGTCACCCTCACGGTAAGGATTAATTTCACCGCGCGTTGAGCTGCGAGAGTTCAGCAGACCTTCACGGCGGATTTGGCCCAGTCTTTCACGTCAATCTTTCAGATGGGGCATAAGCCTTGTAGCGGTGTTCGGACGCCGTCCCACGGCGGCTTCGGCGTGGCATAATGGTGCCTGTACCGTTACGAAAAATCTCGTTATCTGCGAGATCGAAAGGAGGCGGTCGCCGATGTTTCGGGACTGGCGCCCTTCGCCGGCTTTCTCTTCGCGTCACCTCCAAACAAACATGGATCAGCGGCATGCGGGCTTATCTGGCCGTAGCGATCGGCGGCACTCTGGGCTGCTGGGCCCGTTATCTCATGACGAATCTGGTCCAGGCGCTGCTCGGCGGCGAATTTCCCTATGCGACCTTGTCGATCAATGTTCTCGGCAGTTTCCTCATGGGATTCCTGTTCGTCCTGACGCTCGAGCGGATGATGGTCAGCCCCTTTGTCCGACTCGGCATGCTCACCGGCTTTCTCGGCGGCTTCACCACTTTCTCCACCTTCGCAATGGAGACGCTGCTGCTTGCCGAGCAAGGCGAATCCACCAAGGCCGCCGCCTATGTCGTCCTATCTGTGGTGCTCGGCGTCGCAGCGGCGGTCGGCGGTGCCTATATCGCACGCAATTTCTGACATAATCCGCGGAGGAACGGACATGGAAAGCGAAGTCACGATCGTCCGCATCTATCTCCACGAGGCCGATCACGGCCGCCACAAGAATCTCATGCAGGAGGTCTTGAACATTCTCCAGAAACTGCACGAGGTGCGCGGCGTGACGGTCTTTCGCGGCATCGCCGGCCTTGATGAAGGTGGCCAAGTCCGCGCTTCGGATCTCTTACGGCTCATGGTCGATCTGCCTGTTGTCGTCGAATTTTTCGACGAGCCCAAAGCGGTCGAAGCCGTTCTCGCCGCGCTCGACGGGCTGATCCCGGAGGGCCGGATCGTGCGCTGGAGCGCGCTCTGCCGGTGAGACGGATAGGCCGCGGGCAAATCGACGTGCTGCCCGCCGCAGTCGGCCCTGTTGGCAGACTTGCGCGAAAGGAGAGATATGTCCCGCGCGCTGCCAGTGCAGCGAAGCTGCGACGCCATAAGCAGACAGTTTTTAAAAAAATGAAAGGGAACGGAGTTAAATTTGTAAAAACAATGCATTAAATCTCATAACGGGGCCCGATTTTGCGTGGCAGATCTGCCACAGAAGGACGCTGGAACGGGATTTTTTCGCAAAAGCTCTTGGCGTTGCCACGGAAAGCGACTAGTTTCCAGGCTTAAAGATTACCTTTCGCTGCTGATAAAGCATTGCGGGAGCGTCGAGGTTCACTATCCCCTGCAGAGGATGCCCGAGAGGTGAGGGCTATCCGTCAGGGCCGAAGCAACTTCCGCCCCCCGCGCGCCATATGTGCTCAGCGTGATCAAGGTGATTGTCCCCAAAGTCTGAGACCCCGTTAAGCCGGGGTCGGCAGTCATGCCGCGGTTCTGCCGTGAGCCGTTCTTTGCCAGCTGGAGATTTGTCAGCTGGAGTTTTGTCAGCTGGAGAACTGACGCTAGCTCGCCCTTCGCCTAAGGGGGCCCGGCAGAAACTACCGACTTGGCATTTACCGACTTGGCACCGCCGGGAATCGCGGCCACGATGCCACGCAAGGATCATCGATGAGACCAAATCAAAACAAGCGTATGCGCGGCCGTAACACTGGCAATCGCAAGGGCCCGAATCCTTTGTCGCGCACCTATGAATCGAATGGCCCCGACGTCAAAATCCGGGGCACTGCGCATCATATCGGCGAAAAATATCTGCAATTGGCGCGCGACGCGCAATCTTCCGGCGATCCGGTGATGGCCGAGAGCTTTCTCCAGCATGCCGAACATTATTTCCGCCTGATCGCCGCAGCGCAGGCGGCGCAGCAGGCCACCAGCGGCTATCAGCGCCAGCCGGGCGAGCCCGAAGTTGAGGAATTCGACGAGGACGAGGATTTCACCGGCGGCATGGACCGCTTCGCTTCGCCAATCGAGCGTGTCGCTCCGGCGCAGCCCGCCTATCCGCCGCCGGCCAATAGCCAACCGGCCTATCCGGAGCCTGAGCGCAGCTCCTATGCCAATGGTGAGCGGCCGGGTTATGAACGGCCCGAACGCGGCCCGCGCCAGGAGCGCAACTTTCAAGATCGCGGCTATCAAGACCGTGGCTATCAAGACCGGCCGCGAGACCGCAATTTCCAAGACCGGCCGCAAGACCGCAACTTCCAAGACCGGCCGGACAGACCAGTTGCCGACCGTCAAGGCGGGCCAAGCCGCGAGAGCGAGCCGCGCAGTGGCCGGGGCGGCCGCGATTATCGCCTCGACAATGGCGCGCGCTATGAGCGCGGCGAGCCGCGCGGGCCGGCCGAAGAAGTCGACGGCAACAAGGGCCTGCCAGCCTTCATCACTGCGCCGGTCCGCCTGCAGCCGGAGCCGCATCTCTCCAACGCTCAGCCCGTCGTCGCCGACATACTCGACAGATCCGAGGTCGAAACCGAGGCGACCGGCTTCCATTTGCGGCAGCGGCGCCGGCGCCGCGGCAAACCCGAATTGGGCGAGGGGCCGGCCGAGATCACATCGGCCAGAGATCCGGTCGGCGACTGATCGCCGCGCATCTTTCTTAGGTTTTTGGAGCCCGGAGCGGCTTCATCCAGGGCGGCGGCGCCTTCGCTGATCTGCCGCCCTGCATCCATTCTTTTCTTTAAGGCTTGCGGCCTCGTCCCGCTCTAACATTTCGGCCGGACCTCCTTACATGTGACTGCAAAGGCTGCCGCGCGCCCGGCCCCTCCTGCCGTCCGACCCATTTCTTCTGACATAAGTCACGGCCGGCCAGGGAAATCCGGGATAGGAGCCGTTTGTCAGCGCCGCGCCAAAGCTGCTTCGGAGCTTGCGCGCGGGCGAGGAGGGTCACTCATGAATTTCGAAAAATATACGGATCGAGCGCGCGGCTTCGTGCAGAGCGCACAGTCGCTTGCCACCCGCGAAGGGCATCAGCAGTTCACCCCCGAACATTTGCTCAAAGTGCTGCTCGACGATGAGCAGGGCCTTGCCGCAGGCCTGATCGACCGCGCCGGCGGACGCTCCCGCGACGCCCTCGTCCAGACCGAGCTTGCACTCTCCAAACTGGCCAAGGTGCAAGGCTCCGGCGCCGGCCAGCTCTATCTCGCGCCGACCACCGCCCGCATCTTCGACAATGCCGAGAAGATCGCCCAGAAGGCCGGCGATTCCTATGTGACCGTCGAGCGGCTGCTCCTCGCTCTCGCTATGGAAAAGAGCGCCGAGGCGGGCAAGATCCTCGAAAAGGCCGGCGTCACGCCGCAGGCCCTCAATGCCGCGATCGAAGATCTGCGCAAGGGCCGCACCGCCGATAATGCGACGGCGGAAAATGCCTATGACGCCTTGAAGAAATATGCCCGCGATCTGACCGAGGCGGCGCGCAACGGCAAGCTCGATCCGGTCATCGGCCGCGACGAAGAGATCCGCCGCGCGATCCAGGTGCTGTCGCGCCGGACGAAGAACAATCCGGTGCTGATCGGCGAGCCGGGCGTCGGCAAGACCGCGATCGTCGAAGGTCTCGCCCTGCGCATCGTCAATGGCGATGTGCCCGAAAGCCTGCGCGACAAAAGGCTGCTCGCGCTCGACATGGGCTCGCTCATCGCGGGCGCCAAATATCGCGGCGAATTCGAAGAGCGGCTGAAGGCCATATTGACCGAAGTCACCAGCGCCGAAGGCGGCATCATCCTCTTCATCGACGAGATGCATACGCTCGTCGGCGCCGGCAAGGCGGACGGCGCGATGGATGCGTCGAACCTCTTGAAGCCGGCTCTGGCACGCGGCGAATTGCATTGCATCGGCGCGACGACGCTCGACGAATATCGCAAACATGTCGAGAAGGATGCCGCGCTTGCGCGTCGTTTCCAGCCCATCTTCGTGTCGGAGCCGACCGTCGAGGATACGATTTCGATCCTGCGCGGCTTGAAGGAGAAATATGAGCTGCACCATGGCGTGCGGATCACCAATTCGGCGATCGTCGCGGCCGCCACCCTGTCGCATCGCTATATCGCCGACCGTTTCCTGCCCGACAAGGCGATCGACCTCGTCGACGAGGCGGGCTCGCGCCTGCGCATGCAGGTCGATTTCGAAGCCGGAAGAGCTCGATGAGATCGACCGCCGCATCATTCAATTGAAGATCGAGCAGGAGGCGTTGAAGAAGGAGACCGACGCCGCCTCCAAGGACCGTCTCGCCAAGCTCGAAAGCGAACTCGCCGAGGCGGAGGAGAAATCCGCGGCTTTGACGGCGCGCTGGAGGGCGGAGAAGGACAAGCTCGGCCAGGCGCAGAAGATCAAGGAGCAGCTCGAGGCTGCCCGCAACGAGCTGGTGCAGGCGCAGCGCCGCGGCGAATATCAGCGCGCCGGCGAATTGACCTATGGCATCATCCCCGAGCTCGAGCGGAAATTGGCCACGACGGAGGCGCATCGTGCCGATGTGCTTCTCGAAGAGGCCGTCACCGCCGATCACATCGCGCAAGTCGTCTCGCGCTGGACCGGCGTGCCGGTCGAGAAAATGCTCGAAGGCGAGCGCGACAAGCTGTTGCGCATGGAAGAGGAACTCGCCAAACGCGTGGTCGGCCAGACCGATGCCGTGCGCGCCGTCGCGACCGCGGTCCGACGCGCCCGCGCCGGTCTGCAGGATCCGCATCGGCCGATCGGTTCTTTCATGTTCCTAGGGCCGACCGGCGTCGGCAAGACCGAGCTCACCAAAGCGCTCGCTGCGTTTCTGTTCGATGACGAGACGGCGATGGTGCGCATCGACATGTCGGAATATATGGAGAAACATTCGGTCGCCCAACTCATCGGCGCACCGCCCGGCTATGTCGGCTATGAGGAAGGCGGCGCGTTGACCGAAGCGGTGCGGCGGCGGCCCTATCAGGTCGTGCTCTTCGACGAGATCGAGAAGGCGCATCCCGACGTCTTCAATGTGCTCCTGCAGGTGCTCGACGACGGCAGGCTCACCGACGGGCAGGGCCGCACGGTCGATTTCCGCAATGTCCTCATCATCATGACCTCCAATCTGGGCGCCGAATTCCTCGTCATCCAGAAGGAGGGCGAGGAATCCGCCGCGGTCCAGAACGAAGTCATGCACATGGTCCGGGCACATTTCCGGCCGGAATTCTTGAACCGGATCGACGAGATCATCCTGTTCCACCGGCTGCGCCGCGAGGATATGGCGGCGATCGTCGACATTCAGATCGAGCGTCTCTTGAAACTCCTTGAGGATCGCAAGATCGACCTCGACCTCACGCCCGAGGCCCGCGCCTGGCTCGCCGACAAGGGCTATGATCCGGCCTATGGCGCGCGGCCGCTGAAGCGGGTGATGCAGAAGGCTCTGCAGGATCAGCTGGCGGAAAAGATCCTCGCCGGCCAGATTCATGACGGCGAGATCGTCGTCATCGGCGCCACCCCGCAGGGTCTCACGTTCCTGACCGGGTCGGAAGCAGAGGCCCAGGGCGCAGCCCAGGAGCAAGGCGGACGCCGCGCCACTGTGGTGAACTTCCCGAAAGGGGCTTGAAGATAGATCCAATGCCCACGCATCCTTCTGCCGTTTTCGGGAGAAGGATGCGTGCGTCCATGATCTTCGGGCATCAACGCGATGCCCACTCTTTCAGCTTGATCCTGCCACGAAACTTTTATATGGACCTGCATCCGGCCCTGTCATCCGCGCGTATATTGACGCAGATCGGTATGGTCTTTGCTTGGAGCCGGATGCACCCAACTCGCTGGGATGGCCACTGGAAGCCTTTGCGGCTTCGAGGCCCCGTGGCGCAGGAGCGTGCCTAAGCAAAAAATTGGTGCGTTGACAGTGACATGGTCAATGCCCTGTCCCGACAGACTGGAGTTCGACATGCAGTTAGCCGAGGCCTTTGCCAGTTCAGATGTTGACGCGATCAAGGCGGCCTTCGACGGCGCGACCGTCCGCATCTACTCCTGCCCGCAGCCGGTGACGGCTGACAATCCGGTCATCCGCAATGGTTTTCTCGCGGAATTCACTTTTGCTTCGCCAGCTTTCGTCGGCGACGAGCCGCAATTCGTCGAGGCCAAGGTTCCGGCCAAGAATGTCGGCACCCCGCTGTTTGGCCGCGTCACCAAGGAAGGCGCGACGATCGGCGATTTTTCTGCCGGCCCGGGCAATTCCGACATCAAGCTCGCCGAAGTCTCCTGCTCCAAGGATGCGCCTGTCCGCATCACGCGGTTCCGGATCCAGCCCGGCATCCCCAATGGCGTGCGGCCGGTCAATCCGACCGACATCATGCGCGAGCGGACCGGCCATCAGATCTCGCATGAGCAGTCCTACCGCTGGAATCATGATTTCGCCGAGCGCAAGACGAAGTAAGATCAGGCTTCGTCGCACAGTCCTTCAGCACAGCCCGGCCGCCTCGGCCGGGCTTTTGCTTGCCTTTCGCATGACTGATGGCCATCGAGCCGATGCCGATCACGTGGATCGGCATCGGCTCGACACCCAAGAATTAGAGCATGTCCTTCATCGGAAAAGTCTATCAACTTTTCCGGGACATACTCTTGAGGACTCCGTGATGAAGCTCGCTGAAGCCTACGCCAATTGCAATATCGAAGACGTCAAGGCAGCGCTGGCGGGTGCCGTTCTGCGCGTCTATTCCTGCCCGCAGCCGGAAAAGCCGGAAAAGCCGGTTTTGCGCAACGGCTTTCTCGCCGAATTCGTGCTCGCTTCGCCGGCCTTCGACGGGGACATGATTTTGCCGGTCGAGAGCCCGGTTCCCGGCAAGGATGTGGGTGTGCCCCTCTTCGTCCGTGCAACCACGCCGGAAGGCACGCCGATCGCCGATTTCTCGGCCGGCCCCGGCGACATGGATGTGAAGCTTGCGTCCGTCTCTTGCTCGATCGGCGCGCCGGTCGCGATCACCAAATTCCAAATTCGCCTGGGTGTCGCCAATCCGAGCCGGCCGCTGAGCCCGCGCGACCGTATGCAGAGCGGCAATTGACGACGCGGCAAAGCTGGCGGCCGGGCGCCACCGCAGAAATCAGTCGATCGAGGAAATCCGGATCGGCGCGGCGAGATCGGCATAGACGGGCTTTATGCCCGCCTTTTCGACCGCCGCCTCATCCGGATACCAAGTCGATTCATGGTCGAGCCCACCATATTTGTTGAAAACCATGACATATTTCGCCTTGTAATCGACTTCGCAGCGCAGCCCCTTGCCCGGCTGGTCGATCGGCCGCATTTTCCCGTCCCAATCGATGAAATAGCCTACGGGTTGATCAGCCATTGTCGGTTTCCTCTCCATGAAAAGGCGACTTTTGGGTAAGCAGATTTCAAGCCACAGCCGCAGCTTAATCGCCCGCCCCTAGAGCATTTTCAGCAAAAGTGGACACCGGTTTTGCGTCCGAAAATGCTCTAGCTTCTTGAATGAGAGCGGTTTCGAACCGGTTTGGTGTGGACACCAAACCTGAAACCGCTCTAGTGCGGGATGCGCGATCAAGTTCACGCAATCTGCGTAGATTTGATCGCGCAGGAAAACCGATTCCGGCGTTTCCTCATCCTGCTTGAGCGCCGGCGCCCAAAAGCCTGATTGCAGCTCTGGAAAAGCGCCGCAAAACCATGCATTCGGCGTGGTTTCGCACTATATAATCAATATGACAGACAGGGCTTTTCGGCCCCCCCTCTGCAGCCGCTTAACGAGAGTTCGACGACACATGGCAGACCCCACTTCCGCCACTCCGGATCCTATGCCCGATAGCGTGCGAGGTCCGATACTGCCGGAGGACTTGGCCTATGGCGCAAACTCGATCAAGGTCCTGCGCGGCCTTGATGCCGTCCGCAAACGGCCCGGCATGTATATCGGCGACACGGATGACGGCTCAGGCCTTCATCATATGGTCTATGAGGTCGTCGACAATGCGATCGACGAAGCGCTGGCCGGCTATGCCACCAAAGTCTCGGTGATCCTGCATCCCGACGGCTCGGTGACGGTGGCCGATGACGGGCGCGGCGTTCCGACAGATATCCATTCCGAAGAAGGCGTGTCGGCCGCCGAAGTGATCATGACGCAGCTCCATGCCGGCGGCAAATTCGATCAGAATTCCTACAAGGTTTCAGGTGGCCTGCATGGCGTCGGCGTCTCGGTCGTCAATGCGCTGTCGACTTGGCTGAAACTGCGCATCTGGCGCGACGGCAAGGAGCATGAGATCAGCTTCGCCCATGGCGATGCGGTGGCGCCCTTGCGCGTGGTCGGGCCGGCGCCGATCGAAAACGGCAAGCCGAAACGCGGCACGGAAGTCACCTTCATGCCCTCGCCGCAGACTTTTACGGGCGTCGTCGATTTCGATTTTTCCACCATTGAGCATCGCCTGCGCGAGCTTGCCTTTCTGAACTCCGGCGTCCGGATCATGCTCACCGATGCGCGCAGCCCGGAGATCCGGCAGGAAGAACTGTTCTACGAAGGCGGGCTCGAGGCTTTCGTGCGCTATCTCGACCGGGCGAAGACGCCGCTGATCTCGGCGCCGATTCTCATGAAGGGCGAGCGCGACCATGTGTTGGTCGAGGTCGCGCTGTGGTGGAATGATTCCTATCACGAGCATGTCGTCGCCTTCACCAACAACATCCCGCAGCGCGACGGCGGCACGCATCTCGCCGGCTTTCGCGGCGCTCTGACGCGGCAGGTGACGGGCTATGCCGAGCGCTCCGGCCTCAGCAAGCGCGAGAAAGTGGATCTGACCGGCGATGATTGCCGCGAAGGCCTCACTTGCGTGCTCTCCGTGAAAGTGCCGGATCCGAAATTCTCGTCGCAGACGAAAGACAAGCTCGTCTCCTCGGAAGTGCGGCCGGCGGTCGAAGGCCTCGTCAATGAAATGCTCGACCGCTGGTTCGAGGAACATCCGCATGAGGCGCGGATCGTCGTCGGCAAAGTGGTGGAAGCTGCGCAAGCGCGCGAGGCGGCGCGCAAGGCGCGCGAGCTCACCCGCCGCAAGGGCGCGCTCGATGTCGCCAATCTGCCGGGCAAGCTCGCCGATTGCCAGGAACGCGATCCGGCCAAGGCCGAACTCTTCCTCGTCGAAGGCGATTCGGCCGGCGGCTCGGCGAAGCAGGGCCGCAATCGCGAATATCAAGCGGTTCTTCCCTTGCGCGGAAAAATCCTCAATGTCGAGCGCGCGCGTTTCGACAAAATGCTCTCGAGCCAGGAAATCGGCACGCTCATCACGGCGCTCGGCACCGGCATCGGCCGCGACGATTTCAATCCCGACAAGCTGCGCTATCACAAGATCATCATCATGACTGATGCGGATGTCGACGGCTCGCATATCCGCACCCTGCTCTTGACCTTCTTCTTCCGCCAGATGCGCGAATTGATCGAACGCGGCCATCTCTTCATCGCCCAGCCGCCGCTCTACAAAGTGAAGCGCGGCAGTTCTGAGCAATATTTGAAGGACGAACGCGCGAAAGAAGATTATCTGATCGGCAATGGACTCGATGGCGCCATATTGCGGCTCGCCGATGGCGAGGAACGCGGCGCCGCCGATCTGCGCGCCATCATCGAAGAAGCACGCGGCATCAGGCAGATCCTCGTCGGACTGCATACACGCTATGATCGCGCGATCGTCGAGCAGGCGGCAATCGCCGGTGCCTTGCACCCAATTTCTGCCGATGCGGAAGAAGACGCGGAGCGGCTAGCGCAAGAGATCGCCCAGCGCCTCAATCGGCTGGCGGATGAATTGGAACGCAGCTGGCAAGGCCAGGTCGACGCCGGCGGCTATCTCTTCATGCGGCAATTGCGCGGCGTGCGTCACGCTGCGACGCTCGACGCCGCGCTTCTCGCTTCGGCCGAAGCACGCAGGCTCAATGAGCATGCGCACGCGCTGCATGAGATTTATGCCCGCCCCGCCATCTTCATCCGCAAGGGCGAGGAAAAAACCGTCTTCGGGCCGCTGCAGCTCATCGAAACCGTGATGGCGGCGGGGCAGAAGGGGATCACTCAGATCCAGCGCTACAAAGGCCTCGGCGAGATGAATCCCGAACAGCTCTGGGAGACGACGCTCGACCGCAATGTGCGCTCGCTCCTGCAGGTAAAGATCAAGGAGGGCGACGAGGCGGATGACATTTTCGTCAAGCTGATGGGCGATGTCGTCGAGCCTAGGCGCGAATTCATTCAGGAAAATGCGCTGAACGTCGCCAATCTCGATGTGTGAGCATGTCCGTGTCGGGCGTCATATCTATCGGATGTTTTTATACTAAAGAGCGAGAGCATTTTTAGGCGGCAGGCCTCTCATCAGTTCGCCTGAAAATGCTGTCGGACAATGTCAGGGAAAGAAGGAGGGCGACCCATGTCTCCATTGCAGCCATCGGCCAGTTCCGAAATAGGCAGGGCTCTCGCCAAATCGATGCACGACCATTGGCGCGTCTTTCTGGCGGAAGGGATCATTTTAAACCTGCTCGGGCTTGCTGCGATCGTCATTCCGCCCCTCGCAGGTCTCGCCGCTACCGTCTTTCTGGGATGGCTGTTTTTCCTCGCTGGGATCCTGGGCCTCCTCGCCACATTCCGAGCGCGAGAGGCGCCAGGATTTGGATGGTCCCTGCTTTCGGCACTCGCAGCTTTGATCGCGGGCGCCATCTTGCTATGGAATCCGCTGCAAGGCCTCGTTACCCTTACCTATGTTCTGATCGCCTTTTTCATTGTCGACGGCATTCTGATCATCCTCCTCGCTATCGCCCATCGCCGCGAGCTGACCGGCAAATGGGAATGGATGATGGTCAACGGCATCATCGATCTAATCCTCGCTGGGATCATCATCTCCAGCCTGCCCGGCTCGCTCGTCTGGGCGCTCGGCCTCCTCGTCGGTATCGATATGATATTCGGCGGCGCCACGCTCATCGCCATGGCGTTGGAGGCGCGCAAGACGCCTTCCAATGTTGGTCTCGCTTGAAAGCGGTCACGCTCCCATTATCGGAGCTGCCGACTGATTATGCCGCGTGTGGAAGCGGCAGTTGCGCCAGAACAATTGTTGCGCAGGATGATCGAAGCATCAGATTGGAGCGTCAGACATGGCTGACAAGCAGTTCGAGGTCACCCGCAGCGACGAAGAATGGCGCAAGCTTTTGACCCCCGAACAATATGAAATCATGCGCGGGCATGGCACCGAGGCGCCGCACAGCTGCGTGCTCAATCATGAAAAGCGCGCCGGCACCTTCTTCTGCGCCGGTTGCGGCCAGCCGCTCTTCGTGGCGAAAACGAAATTCGAAAGCGGCACCGGCTGGCCGAGCTTCAACGATCCGGTCGAAGGCGCGACCGAAACCACGGAAGACCGCAGCTATGGAATGCGCCGCACCGAAGTGCATTGCGCGCGCTGCGGCAGCCATCTCGGCCATGTCTTCCCCGATGGCCCGGCACCGACCCATCAGCGCTATTGCATCAATGGCGTGGCGCTTGATTTCAAACCGGAATGACGGTGATCGGCGGCCGTCAAGGAAACCTCTACCGTCAGGCATAGGTCCTGTGCCACTATGGCGGCGGGGCAAACGCGATCCGAGCCATGTCGAAAGAAGAGAAAGCCCGCGCCAAGCTTGCCGCCGAGCCCTTGCCGGCGAGCCCCTATCTGCAAGTGAATGAGGATCAGATCCTCATCAAATGCGGATTCAGCGAGCAATTGCTACAGCTTCTGCGCTGGGTCCCGAAGCTCGAATGGCGGCCGGAGCTGCGCTGCTGGAGCGTGCCGATCACCGGGGCCGAGACTCTGCGCAGCGTGCTGCCCGAAGTGCTGCGGCTCGCCGAGGCGACGGAAGAAATCGAAGCGCGCAAGGCCGCCGCGATGGAGCCCGATGCGGCGCTTTCGGACCTTTCGGCAGAAGACCTTTTCAAGGCTGCGGCGCGCCTTCTCTTCGGCTCCGACTGGCAGCGCGAGACGGCCCGCGCGCTCGGCCGCGACGAGACGGCGCTCGCTCGTTTCCTGCTTGGCGAGCGCACGCTCGAAGATGCCGAGCTCCTTTACGCCGATATGCTCGCCCTGATGCAGCGGCGTGCCGCCGAAATCGCCGCGGCCGCCGATCGCTTTGCCCTGGCGCTTGGACCACAGAGTGAAGGCCAGGGAGACACGCCTGTTGCCGATCAGGGAATATAAACCGCCTCGATCACTTTGAGATTTTCGCCCAACGGATCGAGCTCCAGGCGCACCACCTCGGCCATGAGCCGGTCGCGGAACTTATAGGCGCGGCGCCAGCCGTCTTCGGTCTGCGGCGGCCAAGGCGTATAGCTTTTCTTGTCGACCATGAGGGCTTCGCATCGCAGGCGGGGTCCGGTGATATTGCGCGCGATAATATACATGGGGCTTTCCGATCAGCGCCGCTCGGCTCTATGCAGTCTAGCCCATTCTCGGCGGTTTTCGTAGCGCCAGAACAGGGCAGGCCTTAGAGCATGTCCCGGAAAAGTTGACAGACTTTTCCGATAAAGAACATGCTCTACTTCCTAGATGTAGAGCCGATCCCGATCATGTGGATCGCAAGCGATTCCACATGATCGGGATCGGCTCTATGGCCGTTGCGCAAGCTTTTTCAGCTGGTTCAAATGGTCCGGCGCTTTTCGGCACGAAATGGCAAGCGGGGGTCGATGGACATTCTCTATCATCGCCGCGTGATGAAAATCGCGCCGGATCAACGGCGGAAAAGGCGGAGAAGATTCCATGCACATAGCAATTGAAAGCATTGCGCCGCATGCTGCGGCCCCAAACCGGCAGCGATTTCTCGCTGCCCTGGCGCTTGGTCTCGCCACGGCTTTCGTGCCAGGGGTCGGGACAGCGGGTGCAGCGGCCCAGGGCACCCGGAGCATCGCCGTCACCGACTTCGCTTTTTCCGACACATCCGGTGAAGTTCAGGATCAGTCGGCGGTCCATCAAGCACGCTTGCACCAATTCAAAGAAGTGCTCGAAGCGGCCCTCGAAAAAGGCGGCCATTATCACGTCATCGCTCTGGCCTGCCCGAGCGATCCTTGCGCCGCAACCCCTGCCGCTGGCGCGAGCCTGCTGGAAGCCGCGCGAAAGGCGGGCGCAACGCTTATCGTCATCGGCGGCATCCATAAGATGAGCAGTTTGGTCATCTTCATGAAAGCCGATGTCTATGAGGTTGCCGCCGACCGATCTGTCTTCTGCAAGCTCTACACCTTCCGTGGCGACAATGACGAGGCCTGGGTCCGCGCGGCCGAATATTTGGCCGGAGAGATCAACGCCCGCAAGTGAGCTGGGTGCGAATGCGCAGCAAAACGCCGGCTAGATCGCGTTCGGGCAGCCGGGCGAGACGCAGGAGATTTTACGAGCTTCGGCGCTTTATGGACTTGCGCGAGAGGCGGTGAGGCAAGCGGCACGATCAAGAGCGGCATGACCGGAGCGGCGGCCAGCAAAACGAAAACCCGGCCTAGGGGCCGGGTTTCCAATCTCAAACTCTTGAGCTTAGGCTCAGTATCTCGCGACGACCGGAGCCAGAGGAGCGAACATATCGAACTTGTAGCTGAAGCCCGCCTGCACCCTATTGTCGGTCTCACGCTGGGAGACGGTCGCGCCGAGGGCGGTGGGCGAGTATTGGCTAAAGCTACTGAAATCCGTATAGCGATATTCGGCGCGGACCGACCAGTTGTTGTCGATCGCATATTCGACGCCGCCGCCGACCGTCCAGCCGACCCTCGTCGCATATCGACTGTCGGTGCCGGACGCCGACGTATAGGTATTTTGGAAGCTGCCGAAGGCCGCACCACCCGTCGCATAGACCAAGGCGCGATCCCAGGCGACGCCGACGCGGGCGCGGACCGATCCGTCGAGATTCTCATCCGTGCCATAGCTGTTCGCGAGCGGGCTGACACCCGAGCCGTAATAGCTCGAGCCGTTCACATCGCCTTCGAGACCGACAACGAACTGACCGACCTGGTAATTATAACCGACATGGGCGCCGCCGAGGACGCCATTCGGGTTATAGGTCGCCGAATCAAACCCGGGGACATTGGAACTCGAGTAGCCCCACTGATAACCGACCTGGCCACCGACGTAGAAACCAGACCAGGTGAACACGGGCGGCGGCGGAATATAGGCCGGCGGACCCTTGATGGACGGAAGATCGGCCGCGAGAGCCGGGCCGGCGATGACCGAGACCGCAATCGCCGCTGCAAATAATTTCATTCCGCGCATGTTTTTACCCCCCAATCGGTGCCGCTTGGCCAGGGAACGGTCGCATCCGCGTCCGCGCTGAAGGCCGAAACGAAACCTGTTCTGAGCTCAGACACTCCGCGATACCTTGATTAAAATCAAATCGACGCGAGCGGATGAACTCCAACAACGAAGCCGTAAATCTGTTTAGCCGGAATAACCAAAGAGGAGAACACAGGAGAGCTCCAGTAAAGTCATTTCCGGCGAACTGTGGCCTAAGCAGCACAAAAATGGCCCCCCGGCAGGGCGGTGCTTTGTCTGCAGCGACGGCAACAACTCATGGCTCTAGCTTGTACGCTGCAATAAGGGCCGCATGCCGTCTCAATGGCCACCCACAAAAGCAATGAGGCCGGCAGACGCCGGCCTCACCTTTAGGAAAACCTATGCGGTAGGTTTCAATATTTGGCGACGACCGGGGCGAGCGGCGCAAACCAGTCGAACTTGTAGTTCACGCCGACAAGAATCGTCTGCAAGCTATTCGTCTCTTTAAACGTGTATGGGGTCGCAAAGGCGGGGACGGGAGAGGTATATGCCAATGTGATATTTTGGCTGCCAAAATCCGCGTAGTCATATTCAGCGAAGATCGACCAGTTGGGCGTCAAAGCGTATTCAGCGCCGCCGCCGATCGTCCATCCGACCCGCGTGGCGCCGGCCGCCCCCCAATAAGGGCCCGTCGGGTCCACGTCCGTATAGCCGATCCGCGCCTCGGCTACGCCGCCTTTGAAATACACCAATGCTTGCGGCAAGACGGCGTAACCAATGCGCCCCGTCTCCGTTGCTAACCAACTCGTATTAAATCCCAATGTTTCGGTCGAACTGCCTGGATACAAATGGCTGCCCTTAACCCCCGCCCCATCGAAGCTTCCCTGAATGCCGAGGACCAAGCTTCCCACTTGATAATCGCATCCGAGCTGACCGCCCCCCACGACTCCGTTTCCCGTGTCGCTACCCGCATCGGCGGAGACTTGGGGGTCGTACGAATGATTCCTCTGCCATCCGTAACCGACGTTTGCGCCGACGTGGCAGCCTGTCCAAGTCCAAACCGGCGGCGGCGGAATATAGGCCGGCGGCCCCTTGATGGACGGAAGATCGGCCGCGAGAGCCGGGCCGGCGACGGCCGAAATCGCGATCGCAGCGGCAAGTAATTTCAAGCGCATTTTTTTTGCCCCTAATTCGTTGCGCCTTGGCGAGCGAAAGGACTTAGCCCAACTTCGTGCCGAAAGGCCGATACGCGGTCTGAACTTCAACTCTCCGCATTCCCATTGTGATGCGGCACGCGCATCCAATCGATGCAAGCGGATGAGCCCAAATCACAAAAGGCAAGAATGTCTTTAGCTCAAATGAGCGAACAGCAGAACCTGGGTAACGCAGCGGCAAGGCCCTTTTTCGAGTGAACTGTGGCGCAAACAGCACGAACTTAGAAAGCCAGGGAATTCACTGCTTCCGCGATGCTGCAATCACCGTCACGAATCCATTTTCAGCGCCGCGACGAAGGCCTCATGACGCTTCAATGATGGCTCGCAAAAGCAATGAGGCCGGCAGATGCCGGCCTCAGCTCAGGAAAACCTATACGGTAGGATTCAGTATTTGGCGACGACCGGGGCCAGCGGCGCAAACCAGTCGAATTTGTAGCTGAAGCCGACCTGCACCCTATTGTCGTACTCACGCTTCTGAACGAGATTAGCGATGCCCCACGGCCCCTCATTGAAGTGGCCGTAATCCGTATAGCGATATTCGCCGCGGATCGACCAATTGTTGTCGAGGGCATAATCGACGCCGCCGCCGACCGTCCAGCCGACCCGAGTTCGTATTCACGGTGCTGGTGAAGAGCCCACCAATAGCCGAATAGCCATGGTCGAAGGCGCCGAAGGCCGCGCCGCCCGTCGCATAGATCAAGGCGCGATCCCAGGCGAGGCCGGCCCGGGCGCGGATCGACCCGTTGACAGTCTCACGCGTCGAATAGGTGAACAGGCCGGCGAGGACCGAGTTCGAGCCGTAGTAGCTGGAGCCGTTAGCATCGCCTTCGATGCCGACGACGAACTGACCCACCTGGTAATTATAGCCGACATGCGCACCGCCGGTGACGCCGTTCGGGCTATAGCCCGGCAGCCCAGTGGCCAATATTGTGCCCGGCAACAGGGTGGTGCCCGAGTGGCCCCACTGATAGCCCACCTGACCACCGACGTAGAGGCCGGTCCAGGTGAACACGGGCGGCGGCGGAATATAGGCCGGCGGCCCTTTGATGGACGGAAGATCGGCCGCGAGAGCCGGGCCGGCGATGACCGAGGCCGCGATCGCGGCTGCAAATAATTTCGTTGCGCGCATGTTTTTATCCCCCAATTGGTGCCGTTTGGCCAGGGAACGGTCGCGTCCGCGCTGAAAGGCCGCCAAATAGCAAAATCGTAATTTAACCTAGCCCGAATAACCGATGAGGAGAACGCCGGAGACCTCCGGCAAGATCATTCGCGGCGAACTGTGGCCTAAACAGCACGAAAATCGCCCTCGGCAGAGTAATGCTTGGTATACCTTCGCCGCAATAGCTCACGAATCCATCTTAAGCGCCGCGATAAAGGCTTCCTGCGGGATCTCGACCTTGCCGAACTGCCGCATGCGCTTCTTGCCGGCCTTTTGCTTTTCCAATAGTTTACGCTTGCGGGTCGCGTCGCCGCCATAGCATTTCGCGGTCACGTCCTTGCGCAGCGCCCGCACCGTCTCTCTTGCGATGATCTTGCCGCCGATTGCCGCCTGGATCGGGATCTGGAACAGATGCGGCATGGCCTGCAGAAAATGCGGGCAAAGAATTAAGTTTGGTGCGAAGATGCGGCCAACCGTAAGACAGCAACATCGAAGCACGATAGGGGCTGCGTTTGCGCAAATTTTTTGCAGCAGCGATCATCGCTCCCGCAATAGCGGGCGGGGCGCTTGCCGCCGGTGTTTCGTCGATGAACGGGCCGCCGGTCTTCACTTGGACAGGGTTTTATGGCGGCGAGAGTTCAGCCTATACCTGGACCGGTGACAAGGCTACGCGCGCCCCTGACGGCCTGTGGGCGACAGCCTTCGACGCTGCCAGCAGCGCCTTCACCGCGGCGAATGGCGCTTCGGCGGGGCAGCCGCACAGCTTCCTCGGCGGCGGCCAGATCGGCTTTAACTATCAGATTCAGAGCTTGGTCTTCGGGCTCGAAAGCGATCTCACTTACACGAATCTCGCCACCGCGACCTCCCCGGCCGCTTTGAGCAACGGACCAACCGAGAGCGTGGCTTACACGTCAGGGGTCGGTTCGCATTGGCTGTCGACCATGCGCGGCCGCTTCGGTACGACCATCGATCATTTGCTCGTTTATACGACCGGCGGCTTTGCCGTGGCTGGGAGGAATTTCAACAACGGCGCCGTCGTTCTGTCGCCCGACGGCCAGGATTTTTCGATCGGCACGGCCGCGCGGACAGCCGCCGGTCTGGCAGTCGGCGGCGGCCTCGAATATGCGCTGACGAAAAATTGGACTTTAAAGGGTGAATATCTCTACACCGACCTCGGCCCGGGCCGAACTTTAGGCGGCAGCAGCGCGTCGATTCCCGCAGCCAATCGTCAAGGCGATCTGGACGAAAAAGTCGTGCGCGCCGCGATCAGTTATAAATTCGATTGGCTGGCTGCCCCGGGCTCCGCTTCCGCGAGATAGGTGATGCCGGCGTCATGCGCGGACTTGATCCGCGCATCCAGGCGCTAAACGAAGCTTTGTTCGTCACCGATTGACCTTCTGCGCGTCGAGGCAGTTGCCTGTTCCGCCGCCGTGTTCCTGGATGCGCGGATCAAGTCCGCGCATGACGCCGACCCTCAACTATCCATTTTCAGCGCCGCGATAAAGGCCTCCTGCGGGATCTCGACCTTGCCGAATTGGCGCATGCGCTTCTTGCCGGCCTTCTGCTTTTCCAGGAGCTTGCGCTTGCGGGTCGCGTCGCCGCCATAGCATTTCGCGGTCACGTCCTTGCGCAGCGCCCGCACCGTCTCTCTTGCGATGATCTTGCCGCCGATTGCCGCCTGGATCGGGATCTGGAACAGATGCGGCGGGATCAGATCCTTCAGCTTTTCGACCATGGCGCGGCCGCGCATTTCGGCGCGGTCGCGATGCACCAGCATGGACAAAGCATCGACCGGCTCGGCATTGACGAGGATCGACATTTTCACGAGATCGCCGTCGCGATATTCGGTGATCGCATAATCGAAGCTCGCATAGCCCTTCGAGATCGATTTCAGCCGGTCGTAGAAATCGAACACGACTTCGTTGAGCGGCAGATCATAGATCACCATGGCGCGCTTGCCGACGTAGTTGAGATCGACCTGCACGCCGCGCCGGTCCTGGCAGAGTTTTAGGACAGCGCCGAGGTAATCATCGGGCGTCAATATGGTGGCGCGAATCCAGGGCTCCTTGATCAGCTCGATCCTTGTCAGATCCGGCATGTCGACGGGATTGTGCAATTCGATCTCTTCGCCGGAGCGCAACAGGATCTTGTAGATGACCGAGGGCGCCGTCGCGATGAGATCGAGGTTGAATTCGCGCTCCAGCCGCTCCTGAATGATTTCGAGATGAAGCAGGCCGAGAAAGCCGCAACGGAAGCCGAAGCCGAGCGCCGCCGAGCTTTCCATCTCGAAAGAGAAGCTCGCGTCGTTCAACCGCAGCTTCGCCATGGCCGCGCGCAGATCTTCGAACTGCGCCGCATCGACCGGAAACAGCCCGCAAAAGACCACCGGCTGCGCCGGCTTGAAGCCGGGCAGCGCTTCGACGCAAGGGCGCTTCTCGTCGGTGATCGTATCGCCGACGCGCGTATCGGCGACCTGTTTGATCTGCGCGGTGATAAAGCCGACCTCGCCGGGCCCAAGCGCCTCGGCATCGAGCATTTTGGGCCGGAACACGCCGATCCGGTCGATCTCATAATGGGCATCCGTTCCCATCATCAGGATCTTCTGATGCTTCTTCAGCGTGCCGTCGATGACGCGCACGAGAACGACGACGCCGAGATAGGCGTCATACCAGGAATCGACGAGCAGCGCCTTCAAGGGTGCCGCCGCATCGCCCTTAGGAGGCGGCAGGCGGGTGACGATGGCTTCGAGCACCTGATCGACGCCGAGCCCTGTCTTGGCTGAAATAAGGACGGCATTGGAAGCATCGAGGCCGATCACATCCTCGATCTGCTCCTTGACGCGCTCCGGCTCGGCCGCCGGCAGATCGATCTTGTTGAGGACGGGCACGATCTCATGGCCCGCATCGAGCGCATGATAGACATTGGCGAGCGTCTGCGCCTCGACGCCCTGGCTCGCATCGACGACGAGAAGGGAGCCCTCGCAGGCCGCGAGCGAGCGCGAGACCTCATAAGCGAAGTCGACATGGCCGGGCGTGTCCATCAGGTTCAGAATATAGGTCTTGCCGTCCTGCGCTTTGTACTCGAGACGAACCGTCTGGGCCTTGATGGTAATGCCGCGCTCGCGCTCGATATCCATCGAATCGAGCACTTGCTCGACCATGTCGCGCTCGGCGAGCGCACCGGTCATCTGGATCAAACGGTCGGCAAGGGTCGATTTGCCATGGTCGATATGGGCAATGATGGAGAAATTGCGGATATTTTCGAGTCTATGGGTGGTCATAGCGGCGGAATAGCAGGGCGGCGGGGGGAAGGAAAGGCGAATGCAGCGTCAAGCGGCGCTTTGTCGGCAGGCTGATGCCGACCGGCGGCCAAGCCGGCGGTCATGACGGGGTAAGGCGAGTGCATAATCTCAAACACTTAACAGTGAGCCCGATCCTGTCGCACCTTCCCAGGCCTTCGGTATCGGCTATAAGCACGGCCATGCTGCCGATCATTTCCGTCGCCAATCTCTCAAAGACCTATGCTTCAGGTTTTCGTGCGCTCAAAAATGTCAATCTCGACATAAGGCCAGGCGAAATCCTCGCGCTCTTGGGTCCGAACGGCGCCGGCAAGACGACGCTGATCAGCATCATCTGCGGGATCGTCAATCCTTCGGCGGGCAGCGTTTCTGTCGACGGTCACGACATCGTCAAAGACTATCGCTTCACGCGCGCGATGATCGGCCTCGTCCCGCAGGAGCTGACGGTCGATCACTTCGAATCGGTCTGGACGACCGTCACCTTCAGCCGAAGGCTCTTCGGATACCGCGACGATCCGAAGCTGATCGAAAAGATCCTGCGCGATCTGACGCTCTGGGACAAAAGAACAAGCGAGGTCCGCACGCTGTCGGGCGGCATGAAGCGAAGGCTTATGATCGCCAAGGCGCTGTCGCATGAACCGCAGATTCTCTTCCTCGACGAGCCGACCGCCGGCGTCGATATCGAATTGCGCAAGGACATGTGGCAGATCGTGGCCTCCTTGCGCGCCTCTGGCGTGACCATCATTCTGACGACCCATTATATCGAAGAGGCGGAAGCCATCGCCGACAGGATCGGCATTATCGACAAGGGCGAATTGATCCTCGTCGAAGACAAGCTCCTGCTCATGCAGACACTCGGCAAGAAGCAGTTGATCCTGCATCTTCGCAACAAACTCGATGCCGTACCGGAGCGGCTCGCCGCTTATGATCTCGCGCTCGCCGCCGACGGCAGCACTTTGACCTACACTTATACGACGGGAAGCAACGGGCACTCCGTGACGGCATTGTTCGAAAACCTCGCCGCGGCGGCAATCGAATTCAGCGACATCACGACCCGCGAAAGCAGGCTGGAAGACATATTCGTTGAGCTGGTGAGGCAGAGAAAATGAATTTTCGCGCCATTCGCGCCATCTATATTTTCGAAATGGCGCGCACCGCCCGCACGCTTTTGCAGAGCATCATCGCTCCGGTGATCTCGACATCGCTCTATTTCGTCGTCTTCGGTGCCGCGATCGGCTCGCGCATCAGCGAAATCGAAGGCGTGAAATATGGCGCCTTCATCGTGCCGGGACTGATCATGCTGATGCTTCTGACGCAAAGCATCACCAATGCATCTTTCGGCATTTTCTTTCCGAAATTCACCGGCACGATCTACGAGCTTCTCTCCGCCCCCGTGTCATTCTTCGAATTGGTTCTCGGCTATGTCGGCGCGGCGGCGACGAAATCGATCATCCTCGGCTTGATCATCCTTTCGACCGCGAGCCTTTTCGTGCCGATTAGGATTGCGCATCCAGCCTTCATGCTGGCCTTCCTCATCCTCACGGCTCTGAGCTTCAGCCTGTTCGGCTTCATCATCGGCATTTGGGCGGATCGCTTCGAAAAACTGCAGGTCGTGCCGCTGCTCTTGATCACGCCTTTGACTTTTCTCGGCGGCAGTTTCTATTCGATCAACATATTGCCGCCGGTGTGGCGCAGCGTGACTCTGTTCAATCCCGTCGTCTATCTGATCAGCGGCTTCCGCTGGAGTTTTTTCGGGACCGCCGATGTCAATGTCGGCCTGAGTTTTTTCGCGACATTTCTTTTCTTGTCCATTTGCCTCGTCACCGTCTGGCGGATGTTCGCGACGGGCTATAGGTTGAAGAGCTAGGTCTACTGTGTCAGAAAGCCGTGGACGCGCCTCCTTCTCCCGCTAGCGGGAGAAGGTGCCGAGCGAATGCGAGGCGGATGAGGGTTGGTGCCGCTTGCAAGATCCCTCATCCGGCCGGCTCCGCCGTCCACCTTCTCCCGCAAGCGGGAGAAGGAACGCGCCCGGTCATTGATGCATGTCTTATGGCGCAGTAGAATTAGCGGACTGACGCTTAAAATCTGCGACGGACAGTGACGGGATGACGCCAAAGAATCTCTCGTAGGATCGCAGCATTTGGGTCGGGTGACCTTTCCCAGCCGCGCCAATAATAAGAAATTATATTAATGTCGAAGGCCGGAAGATTGCAGTGTTAAATCCCATTGTTCGCATCCGCCACATGCGGACCATTCTCCACACTTTCTACTTCGTACAAGACTGACTCTTTGTACCCTTGAATATTCGCGCGATAAAGCTCGGCTTCCTCAAGCGTAAGAAAACCAAAGAGGCAATTGAGCCGGGAAGGTCGATGCGCAAACTGTTTCTGCCTCATATCCTCATATGCCATTTCGCGGCGAAAAAGAGGGTGAGCCTCACCACGGAGCGCAATCACCCTACCGAAATTGCCAGGTTCAATTACCGATCCTGGCGCGATTAAGATGGGAGCGAGATGGAAGTACGAAGCCATAGCGATATCGATCTGGAGCAAATGAAATGATAGAAGGCTTGTCTGATTTTTCATCTCGATAGGTGTTGCCCATGCCGATTTGTCCACGCTTTCCTTTATTTGTTTCGTTTCTTTTGACGATCGCCATTTCTGCAAATTCGTCGGTGGGAGCAAGCGCGTGGACGAGCTATCACAACACCCGATTCGGCACGACTGCGGATGTGCCGAAGGGCTGGCGCGCCGGGCCGCCGCCGGCAAATAATGACGGGCTGATCTTTACCTCGCCAGATGGCGCGGCAGAGCTCACCATTTCAGGCATGCTCAATATCGAAGATAGTTTGGAAGCAGCATTCGAATCCTATGAAACACCTGAAACACGCCGTCACCCTGTCCGGGACGAAGGGCGACAAGATCTTCTACACCAAACATCTTCTGTCCTGCCGCGATCAGATCTGGAACAGCATTTATTTCGAATATCCGGCCGCGCGCAAAGCGGCATTCGATGCTCTCGTTGCCCATGTGGCGAAATCGCTGCGGCCCGGAAAGGGCGATCAGATCCAAAACTGCGCCGATTAGCCCGTCCAGCCGTTCTCTAGATGGCGATCTGCTGCTCTCTTGCGAAGCGGCCTAAGACCCCCGATCTATCGATAAAGGCCATTTCGGAAACATACATGCCGCATTCATTGATGCAAAAGATCGCCCGACCCTTCTGGTTTGCCTTCGCAGCCCTGTTCCTCTTCGAGGCTTGGCTGTGGGATGTACTCGGCCACGCTCTGGCGCGGCTCGCCGCCCTGATTCCCTTCGCGGCGTTCAAGCTCGCGCTCGCGCGCATGGTCGAGCGCCTGCCGGCGCCCGTCGTGCTTCTTGTCTTCCTCATTCCGCTCGGAATCATCGAGCCCTTCAAATTCCTCGGCCTCTGGCTCATCGGCCATCATCATATCCTCTTCGGCATTCTCGCCTTCGTCGTCGCCAAGGTCGCGGGCCTCGGCACCATGGCTTTCCTCTTCGAAATGACCCGCGCGAAACTGCTCTCCATGGGTTGGTTCGAGCGCTTCTATCTTTGGGTCATGCGGCTACGCGCCTGGGCGCATGAAATGCTCGAGCCCTATAAGCTGCGCATCCACGAAGCGATCGCGCCGTTCAAAGCGCGGCTTCGCGAGATGCTGGCTTCTTTCGAAAGCAGTGGCGGCGGGCTCGGACGCAGGCTGGTTCTCCTGCGCAACTGGGCGCGGCGCGCGCGCGGGCTTACCTGAGATCGCGGCCCATCAAGCCGGCGACCTTCGCCTCCATATGCGCGGGCAGAGGCGCTTCGATCTTCAACGGCTCCTTGTTCTTATAGAGCGGGATCTCGATGGCGCGGGCATGGAGATGCAGCCGCTCTCCGCCGCACGGAGCTGTTCCATAAATGGGATCGCCAAGAATCGGAAATCCCATGGCGGCACAATGGACGCGCAATTGATGGGTGCGGCCAGTCAAAGGAGTCAGCGTGAGAAAGGCGCAGGCTTCGTCGCGCCCGAGGACCTTCCATCGCGTCTGCGCTTTTAGTCCCAAGGGATCGACCTTCATCCACCAGCCGCGCGTCGCGTCCAGCCGGGCGAGCGGCAGATCGATCAGGCCCTCCTCCTCCTTCGGGCCTCCCACGACAACCGCCCAATAGGTCTTGCCGATCTTGCCTTGTTTGAACAGCAGGCCGAGCTGTGTCAGCGCCTTGTGATGGCGGCCGAGGACCAGGCAGCCGGAGGTTTCGCGATCGAGCCTATGGGCGAGCGCCGGACTGCGCGGCAGGCCGAAGCGCAAGGCGGCGAAATGCGCCTCGAGATTGTCGCCGCCCTTGGGACCTTTGTGAACGGCGATGCCCGCCGGCTTGTCGATCACCAGGATCAGGCCGTCGCGATAAAGCAGCCGGGCTTGCAGGTCTTCGGGCGTCATGCCTTCAGGTGTCAGGTCTTCGGGCGTCATGTCCGATGTCATGGGGGCAGTCTTTAAGGTCAAAACATCAGGTCTGGGCAAGCTCTATCTGCGGTCTTGCCTGCAAATGCCCGCATCGCCCTCCTCCCGACCCGAGCTATCCGTGCGCCGCTAAGTGAAAAAGCTGCTTATCGGAGAAGCATGACCTTACGAGACCTTTCCCGCCGCGGCAAAAACGCACGGAACGGATTCTGTTCTTGAGCGTTAACTCGATAATCCTTGGCCGTCCTGACGTGATTTGATCGCGTCACTTGCCGTGACGCGCCTGCCACGACGCGCCCATGTCATCATTTCTGATGTCATGCCTTGAATTGCTCTGTCTCGATCCTTGTTTTGGCATTCGTCAAAGCCGACTGGTAGCACTGCGTACAGAATCTCTGGCGAAACACCTCGTTCCGCCAGCGAAACTATTTGGGTGATTTAGACAGGGCAACAGGCTTTCAGTTCAACATTCGAGAGACGATATGCAACGTGAAATTTGCTCGCAAGCGCAATTGCGCGACATTTGTTTGCAGACTTTGAGGAGCTGCGAAGGCTTCGAGCGGGTTGACGAGATCCTGATTCAGCCACGCGATCCACATGCCGACGGCCCGAATTGGACTTTGGCGGGATTCCGTCCGCGCGTCGCCAATGACGCTTTGCGCGCGGCGCGCGACACAATCTATGAATTGCAGCGATGCTATGAGCTCGACGTCACCGATGCGGCAATCGACAAGGGCTGCGGCCGCAACAGTATGCGGCCACAAGAGTAACAGGTGATCCAAAGGCGCGACAAATCAGTGCAGGCGCTGAGACGGCACCCATCCGAGATGTTGCGCGCTGAAATGTGATGAACGCTCTCGCCCGCGCGGCCTCATCGGCTGATCACAAGAAGCCGGATTGCGTTTACAATTCGTGACTTGTGAAGAGTGTTCAGCTTTATATCCTATCGATCCGTCTTTACAGAGATCCAATCTTTCGGCTGCCGCTGTCGCACGTGCATTCGGGCTGTTTATTGCACGGCGAAGAAGCGGGACGAAATAGAACGCGATGAGTAAAGCGCGTCAAAAAAGGTGATGAAGTTGACGCAGTCCCAAATATTGGGGACGGGTTCTTATGCTCCGTCGCGCATTCTCACCAATTACGATCTCGAAAAAATCACCAACACCTCCGACGCTTGGATTGTCGAGCGGACGGGCATCAAAGAGCGTCACATCGCAGCGGATGGCGAGGCGACGTCAGACATGGCCGTCGAGGCCGCCAAAAAGGCGCTCGCAATGGCCGAGACGGATGCCGCCGATCTCGACATGATCATCGTCGGCACGATCTCGCCCGACATGCCGATGCCGTCCTGCGCCGTCCTCGTGCAGGCCAAACTCGGCGCGACGCGGGCCTTCGCTTTCGACATTTCCGCCGCTTGCGCGGGATCGCTTTACGGCCTCAGCATCGCCGACCAATTCATCCGCACCGGCCGGGCAAAGCGCGTGCTCGTCATTGGCGCGGAGCTGTTGAGCCGCGTCGTCGATTGGAGCGACCGAAGCAGCTGTGTGCTCTTCGGCGATGCGGCGGGCGCGTTTGTGGTTGGACCGAGCTGCGATCCGGCACGCGGCTTGATGTCGGCGCATCTTCATTCCGACGGCACGGCCGCCAATATTCTGGCGATTCCCGGCGGCGGCAGCAGATATCCGCAATCCGAAGAGGTCCTCGCCAAGAAAATGCACAAAGTGGCGATGAACGGGCGGGAGGTCTATAAATTCGCGCTTCGGGCGCTTCCCGAAGCCATTTTAGAGGCGCTTGCAGCGCATGGCCTGAAGCCTGGCGCCATCGATCATGTCATCTCCCATCAAGCCAATATACGGATCGTCGAATTGGTGGTGGAGCGGCTCGGCATTCCGCGCGAGAAATGCTGGCTCAATATAGAGCGATATGGCAACACATCGAGCGCGTCGCTGCCGATTTCACTCGACGAGGCCAATCGGGCCGGGCGATTTAAGCCGGGCGATTTGATCGCGATGATGGCGATCGGCGCCGGCATGGCCTGGGGCAGCGCGCTCATGCGCTGGTGAGGCACCTAGCCGCGCGCGACCGCCCAAATTGATTGCCCAAATTAATCGCCAAAATTGATTTGGACCGCCATCTCCCTGTCCTTGGGAATAGGTTGCAAGACCGATGATCGGCCCTATCTATTGAGCTCACGCCTTAATTGCGTAAATGGGCTGAGATTTTCAGATTTTCGTATCACGTATGCCAAGGCGCGCGGCGCGGCGGCTTTGCTCTCGCCTTTCGGAGATGGTGGCTTCTCTTCTCCGCATCTTTGCTGCTAAGCTCATTGTCAGCCACGTCCCCGATGCGTTTCCCGGTGGACTGTTCGCGTGTCGCCGGACGTCTGCGTACCGACACGGCGCGAGCAAAGACGAAAGACCTAGTCGCCAGAGAGCCCTTCAACACGGCCGTCCAGCGATCCGGGATTTCGAATGAGGGAATATGCCATCGAAGGAAAACAAAGGCGGCGCCGACCGCAGCGCCGCGCTGAAGCGGAACGGCGGGGCAAGCTCTGGGTTGGATGCCAAGCCCATCATTCTCACCTTGGGCATATTGATCATTGCGCTGATCTGCATCGGCGTCGCCCTCGCCATTCATGAACTGCGCCTGCGTGATCTGAATGAGGAACGACGCACGCTGACGGCCATCGATCTTCTCCTCGTCGAGGAGACCGAGCACACGCTGCAAAGCGTCGATCTCGTCCTCGTGAATGTGGCGGAAAAACTGATCGCCGATGATCTCACGACAGCCAAGCAGTTTGCGGCAAGAGAATCGGACCGCCTCACCTATGAAATGCTGAAGTCGCGCCTCATCGGCATTCCGCAGCTCGATGCGGTGAGCCTGATCAGCGCCAAGGGCCAGCTCGTCAATTTCTCGCGCAGCTTTCCGACGCCGGATATCAACGTCGCCGACCGCGATTATTTCCAGGCGCTGAAGGACAAGCCGAGCGACACGCCTTTCATCAGCCAACCTGTCCAGAATCGCGCCACCGGCGCCTGGACCGTCTATCTCGCGCGCCGCGTGACCGGCCGCTCCGGCGAATTTCTCGGTCTCGTCATCGGCGCCATCGATCTCGCCTATTTCGAAAATCTCTATAAGACGCTGCGAATCGGAACCGGCGGCGCGGTCAGCCTGTGGCGGGCGGACGGAACCTTGCTCGCCCGTTACCCCAGCCGCCCGGGCATAGGTCATATTTTCAAGACCGCGCATCTGGCAGAAATCACTCAGTCCACCCGGCCGATCGCCTACGAAGTCGACGATTCCTTCGACGGCCCGCAGCGCCTCATCGCCACCATGGCCACCAAACAATTTCCGATTGTCGTCAATATTTCCAAGTCCACGGGCCAGATCCTGACGGATTGGAACCAGGTCGCGGCGCTCATGGCGGCCGGCACTTTTCTCTGCATTGTCGCGCTCGGCTTCGTCCTTTGGCTGCTCATGCGACAGTTCAACACCTATAAGGCTCTCGGCATAGCGCATGAGGAGCGCAGCAAGGCCGTTGCCGAACGCGAGCACGCCGAGGCACAATTGCGGCAGGCCCAGAAGCTCGAAGCCATAGGCCAGCTCACCGGCGGCATAGCGCATGACTTCAACAATCTTCTCACCGCGGTCCTCGGCAATCTCGAGCTCTTGAAGAAGCAAACCGAGGCCTCGGACGAGCGGCTGCATCGCTGGGCCAGCAATGCTTATGACGCGGCCAATCGCGGCGCTGTTTTGACCCAAAGGCTGCTCGTCTTTTCGCGCCGCCAACCGCTCGACCCGCGCGCAACGGATGTCGTGACGCTATTGGCGTCGATGTCGGATCTTCTGCGCCGCACGCTCGGCGAGAATATCGAGGTCGTGACCGATATCGTGCCGGAATTATGGCCCGCCTATGCGGATCTCAATCAATTGGACAATGCGATCCTCAATATAGCGATCAATGCGCGCGATGCCATGGAGGGGCGCGGCCATCTCATCATCGCGGCGCGCAATTGCCATATCGAAGACCAGCATGATGGCGACAATCCGGAGATCGAACCCGGCGAATATGTCAGGCTCGCCATCACCGATACCGGCAAGGGCATCGAGCAAGCGGTGCTGGAGCGCGTCTTCGAGCCATTCTTTTCGACCAAGCCCATCGGGCAAGGAACCGGGCTCGGCCTGAGCCAGGTCTATGGCTTCGTCAAACAAACGGGAGGTCATGTCCAGATCCGCAGCGAGCCGGGTCGAGGCACGACCGTCGAACTTTATCTGCCGCGCGCCGCTCATGACGATCTTGCACGGCCTGCACCAGAGCATATCGAGGACGGCGTCCGCGAGCCGGGCATGGGCACCATATTGGTGGTCGAAGACGATCCGGGCGTTCGCGCCTATTCAGGCGAAATTTTGCGCGAGCTCGGCTTTTTCGTCCGCGAAGCGCCGAATGCGCGAGCGGCCCTAGACATGCTGCGGAACGACCCCGGGATCGATCTGCTGTTCAGCGATATCGGCCTGCCTGGCATGAACGGCCCGGAGCTCGTCCGCGAGGCCTCGCGGCTGCGCCCGCAGCTCAAAATCCTTCTGACGACCGGCTATGCACAGGACAAATCCATAGATCTCTCGAGATCCGAGGGCGGCGTGCTTCTGATCGCCAAACCCTTCGGACGCGCGGAACTCGCCCAGAAGATCAGGACATTGCTCTCGCCATCGTCGCAGCAATGTGCGTGAGGCAGGTGCAGCGCCCTTTCCCGCTCAATCGATCGGGAAATGCATGCGCTCCACAATGCAGGCCGCGATCTTGTCGAACACGGGCTTCCAATCGCCGCGATCGATCTGGCGAAACAGGCGCAGTGTCGGATACCAGGGCGAGCGCTCGCCATGCATCAGCCAACGCCAATCGGGCACGCGTTTCAATGCCAGATAGGTGGGTCGGGCGAGCGCGCCCGCGAGATGGGCGATCGATGTGTCCGAAGTGACGATGAGATCGAGATGCGCCATCACCGCCGCCGTATCGATAAAGGCATGGGGACCCGCGTCAAACTCCGGACCCAGCGTCTCGATCGGTACGGCTGACGAATTTGCTTCTCCATCCGCATCCTTCATCAGGCTGATCAGCCGCACGCCTTCGATCGCGGCAAGCGGCGCGAATGAGGCCAAGGGAACGCTTCTCTCGAGATTGATCTTTGGATTGCCGCGCCAACAAATACCGATACGAAAACCGTGGCCGCCGATCCGCGCGGCCCATTGAGCGACGCGCTGCGGTTCGGCATAGAGATAGGGAAGCTGCGCCGGGATCGTCTCGAGTGTCGTGCCGAAGACATGTGGCAGGCTCATCAAGGCAATTTGATAGTCATAGGCACCCTCATCGGCGACACGTTCCACGAAATGCGGCGCGTTGGGAAGCGTGCCGATCAAATGGAACGTTGAGCGCCGGCCGAGCAGCGTCACTTCGGCGCCGCGGTCGACGAGGGCCGGCAGATAGCGGGCAAATTGGAAGAGATCGCCAAGCCCCTGCTCGTCCCAGACGAGAATGCGGCGCCCGCGAAGCGGCTCGCCGCTCCATGTCGGGAGTGTCGAATAAAGCGTCTTGCGCGGCGCATTGCCGCGCTCCCAGCGGCTTTCATAAGCAGCAAAACCTTGGCCAAGATCGCCGCCGAGCAACAGTGCGCCGGCCAGATTGTTGCGCGCATCGGGATAGTCGGGCTTCAGCTTCAAGGCTTCGTCGAAGGACGTAATCGCCTCACTGAGATGGCCAAGCTCCTTCAAGGCGACACCACGGCTCGAAAGAACTTCGGCATAGTTCGGGCGCAGGGCGAGCGCCTGGTCATAGCTTTGCAGCGCATCCTCGAAGCGCCCCAGCTCTTGCAAGACATTGCCATGGTTCAACCAGGCTTCCGGAAAGTCTGGCTGCGCGCGCAAAGCATGATCGAGCGCGCCCAAGGCCGTTTCGAGGCGGCCGAGCCGATGCAGCGCGGCGCCGCGCACGCACAGCGCCTGGGCGTGATCCGGCTCGCGCGCGAGAATATCGGTGCAGGCATCGATCGCAGCCTCATAGCGCTCCTGCGCGAAAAAGACATTGGCGCGGTTGATCAGCGCTTGGGCAAAGTCCGGCCGCAGCCGCAGCGCCGCCTCATAAGACGCGAGCGCCTCGGTGAAGCGCTTGAGGTCGTTGAGGACATTGCCCCGATTGCACAAAGCCTCTGGATAGGCGGGCTTTTGCGCGAGCGCCGCATCGAAAGCCGCCACCGCCTCGCTGAGGCGCCCGAGGCGGTGCAAGGCAATCCCGCGATTATAAAGCGCTTGCGGATAGTGTGGCCGCAGCGTCAGCGCGCTGTCGTAGCCGGCAAGTGCTTCCTCGAACCGGCCGAGCTTTTGCAGCGTGTTGCCGCGATTGAGTTCGACCTCCGGATCTACGGCACCTTGCGCGCGTGCTTGATCATAGGCCGCCAGCGCATCCTCGAAGCGCCCGAGCCTTTGCAGCACGGAGCCGCAGTTGAAATGCGCCATCGCATCGTCCGGCCGAAGCGCCAGGACGGAGACGAAAGATGCCAAAGCCGCTTCGCAGCGCCCAAGCTGTTCCAGCAAGACGCCCCGATTGAGCAAAGCCTCGCAATAGTCCGGCTTTTGCGTCAATGCGCCTTCGTAGCACGCAAGCGCCTCTTGGCGGTGATCGAGGCTCTGATGGATGACGCCGCTCATATATAAAGCTTCGTGATTGTCCGGATCGATCCGCAGGATCGCTGCGAGCGCTGCGAGCGCGTCTTCGGCACGGCCGAGCTTTTGCAGAGCCACCGCGCGGGCGGCGAGCGCTTCGGGGAATGCGGGCTTCAAATCGAGCGCGCGATCGAACCATTCGAGCGCATGTTGCGTCTCGCCAATGTTGAAATAAAACAGGCCGAAGACATAGCTCGCCGTGTTGCGTGTGGCGGCCACAGCCTCGACAGGCGCGAGTTGCGCCAAGGCGCCGGCCCGATCCCCGGCATTCATGCACTCCAAAGCCGCGGTCACCGCACATTGAAGCTTGAAATCTTCCGCCGAATTGCCGGACGCGGAGCTGCCTGAGCCGGCATCTTGCTCGGCACGCTCTTTTTCTGTTCGGGAGAGAGGCATGGATCAAAGCTCGGAATGGGCCTCTGCTCTTGGTCTGCGGCGGGCTTGCGCCAACCGGCAGATGGCCAGAAACGAAGCGCAGGACAAGGGTTTTAAGAAAAGCCCAGCAATCTTTCGCGGGCCTGACCCACGCGCCGGGACTTGCATCATTTGCCCGCCACAGCCATTTGTGGTCTGCTTGCAGCTGTGCCGCCGCCGTCTCGCCGCAGCTTGGCTGGCGCGGCGATGGCCTTAAGCGACCTGATTTTTAAAAAAATCGCCTGATCTTCAGACAGATGAGTGCCCCATGGATTATCCGAACAAGTCCATGCGTATCGACATGAGCGCGCTTGGCATGATGAACGAGCGGCCGCGCGAGATTTTCCGCCATATCGTCGAATCCTATCTAGCCTTCGGCGAGCCGGTGGGCTCGCGGCATTTGTCGCGGCTTTTGCCCATGGCACTGTCGCCCGCCTCCGTCCGCAATGTGATGCAGGATCTCGAAGAGCTCGGCCTCATCTATGCTCCGCACACGAGCGCCGGCCGGCTGCCGACCGAGCTCGGCCTGCGCTTCTTCGTCGATGCGATGCTGGAAATCGGCGACATAGGCGCCGAAGAGCGCGCCAAGATCGAGGCGCAGATCAAGGCCTCCTCGCAGGATCAAACGCTCGAGACCATGCTGAGCGATGCCATGACCATGCTGTCGGGCCTCACCCGCAGCGCCGGCGTGGTCGTGACGACGAAGGAGAATGCGCGGCTCAAGCACATCGAATTCGTGCGCCTCGATCCGGAGCGCGCGCTCGCCGTTCTCGTCGCCTCCGACGGCTCGGTCGAAAATCGCATCGTGCCATTGCCGCGCGGCCTGCCCGCCTCCGCGCTGGTCGATGCCGGCAATTATCTCAATGCCCGCATTTCCGGCCGCACGATCGGTGAGGCCAAGGCCGCGATCGAGGAGACGCGCCAGAGCGCCGAGGCGGAGCTCGGCGAATTGACCGCGCGTCTCGTCGAGGCGGGGCTCGCGAGCTGGGTCGATGTCGCGGGCCAGGGCCAGCAGCTCATCGTGCGCGGCCAGGCCAATCTTTTGGAAAATCTGACCGCGCTCGAAGACCTTGAACGCATCCGGCTGCTTCTGTCCGATCTCGAAACGCAAAAGGATGTCGTCGATCTCTTGAACCGGGCGGAAGGCGGCGAAGGCGTGCGCATCTTCATCGGCTCGGAGAACAATCTGTTTTCGCTCTCCGGCTCATCGATGATCGCCGCACCTTTCCACGACAGCCAGCACCATATCGTCGGCGTGCTCGGCGTCATCGGCCCGACCAGGCTCAATTATTCGCGCATCGTGCCCATGGTCGATTACACATCGCGACTTGTGGGGCGGGTGGTGCAGGGACGGTAGCGCGGCGGTCGGCCGCTTATCCTTCCCCTGAAAGGGGAGGGATCGCGCTCATCGCCGGATAGCTTCATCGAAAACCGATGCTTGCTTTGCACGTCTCACGCTATTGGCGCGGCCGCAAGAGGCATGCTGGAGGATTCGCCGGCTGCAATAGCTTTCTTGATGGCATCAAAGGTGAACGATTTCGCCCAGGTTGCGCCAAAGTTGAGAAGGGCGGCCGGGGCCTTGTAATGCATCTCGAGCCGCGCGGCGATCACCTTCCGTCCGGTGACCGAGGCGGTCTGAACTTGCCAGTTGATCCCAGTCATTGTCGCCGGTCTGCTTGCCGATGATGCAAAGCAGATGCGTCCCTGTCTTGATCTTCTCGGTCAGCTCGCTCTTGACCTGCTTTCCCTCGGCACTGTGAAACGGCACTCTCGGTAAAGCAGGCTCAAAGAAAAAATCGAATTCCTTGTCCACATCCCAAGCACGAAGCTGCTCCATGAATTTCATGTCGTCATTCTTGAAGATGACAAATATCCGCGTCTTCGCCATCGAACAAAACTCCTCGCGATTGCTTATAGAGCCGCCCATCTTCTCCAGCAAAGCAAGAAGAAGGCCGCTGCCACCGGGGGGCGAGAAGCGAGCATCTGGCGCCTGACGGCTTCAGCGAAAGGCGATGCGGGCTTTGCAGCGGATATTGCCCGAAGAAATCTGCTGCTTTTCAATGAGGTGATTTTGGTGAGGAAGACTTGATTTTTGCACCAAGGATGGAGTGGAGCCGACATTGTCGGGTCAGGTGTCGAGATAATGATCAATGAACATTATCTGGTACCAGTTCCTGAGCTGGTCGAATTCCTCAGTCGTACCGGGATGGCGAATAAACGGATAGGGCTGGGAGATGTCCGACGGCGTAATGTCCAACAGCTTGCCGTCGGGTGTGCCGATCACGGAATGTGCCGCGAAATGAAAGCGCGGTCGCGGTACAAACGGGTTATTGGATTGATCGAAGACAACCCACCCCCGGACAATGGCGTACTCGGGGCTGCGCATGACCCACGTTTCGACGTTGGCATGGCAAAACTTAGGGGCGGGCTTCCAATCATCGGGAGCTGAGCCGTCGCCAATCCTAACGCGGACGAATGGAATGATCCGCCCCGCGTCACGGAGATCGTAGAGCTGTTTTGCCAACTGCGTGAGAATATCGGGTTGCATCGACGCGCATGTCCTTGTGGCAGGTGGCAGATGTCTCGAATTATGCACTATCCTTGCGGTGCCGCCGCAGCTTTGATTAATTGTGTAAGTTCTGCGTCCTTGGCGTCGTCCGCGCTCACACCCGTCTTCAATTTTGACAGCAGGGGAAGGCCGGTTTTGCAGGCCATTAGAAAGCCCTCGCCTAGTCCGGCAATAACCAGCGCAGAAATATTGTCTGGTGTTCTGTATCGCTGCAATTCGTTGGCTTTGGCAACTACCACCTCGATCAGACCGTAGAAGCTGACCACGTCCATAGCGTTTGCGCCAAGAAGGCCAATTTTGTGAGCGATCCCCGGATAGACAACCGGGATCGGCATTTGCGCGAAGCTTTCGACCTGGCGCGCTGTGATGGGGGTTTTCTGTTCAGCCAATCCCTTAAACAGTTTGTGCGCGCCGTATGCTCTCGCCAAAAGGAAACGGAATTCGACAGCAACCGATGAGCGAAGCGCTTCGGCCTCAACTCTTGCTTTCCGCCGCTCGATCCACGCCGTCCCGATAACTGCGATCACAGCAGCTACCAAGGCAAATACGCCCGCGGTGAGCGACTGCCAATGATCCAGAAGATCGAGGGGGGTAGAGTAGTGCCACGCTGGCAGCAACGCGTCTCTCCTGATTTGTAGCGCCAAGAATCAGTCGCATAAGCCCCAATATCGAACCGTGGGGGAGGCGCTTTATCGGCCTTCCGCTCCCGCCCGGCCGAAACAAGTGCTCCAACGCTGGCGCGCCCCTTCTCCCGCTTGCGGGAGAAGGAGGGACGCCTAACTTTGCTTCGCCACGATCGCCCGCTCGATCCCGCAGATATCGCGCCTTGTGCCCGTCACGACGAGCCCTGCCGCTTCGAGCAAATTGCCGACGCCTTCGGCCTGTCCGAGCCCGAGTTCGAACACCGCGACGCCGCCCGGCGCAAGCAGGCGCGGCAGAGCCGGAATGAGGACCCGATAGGCGTCATACCCATCCGCGCCGCCGTCGAGCGCGAGGATCGGATCATAGTCGCGGACTTCCGGCGACAATCTCGCAATGTCGCCATGCGCAATATAGGGCGGGTTCGACACGATCACGTCGAAGGAGCCGCGCAAGGCCTTTGTCCAATCGCCACAGACGATTTTTCCGCGCGAGGCAAGGCCGAGCGCTTCGAGATTCTTGGCTGCGATCGCGCAAGCCGCCTGCGAAACATCGATGCCGAGGCCGAAAGCTTGGCGAAAGCTCACCAAAAGCGCACATAAAAGCGCGCCCGAGCCGGTGCCGAGATCGACAATGCGCAGAGGCGCGTCGCGCTTTGCCGCCATGACCTCAATCACGGCTTCGACCACCGTCTCCGTATCTGCGCGGGGATCGAGCACGGCTGGAGAGATGGCGAGATCGAGGCCGAAAAATTCGCGGTGGCCGAGAATGCGCGACACAGGCTCGTGCGTCGCGCGGCGGCTGGCGAGCTCGGCGATCGTTTCCGCCGCCGCGCCGATCGGCCGCTCCGCGTCGCGCAGGAAGGCCGCGTGATCGATGCCGAGCGCCGCGCAGAGCAGCATCCGCGCCTCGACCATCGCCGCATCCGATCCCATGTCCGTGAACAGTGCCGCGAGCTGGCGCTGCACCTGGCTGCGGGGGGATGCCGGATCGATGGTAAGCGCGGAGGCCTCCGTCATGCCGCGGGATCGCGCAGTGCCTTGATGAGAACGCGGGTCAACCGCGCCGCAAAGGTGCTCGTGTCCTGCGGCCTTTCGCCATCCATCAGCCGCGCCTCCTCGAACAAAAGCCAGATGATGTCATTGAGAGAGGCCTTGTCGGCTTGCGCGACCCGCTCGGCAAGCGCCGCGACGAGCGGATGCGTCGGATTGATTTCGAGCACGGGTTTCGACATCGCGCCCAATTGGCCATGCTCGGACAAAATGCGTTCGAGGCGGCGGTCGAGCCCATGGTCCTGGGCGATGAGACAGGCCGGGCTTTCCGACAGCCGGTCGGAGGCGCGGACATCTTCGACCATTTCGGAAAGCTCCTGCTTCATCAGCGCAAAGAGCGCTGCGAGCTGGGCGGACGGCGGTTCCGCGGCCGGCGTTTCCTTGCCTTCTTCAGGCGCGATCAATTTGATGTCGGCTGCGCCTTGCGACACCGATTTGAACGGCTTCCCGTCATAGCCGACAGACGTCGAGACCCAGAAGGCGTCGATCGGATCGGACAAAAGCAAGACCTCAATGCCGCGGCTGCGAAAGCCTTCGAGCTGCGGGCTGACGTTCAACCGCTTCACCTCTTCGCCGAGCAGATAATAGATGGCCGTCTGGTTCGCCCGCAGCGAGCCGACATAATCGGCGAGGCTGCGCTTGCCGTCGGGATGGGTGGATGTCGCGAAACGGGCGAGCTTGAGGAGGCCATCGCGCCGCTCGGGGTCCTCATAGAGCCCTTCCTTCATGACGGCACCGAAATGCTCCCAGACGGCCGCATAGGCTTCTGCATCGCTCTCCGAAAGCTTGGTGAGTTCCTGCACCACGCGATTGGTCACCGCCTTCTTGATCGCCGCATAGATGGGGCTCTCCTAAATCATCTCGCGCGACATATTGAGCGGCAGATCGGCGGAATCGACGACGAGACGCACGAATCTGAGCCAGCCCGGCAGAATCTCCGCATCCTGCGCAATCAGAACATGGCGGACATAGAGCTTGCCGCGGCCCTTGCGCGCCGGATCGAAGAGATCGAAAGGCCGCGAGCCGGGGATGAAGGCCAGCACGGAATATTCATGCCGGCCTTCGGCACGCCAATGCAGAGTGAGCGCCGGCTTGTCGAACTGGCCGGCGAGATTGCGATAGAATTCCGTATAATCGTCTTCGCTGATCGCGCTTTTCGGCTTGGTCCACAGCGCCGAGCCATCGGTGATCCGGCGCGGCTCCTTTGACTGCTCTTGCTGCGCATCTTGCGAGAGATCGATGAGATCGACCGGCACGGCGATGGCGCTCGAATAGTCGCGCAGGATCTTCTCGACCCGATGGGCATCGAGATATTCATCACTCGTTTCATTCAGATGCAGGACGACTTTGGTGCCACGCACCGGCGCCTCTTCCAGAGGCAGCGGCGCGACGGAAAAGCTGCCCTTGCCGTCGGAGCTCCAGCGATAGGCTTCGTTGGTTCCGGCGCGGCGCGAATCAACGTCGATATGGCTTGCGACCATGAAGGCCGAATAAAAGCCAATGCCGAACTGTCCGATGAGATCGCTGCCGACCGGCGCATCGTCCTTCGCATCCGCCCGCAGCTTTTCGAGAAAGGCGCGCGTGCCGGAGCGGGCGATCGTGCCGAGCGAGGTCGCAAGCTCCTCTTGCGACATGCCGATGCCATTATCGGCGACGGTCAATGTCCGATTGGCTTTATCGAGGCTCACATTGATGAGAAAGCTTGGGCAGTCAGCCGTGAGCGACGGATCGGCCAGCGCCTCATGGCGCAGCTTCTCGCAGGCGTCGGCGCCATTGGAGATCAGTTCGCGCAGAAAAATATCGCGTTCGGAATAGACCGAATGCACCATGAGATCGAGAAGCCGCGCCA
Organism: uncultured Alphaproteobacteria bacterium; assembly: GCA_963759185.1. GTDB lineage: Bacteria > Pseudomonadota > Alphaproteobacteria > Rhizobiales > Beijerinckiaceae > Methylovirgula. The sequence continues at coordinate 111,067 of CAVWXV010000013.1, forward strand.
CATCCGCCTGGAATGCATGGGTTTGGCCGTCCATCTCCGCCATGTCGCGCCCTCCGGAATATATTGATTTGTGCGCGCTCGAACGGCGCGCGCCACCGCGTTGCGGCAGTCGTGATATTGCCTTTGCAAAAGCCGGATTCAAGGGAGGCTGAGCAGGCCCGTCAATTCCTTTGCGGTGCGGCAAAGCGGCGGAACGGGCAAAAAGAGAGCCGGCTGAAGCAGGGCTCCAAACCGGCTCTAAGAATGCCGCCTTCATAAATCGACGAGAGCCCGAACCTGCGATTCCCCCGGGGGGCTGGGGGGCTGACGAATCCGAAGGAATCGAACGAGGCCCGCACGGCGACCTTGGTAGGCTCGCCCAGCAACGGGGCATCCGCTGGGCTGCAAAAGGGCGAAACTGTGATTTCGCCACATCGTCCCGATCTGGAAACGCCCGAAGCTTTATTTTTAGTTTCAACATGTTGTGAGAAAGGCCGCGCAAATTTGCGGCACGCTGTCCACCGCCACCCGTAAATCACGTTCTTAAAGACATCGGATATATCCGATGTCTCAATCATGACTTTGGATTGAATCAATCCAAAGTCATAAACGTGATCAATTCCAAAAGTGTAGAGCGGGATATGCAGATAAACTTGGGCAATCTGCGTCAACTTGATTGCGCCGGAAAACCGGTTCCCACTTTTCCTCATCCCACTCTAGTTTGCAGGCAAGCTGAGCTTCGTCAAAACGTCACGCGAGGCTTGCCGACGCCCCTCGTTTCCGCAATCATGGCCGGGGAGGCGAGCATGAGCATGGAGTCTAGTGAAGATCATCAGCCGGTGGGCCGGGTGGTTCCTCTCGTCGAAGGCAAAACCTTCAAACCAGCCTGGCCCAGCTCCTTCAACACCATAGCCGGACAAGTCGCTTTCGACCGCAGCGAGCTGCGGCAGATTCTCGACCTTTACGGGCGCAAGGTCGCCGATGGCGAATGGCACGATTATGCGATCGAATTCACCAGCCAGAAGGCGGTATTTTCGATCTATCGGCGGGCCTCGGAATTTCCGCTCTACCGCATCGAGAAGACGCCGCGCCTTGCCCGCAAGCAAGGCGCCTATAGCGTTCTTGCCGCGACCGGCCAGGTGCTGAAGCGCTGTCATGATCTCGCACCCGTCATCACGGCGCTCGACAAGCAGCTCACGCTCGTATCGGGGTAATCGTCATCGCGGCACGAAAAAACGGCGGCACGAAAAAACGCCCCTCGCCGCAAAGCGTAGGGGGCGTCCCGTATCATTCGTTTATCGCTTGAGCATGATCTGATCCGAAAAGTCGAGCCAACTTTTCGGGATCATGCTCTAGTCGTTGCGGGACCCGGTGAGGAACAGCAGCGCCTGGAAGATATTGATGAAATCGAGATAGAGCATCAACGCGCCATTCACCGATTTCTTGGTCGCGACCTCATAATCGTCCGACGAATAATACATCTCCTTGATCGCCTGCGTATCCCAGGCGGTGAGGCCGGCGAAGATCAGCACCGTCAGGATCGACAAGCCGTATTGGAAGTCGAAGCTGTGAACGAAGATGACGTTCACGAGGCTCGCGATGATGAGTCCAAAGACACCCATGATCAGGAACGAGCCGATCGGCGAAAGATCCCGCTTGGTCGTATAGCCATAGAGGCTTAGGGCCCCGAAGCTCGCGGCGGTGATGAAGAAGGCGCGCGCGACCGATGTGCCGGTGTAGATCAAGAGGATCGTCGACAGCGACAGACCCATCGCCGCGGCAAACGCATAGAAAGTGTTGCGCGCCGTAGCCGCCGTCATCTGGTTGAGACGGAACGAGAAGAAGAAGACGAAAGCGAGCGGCGCCAGCATCAGCAGCCATTTGAGCGGGCTGAGATAGAGCGCTTGGCCAACCGGCGTCAGCATCATATGGCCGACCCGAACGACCGCCTGGGCGGGATCACTCGTAACGGCAAGCATATGGGCACCGAGCGCCACCAAGCCGGTGATCGCAAGTCCGACCACCATATTGTTGTAGACGCCGAGCATATAAGAGCGAAGGCCCTGGTCGATTTCGGCGCGCCCGGCGCGGGCATAGCCCTGGCCCCAGCGGGCTGCGTTGCGATCGAAGTCGGACATGGTTTCCTCACGGGTTCAGGAGGCTTCACCGCCTCCGCGCGCTTTGCCTGCGCCGAAGCCTCGGCCAGGAAAGCGCTTGAGAATAATACAGCGCGGCGTCCGACGCAAAAGCTGCATCCAACGCTATCGAACACGCTGCGACCTTCCCATCATCGACTGCCGAATCGGCCAAAAGACGGGGCGTCGAAGGTAATATGGCGCCGGTCCCAGGGGGGCACAAGGGCGGCCATGACCGGCAGCAAGCGCCAGAACCTAAAGATTTCGTAAATATTGGGCGGGCTTGCGCCCCAAAATGCGAAAGGTTCCGGCCAGACCGAGAAAAATCGCCACGGCCAAGGCGCCGAAGGCCGCGGCGAGCGCCTGTGGCCAGAGCCAGACGAAATCGAGCTTCATCACGAAACGCACCACGGCCAGCGCGGCAAGGCTGCCGGCAAAGACGCCGAAAGCCGCCGTCGCCAGGCCGATAAGGCCGAATTCATAGAGGAAGGCCGCAAGCAGCTTCGCCCGTGTCGCGCCCAAAACTTTCAGCACCACGCTGTCATAGAGGCGCGTCTCCTGCCCCGCGGCCAACGCCCCCCCGAGGACAAGCGTGGCCGCGACCAGCGCCACGCTCGCGGCGGCGCGCACGGCGAGGCTCAGCTGATCGACCACATCCTTGATCGCCTCCAGCGCATCCTTGACGCGCAGGCTCACCACCGCCGGAAAGGCTGTGGCGACCGCGCGCACCAGCGCCACATCGCGGCCGGCATTGTCACCTTTAGGGAAGGTCACCGTCGCGAGATCGCTATAGGGCGCGCCGGCAAAAACATTCGGCGAAAAGACAAGGACGAAATTGATGCCGAAATTGCGCCAATCGACATGCCGCAGATTGGCCACCCGTGCGCTGATCGTGCGGCCGAGGACATTGACGGTGACGCTGTCGCCGACGCCGAGCCCGAGCCCATCGGCGACATCCGCTTCGAGAGAAACGAGCGGCGGCCCGGCATAGGCCTTGTCCCACCATTGGCCGGCGACAAGCGTCGAGCCCTGAGGGATCGCTGCGGCGAAAGTAATGCCGCGGTCGCCGAGCAGCGCCCATGCCGCCTTGTCTTTCACTTTCGCCTTTTCGGCGGGAACGCCTTTGAGCGCGATGATCCGTCCGCGCAGCATGGGCACGAGTTCGAGCTGCCCTGTCTCCGCATGCTGGGCGAGAAAGCTGCGGAAATTCTCAGCCTCGGCCTGCGGAATGCCGAGAAAGAAGAAGCTCGGCGTCATGCCGGGCCGGGAATGATCGAGTTCGCGGCGCAGATTGGCATCGACCAGAGCGAGACCGACGAGCAAGGTCAGCCCGAGGCCGAGCGATAGCACGATGGCAGGCGTCAGCGCGCCGGGCCGATAGAGATTGGCGAGCGCAAGCCGCAGCTCGACCCGGCGCAAGCGCGGGGCTCTTTTCGCTGCAGCCATGAGCAGCACCGCCGCTCCACGCAGAAACACAAAGCCGCCGAAACAAGCGGCGAGATAGGTCAAAGCCAGCGGCCGATCGGCAGTAAGAGAGAGCACGGCCAGTGCGAGACCGGCGGCGGCCGCAGCAGCCATGGCGCGATAGCGCTTGCGCAGAGGCGTCGCCTCTGGTGCCACCTCGTCGCGAAACAGAGCCGGGACCGGCACATCATGCGCCCGGCCGAGCGGCCCAAGCGAAAAGGCGAGCGCCGTCAATGTCCCATAAAGAAGCCCTACCGCCATTTCGCTCGGATAGAGGGATGGCGCCAGCGGAAACGGAATGAGCCTGGCGAAACCGGCATCGAGAAAGAAGGGCAGCGCCGAGCCCACAGCTATGCCCGCGGCCATGCCGATCGCCGCCATGAACATCACCTCCGCGAGCATGATCGCGAAGACGAAGCTGCCAGTCGCGCCGAGCGCCTTCAATGTCGCGATTGTGGGCTTCTTGCGTTCGACGAAGACATGCACGGCATTGGCGACGCCGACCCCGCCGATGATGAGCGAGGTTAAGCCCACAAGGGTGAGAAACTGGCTGAATCTTTCCAAGCCCCGCGAAAATTCCGGCGACACATTTTTGCGCGTGCGAATTTCAAAGCCGGCATTGGGCAGCGCCGCGCGCACGGCTGCGGCGACGGATTCCAGCTTGGGATCGCTCGGCGGCGTAACGCCCGGCAAGGAGAGGCGATAGAGCCATCTGACGAGCGCGCCCGGCATGAGGAGATGCGTCGCCCGCAAACCATCTTGCGCCATCAGGACACGTGGGCCGAAGCCGACGCCGCCGGCGAGCTTGTCGGGCTCCGACATAAGATCGGCGCGCAATTCGAATGTCTGGGCTCCGATCTTGAAACGATCGCCGCGCTTGAGGCCAAGCCGCGCCGTGATGGTCGGATCGGCGGCGACGCCATAGGCGCCGTCGCGCAGCGCCAGCACGTCGGCGAGCGGGAGGAGCGGATCAAGCGAGACTGCGCCTTGCACCGGATAGGTTGCGTCCACCGCCTTGATTTCGACGAGCGCCGATTGACCATCCGGCCTTCGCGCCATGGCCCGCATCAGCACGACTTGCGCGAGTCTTCCTTGTGCAGCAAGGACAGCGCGCTCCTGCGGCGTCGCCTCGCGCTGAACGAGATCGAAAGAAACGTCGCCGCCGAGAATCACGCGGCCTTTTTGCGCGAGCCCGTCGGCAAGCGAATGCGCGATCGCGCCGACGCCGGTGATCGCCGCGACGCCCAGCGCGAGACAGGCAAGAAAGATGAAGAAGCCGGAAAAGCCGCCGCGGAAATCGCGCAAAGCGAGGCGAAGGGCGAGGGGGAGAGGAAGGCGGGAGGGTTTCGGCTGCATGGGGCGCTGTCTCTGCCACGAATGTGGCGAAGCGGCGTCGGGAGGGTCGGATGGAAAACTATGGCGCCTGTGCGTCATGGCCGGGCTTGACCCGGCCATCCAAGCCGTGTCGTGGCTTCGTGGAGATCCATTGGTTCTCACGTAGACATGCCTCACGCCAAATCAGGTCGCCTGGATGGCCGGGTCAAGCCCGGCCATGACGCGCAGCGGAAATTTCTTGCAGTGTCCGGCAGTTTACCGTACATGAAAGACAAGAGAGAGGATCATGATGGCTCACGAACCGACCCGCACGCAGCGCATCGAAGCGCGCATCACGCCCGACGCTCTTACGGTCATCAAACGCGCCGCTGAAATCCAAGGCCGCAGCGTCAGCGATTTTGTTGTCGCCGCGGCGCAAGAGGCTGCCGCCCGCACGATCGAGGAGACCCAGATCATCCGCCTCTCGGTCGAGGATCAGCGCGCCTTTGCGGAAGCCATCCTCAATCCGCCGGCACCGGGTCCGGCTTTGAAACGCGCCGCCAAAGCCTATCGAAAGCTCATCAAGGAATCGCGGTGACGCAGGGCTTTCGTGTCGAGACCCTGTCTTCATCGCATGACCGCAAAAGTTTTTCATGCGGCGTCGCCTTGCTCGATCGTTATCTTCATGATCTCGCGACACAAGACGTCAAACGTCGGGTGAGCAATTGTTTTGTCGCGCTCGGCGATGCCGGTGTGATCGCCGGATATTACACTTTCGCCGCCGCAAGTTTCCCGCTCTCGGAATTATCCGCCGACATCACGAAACGCCTGCCGCACTACGCGCTCCTGCCTGCCGGCCTCATCGGCCGTCTCGCCGTCGATCGCAAGTTTCGCGGGCAACGGCTCGGCAGCGCGCTCATCATGGATGCCGTCGCGCGCGCGGCACGCGCCGAACCCGCGATTTTCGCGCTGATCGTCGACGCCAAAGACGAAGCGGCGATTGCCTTCTATCAGCATCATGAATTTCGACGCTTCGCCAGCAAGCCGGCCTCGCTGTTCTTGCCAATCGCCACGGCGATGAAGGCGCTGGGGGCGAAAGCGGGCAAATGAGCGGCGGTGGTTCGCAGGAGCGCGTCTCGAAGCACGAGGGCGGCACGCACGATATTTCAATCATAGAAAGGGAAGTTAAAATGATTCGGCGCGCTCCTTCTCCCGCTTGCGGGAGAAGGGGGCCCTCGCGTCAGCGAGGGTCGGATGAGGGGCGGTGCAATTTGCAAGAACCCTCATCCGGCCGGCTCCGCCGTCCACCTTCTCCCGCAAGCGGGAGAAGGTTCGCGCGATGGGTGCTCACGCTAGCCCCTCGATCCGCCCGGACCGCAACCTGATCGTCCGATCGCATTTGTCCGCGAGCGCATGATCATGCGTTACCAGCACCAAAGTCGCGCCGCGTTCGCTTCTCAGCGCGAACATGAGATCGATGACGTTTTTGCCGGTCTCTTCGTCGAGATTGCCGGTCGGCTCGTCGGCGATCAGAAGCGAGGGGTTCGGCGCCAAAGCGCGGGCGAGCGCGACGCGCTGCTGCTCGCCGCCGGAGAGTTCGTCCGGGTAATGTTTAAGTCTTTCCTTCAAGCCCACGGCCGCGAGTTCCGCCGCGGCGCGATCGAAGGCATCGGCGATGCCTGAAAGTTCGAGCGGCACGGCGACATTTTCGAGCGCCGTCATCGTCGGGATCAGATGGAAGGATTGGAAGACGATGCCGATCCTTGCGCCGCGAAAGCGCGCCAGCGCATCCTCGCCCATGGTTTCGAGCGCGACGGATTCGATCTTGATGCTGCCGGAATCCGGGCGCTCCAAGCCGGCCATGGCCATCAGCAAAGTCGATTTGCCCGAGCCCGAAGGGCCAAGGAGCGCGACGGTCTCGCCGCGCGCGATCTCTAACGAAATCTGCTTCAATATATGGATTCGGGCGGCACCTCGCCCCAGACTGAGATCGACATTGTCAAACAGTACCGCCGCTTCATCCATGCTCACATCCGATATAAGACCCAAGCCGATCGCCCGTCGATCCCGGCCCCAAGGTCCGCGGCGCGGCTTGATCGGCGCGCTGCTTGCCCGAGTTCTTATTGCCTTTGTGATTCCGGCGGTTTTCTGGCTCGCGCTCATGGCGACCGCAAGCGCCGCTCCGGCCCTAAAACTCGTCGCTTTCGGCGACAGCCTCACGGCCGGCTATCTTCTGCCGGCGGATAAAGCCTTTCCCGCCGTGCTCCAGACGGCTCTGCGCAAAGATGGGTTCAATGTCAGCGTCGTCAATGCCGGCGTTTCGGGAGATACGGCCTCGGACGGCCTCGCCCGCCTCGATTGGGCCTTGGCCGACGGCGCCGATGCGGTCATTCTGGAGCTCGGCGCCAATGACATGCTGCAAGGAACCGATCCCGCCGTCACCCGAAAGGCGCTCGAAAAAATCCTCGCCCAGCTCAAAGCCCGCCATATCAAAGTGCTGATCGCCGGCATGCAGGCGACGCCGAGCCTCGGCAAAGACTATACAAAGGCCTTCGACCGCATCTATCCGGAGCTGGCGGCAAAATATCAGGCGCCGCTCTATCCTTTCTTCCTCGATGGCGTCGCGACCCACAAAAATCTCACCCTTGCCGACGGCCTGCATCCGAACGCCGCCGGCGTCGAAAGGATCGTCAACGGACTCTTGCCGCAGGTCGAAGCGCTGCTGCGGGCGATCGGCGCCAAGACATAGATCATCGGGCTTCTGGGCCATGCAGAATTTTACACTGCAATCTTTCTCCAGACGCCGATTCGGTGCAAAATAAGCCAGCGACTCAGACCGCGCTGCCCTAAAGTAAGCTTAGCTTCTTCGGCTAGCGCCATTCTTCGAGGAGGGACCTATGCCCCGTCTATTCACGGGCCTCGAGATCCCCTCGGATATTGCTTTGGACCTCGCCAATTTGCGCGGCGGGATCTCCGGCGCGCGTTGGATCGATGTCGAAAATTACCATATGACCTTGCGCTTCATCGGCGACATCGACGATGCCACGGCGCGTGACGTTTTTGCGACACTCGAACAGATCCGCCGGCCCACCTTCACCGTGACGCTTGAAATGCTCAATTCCTTCGGCGGCGGGCGGCCGCGGGCGATCGTCGCCAAAGCCAAGCCTGCGCAACCGCTCGTCGAGCTCCAGGCCGAGCAGGAACGGCTGATGCGGCGCATCGGCATTCCACCGGAGCCGCGGAAATTCACCCCGCATGTCACTCTGGCGCGGCTGCGCGATGCTTCGGCCTCGGCGGTCGCCGCCTATCTCACCGCGCGCGGCTTCTTCTTCTCGCGCCGGTTCGAGGCCACCCGCTTCGTTCTGTTCTCCGCTCGCGCCTCGACAGGCGGCGGCCCCTATGTGGTCGAGGCGGCCTATCCGCTGGGATAAGATCCGTCCATAAAGAGCGCGATGGTCTTTCCTTTCCCGCACGCAAGTCGGCTGTTGCCGACTCACGCATCCTGAAATGCCGAGTTCGGGCGCGAGAAGGATGGCCCCAGCTGGTTTTAACGCGTGCAACTTGATCCGATGGCTGCCGACGCTCTGCTTCCGCAGCCCTTCATAGACTGGTTTGCGGCGCGCAGCTGGGCGGCGCGGCCGCATCAGCTTGCCTTGCTGCAGAAAGCGCAGGCGCAAGAAGATGTGCTTCTCATCGCGCCGACAGGCGCCGGCAAGACTCTCGCCGGCTTTCTGCCGAGCCTCATAGCTCTCGCGCCGCCGCGCCGTAGGAATGCCCTGCGCAATGGCCTCCACACGCTTTACATCTCGCCCCTCAAGGCGCTCGCCGTCGATATCGAGCGCAATCTCGAAATCCCGATTGCCGAAATGGGCCTCGGCATCCGGATCGAGACACGGACCGGCGATACGTCGCCCGCAAAGCGCCAGCGCCAGCGCCGCGATCCACCCGACATTCTTCTGACGACGCCAGAGCAGTTGGCGCTGCTTCTCGCCAGCGCCGATGCGCGCTTTCTCTTCGCCGACCTGAAGCGTGTCATCATCGATGAATTGCATGCGATCGCGGGCTCGAAGCGCGGCGATCTGCTCTCGCTGGGTCTCACGCGGCTGCGTGCGATCGCCCCGCAGATGAAGGCGACCGGCCTTTCGGCGACGGTGCGCGATCCCGCCGAACTCCGCCGCTGGCTCGTCGGGCAGGATGCTGCGAAGACGCCGCGCAAAGCCGCTCTTGTCGTGGCACCCGCCGGGGCGCCGCCGGATCTCTCCATCCTCGATACGAAAGAGCTTCTGCCCTGGGCCGGACATACCGCGCGCCATGCGCTGCCGGAGATTTATGAGCGGATCAAAGCCGCGCATATGAGCCTCGTCTTCGTCAATACGCGCGCGCTCGCCGAATTCGTCTTTCAGGAGCTTTGGCGGCTCAATGACGAGATGCTGCCGATCGCCTTGCATCATGGCTCGCTCGATGTCGGCCAGCGGCGCAAGGTCGAGGCCGCCATGGCGGAAGGCAGGTTGAAAGCCGTCGTCTGCACCTCGACCCTCGATCTCGGCGTCGATTGGGGCGATGTCGATCTCGTCATCAATGTTGGCGCGCCGAAAGGTGCGAGCCGGCTGATGCAGCGCATCGGCCGCGCCAATCACAGGCTCGACGAGCCGTCGCGGGCGATCCTTGTTCCGTCCAATCGGTTCGAAGTGCTCGAATGCCGCGCCGCTGTCGATGCCGCCTATGCCGGCACACAGGACACGGCCGTGGCGCGGCGCGGCGCGCTCGACGTTCTCTGCCAGCATATTTTGGGCATGGCTTGCGCGGAGATTTTTGTCGGCGATGATCTCTACCAGGAAGTCGTCTCGGCAGAACCTTATCGTGATCTTACGCGGGACGATTTCGAGGCGGCGATCGCCGTCGTCGCGCATGGCGGCTATGCGCTTTCCTCTTACGAACGTTTCGCCAAGATCAAGCGGCAGAAGGATGGGCGCTGGCGCATCGCCAATGGCAAGGTCGCGCGGTCCTATCGCATGAATGTCGGCACGATCGTCGAGGCCGATATGCTGAAAGTCCGTCTCGTCCAGGGCAAGACCGCCGAGACCGGCAAGACATATACCGGCCCCCTCCGCCGCAGCGGCCGCGTGCTCGGCGAGATCGAGGAATATTTTCTCGAAACATTGGCACCCAACGACACTTTTCTCTTCGGCGGCGAAATTTTGTCGCTGCGCGGCATAGTCGAGGATGAAGCCTTGGTTTCCCGCAGCCAGGCCGAGGCGCCAAAAATCCCTTCTTATGCCGGCGGGAAATTTCCGCTCTCGACCCATCTTGCCAAACGCGTGCGCGAGCTCCTGTCCGATCCGAAGGAATGGGCCGGCCTGCCGGAGGCGGTCGTGGAATGGCTGGCCTTACAGAAACACAGATCCGTTCTGCCGCCAGCGAGCGATCTCCTCGTCGAGACCTTTCCCTATGGTTCGCGCTTTCATCTCGTCGCCTATCCTTTCGAAGGCAGGCTCGCGCATCAGACGCTCGGCATGCTGCTGACACGGCGGATGGAGCGCGCCGGCTTGCAGCCGCTCGGCTTCGTCGCCAATGATTATGCGCTGGGTGTCTGGGGGATGGTCGATCTCGGCCGCGAGATCAAGGCGAAGCGCGTCAAGCTCGAAGATCTCTTCAGCGAGGATATGCTCGGCGATGATCTCGAAGCCTGGCTGCAGGAATCGGCTCTGATGAAGCGCAGCTTTCGCGCCTGCGCCATTGTCTCGGGGCTGATCGAGCGGAATTTTTTCGATCGCCGCAAGAGCGGCAGGCAGGTGACGATCTCGACCGATCTCATTTATGACGTTTTGCGCCGGCATGAGCCGGACCATATTCTCCTGCGCGCGGCGCGTGCGGATGCGGCCAACGGACTGCTCGATCTGCCGCGGCTCGCCGCCATGCTCTCGCGCGTCAGGGGGCGAATCATGCATAAAGGGCTCAATCGCGTGTCGCCGCTTGCCGTGCCGGTGCTCTTGGAAATCGGCCGCGAGCCGGTCTATGGCGAGGCGCGCGAGGCGATCCTCGCCGAGGCGGCGGAGGAATTGGCGCGCGAGGCGACAGAGGGTTGATGAAGGTGGAGCGTTTCAGGGTAGAGCGCAAACCCTCTCCCATTGGGAGAGGGTGGCTTGCGGAGCAAGCCGGGTGAGGGGTTACGATGTTGCAATGACGGCAGGATCGTAACCCCTCATCCGCCTCACTTCGTTCGGCACCTTCTCCCACAGGGAGAAGGAGGCGCGCCATAGGTTGGAGCAACAAAACCAGAGATCATGTTCGAAGAGACGGATGGAATGATGCATTCGGCCATGCAGGCGACCAAGGCGTCTTACGCTCATCTCAGCCTCGGATCGGCGCATTTTATCGCCGATCCGGCGGGCGCGCTTTATTGGCGTGAGGAGCACCTTCTCGTCGTCGCGGATCTGCATCTCGAAAAAGGCTCCGCCTATGCGGCGCGAAAAATCTTTCTTCCGCCATATGACACGGGCGCGACTCTGGCGGTGCTCGCCGCGCTTATCGCTCGACACGCGCCGCACCGCGTGCTGGCGCTCGGCAACTCTTTCCATGACGGCGAGGCCGGCGACAGGCTCCTCGCGAAAGATCGCGCCGCGCTTGCCGCTCTGCAAATCCGTCGCGACTGGATCTGGATCGCCGGCAATCATGATCCGCTGTTGCCCTTTGATCTCGGCGGCGAGCGCTATACTGAAATCATGATCGGTGGCATAAAATTTCGCCATGCCGCCGATCCAGATTGCGAAGAGAATGAAATCGCCGGCCATCTTCATCCTGTCGCGCGCGTCGCCGGCAGTGCCGGCTCGGTCAGGCGGCGCTGTTTCGTCAGCGATGAGCGGCGCTGCATTCTGCCGGCGCTCGGCGCCTATGCCGGCGGGCTCAACCTTCGTGACGAGGCATTTGCGGCGCTCTTCGGACATGGCGAGCGCTTTACGCAGGTCCACGCCCATGTGCTCGGCCGCGATCGGGTCTATAAGGTCTCGCACCGGCGGTGTTTGCCGGATTGATGCTTCTCAATTATGGGGTGGCTTATGCGGAAAGATCAAAGAGCGAGTTTATGCGCCGCGTCATCGCGGTCGGTCAGAGTTGCAATAGCTGCTCTAGCTTTCGCGACCTGCGGTTTCGCTTCTGTCGCATGGGCCGACGACCTTCAGCCGCTCCGCAATGTCGGCGACGGCTATAAGTCCGTGAAAGTCATCACGCGCTACGAAATCCACGCTGCCGGCAGGACGATGGACCTCGTTGCAGCGACGCCAAGCGACCCAAGTCTCTCCAAAGACGTCGAAAGAGAGCTGGCCGGACAGACGGCCCGCGAGATCTGTGCCAATGGCACGATCAAAGCAATTTGGACCGTGCGTATTTTCTTGCCTGGAGAGACTTCACCTGCAGCCTCTTGCCGGACCGGGGCACAGCACGGACGCGCGAAGTAGCGGCCCTTTTCCCGCCCACATTTGGAATGGCGCAAACCTTGCTCCTGAACATTCGAAGCAGCGGTCTAGAGTTCATCCCCGACAATGGGGTGGGACCCGGGCCAGCTTGCCGAAGAGCAACAAGCCTCTCGAATTACAGGAGAATTACGATGGCTGAAGCGCACAGCGCCGAAGACAGCGCGCTCTACATTTTGACGATCTTCGTACGGCTTAGGTGCATGACCGGTCAAACCGTGCTGATGGGCAACCTCACATTGCCTTTTTCTCAGGACGGCTGGCAGCTCAGTGATCTCGATGCGGGGCTGCCTTATGGTGTCGAGAAGGGCTGGTTCGAGATGGGCAAAGACAACAAATTCGTCAAGCTGACCGAGGCGGGCTTCGCTCAGACGGCATCTTTGACGGTGCCACTCGACTAGAGCATTTTCAGCAAAAGTGGACACCGGTTTTGCGTCCGAAAATGCTCTAACTCTTTATTTTAGACATCGGATATATCCGATGTCTTACGCTCGATCCGCCTTAAGGGTCGCTTTGTTCCAGCGACATTCTTCTTCATGCCGGACGTGCACGGCCGGGCTTATGCCGGCCATGACGCAGAAAATGCCTATCGCAGACCCAGTCTATCTCGCCCTCACCGCCGCGGCACGACATCGACCTTCACCTCGATCTCCTGATCGCCGGCGCCGAGAATAATGCCGGCGACCGGCGAAATATCGGCATAGTCGCGGCCGCGCGCGAGGCTGATGTGATCATCGCCGATAAGCATGCAATTGGTCGGATCGAGGCCGATGAAGCCCGTCTCGTCGCCGCACCAGAGCGCCACCCAGGCATGGGTTGCATCGGCGCCTTCGAGCCTTTCCTTGCCCTCCGGCGGGATCGTCCGGATATAGCCGCTGACATAAGCGGCGGGCAGGCCGATGCCGCGCAGCCCGGCGATCATGATATGAGCAAAATCCTGGCAGACGCCGGATCGCTTCTCGAAGGCTTCGGAGAGCGGCGTCGAGACGATTGTCGCCTTCGGATCATAAGTGAATTCATCGCGCATGCGATGCATGAGATCGATCGCCGCTTCGAGCACCGGCCGGCCGGGCAAAAAACTTGTCCCCGCATAATCGGCGGCAGGATGAAAGCGCGGCACGAAGCGGCTCGGAGGGAGGAAATGCACCGGCGACTCTGGCGCGAGCGAGCTGCTGCCGAAAGCTTCGTCGCGCACCGCCTCCCAGGGCATCGTCGTCTGCGGCGCGGGCGCCGGCGCATGTGCAACGTCGACGCTCGCGATCGCTTTGACGATCAAGCGCCGATGCGCCGTTGCGATGGTGAGCGAGGTCACGCGATTGCCGAAGAAGCAGATCCGCTCGATCATCTCAAGCGGCTGCGGATCAATCGAGAGCTTCGTCTCGATCACTGTCTGGCCCGGCTCGTCATGCGGCAGAAGCCGCAGCGCGCAATGGCTGAAAGTGACGGCCGAGCCATATTCATACATGGTCACATGGCGGATGTCGTAGATCACGCAAGCCCACTCGATTTATCGGCGCGCGCCGCATTCGGCCCTTGCAGGAAATAGCGTGCCGCAATCGCATCGGCGAGGCCCAGCAGCTTCTGCTCGAAGGCGAGGATTTTCGCATTGTCGAGCTGGCTTGCGACGGCCGTCGCTACATCGGCGGAAAGTTTCAAGGCCATTCGGCGCGGCGTCTCCAACATGCCGTCATCGCTCAAGCTCGGCAGACCGGCGAGATGATCAGCGAGCCGTTCGAGCTGGAAGGCGACGGAACGCGGGTTGAAAGGATCGAGCAGCGCCATGTCGCGCACCGGCGCCAGCGCCACGCCCATCATATAGCGTGAGCGATAGGTGATCGGCGAATTGATGAGATCGAGCAAGAGGTCGAGATCCTCGGCCGGCGCATCGGCATGGCCGAAATGGCGGGCGAAGCGGCATGTGTCGATCGCCCGCTCGATCCTTCGCCCGATCTCGAGGAAATGCCAGCCGGCGCCGCGATTCATATTTTCCTGGGCGAGGCCGGCGATGGCGGCGATCGTGTGCAGGGCCGCATCGCTGCGCTCGATGGCCTCGGCCTCGGTGCGCAGGCTTTCTTCTTCGCGGCTGAGGCCGGTCGCCAATTCATCGATCAGCCGCCAGGTATCGGTCGAAAGCCGTTCGCGAATGAAGGAGGCGGCGCGATGCGCATCGCGCACCAGCGACAGCGCCGAGCCATATTCCGCTTCGCCATGGAGCGCGATGGCGGCGAGCCGCATGCCCTCGGCAACGGGCTTCGCCGGTACGGCGCCCCAGGCAATAAAGAGGCCGGCAATGCGCTCCGCCACCTTTTGCGGATTGTTCTGCCCATCTGTGTCGATCATGCGGCCTGCAAGACAGCGGATGAGGCGCAAGGTCGCCTCGGCCCGTTCGAGATAGCGGCCGAGCCAGAAGAGATTGTCGGCGGCGCGGCTCGGCAGATTGCCCATCAGCCTGCGGATACGGACCGTCTCGTCGGTGGGCAAGAGGGTCACATGTTCGACTGGCGCTTCGGCGAGAACCCAGACATCGGCGGAGCGCACGCCTATTCCCATGGTGACGGCGCGGGCGTCGAGCCGATCGGAAATCCGGCAAAAACCGCCGGGCATGACCCGCCAGCCCTCCTCGGTGCGCGCCGCATAGACGCGCACGACGAAGGGCCGCGGCGTCAGCCTTCCATTATCCCATACCGGCGCCGTCGACAGTTTGACGACTTCCTGGCCGACGAAATCAATGCCGCGCCGTCTGATATCGGCGATGAGCCGCTTCTTCTCTGCGGCGGAAAGAGCGGCGCCGACCACAGCCTGGTTCGGCTTATGGTCGAGAACCGGATTGCCGAAGGCGCCGGTGATCGCCATGCCGTCGAGATAGGCGATCACATCCTCCTGCTCATGCTTTTGGCCACACCACCAGGTAGCGACATTGGGCAGATGGAGATCCTCGCCGAGGATGCGCTGGCAGAGCCGCGGCAGAAAACTCAAAAGCGCCGGCGTTTCGAGAACACCGGAGCCCAGCGCATTGGCGAGCACAACGCCGCCGCTGCGCAGCGCCTCGACAAGGCCAGGGACGCCCAGATGCGACTTGCCGTTGAGTTCGAGCGGATCGGCGAAATCCGAATCGATGCGCCGCCAGATGACATCGGCGCGCTTCAGCCCGGCGATGGTGCGCACATGGATCTCGCCGCCGCGCATGGTGAGGTCGCCGCCTTCGACGAGGAGAAAGCCGAGATAGCGTGCGAGATAGGCCTGTTCGAAATAGGTTTCATTATAGGGCCCGGGCGTCCACAGGCAGATGCGCGGATCGGAGCGGGTGGCCATGGAGGTGAGGCCATGACGAAACGCCTGGAAGAAGGGCGCCAGACGCTCGATATTCATGTCGCGGTAGAGTGCCGGAAAAGCCCGCGACATGACGAGCCTATTGGCCAGCGCATAGCCGGCGCCGGACGGCGCCTGAGTGCGGTCGCCAAGAACCCACCAGCGCCCGTCCGGCCCGCGGCCGAGATCCGCCGCGTAAAGAAGCAGATGTTTGCCGCCGCGCGGCTCGACCCCGCAGAGTGGATGCAAAAAATCCGGCGAACCGGTCACGACCGCAGCCGGCAGATCACCGCCGGTGATGAGCTCGCCGGCGCCGTAAATATCGGACAGGACGGCTTCGAGAAGCTTTGCCCGTTGCGCGATGCCGGTGGCGATCTCCTGCCATTCCGCCGCTTCGATCAGCAAAGGCAGATGGCTGAGCGGCCAGGCGCGTTCGCTCGTATCGCCATAGGCGCGATAGGAGACGCCGGCGTCGCGGATATGCCGGTCGGCGGTGGCGAAGCGGCGGTCGATGTCTTCCGCCTCGAGCCCGCAGAGCGCTTCGAGAAATCTGACCCAATGCGGCCGCTGTCGCCCGTCGCCGTCGATGAATTCATCGGGAATATTCGGCAACGGCCGATAATTTGCCGTGAGCGCCGCAAAGCGCTCGGCAGCTATCTCGGCGGCAGAGGGGGATTTCGAGGCGCGCATCTTTACCAATGCTTTTTGCCTGCTGCTGTCTGCTGACTGCTGTCCATGCTCACTGTCTATTGTTTCGGCCGGAAGGATTTGAGCGCGGCCGGATCGGTCTCGATCCGCGCCGCGCCGATGAGATCGAGGCAATAGGGCACCGCTGGGAAAACGGCATTGAGGCAGACCTCGATCGAAGCCGGCTTGCCCGGCAGATTGATGATGAGGCAGGCGCCACGATGCGCCGCGATCTGGCGCGACAGGATCGCGGTCGGAACCTGCTGCAGGCTCACCTGGCGCATCAGTTCGCCGAAGCCGGGCAGAACCCGCGGCGCCGCCGCCTCGGTCGCCTCGGGTGTCAGATCGCGTGGGCTCGGCCCGGTGCCGCCGGTCGTCAGGATCAGATCGCAGCCGTCTTTATCGGCCAGCTCGATCAGCGTGTCGCGGACGGATTCGAAACCGTCCGGGATGATGCGGCGCAGCGTTTTGAACGGGCGTCGCCAGAATCCGGGTGAGATAGGCGACAATGGCCGGGCCGCTCTCGTCCTGATAGATGCCGGCGCTGGCGCGATCGGAGGCGGTGACCACGCCGATGATGGCCGCCCGCTCTGCCTCTTCCGCCATGGCTCACCCTGGATTTTCAAATCGCCTGCCGCGAATTTAGGCGATCCGATGCCTGAAGCCTAGCCACTAGCGCAAGGCTGTTGCTTGCTTCAACGCCGCGGGCACGGCGCCGTTCCGTACAAGGAAACGCATGCAGACGCAGGCGAAATCCATGCCGCCGGAGATCGGAGGCATTGGAATGAGTTGGCGGCGTCAAAATTGACCTTGAATGAGGCCATGAAAAGAGGCCGGGCGCGAACATTACGATAGCCCGATGACGACGCCTCTGCCAAAAGAGGCGCGGTCGCCGCAGCTCATATCGCGTCAGGAATGCTTTGCGATGTGGCCGGCCAAGTGTCCGGCTTCATGGTCTTTCACCAGCTTGGTGAGCGACGGCTCATCCAGTTCGGCGAGGACGTGGGCCAGCGTGTCCGTGTCTTTGAAGCTCGGCGCGAAGCCGGCTCCATAGTGCTTGCGCAAGGTTTCAACCCGCGTATTGCCGTGCTTCCGGCCGATCTCGCCATTCTTATCGCGATGGCGGTTGTCGAGGCCTGGCTCTTTCATCGGTTTCCTCCTCCGGCAGGAGAGCCAGCTTAGTTCCCTTTCACGCTTCGGGAAAGAGGGGGTTCTTTTTCGTTCCGGAAATCTGTTTCAAAGCGCTTTGTCAGCGCGATTTGGTCCTAAATGCGCGCGGCGCTCAGTGCTGCCAATCTTGCGGCACCGGCAATTCGCCCGTGACATCCACATGGGCGCTCGCTGCCGTCGCAAGCAGCTTCTTTTCGGAAAATCTGAGCGCGAGAAGACGGCCATCGTCGGTGCGCAGCTGAACATCGCCGCGGCCGAACACATCCTTCAGAACACTTGCCGAGAGGCGGATCTCGCCGGAACTTGTAACCCCGGCCTTCGGCTGCAAGAAGCCGTCGAAATCATAGGATGCACGCGCGACCGCTTTGCCGTCGCACATGACAACGCCGCTTCCCGAGAGGGAGCCGAGATAGCGCATGGGTCACTTCCTTTGAGCCCTGCAATTCAGATTGGGCTCGGTTACTCTTCAACTCTTCTTTTTCGGAACGCCGGCCGACGCGACAATGCCTTTGGTCATGCCGACGGGTGGCGGCGCAGCTTCCTTCGTCTTCTTTGGTTTTTTGATTTCCCGATTGCTGCGTTTCTGTCCTTTGGCCATGACAGCGCTCCCAAAAAATCCGATCAAGAATCCGATCGGTCGATGCTGCACGAAAACAAAAAGCCCCGCGACCTTCATGAGGTGCGGGGCCATGGGCGTCAGTTGCGATGGGTGCCAAGCGCCCCGCTCGGCTCTATTTCAAAGATTTGGAGCATGTCCTTTTATGAGACATCGGATATATCCGATGTCTAAAATATCGGAAAAGTCTATCAACTTTTCCGGGACATGCCCTAGCCTCGAGCACCACCTCGAACAAAGCCGCCAGTCCATCCGTGGTCGGCTTCATCGAGGCGATGTCGGATGTCGGCAGGCTCAGAGCCGCCGACAGTTCACTCAGGCCAGAACTTTGAGATTGTCGGCCGACATCTTGCCGCTCTTCCGATCGGCAACGAGCTCAAAGCGAACCTTCTGGCCCTCATGCAAATTGCCGAGGCCGGAGCGCTCCACAGCGCTGATGTGGACGAAGGCATCAGTGCCGCCGTCATCCGGCGCAATGAAACCGAAGCCCTTCTGGGCATTGAACCATTTTACGGTTCCCGTGGTCATGGGAAACCCTTTCTAGAGACGTAGATTTAGCTTAACCCGCGCAGCCGCGGGCGGTCGAATTCGCATTTTCGGGAGAGAGGATTTTCGGCCCGGCGCGATATTTCTTCAGCGCACTGCCAAGTCTTCTGGCCGTCTATCGACTTTACTAATATGTCCCACTCTGCGTGAAAATTCAAGGATGATTTCAAAATTACTTCCGAATCGGGGCGGTTAATAAAGCGAATACGCTGAATGGAATAGTTTTAAGCGAGAATATTTCGTCAGGATTTTCTGAAATCTCCTGGCTCATTTTCCAGGCTGAATCTCAGGGTTGAGTCTCATGGCCCGGCACCTGTGTCTCGTTGTGCCGCCAAAGCTAGCGCCGCATCTTCCTTCAGCTCCGTACCGGTGCGCTGCAAGGTGCGCGCGAGCGCCATGATGGCGCTTATGCGTCGTGCCGCCTCGGGAAGGGCGAGCCCGCCGGGACGAATATTGGAGACGCAATTGCGCTCGGCATCGCGCGTCTCGCCGGGCTTCGGCGCAAAACTGATATAGGCGCCGAGCGAATCGAAGGCGCTGAGGCCCGGTCTCTCACCGATGAGAACAATGACGAGATCGACGCCGAGCGCTTCAGCGATCTCATCGCCGAGCCCGACCCGCGCCTGGCGCGCAATGACAGGCGGCGCAAACCGCCAATCGGAAGCGTGCTGGAGCCTGCGGCAGAGTTCGGCACCTTGGCTCTGCACCGCGGCGGCAGAGAGGCCGTCGGCGAGGATGACGACGGCATCATAAGTGCCACGATAGTTGTTGTGGCGAAGCGCAGCGCGGCACGCTGCAGCAAGCCTGCGGCCCAGATCCGGCCGCTGCAGATAGATCATCCGGCTTTCGGCACGGCTCTCGACATCGAGGGGCGAGAGACCGGCAAGCGCGGCGGAGAGAGCCTCCGCATCGAGCGTGGTGTGCACGGCATCGCGGGCGCGGGCATGGGCGAGCGCGAATTCGAGGACGCGCGCCGTCGGCAAGGCATCGCCCGTGCGCCCGAGCGCGATGCGCGCCGAGGTCGCGCGCCGTAGGAAAGCCCAGGGATCCGAAGCAGAATCATCCATGGTAAATCACAAAGCACGCTTCAATGTCATGAGCGGGACGATCCACCGCTGTGGCATCGGATACACAAGTCTGCGGGTGCGCGGCCGGGCTTTATCTGCATAATAAGACAGAGACAGTCTTTCGTTTCGATGCTGGCTATTGAACCCGACGGGGTCTAAGAGGGTTTGCACTAGATCACGATGACTTTGGATTAAATCAATCCAAAGTCATAAACGTGATCGATTCTTATGATTTAGAGCGGGATACGGCGGAAAACTGGTTTCCACTTTTCCTCATCCCGCTCTAGCAAGGCCGAGCTATCCTCGCCCTTCGTCAGTGAGGGCCGCGGACGGGTCACGGCGTCAAGGAGCTGCACAATGAGTACATTAGAAAGACCTCGTGAGATCATCGAATATTGCCTCAAGCCGTTCAATGTTTCAGCCAGCGCGGAGGAATATAAGGAGGCCTATCGCCGGCTCGAGCATGTGATCAAGACCTTGCAGACCGCGGCAGGGCGCGCCAATCAGCCGGTCTCCGTCGATTTTTCGAAGATGAACACGATCACGCTCAATGAAGAAGCGCATGGTAACGAGTGAAGCGGTCTAGCCTCCGCCGCTTGCCGCGAGCAGTTTGGCTGCGCCGCCATCGAGCCTTGGCCGCACCCGTGCTGCTTCATCCATGATTCCGAATTGCTTGAGCCAGGCTTCGAATTCCGGCGCCGGTTTGAGGCCGAGCACGGCGCGCAGATAAAGCGCGTCGTGAAACGACGTTGATTGATAGCCGAGCATGATGTCGTCGGCACCGGGCACGCCCATCACATAAGTGCAGCCGGCGACGCCGAGCAAAGTGAGGAGCGTGTCCATATCGTCCTGATCGGCCTCGGCATGGTTGGTGTAGCAGACATCCATGCCCATTGGCAGGCCGAGAAGCTTGCCGCAGAAATGATCTTCGAGCCCGGCGCGAATGATCTCCTTGCCGTCATAGAGATATTCGGGACCGATGAAGCCGACGACGCTGTTGACGAGAAGCGGGCGATAGCGCCGCGCAACCGCATAGGCGCGCGCCTCCATCGTCTGCTGATCGACGCCATGATGCGCCTCGGCCGAGAGCGCGGCGCCCTGGCCGGTCTCGAAATACATGACATTGTCGCCGCCGCGCTTGAGATTCAGTGCCGCCTCGCGCGCTTCGTCGAGCAAAGCGAGGCTCACGCCGAAGGCTTGGTTGGCGGCTTCCGATCCTGCGATCGATTGAAAGACCAGATCGACCGGCCCGCCGCGCCCCATCACTTGCAGCATGGTCGTGACATGCGCCAGTACGCAGCTCTGGATCGGGATCTCGAAGCGCAGCCGCAGCTCTTCGAGCGAGTCCAGAATGCGCAGCGCCTGCGCCGCGCTGTCGGCCGCGGGATTGATGCCGATACAGGCATCGCCGCAGCCATACATCAGCCCATCGAGAATGGCAGCGCCAATGCCGGCGAGATCATCGCTCGGATGATTGGGCTGCAGCCGCACCGAGAGTCGGCCTGGCAGGCCGATCGTCGTGCGAAAGCGCGTGACGACGGAGAGTTTCCGCGCCACGGCGATGAGATCCTGATTGCGCATCAGCTTGGATACGCCGGCGGCCATTTCCGGCGTCAGCCCCGGCGCCAGCGCGGCGAGCACTTCGGTCGTTGCCGCATCGGAGAGGAGAAAGTCGCGCAAGCCGCCGACAGTGAGCGCGGCGACCGGGGCGAAGGCCGACGCATCATGCGTATCGAGGATCAGCCGCGTCACCCCATCGGTTTCATAGGGAATCAGCACTTCTTCGAGAAAGCGCTCGAGCGGCAGCTGGGCGAGCGCCAGGCGCGCGGCGACACATTCCTCGGCGCTCGCGGCGGCAAGCCCGGCCAGCCGATCTCCCGCGCGCGGCGGCGAGGCGCGGGCCATCAGCATCTTCAAATCGTCGAACACATAATGCGTGCGGCCCAAGGCGCAGGCATAAGACATGGGGGCGATCCTTTCCGTGCTGGCCCTGAAAGATCCCGGTGGACGCCCCATAAGTCAATCCAATGAGGTGCCTCGCAGTCTATATTCTCCAAGCAGGTCGTGACGGCAGGGGAGCATTGGCCTATGCTGAATCGTGCGGCGGAGAAAGCCGACGCAGCTGTCAGGGAGGACCGATGTGATTTCCACAATGATCCGTCTTTTCGCATGTGCCGGTGTCCTTGCCGGCGTTCTGGCCGGCGTGATCGCTGTGGCGCCGAAGCTCGCGGCGCAGGACATGATGCGCGGTCTCGATCTCAAGTCTCCCAAATATACGACCGCGGAGATGACCCGGGCCGACATCGAGAAACTGCTCGCCGCCGGCAAGAAGCCTGACCTTTCGAATAAGAGCCTCAATGGGCTCGATCTTTCTGGCCTCGATCTTTCCAGCGTCAATTTCCGCGCCGCACGGCTCAACAAGACGAAATTTGCCGGCGCCCGGTTGCAAGACGCCATATTCGATCAGGCCTGGGCGATCGGCGCTGATTTTTCCGGCGCCGATCTCACAAGGGCGTCGCTCTTTGCCTCCCAGATGCAGAATTCGAATTTCGACAATGCCGATCTGTCTTTCGCCCGCGTCGCCGGGGATTTTTCCGGCGCCCATATGCGCAAGGCGAAATTCGTCCGGGCCGATCTCTCTGCCGATATGAAGAATCAATCCATGGGTCTGATGCGGGCGGTGTTGCGTTCCGTCGATCTCCGCGGCGCCGATTTCGAAGGCGCCAATCTGGCGCGCACCGATCTCGAATTTGCGAAATTTGCCGGCGCCAATTTCATCAATGCCGATTTGAGCGGCGCCGATGCCGGCGGTGCCGATTTTCGCGGTGCCGTCTTCGGCGATACGATTCTGACGGACTGCGATGTGTCAGGCGCCACGATCGATGCGGCGCAGATACAGGTCTTTGCTGACGCCGCCCATCTCGATCGGGTGATCAAGGAGTGAGGCGCGACACCTTACTCCCGCCCGAACCGAGGCTTGCCGGAGTTCGGCATTTTAGGATGCGCAAGTCGGCAACAGCCGGCTTGCGTGCGGCAGAAGGATGCGCTCAACCTCTCATGAGGAATGCTCTGGCGCCGCCGCCTCGCGCCTTTCACGCTCTTCTTCGATGAGCACCTTGCGGTCGATCTTGCCGATGGCCGTCTTCGGCAAGGAGGCGCGGATCGTTATGCTTTTCGGCATTTCGATGCGCGACAGATAATCTGTGAGGAAGTCTAAGAGCGCGGGCTCGGTCACTTCATGATCGGGGCGCAGGGTCACGAAGGCGATCGGCACCTGGCCGCGATAATCGTCCGGGACGCCGATGACCGTTGCCTCCGCAATGGCTGGATGCTGATAAAGCGCCTCCTCCACCACCCGCGGATAGATATTATAGCCGCAGCACAGAATGATATCCTTCAGACGATCGACCAGGAACAGAAAATTGTCGGCATCGACATAGCCGACATCGCCGGTCCGCAATGCGCCGTCGACAAAAACGGTCGCGGTTTCCTCGGGGTTGTTCCAATAGCCGGCCATGATCTGCGGCCCGCGCACGCAGACCTCTCCTTTCTCACCGACCGGCA
The DNA here is from genome assembly GCA_963759185.1 of uncultured Alphaproteobacteria bacterium. Taxonomy (GTDB): domain Bacteria; phylum Pseudomonadota; class Alphaproteobacteria; order Rhizobiales; family Beijerinckiaceae; genus Methylovirgula. The sequence goes on from CAVWXV010000013.1 coordinate 134,387, forward strand.
TCAGGAGCTTCGGGTTTTCAAGCGACCGGATCTCGACCGTCGTGCCGACAAAAGGCTGCCCGACCGAGCTACCTCTCGGTGCGGCATCGATCGGATTGCAGCTCACCACCGGCGAGGCCTCGGTGAGACCATAGCCCTCGATCAATTTGCAGCCGGACAATTGCTCGAAGCGCAGCCGCACTTCTTGCGGCAGCGGCGCGCCGCCGGAAATGCAATAGCGTATCGAGGAGAGATCATAGCGGCCTTCCGCCACCTTCGCATTGAGCGCCGCATAGAGCGTCGGGACACCGGGAAACAGCGTCGGCCGTTTCTTGGTCAGGAATGTCAGCACCTCACGCACATCGAAACGCGGCAAGAGAACGATCTCGGCGCCGATCGCAATGCAATAATTCATCCCCGCGGTCATGGCGAAGACATGGAAGAGAGGCAGGAGAAGCAGCGCCCGCTCGCGCCCCGGCGTCACATCATGCATATGGACGCAGATCTGCGCCACATTGGCTGCCAGATTAGCATGGGTGAGCATGGCGCCTTTCGGCACGCCGGTCGTCCCGCCCGTATATTGCAACACCGCAAGATCGATCCGCGGATCGATCGGCACGGTTTCGAGAGCGTCGCCATCGGCGATCAGCCGCGCGAAGCTCACATGGCGAAGATCGTTCGGAACGGCGGAAAATTGCGCCGATTTGAAGAGCCGCAAAAAAACCGCCTTCGGCGCCGGAAATATGCTCCGCATCGGGCAGATGACGAGACGTTCGAGACAGGTCTTACCGAGCGTCGCCGCGACCTTGGGATAGATCTTCGCGACATCGACGGTGACCATGATCGTGGTGCCGGAATCCTCGATCTGATGGGCGATCTCCCGCTCGACATAGAGCGGGTTGAAATTGACGACGATGCCGCCGGCTTTCAAAATAGCGAAATAGCAAATGATGGAATAGGGCGTGTTGGGCAGACAAAGACCCACGCGTGTACCGCGCCGCACGCCGAGCAATTGGAAGCCGCGCGCGGCGCGCCCGACAAGCTGGCCCAATTCCTTATAGCTGAGCTTTTTGCCGAAGAAATCGGTCGCCGGCCGATCGCCGAAGCGCGCAACCGTCTCGTCGAGCAAATCGAGGAGAGGAACAAGTTCGAGCGGACAGCATTTATCGGTCTTTGGCGACATGGGCTGAAGTCTAGCCCATCTCTGCTCCGCTGTTGAGCCCGGACCGACGACAGAGGGCTATCTAACGGTAGTGCTGAGCGGTGGCGCGGATCCACCGTCGCCATAAAGCTTGAATGTCAGCTGCGTCCAGATGCGCCAGCCGTCGGATCCGCCCTGGCCATGGCTGAGCACGGATTGGGTCGCGAGCAGCGAGATTTCACCGCGCCCGAAATCATAGCCGATCTTACCGCCGATGCCGGCTTTGGCGGCGCGCACGCAGTAATTATAGATGTTTAACGGCTCCGCCTCGCAACTGTTCACGAGCCCTCGTGTTGCGAGAAATTCCATCGGATTGCCGCCGCTGTCGCGCGTCGTCTGAACCGCCACGTAAGCGACGGGACCGATCTCGAAAGACGCGAATTTCTTAGTCGCCGTCAGATCGGCGTAAATGGCTTGTCCGTCGGTGACGCCCGAATAGCGATTGGTCGTATAGATGTCGTAAAGGATGGTCGCGCTGAGATCCCACCCGTCGTGAAGATAGCTGACTGCGAAGGTCGGTTCCACAGTCCAATAAGGCTGACCCATGCTGTCGAGACCATTGATACCCGTGACCCGAGCGTCGGGCACGGCGACATCGAGCCCGACACCAACATGCCATCCGTTCGGCAAATGCCACGACAGATTGGCGGGAGCGATGATTGTGTTGCGCAGCCCACCTGCCTGGCTCGTCACCCAGCCGGCGCCGGGAACCTCGCCATAGCCCTTGACCTCCGCCATCGGCTGGGCGACGAGCATCGCATAGGTCGCCCCGAAGAGCGTCCATGGAGTCGTCCACAGGACGGCTGCAATTTCGTCGGGCACATCGGCTTTGAGCGATGCAGGCCCAAGGCCGAGATTCGGCGAGACGTCGCGCGGCACCGAGACAGTCCCGTAATTTCCAAGACTATAAAGATAGACGCCCGGGGTTCCGGTATAGGCGAAGGGAAGGCCCATCGTCGTTCCGGGCAGAATGGTGAAGGACGCGCCGGGTTCGAAGGCGAAGCCGCGATCGCCGGTCACGAGCACGGCCAGAGCACTGAGGATCAAGGCTCGAAACTGGGCGCGCATATTCGTTGGTGGCCTTTCGCGAATGCAAGGCATGTTGTTGCGCCGACGACCGGCACCTTTCGACCGCCGCGCAAACCGAGTCGAAGTTTTTTCATGCTAGCATGAACGCCGCGGCCTTTCGCATGCCGCGCTCGCCATGGTCCCCACATCATGCCTGCTGCAGCAAGCGCAAAGGCCGCAAGTTTTCATACAAAAATCTTACGTTCTAACGACACGGAATCCCTCGCATTCTTGATCCAAGTCAAATGCTTCCAAGTTCTGCTGCCTAAGTTCTACGACGATCAAGGGAGCAGACGCCATGCGAAGAGCCGCAAGATTCCTGTGCATAAATCCGCTGGCGGACGCGAAACACGCTCTCACTTAAGCCCAACACGGCCGATGCCGCACGCAATCGCAACGCGGAAAATCCTCCAATCCGACTGGCGTAGATGTTCATTCGAATCCTCGGCTCTTCCGCAGGCGGCGGCTTTCCGCAATGGAATTGCAATTGCCGCAACTGCGCTGCGGTTCGCGCCGGCAGGCCTGGATTTCGCGCAAGGACACAGTCCTCGTTGGCGGTCAGCCGCACCGGCGCGGATTGGCTTTTGCTCAATGCCTCGCCGGATCTGCGCATGCAGATCGAGCAAGCACCGCAACTCGCTGCACGCCCAGAAGGCGCGGCGCGCAACAGCCCGATCAAAGCGGTGGTGGTGACGAATGGCGATGTCGATCATGTCGCCGGGCTCTTGACCTTACGTGAGGCACAGAGCTTCTCGATCTATGGCGCCAGGCGCGTACTCGATGTTCTCGCCGCCAATTCGCTGTTCAACGTGCTCGCGGCCGATCTCGTCGCACGCAAAGTCCTGCCGATCAGCGAGCCGACGCGCATTTTTGGCGCGGGCGTCGACCTCGGTTTTTTCGTCGAGGCCTTTCCGGTGCAAGGCAAGATCGCGCTCTATCTCGAAGACGCGACGGCGGGTCCGAATTTTGGCACGCAGCAAGGCGATACGCTGGGTCTCAAAATCAGCGATCCCGAAACAGGTCGAGCCTTCTTCTATGTTCCGGGCTGCGCCAAGATCGATGCAGAGCTTGCCGAGCGTCTGCGCGGCGCATCGCTCGTCTTCTTCGACGGCACGCTCTGGCACGATGATGAGATGATTGCGCAAGGGCTGCTCGGCAAGACCGGCGCCCGCATGGGCCATGTCAATTTATCGGGGCCGGACGGCTCGATCGCTGGCTTCGCCCCGCTCGGCGTCGCCCGCAAGGTCTATATCCACATCAACAATTCCAATCCCGTGCTCGACGAAACCTCTATCGAGCGCAAGACGGCGGAAGCTGCCGGCTGGGAGATCGGCTATGACGGAATGGAGATCACATTATGAATGAGATGACGAGCCCACGGCCTTCCGAGCCTATCCTCGCCTCTGAGCTCATGTCGCCGGAGGCTTTCGAAGCGGCGATCCGCGCCGTCGGCGCCGAGCGCTATCACGACAAGCATGTCTTCCATAAGCTCCTGCACGGCGGCAAGCTCGACAAAGGTCAGGTACAGGCCTGGGCGCTCAACCGCTATTGCTATCAAGAGGCCGTGCCGCGCAAGGATGCGGCGCTGATCAGCCGCGTGCATGATCGCGAATTGCGGCGCGAATGGATTCGCCGCATCCATGATCACGACGGTTTCGGTGACGAACCGGGCGGCATCGAGCGCTGGCTCGTTCTCACCGATGGTCTCGGGCTCGACCGCGATGATGTGACGTCGTTTCGTGGCGCGCTGCCGGCGACGCGGCACATTGTCGAATCCTATGTCCGCTTCGTCCGCGAACAACCGCTGGCCGTCGCCGTTGCCTCTTCGCTCACCGAGCTTTTCGCGCCTTCGATCCATCGCGAGCGCATCGCCGGCATGCTGGAGAATTACAGCTTCATCGACGATCACGTGCTTGCCTATTTCAAGCGCCGTCTGACGCAAGCCCCGCGCGATGCAGAATTCGCCCTCGCCTATGTGAAGACGCATGCCCGCACGCGAGAGGAGCAAGAGGCTTGCGTCGGCGCCGTGCGGTTCAAATGCGACGTGCTCTGGGCGCAGCTCGACGTGCTGCACCATGCCTATGTCGCGCCGGGCCTCGTTCCGCCGGGCGCCTTTCGGCCGGACAGTGCCGCGCCCTGATCTAGATCAGGGCACGAAAGCGAAATTGCGCTGCGCGAGGCCGAACTGCGCCTTGACGTCATCAGGCGTCAGGCCCTCGTGCCGAAAGGTCCGCAATGATTTGGCGCGCAGGCTCTTCGACAATTTGCGGCCGGCCGCGTCACGCAGCAGCTCATGATGGTGATAGCAGGGGGCCGGCAGGTCGAGCAAAATCTGCAAGAGGCGATGCAGGCTCGTCGCCATGAAGAGATCCTCGCCGCGCACCACATCGGTCACGCCCTGCAAAGCGTCGTCGACGACGACGGCAATATGATAGCTCGCCGGAATGTCCTTGCGCGCGAGGACGGCATCGCCCCAAAGCGCCGGGTCGGCCTTGACTTCGCGCCCCTGCATGCCGGCGCCATATTCGCGCCAGCCGATCCTTTGGCCCATGCGCTCATTCACCATCGCGAGCGCGGCGGCCATGTCGAGGCGCAGCGCCGCCGGCTGGCCGGCTGAAAGACGCGCCAGCCGTTCCGCCGCGGAAATATGCTTGCAAGTACCAGGATAGAGCGGCGAACCATCCGGATCGCGCGGCCAGTCCGGCTGTTCGGTCAAAACGCTTGTCACTTCGCTGCGCGAGCAGAAGCAGGGATAGACGAGGCCTTGCTGTTCGAGACGCGCCAGCGCCTCGGCATAAGCGTCGAAATGTTCCGACTGCCGGCGCACCGGCTCTTCCCAGGAAAGGCCGAGCCAGCGCAGATCCTTGTCAATTGCCTGCTCGAACTCCGGCCGGCAGCGCGCGATGTCGATATCTTCGATCCGGATCAGGAGGGTGCCGCCGACGGCCGCCGCCATCTCATGATTGATCAGAGCGGAATAGGCATGTCCAAGATGCAGATATCCGTTCGGCGAGGGGGCGAAACGGAACACATGCGAAAGATAGGACCTTGTCATTTCTCAGCCTGAACCTGTCAAATCGGACAGCTTGCGACGACTCGGCGCAAGATCAATTGGCACAAGACCAAGATGCAGCCATCCCCCGAGCGGCAAGAGCATTTTCAGCAAAAGTGGATACCGGTTTTGCGTCCTAAAATGCTCTAACTTCTTGAATGAGAGCGTCTTGCGACCGAAGCGGAAAACGCGGCGCTTGCCGTCGCGACCTTCGCTCCGGCGTAGAGCCAGCAGCCGCCGAATTGAAACCGCCGCTGATTTACACCTGAGTCTGTGGCATACCTATGGCATGCATTTTAGAAAACCACCCCGTTCAGCGACCGGCCCGCGCCTGCCTCCGATTCGCGCCTGCGGCCTTTACATAGGCCCAACCGGCGAAAACCGACACTGCGATCTGTTGTCGGACCATTTGTCGCGCGAACACAATCACGGCACCTGCCACAGGTGGCACGCCCGCCGCGCCAGGCCGGCGCGGCTCGCCACCGGCACTCCGGGGCCGGTTTCGGCGAGAGCCGCCCCGCCCGATAGCTTATACGGCCTGTTGCAACGCGGCCTGCCGCAGATGAGCAACGGCTATGCCATGGCGCACGATCCGGCGAGAGCATTTTCAGCAAAAGTGGCAACCGGTTTACCGATCTCGGCTGTTGCCGAGATCGGCTCTTTTAATGATCAAGTCGGGCAAGCCCGACTTGATTTTCCGAAAATGCTCTAACTTCTTGTTTTAGACATCGGATATATCCGATGTCTCAGAAATGAGAGCGGTTTCAGGTTGCGTGTGAACACGCAACCTGAAACCGCTCTCGGCAAGGGCCGGCGCCTTTCGCCCCAGCAAAGAGCCGCCGACCTATCTTGACCTTCCGCCGGAAACGGGATTCCTCCAGCCGGCACAGTCCGACCAAGGATTTCAAGCATGGCGTCTCCTCTTGACGGCCCGCGCATCGCGCCGAAGAACCATGTCGCGAAGCAGCTCGTCGTCTTTCTTCATGGCTATGGTGCCGATGGCAACGATCTCATCGCGATCGCCAAACAATGGCAATCCTTGCTGCCGGATGCGGCTTTCGTCTCGCCGCATGCGCCGCACCCTTGCGCGCAGGCACCGACCGGGCGGCAATGGTTCCCGTTGACGATGCGCAATCCGCAGGAGCTCTGGCAAGGTGTCGTCGACGCCCGCCCGGCGCTCGATGCCTTTCTCGACGCGGAGCTCGCCCGCCTCAGGCTCGATGACAGCCGGCTAGCGCTCGTAGGGTTCAGCCAGGGCACGATGATGGCGCTGCATGTGGGTCTTCGCCGCAAGCGGGCGCCGGCCGCCATCCTCGGCTATTCCGGCCTGCTTGTCGGCCCTGAACATTTGGACGAGGCGACGGCGCGCGACGGGCAAGGCCTGCCGCCGCCGATTTTTCTCATCCACGGCAATGAGGATGATCTCATCTCCGTCGAAAGCCTCTTCATCGCCGCCGAAGATCTGTGCAAGGCCAACATCCCCTGCCAATGGCATATGTCCTTGGGGATAGGGCATGGCATTGATACCGGCGGGCTGCTGCATGGCGGGCTTTTCGTCGCCAAATGTTTCGGAGTGAAAGTGCCGGCCGATCTCAAAATCCGCTGACAGCGAACGAGAGCCGCGCCAAGGCCGAAGGAGATCCGCGCCGGGCCTCCGTGACGTCCGGCTGCGACGGTCCGCGGCCTGCCTCGCCCCTAGAGCATGTCCCGGAAAAGTTGCCAGACTTTTCCGATAAAGGACATGCTCCAGATCTTTGATGTAGAGCCGATTTGTCCCGATCATGTGGATCGCCAGCGATTCCACCTGATCGGGATCGGCTCTAGCGGCTCGCGTTGACTCGCCTCGGGGGGAAGATTACGACACACTAGAGCATGTCCCGGAAAAGTTGCCAGACTTTTCCGATAAAGGACATGCTCCAGATCTTTGAAATAGAGCCGATCTGTCCCGATCATGGGGATCGCGAGCGATTCCACCTGATCGGGATCGGCTCTTGTGCCGCGCCAGCCGCCCGGCCGATTGGAGCTCGTCGATGAAAATCCTCGTGCCCGTCAAGAGGGTAGTCGATTACAATGTCAAGATAAGGGTCAAGGCGGACGGTTCGGGCGTCGAGCTCGGCAATATCAAAATGTCGATGAATCCGTTCGACGAGATCGCTGTCGAAGAGGCGCTGCGGCTCAGGGAGGCGGGCAAGGCGACGGAGATCGTGCTGGTCTCCATCGGCAAGGCTGAGGCGGCGGAAACGATCCGCGCCGGGCTTTCGCTCGGCGCCGATCGCGGCCTGCTCGTGAAGACGGACCTGAGATTGGAGCCGCTTGCGGTCGCCAAATTATTGAAGGCGGTCGCCGAGGCCGAGCAGCCAAGCCTTATCATTCTCGGCAAGCAGGCGATCGACGATGATTGCAATCAAACCGGCCAAATGCTCGCAGCATTGCTCGGCTGGGGCCAAGGCACTTTCGCCTCGAAAGTCGAGATCGGCGAGGGTCGGGTCTTCGTCGGACGCGAAGTCGACGGCGGCATCGAGACGGTCGAACTGAAATTGCCAGCGGTCGTCACGACCGATCTGCGTCTCAACGAGCCGCGCTATCCGACGCTGCCGAACATGATGAAGGCGAAGAAGAAGGTGATCGAAGAGAAGGATGCGGCAGAGTTCGGTCTCGACATCGCGCCGCGCCTGACGATCTTGAAGACTTTCGAACCGCCGGTCCGCAAAGCCGGGATCAAGCTTGCCTCCGCTGCCGAGCTCGTCAGCAAGCTCAAGCACGAGGCGAGGGTCATCTGATGCCGGTCTTGCTGCTCGCCGAGATCCAGAACGATCGCCTCAATGAGGCGACGGCAAAGGCGCTCGCCGCAGCCGCAGCGCTCGGCAGCCCGGTCCATATCCTTGTCGCGGGACAAGAGGTGACGAAAATCGGCGAGGCGGCAGCACGTCTGTCCGGCGTCGAGAAAGTTCTGGTCGCCGATGACGCCCTCTATGCGCACCGCCTGGCCGAGCCCCTGGCGGCTTTGCTCGTCGCGCTGGCGCCGGCCTATGATGCCATTGTCGCAGCGGCAACGACGACCGGCAAAAATGTCATGCCGCGGGTTGCCGCCTTGCTTGATGTGATGCAGATTTCCGAGATTACCAAGATTTCACGCGCCGGATACATTCGAGCGACCGATCTACGCCGGCAATGCCATCGAAATGGTTCAATCGAGCGAGGCCAAAAAAGTCATTACGGTGCGCACCGCAGCCTTTCAACCGGTCGGCGAAGGCGGCTTTGCATTGATCGAGAAAATCTTCGCAGGGGCGGATCCGGCGGTCTCGCGTTTCGCGCATGAGGCGCTCGCCCATTCGGATCGGCCGGAACTCGGTTCGGCGCGCGTCGTCGTCTCGGGCGGACGGGCCTTGCAGGGCGCCGCAAATTTCGCGGCACTGATCGAACCTCTCGCCGACGAACTCGGGGCTGCCATCGGCGCTTCGCGCGCCGCCGTCGATGCCGGCTACGCCCCGAATGATTGGCAGGTCGGACAGACCGGCAAAGTGGTCGCCCCCGATCTTTATATCGCGGTCGGTATTTCCGGCGCGATCCAGCATCTTGCCGGAATGAAGGATTCGAAGGTCATCGTCGCCATCAACAAGGATGAGGAAGCGCCGATTTTCCAAATCGCGGATTATGGGATCGTCGGCGATCTTTTCACTATTCTGCCGGCTTTGCAGGAAGAACTTGCCAAAAGCCGGCGATGACGAGGCAAGACCGGCAGAACAATGAAGAACTTCCCGCCGATCGACCGCCGCACGGCGGCACCGTTTGGATGAGGACCCATTTTGGATGAGGACCCATGACTGAAATTCTTAAAATCGGTGTCATCGGTGCCGGCCAAATGGGTGCTGGCATTGCCCAGGTCTGCGCCCTTGCCGGCCTCGACATATGGCTCAACGACGTGTCCGAAGACCGGATCAAAGCGGGATTCGCCCATGTCGACGCCAATATGGGGCGCCTCATCGAGCGCGGGCAAATCGATGCGGAGGCCCGGCAGGCGGCACTGGCGCGAATCAAGCCGGCGCTCGATCAGCACGCTTTTGCCGACTGCGATCTCATTCTCGAAGCCGCAGCCGAGAATGAAGAGGTCAAGCGCAAGATCTTCATGAATCTGTGTCCGATCTTGCGCAAGGACTGCATGCTCGCGACCAACACCTCGTCGATCTCGATCACGCGGCTCGCCTCCGTCACCGATCGGCCGGAGCAGTTCATCGGCATACATTTCATGAAATCCGGTGCCACGCATGCAGCTTGTAGAGCTGATTCGCGGCATAGCGACGGAGGACTCGACCTTCAATGCCGCCAAAGAGCTCATCAAGCGGCTCGGCAAGACGGCGATCGTCTCTGAGGATTTTCCTGCCTTCATCGTCAACAGAATTCTTCTGCCGATGATCAATGAGGCGATCTATACGCTTTATGAGGGCGTCGGCACGGTCGATGCGATCGATACGGCCATGCGGCTCGGCGCCAATCATCCGATGGGTCCCTTGCAGCTCGCCGATTTCATCGGCCTCGACACGGTCTTGTCGGTGATGCAGGTCCTGCATGAAGGGCTCGCCAATTCGAAATATCGGCCCTGCCCGCTGCTCGTGAAATATGTCGAGGCTGGCTGGCTCGGCCGGAAAACTCAGCGCGGCTTCTATGATTACAGAAGCGGGACGCCGATCCCCACTAGGTAGCGCGGCCAGGGTGGCCAAGGCAGCGATGAGCGCAGGGGCGAGGTGGCGTTCGCCCTGGCCCCTGCAGGTGCGGCAATCTGGCCTTCACATTGCCGTCATCTGATCTATAGAATGTAGGAGCGGAAGCGATTTGCCTTAGGGATTGAGGCTCTTTAGGATTGGCGGTCATAAAAGGTCGATCCTAAGGGAATAGGACGTGCCCGAATTGGGCGGCCTGTCGGGGCTCTAACCCTGCGCCGCCACATCGGACGCGAGCGAGGTGCCAGGTTTGACGGTCCACTGCCAACCCATGGTCTCGCCGGAAGCCTGTCCGGCACTTGTGCTCAATGCCGATTTTCGGCCCTTGAGCTATTATCCGCTGTCGCTCTGGTCATGGCAGGATGCGATCAAGGCGGTGTTTCTCGATCGGGTGAACATCGTTTCACAGTACGATAGAACGGTGCGAAGCCCGAGCTTCGAAATGAAGCTCCCTTCGGTCGTCTCGCTCAAGACCTATATCAAGCCATCCCGCCATCCCGCCTTCACCCGATTCAACGTCTTTCTGCGCGACCGCTTCACCTGCCAATATTGCGGGACCCGCGAGGAATTGACCTTCGACCATGTGGTTCCGCGTTCGAAGGGTGGCACTACCACCTGGGAAAATGTCGTCGCCGCCTGTTCCTGCTGCAATCTGCGCAAGGGCGACCGCCTCCCCGCCGAAGTCCATATGTTTCCGGCGCGCCATCCCTACCAGCCGACGGTGAACGATCTCCACCACAACGGCCGGCTCTTTCCGCCGAATTATCTGCATGAGAGCTGGATGGACTATCTTTATTGGGATTCCGTGCTGGAGCCGTAAGGCTCGCGTCGCTATTCGAAGATCAGAGCCTCAAGCGGCATTGCGCTGGCGGTCGCGCGCCGCGGCGCGGATCGCGGCAATATTGGCGGCATAGTTTTCCGGACCGCCGGCAAAGATTGCAGAGCCCGCAACGAGCGTATCGGCGCCCGCCGCCGCGACTTCGGCTGCAGTCTTGGGATTGATCCCGCCGTCGACTTCGAGTTGGATCAGCCGCGCGCCGATCATCTCCTTGACGCGCGCCACTTTCTCCACTGCCGAAGCGATGAAGGCCTGGCCGCCGAAGCGATCCATTACGCGTTGTCGCGCTGGGATGGGCTCACACGCTTTGTCGACGACAGGCGCATCGAAATCGACTCCAATGTCGTCGAACGTTCGATCCGGCCGATCACGCTCAATCGCAAGAATGCTCTCTTTGCAGGTGCCTCTTCGCCAAGAAACTGGAGGATGGCAAGTTCCGTTGGCCGCGGATCGACGACGGCGTGCTGCGCCTGACCGCTGCGCAGTTCTCGGCTCTGCTCGAAGGCCTCGATTGGCGCCGCGTTCACGACGCAAAAGAAACGCCGGCACCGGTGTCAGCAGGATAGCCGCGGCACAGTAAATCATCGGCAATTATGGGGATGCTGTCATCATCAAGGCGCAAACATCCGGTCCAGATCATCATGAGTCGCAAACATATTGTAGGTTTGTTTCAAAAGACGATTTGTCATTAAGGTGCAACAGACTGAAGCTAAGGCTTCGGCCGATCCACGATAGTATCAGTTTAGCTATCGATAGCCCGCACATACTGATGAAGCGTGGATTTTGGTATCCTTCGTATTCTGGAGTTTGTTGGCATGGTGGCGTCTGTAAAGTTATTTAAATATGCGGCTCTTAGTGCGATTCTTATACCGTTCGCCGCACAAGCAGGGATCGTTCCCACCGAGCCCCCTGTGAGTTTCACTAACAGCACAGACCCTACAGTTGGGTCGACTATCGTCAACGTGCTGGATGCCTACACTCAGTTGATGATCTTTAATCCGTGGTTGCTGAATGGCGCCAGGGTCATGGATCAAGCCGTCCAGATCGACGTCTCGATGACGCATGATCGTACGGCGGCTCAAACCTTGGCCGCCGTTTTTGACGACCGCACCGCGCAGCCTTACAGCGTGCTCAATGGACTTGGTCCGCTGACATCATACTTCATGACGGGTATTGGATCTTCCACCACAGGAACAGCGCCAGCAAGCCTGACACCAACATCTTATCCGATCGTGACATTGCAGGACTATGCGGCAACGGCTCAGGGCATCAACTATCTAAACAACGCGACCATTGGTTTCACGGTCTTCGGCGACGGCACCCCGACGCCGCTGGCAGCCGCTGCGAACTTCCTGAACAACACAATCCGCGCCAATGCCTCGACCGAACCGCCAAAGCGCACATTTGATCGCTACATGGGTTCGACTGCCCCCGTCACCAATCCCGCCTCGATCACGTCCGGAGTGATCAGCCCGTTGGATGCGCGGTATGGCAACTATAGTGCAACGACCAACGAGTTGGGGCTCACTCCCGCGGATACTGCACAATTCGTCGTTCCCACCTTTTACCAAAATTTTCCCGTTCCAGCCGCCTATGTCAACACCGCGAACTGGGTGAAGGGCTTTACTGTGACGCAGGCAATGGTTGACGCCAATCACGGCAACCCGATCACGGTTCCCGAAGTCGGATCCTTTGATGCGTCGGGCAATTTCACACCAACCACATTCGGGGTCGGCGATTATGTCCCAGGCATCGGAACAGGGCCCCGCCCGTGGCGCCTCTCGACCCGCGTGGATGTTCCCGTCCTGCTCTGGCAAATAGCAAATGGGACCAACCCTTACAGTGACGGCGCCTTCCCCAGCGGTGCCACCAATCTTGCTTACAATCAGGTGTTCGGTCTCGCCTTCCTTGTACCCCAACAATATGAGGGTCTGCTCGTCCGCGCCGCCGATCTCGGTAACAACCGCATTTTCGCCGGCATGCATTCGCCAATCGACGTGATCGGCGGACGTATTGAAGGGACTGCGGTTGTCGCCACCAACATCTATAACGCGCTTTACGACGCACACGGCAACCGGCTGGATTGGACCAATCCCGCTAACACCGCCGCTTATGCAGTCTATCAAGCTTACACGCAGACCCAGACATATCTAGCTAAGTCCTGCGGCACCAGCACCGTGGAAGCCTGTATCGAGAGGGCGCAGTCCGATAAGGACAAGCGTATCGGTTTGAAGTCGCCGGACTTCAACCTCGATCCTTTCGACAAGCGGGGTTATACTTTTCGCATGACCTACGGGCTCGCCCTCATGAACGCCTCAAAATATGTACCCGAGACCGTACCGGTACAGGCACAGGTGTTGCTACTGACGCGCTTTCCCTATCTCACGGATGAGCAGCGCACCCAAATCCTTCGGGATACTGCTCTTCCGTCCGGCTTCGCGATGCTCGACGGCAATACCTGGGATGGCTGGGGCCGACTCAATTTCTATGCCGCCGTCAAGGGCTATGACTCGTTCCTCCGCGCCGTCAAGGCAGTGACTAAGTCTCCGACATTCTGAACTAAGTCAGGGATCGGCGGTGAAGGACCTTATCAAGGAAGGTAAGGTAAAGCACTTCGGCCTTTCTGAAGCCGGCGTGCAAACGATCCGGCGCTCGCATACCATCCAGCTCGTCACCGCGGTTCAGAGCGAATATTCGCTGCGGTGGCGACGTCCCGAAGACGAAGTGCTGCCCACGCTTGAAGAACTCGGGGTCGGCTTCGTACCCTATAGAGCATCCCGCCTTCAAGTGATTCCACCTGAAGGCGGATAAGATGCTCGCGATTTAAAATGATAGAGCATCGGATTATCGAACCAAATTGGGCTTGCTCAATTTGGTCATTCAAAAGCTGATCTCGGCAACAGCCGAGATCAGTACCGCACACACTTTTGGGTCCGATGCTCTAGCTTTCCGCCGCAGCGCGGATCGCGGCAATATTGGCGGCATAGTTTTCCGGACCGCCGGCAAAGATTGCAGAGCCCGCAACGAGCGTATCGGCGCCCGCCGCCGCGACTTCGGCTGCAGTCTTGGGATTGATCCCGCCGTCGACTTCGAGTTGGATCGGCCGCGCGCCGATCATCTCCTTGACGCGCGCCACTTTCTCCACTGCCGAAGCGATGAAGGCCTGGCCGCCGAAGCCGGGATTGACCGACATGACGAGCACGAGATCGACGAGATCGAGAACATGTTCGATGCTGCCAATGGGCGTCGCCGGATTGAGCACGACACCCGCCTGCTTGCCGAGCCCGCGGATCACCTGCAGCGAGCGATGGAGATGCGGACCCGCCTCGACATGGATCGAGATGAGATCGGCGCCCGCCTCGGCGAAATCGGCGAGGAAAGGATCGCAAGGCGCGATCATCAAATGCACATCGAAGAAGACTTTCGTGCGCGGCCGCAGCGCCTTCACTATGCCCGGGCCGATGGTGATATTGGGCACGAAATGCCCGTCCATCACATCGATATGGATCCATTCGGCGCCGGCGGCGACGACAGCCTCGACTTCCGCGCCAAGATTGGCGAAATCGGCGGCAAGAATGGAAGGGGCAATGACGAGAGACATCAGCGGTCATCCTCGGCTTTTGTCGGGCCGGCCGAAAAGACCCGGCTCGCCAGCACATCTTCCGCCTCGATCGTCGACAGATCGTCGAGCGAGACCAGACCCTCGCTGTCGAAATGCCGATTGGCGTGACGCAGCCGCATGCGGTCGAGCGCATTGCGGATCGAGCGCGCATTGGCGAAATGCGGCTGCTGGCGCCGCACCTTGATGTAATTGCGGAAAGCCTCGGCCCCTGCCGCGCTAAAACGATAGTTCTGCGTTCGCATCATGGTCTCGGCGATCGCCATCAATTCCTCATCCGTATAATCGGGGAAATCGATGTGATGCGCAATGCGCGAGCGAAAGCCGGGATTGGAGCGGAAAAAACGCTCCATGTGGTCGGCATAGCCGGCGAGGATCACGACGAGATCGTCGCGCTGGTTTTCCATCACCTGCAGCAAGATCTCGACTGCCTCCTGGCCATAGTCGCGCTCATTCTCCGGCCGGTAGAGATAATAGGCCTCGTCGATGAAGAGAACGCCGCCCATTGCTTTTTTCAGCACTTCTTTCGTCTTGGGCGCGGTATGGCCGATATATTGGCCAACGAGATCATCGCGCGTCACCGAGACGAGATGGCCCTTCCGAACATAGCCGAGCGCGTGAAGAATCTCGGCCATGCGCTTGGCGACAGTGGTCTTGCCGGTGCCGGGATTGCCGGTGAAGCTCATATGCAAGGTCGGCGTCTCGGAGCTGAGGCCCATGCGGCGGCGGACCCGATCAACGAGCAGAAGCGCGGCAATCTGTCGGATGCGGAGCTTGACCGGCTTAAGGCCGACGAGTTCCGCATCGAGACGATCGAGAACCTCGCTGACATGGGTGTCGGCGAGCTCCCGGCGCAGATCGACGTTTTCCGCGAGTTCCGCGGCGCCCGTGTCGATCTCCGTGTCAGTGGATGGCATCGTTCAAAACCCTACCGCGATATGCGAAGAAGGCAGCAAGCGCGGACTTTTTCTGCGCAATGTCTTCGTCACAATCTCTGTGCCGAATGATATGAGTAGATAGGCGCGCAAACCTTCTCCCTGAGGGAGAAGGTGGCCGGCGGAGCCGGCCGGATGAGGGGTTACGATCGCTACCAAATTTCTACCGTCGTAACCCCTCACCCGGCTTGCTTCGCAAGCCACCCTCTCCCAATGGGAGAGGGTTCGCGCGCCCCTCTCACACCCCGTAACGCTCGCCTTCCGGCCGATCGCTCACATAGGTCTGCAACGTATAGCGGACGCTGCGGCCATCGACCGCCTGCCGGATGATGCGGAACCCAGGTTCGTTCTGCGGCCGCGACACGATGAAAGAGAGCCGCACGGCCTCCCACCCAGGCCCGGAATCAAAGCCCGAGATGCGTATATAACAGCGCCCGCCATAGGCCTTGCGGCAGGCGTCGAGCTCCAGCATCACCGCCGCCGCATCCTTGATGTCGAACATCGGCAGGCCCCACATCTCCCAAAACGTATTGCGGGGATGCGGATCATCGGTGAATTCGAGGTTCACCGCCCAGCCTTGGTCGATGCAATATTGCACCTGGGTGCGGATCTCGTCGTCGGTCAAATCCGGCAGGAACGAGAAACAGCCTTGCGTGATACGCATTGATTTTCTCCTTATTCGGCGGCCGTGGCCGTCGGAACGAAGTCCGGCGTATCGGTCGAGGCATAATTGAAAGTCACTTCGCCCCAGGTATCGAGGGCCTGTTTCAGCGGCAGACACTTTTTCGCCGCCTGTTCGAGAATTTCCGGACCCTCGTGCAGAATGTCTCTCCCGGCGTTGCGGGCGAAGATCATTGCTTCGAGCGCGACTCGATTGGCGGTGGCGCCCGCCGCAATCCCCATCGGATGGCCGATCGTGCCGCCGCCGAATTGCAGCACGACGTCGTCACCGAGAAGATCGAGGAGCTGATGCATCTGGCCGGCATGAATGCCGCCGGACGCTACCGGCATGAGCTTGTTGAGCGAGGCCCAATGCTGGTCGAAGAACAGGCCGTGCTCCAGCTGCATCGGATTATAATCCTGCCGGCAGATGTCATAATAGCCGCGCGTCGTATTGGGATCGCCTTCGAGCTTGCCGACCACGGTACCGGCATGGATATGATCGACACCGGCGAGCCGCATCCATTTGGCGATGACGCGGAAGGAGACGCCATGCGTCTTCTGCCTCGTATAGGTCGAATGGCCGGCGCGGTGCAGATGCAGGATCATGTCGTTGCGGCGCGCCCATTTCGCCATCGATTGGATCGCCGTATAGCCGATCACGAGATCGATCATGATGATGCAGGAGCCGAGCTGCTTGGCGAATTCGGCGCGCTCATACATGTCTTCCATGGTGGCGCCGGTGACGTTGAGATAGGTGCCCTTCACCTCGCCGGTCGCCGCCTCCGCCTTGGCGACGGCCTCCATGCAATAGAGGAAGCGGTCGCGCCAATGCATGAAGGGCTGCGAATTGATGTTCTCGTCATCCTTGGTGAAATCGAGCCCGCCCTTCAGCGCCTCGTAGACGACACGGCCATAGTTGCGGCCGGAGAGCCCGAGTTTCGGCTTCACCGTCGCGCCGAGCAGCGGCCTGCCGAATTTATCGAGCCGCTCGCGCTCAACGACAATGCCTGTCGCCGGCCCCTGGAAGGTCTTCACATAGGCGACCGGCAGCCGCATATCTTCGAGGCGCAACGCCTTCAAAGGCTTGAAGCCGAAGACATTGCCGATGATCGAAGCGGCGAGATTGGCGATCGAGCCCGGCTCGAAGAGATCGAGATCATAGGCGATATAGGCGAAATAGGAGCCGGGCGCATTCGGCACCGGATCGACGCGATAGCACTTGGCGCGATATTTGTCGCAAGCCGTCAGCCGATCCGTCCAGACGACGGTCCAAGTCGCGGTCGAGGATTCGCCGGCCACCGCCGCCGAGGCTTCGATCGGATCGACGCCTTCCTGCGGCGTCACCCGAAAGACGGCGATGAGATCCGTATCCTTCGGCTGGTAATCGGGCTCCCAATAGCCCATCTCCCGATATTCCATAACGCCGGCCGAATAGCGGCTGCGCTTTTCAGCGGGCGCCGCCGGAGCCTGCTTCTGAATGGCGTTCATCTTTTCAACTCCTCTAGATCACGATGACTTTGGATCGAACCGATCCAAAGTCATGAACGTGATCAATTCTCATAATTTAGAGCGGGATGCGGGCGGAAAACCGGTTCCCACTTTTCCTCATCCCGCTCTAATCATTCCGCGGCGTTCTTGGTCTCGCTACGCGGGTCAAGTGCGCCGGACGCATAACGCTTGGCCATCGCCGACATGGGCAGCACTTTGATTTTCCCCGCCTGTCCGGCCGTGCCGAATTGCTCGAAGCGCAAGCGGCAGAGATCGCGCATGCGCTCCATCGCCGGTTTCAGGAATTTGCGCGGATCGAATTCATCCGGCTTCGTCGTGGCAATGCGGCGAAACTCCGCCGTCATCGCGAGACGGCAGTCCGTGTCGATATTCACTTTGCGGACGCCATGCTTGATGCCGCGCACGATCTCCTCGACCGGCACGCCGAAGGTTTGCCGCATCGCTCCGCCATGCGCGTTGAAATCGTCCTGCAGCTCCTGCGGCACGGAGGAGGAGCCATGCATGACGAGATGGATGTTCGGCAGCTTGGCGTGGATCGCCTCGACGACGCGCATCGAGAGGATCTCGCCATCGGGCTTTCGGGTGAACTTATAGGCGCCGTGCGAAGTTCCCATCGCGATAGCGAGCGCATCGACCTTGGTCCGCATCACGAAGTCGACGGCCTGATCGGGATCGGTCAGGAGCTGCTCGCGGGAAAGCTGGCCTTCCGCACCATGACCATCCTCCTTTTCGCCGCTGCCATGTTCGAGCGAGCCGAGCACGCCGAGCTCGCCTTCGACGGAAGCGCCGACCGCATGCGCGGCCTCGACCACTTTGCCGGTGATGTCGACATTATATTGGTAGCTCGACGGCGTCTTCGCATCGGCCTCAAGCGAGCCATCCATCATGACAGAGGTGAAGCCATGCTGGATCGCGGTGAGGCACGTCGCTTCATTATTACCATGGTCCTGATGCAGGCAGATCGGGATCTGCGGATAGGTCTCGACCAGGGCCTCGATCATCTTGGCAAGCATCAGATCGCCGGCATAGGAACGCGCGCCGCGGCTCGCCTGAATGATCACCGGCGCATCGACAGATGCTGCGGCTTCGACGATCGCAATGCCCTGTTCCATATTATTGATGTTGAACGCCGGCACGCCATAATCATGCTCGGCGGCATGATCGAGAAGCTGGCGCAGAGTAATGCGGGCCATTTCCGTCTCCGTCACTGAAGCTTGCTGAGTTGGAGACGCGCCTGCGCCTCTGCGACGACCGCATCGACCGTAATGCCGAAAGCACGATAGAGATCGCCGGCCGGCGCGCTGGCGCCGAAAGATGTCATGCCGATGAAGCCGTCCTGCGGCCGCAGCAGGCTTTCAAAGCCTTGACGCAGCCCCGCCTCGATGCCGATGCGCGGCACTGCGCCCAACACTTGCGCACGATAATCCGCGCTCTGCTCGGCGAAGAGCTCGAAACAGGGAACCGACACGACGGCGGCATTGATGCCTGCCGCGGCGAGACGTTCTGCGGCCTCCACAGCGAGGCCCACTTCCGAGCCTGTCGCGAGAAGCGTCACGTCGCGCTGGCCATTCGGCTCCTTCAGAACGTAAGCGCCCTTAGCCGACAGATTTTCAACGACATGCGCGCGCCGCACGATCGGCAAATTCTGCCGCGAGAGGCAGAGGGCGGAGGGCGCCGTCCGCGTCTTCAGTGCCAGCTCCCAGGCTTCCGCGGTTTCGACCGCATCGGCAGGCCGGAACACATAGAGATTGGGGATCATCCGCAAGGCAGCGAGATGCTCGATCGGCTGATGCGTCGGGCCGTCTTCGCCAAGCCCGATCGAATCATGGGTGAAGACATGGATCACCCGCTGGCCCATCAGCGCGCCGAGGCGAATCGCCGGGCGCGCATAATCGGAGAAGACCAGAAAGGTCCCGCCATAGGGAATGAAGCCGCCATGCAGAGCGATGCCATTGAGCGCCGCCGCCATGCCGAATTCGCGAATGCCGAAGTGAATATAGCGGCCGGAAAAGTCTTGCGCCGTCACCGCCTTCATCTCGGCGGCCTTGGTGAGGTTCGAATGGGTAAGATCGGCCGAACCGCCGATGAGATTGTCCTGCGCCTTGGCCAGCACATCGAGCAGCTTCTGCGAGGAGCTGCGCGAGGCCTGGGCGGCGCCGCTTGCGCTCGCCGCCTGTTTAAAGGCGATGATCGCCTCACTGACCGCCGGCGTCACGCCACCGGAAAGATCGGCTTCAAAACGCGTCAGCCGCTCAGTCGGCAAAGCCGCCCAGCGCTCGCGCCAGGCTGCATGGGAGACGGCAGCCTTCTCGCCGATCTCGCGCCAGGCGCTCGCGATCGGTTCGGGAATCTCGAAGGGCGCAGCGGTCCAGCCGAGTTTTTCGCGCGCGCCTTCAATCTCTTTGGTGCCGAGCGGCGCGCCATGCGCGCCCGCAGTGCCGGACTTGGTCGGCGCGCCATAGCCGATCACCGTCTTGCAGGCGATCAATGTCGGACGATCGGACGTCTGCGCCTGCTCGAGCGCCGCAGCGATGGCATCGACATCATGCCCGTCGACGCTTGCGGTGGCCCAGCCCGCCGATCTGAACCGCGCCGGCTGATCGACCAATCAGAAAGTGAAACGGCACCATCGATGGTGATGCCATTATCGTCCCAGAGCACGATGAGCTTCGCAAGCCGCAAATGGCCGGCGAGTGCGATCGCTTCCTGGCTGACGCCTTCCATCAGGCAGCCGTCGCCGGCAATGACATAGGTGCGGTGATCGACGAGCTCGGCACCATGGCGGGCCGCCATCATGCGTTCGGCGAGCGCCATGCCGACGGCCATGGCGAGGCCCTGGCCCAGCGGTCCCGTCGTCGTCTCGATGCCTTGCGTATGGCCATATTCCGGATGACCAGGCGTCTTCGAGCCGAGCTGGCGGAATCGCTGTAGCTCCTCGCGTGTCATCTCCGGATAGCCGAGGAGATGCAAGAGCGCATAAAGCAGCATCGAGCCGTGGCCGGCGGAGAGCACGAAACGATCGCGGTCCGGCCAGTTGGGATCGGCCGGATCGAATTTGAGAAAGCGCGAGAATAGCACGGTCGCGACATCCGCCATGCCCATGGGCATGCCGGGATGGCCGGAATTCGCCTTCTCCACGGCATCCATGGCGAGCGCACGAATGGCATTGGCCATATCGCGCTCGCTCACGCCCTGCTGCACTTTCGTCAGCATGTTCATCAAGCCTACTCCTTCAACCGGCCGATTTCATCTGGCCTGTCTTCATTTGGCCCGTCTTCATTTGGCGCGTCCTTATTTGGAGCGCCTCATTTGGCACGTCTGGCACGTTCGACGATCTGCAGAATGTACGGCGTCAATATGAGCTGCATTCCGAGATCGAGCTTGCTGCCCGGAATAACGATCGAATTCGCCCGCGACATGAAGCTGTCGGAGATCATCGACAACAGATAGGGAAAATCGATTCCCGCCGGCCGGCGGAAGCGGATGATCACCATCAATTCATCCGCCGTCGGAATCCATCGCGCGGTGAACGGATCGGAGGTGTCGACCGTCGGCACGCGCTGGAAATTAATGTCGGTCTCGACGAATTGCGGGCATATGTAACGGACATAGTCCGGCATGCGCCGCAGGATCGTGTCCATCACCGCTTCGGTCGAATAGCCACGCGCCGCCTTGTCGCGATGGATCTTCTGGATCCATTCGAGATTGATGATCGGCACGACGCCGATCTTGAGATCGGCGTAGCGCGCAATATTGAGCTGTTCGCTCACCAGAGCACCATGCAGCCCTTCGTAGAACAAAAGCTCGCTGCCCTCGTCCAACGCTTTCCAGGGCGTGAAAGCGCCGGGCGGCGCGCCATAGAGTTCTGCCTCCTCCGGGTCGTGCACATAATGGCGCGTCTTGGCGAGCCCCGTCTCGCTATAGGCGCGAAAGACGGATTCGAGCTCTTCGAGAAGATTGGCGGAGGGGCCGAAATGGCTGAAATGATGATTGCCGCGCGCCTCTTCTTCATACATCACGCGGCGCATGTCGTCGCGATCATAACGATGGAAGGCATCACCCTCGATATAGGCGGCATTCACCCCCTCGCGCCGAAAGATCTGCTCGAAGGTCCGTTTCACCGAAGTGGTGCCGGCACCGGATGAGCCGGTCACGGAAATAATCGGATGTTTCACCGACATCCCTTCCCTCCGCTCACTGGCGCATCAAGCCGCGACGGCCGAACAAGGGCGAGCGCTCGGCCGAAAACTGCGGATCTGTGTGATAGCGCGTGACGAGATTGACGATATTTGCGGAGCCGAAGACGAGCGGCGTGCGCACATGAACGTCGGCCGGCGTGAGCGAGAGAATCGACCGCACGCTGTCTGTCGCCAACCCGCCCGCATGTTCGATGATGAGCGCGATGGGGCTTGCTTCGTAAAGCAGCCGCAGCCGGCCGGCGCTATAGCCGGCGCGCAAATCGCCCGGATAGAGAAACACGCCGCCGCGGTTCAGAATGCGATAGGCCTCGGCGACGAGCGAGGCGATCCAGCGCATATTGTGGTTGCGCCGCAAAGGTCCCTCCGTTCCTCTCACGCAATCGTCGATGAAGGCTTGGATAGAGGGTCCCCAATGCCGATAGTTCGAGGCATTGATCGCATATTCGCTCGAATCCGTCGGGATCTGCGTGTCCCCGATGGCTTCTAGGAAGCGGCCCTTGCGCCGATCGAGGATGAAAATCCGCGTCTTTCCGGCAAAGGCGAGAACGAGCGCCGTCTGCGGGCCATAGATGAAGAACCCCGCCGCCACTTGGGCGCGCCCTTGCTGCAGAAAATGCGCCTTGGGATCGGCCGCGCCCGGCACTGCCGGAAGGATGGAGAAAATCGTGCCGATCGAGACATTGGTGTCGATGTTCGACGAGCCGTCGAGCGGATCGATCGCCACGGCGAGCGGCGCATCCTCATTGAGCAGCAAGGGCTCATGCAGCTCTTCCGAGAGCACGGCGGCAACCGGCGCGCGGCGCAACGCGCTCACAAAGAGATCGTTGGCCAGCACATCGAGCTTTTTTTGAACGTCGCCATCCTGATTGAGGCTGCCGACAGAAGCGCCACCTTCGCCGGCGAGACACCCAGCGAAATCAGCTCCGCCATTTCGACGGCAGCCGCGGCGATTTCACGGACCGCCGAAGCGATCGGAGCAAGACGAAGGTCAGCGCCGACGCTCTCTGCCAGGATATGGTCCAAATCCTTGCTGCGTGCGAGTTCCAGCATATCCGCCCTAGTTTGTCTTGGGTTTATGATGTCCATGTCATCTGAATGTTTATCAAAGAAAACTAAATAATATTGAGATATAAGTTAAAAAAATCTAGGCTTATATAATGCGTCGTCTCACCCTCAAACAATTGGAAACCGTCCGCGCCGTGGCCGAGGCCGGCACGATCGTGCTCGCCTCGGAGAAGCTCAATGTCACGCCGGCCGCGCTGACCTCGAGGATCAAACTTCTCGAAGAGGATGCCGGCCTTGCCCTCTTCGACCGCTACGGTGGCCGATTGCGACTTACCGCCGCGGGCGAGGAGGTGGTGAATGCGGCGCGCCGCGTCGATCTCGTCCTGACCGAGCTCGACAATATGATGGCCGCCATCCGCGGGATGCGGGCCGGGCGGATTTCGGTCGGTGTGGTCTCGACCGCCAAATATTTCGCTCCGCGCCTTATAGCAGCCTTTGCGCGGCAGAATCCACAGATCGAGGTGACGATCACCGTCGGCAACCGCGCTGAAATGGTCACCCAATTGCGCGACTATAGCATAGATGTCGGGCTCATGGGACGCCCTCCCATGGATTTTCCGATCGAGAGCGAAGCCTTTGGCCCGCATCCGCAGGTGGTGATCGCGGCCCCCGACCATCCGTTGGCCCTGCGGCGATCCATCGACAAGACCGAGCTGACGAATGAAAATTTCATCGTCCGCGAGGAAGGCTCAGGCACAAGGTCGGTCTTCGAATATTTCTTTTCGAATGTCGTCGTCCGGCAGCCGAGGATCTCGATCGAGATCGGCTCGAACGAGACCATCAAACAGGCGGTGATCGCGGGGCTCGGCATCGCCCTCATTTCGGCCCATACGATCGAGGCGGAAGTCGAAAGCGGTCGCTTGGTGGTGCTTGACGTGAAGGGCCTGCCGATCATTCGGCAATGGTTCATCGTGCGGCGCGCCGACCGTCCGTTCAGCCCGATCGGCCAGGCGATCTGGAACTTCACTCGGGCCGAGGGCCCAAAGCTGTTGCCGAAATTGATCGAGCCTTGGCAGGCAAAGCCGGCCGAAAAACCTCCGACAGAGCCTTCATCCTAAGTGAGAGAAAAGCGCGCATCGCGAAGGATGCGCGCTTTTCTCATGACATCGGCAGCTAAAGCATTGCTCATCCCGCAGAGATCGGCGCGGCCCGGTACGGCACTGCGCCTTAATCACCGAACTTCGGTCGCTTCGCCGCACGCAGCGGCTTGAGTACGAAGAACGCGAGCAAGGCCGTGACGACGTCAAGTCCGATCACGACGGCAAAGACCGGCAGCCAGCTTTTCATCGCATCATGCAAGATAGCGGCGAGCGGACCGCCGAAGATCGAGCCGACGCCTTGCGAGACATAAAGAAGGCCGTAATTGGTCGTCGCGAATTTCGCCCCGAAAGTGTCGGTCAAGGTCGACGGAAAGAGCGAGAAGATCTCGCCCCAGCCGAAGAAGACGAAGCCGGACATCAAGACGAACATGACCGGATCGTGGCGGAAGGAGAGGAGCAGCGCGATGGCAAGCGCTTCCAGGCCGAAAGCCAGCGTCATCGTATTTTCGCGGCCGATCCGATCCGACACCCAGCCGAAGAAGGGCCGGGTGAGGCCATTGGTGATGCGGTCGAAGGTCAGAGCGAGCGGCAGCGCCGTCATGCCGAAGACGACCGCGTCGCCGACCCCGAACTCCCTGGCGAAACCGGCGAATTGCGTCACCACCATCAGGCCGCCGGTCGCCATCATCGTCATCATGAGGAACATCACCCAGAAAATCGGCGAGCTCAGCATCCGGCTTGGACTGACGCCAGCGAGCGCGATCGTTCCGCCGGCGGGAAGCTCCTCCGGCCGCGGGCTGCGCAGGAAAAGAGAGGCCAGAACACCCACGCCGCCGAGGATCAGGCCGAAGACGACCAGCGTATGTTGGTAGCCCGCCTTCTTCATCATGTCGGTGATCGGGAAGGTTGTCAGCATCGCCCCAAAACCATAGCCGGCCGCCACGACACCCGCGGCAAAGCCGCGCCGCTCAGGAAACCAGCGGACCATGAGGCCGACGACGCCGACATAGACGAAGCCGGTGCCGAGCCCACACAGCAGGCCATAGGTGCCGTAAAGTGCATAAATATTGGTCACATGTGCGGCGGCGACCCAGCCCAGCCCCGAGAGGCCTGCGCCCAAAGTGATCAACAGGCGCGGGCCGAAACGGTCGATCAGCCAGCCTTGGATCGGCGACAGCCAAGTCTGCAGAACGACGAGCAGCGAAAAGGTGACCTGCACTGCGGCGAGATTAGCGCTGGTCGTCGTCTGAAACGATTTGACGAACAACGTCCATACATATTGGGGGCTCGAGATCGCCATCATGACGATGAAGCCGAGACCGAGCTGAATCCAACGCCGCCGAGCAGCCGCAGGATCGAGGGAGATTGCGACATCTTGCATGGCGTTGGCCCCTCATGGAGAACGGAAGTGGTGGAGAATGGGCGCGCGGGCGTTGAGCTTCTTGCAGGCGTCTTCCCGCGCGGGCATGGCGTGCAACATCGCTGCCATGCCAAAATCATTATGTAAAGAATGATGTCGTCGCCCTCGCCCGCACCCCATGGCCTCGAAGCCGCTTGGGTGAACAAGACGGAGGATTTCCGGCCGGCCTTCATGCGCCCTTGTCGGAGATCAAGGCGCGAGCCAGTGGATAAGGCGTAGCAACCTCTGTTAGCTGCGCTCACACCTTGATGACATTGTCGTTCTTCAACGGAAAAGTCCGGATGCGCTTGCCCGTGGCGGCGAAAATCGCATTGAGCACGGCCGGTGCCGCAACGGCAATGGTCGGTTCGCCAACCCCGCCCCAGAAATCGCCGGAAGGGACGAGCACGGCTTCGACCTGCGGCATCTCCTTCATGCGCATGATCCGATAGCGATCGAAATTCTCCTGCTCCATGCGACCGGCCTTGAGCGTGCATTCGCCATAGAGAAGCGCCGAGAGACCATAGGCGAAGGAGCCTTCGATCTGCGCCTGCACCTGCTGCGGATTGACGATATGGCCGGGATCGGTCCCGGCGGTAATGCGATGGACCGTCAATTTCCCGTTCGTGACCGACACTTCGGCAACTCCGGCGACATAGCTGCCATAGCCCATCAATTGCGCGAGGCCGCGATAGACGCCTTGCGGCGTCGGCGTACCCCAGCCGGCCTTGCTGGCGACAGCTTCGAGAACCGCGAGATGCTTTGGATGTTTCGCCATCAATTTGCGGCGGAAGGTGAGTGGATCTTCCCCCGCAGCATGGGCGAGCTCATCCATGAAGGATTCGAGATAGATCGCATTCTGATTAGTATTGACGCCACGCCAGAAGCCGGGCGGCACCGGCGTGTTGCGCAGGCTGTGGTCGATGAGAAGATTGGCGATGTCATAGCCGAAAGCCGCTTCGCCGCTCGGCGCGAGTCCCTGAAAGACGGCAGAGTCCATTCCATTCTTCGCCAGCCTTTGCGGTACCAGCCCAGCAAGGATCGACTGGCTGGAAATCCGCATGTGCAGGCCGGTGAGCTGGCCGGCGGAATCGAAAGTGCCAGTCAGCTTCGCTTGGCTCGCCGGATGATAGCGCCCGTGCAGCATGTCTTCTTCGCGCGACCAGACGAGCTTGATCGGCGTGCCCGGCATCTGCTTGGCGATCATCACCGCCTGCGTGACGAAATCCTGCGACGCGCCGCGGCGGCCGAAGCCGCCGCCGAGGTTGATCTTATGGACGTCGCATTGAGTCCGTGGCAAGCCGGCCGCGGCGGCCGCCGCTGCAAGCGAGGCTTCGCCATCCTGCGTCGGACACCAGACCTCGCAATGATCGGCAGTCCATAGGGCCGTCGCATTCATCGGTTCGAGCGTCGCATGATTTTGGAAGGGATAGGCATAGACCGCCTCGACGACCTTCGCCGCGCCGGCCTTCGCGGCGGCGAAATCACCGGCCGCATTGCCGATGTAATCCCCCTTCCCGTCGAGCCCTTGCGCGAGATGAGCGGCGATCGTTGTACTGCTTGCCGCAACATTGTCGCCGGGTTCCCAAACGATCGGCAAAGCATCGAGCGCCGTCTTCGCATGCCACCAGTTGTCCGCAACGACCGCGACGGCCGAGGCGCCGACCGGCACGACCTTTTTGACGCCGGGCATGGATGCGACCTTGGCGGCATCGAAACTCTTCACCTTGCCGCCGAAGACGGGGCAATCCTTGATCGCTGCGTTGAGCAGCCCCGGCATGTCGAGATCGATGCCATAGACCTGCTTGCCATTGAGCTTGTCGGCGGTGTCGAGCCGCTTCACCGGCTTGCCGGCAATCGTCCAATCTTTCGAGTCCTTCAGCGGTACGTCGGCGGGCGGCGTAATCTTCGCCGCCGCCGCGGCCATTTTGCCATAGGTGGTCGAGCGGCCCGAGGCGGCATGGCTAATGACGCCTTTCACCACCGAACATTCGGCGACGGGAACCTTCCAGGCTTGCGCCGCCGCGGCG
Source organism: uncultured Alphaproteobacteria bacterium (assembly GCA_963759185.1). Taxonomy (GTDB): domain Bacteria; phylum Pseudomonadota; class Alphaproteobacteria; order Rhizobiales; family Beijerinckiaceae; genus Methylovirgula. The sequence goes on from CAVWXV010000013.1 coordinate 161,702, forward strand.
AGGAGCATCACGCGGGCGGCGGCGCCGCCTTTGCGGACGTAATCCGCGCTATCGCGGATGCCGCGGCTGCCGCCCGTGCCGAAGCTGCCCCAGATCTTGTGGCGGGCGAAATTTTCTCCCGGCGTCGGATATTCGGTGGTGACCCTCGACCAATCGCATTCAAGCTCTTCGGCGACAAGCTGTGCGAGACCTGTGAGCGTACCTTGGCCCATTTCCGACCGGGCGATCCGGACCACCACCGTCTCGTCCGGCTTGATGACGACCCAGGCATTGATTTCCGGCACAGTCTGTTCCGCCGCGGCTACGAAGGGGATGTGAAAGCCAAGCGAAAAGGCGCCGGCGGCGCTGCCCACGAGAAAGCCGCGGCGCGAAAGGGCAAGGGAAAGGGAACGCGCATGTTTCATCATGATCCCCCTTGGTCTCAGCCGCGGTGGTCCGCCGCGAGATCGGCGGCGCGATGAATGGCGGCGCGCACCCTGTTGTAAGTGCCGCAACGACAGATGTTGGTGATTTGCCCGTCTATGTCGGCATTGCTCGGCTTTTGCTGTTTGGCGAGCAGCGCGCTTGCCGCCATGATCATGCCGGATTGACAATAGCCGCATTGCGGCACGTCGAGATCCGCCCAGGCGATCTGCACGGGATGCGGTCCTTTCGCTGCCAGTCCCTCGATCGTCACGATCTTCTGCCCTGGTTGCAGCGCGCTGGCGGGAAGCATGCAGCTGCGTGTCGCCGCCCCGTCGATATGCACTGTGCAAGCGCCGCACTCGCCGATGCCGCAGCCATATTTCGTGCCGGTCAGGCGCGCCTGCTCGCGCAACACCCAGAGCAGAGGCGTCGTCGCCTCGGCATCGACCTCGATTATTTTGCCGTTGACGTTGAGTTGCATGATACCTCTCCCGACCCTTTTGAAAAGCGCGCCGACGCGCGCCTCTAAGCCAAATAGGTTTTGAAGAAAGCCAGCGTCCGGCTCCACGCGAGTTTCGCCGCAGCCTCGTTGTAACGCGCCGTTTGCGTGTCGTCGTTGAAGGCGTGGTTCGCGCCCTCATAGGTATAGAGTTTGTAGTTCACCTTCGCAGTCTTCAGCGCTTGCTCATAGGCCGGGAAGAGCTGACCCAAGCGGGTGTCGCGCTGCGGATCGGCATAATTGAGAAGCAAGGGCACCTTGATCTTCGCCACCCGATCGAGCGGCGGCGGCGCGCCGTAATAGACGACCCCTGCATCGAGGTTCGCACCGCGCATCGGCGCCGGATCGGCGGCGATGCGATTGACGATGCCACCGCCCCAGCAAAAGCCCAAAGCACCGACCTTGCCGTTCGGATCGCCGCGCTTGCGCAGAAAGGCGATGGCGGCATGAGCGTCGGTTGTGACTTTCGCCGAATTGAGCTGAGGAAAAAGCCGCATCGCGGCCTCTTCATCTTGTGGCGTGCCACCAAGTGGCGAAAGGAAGTCGACGGCGAGCGCGACATAGCCCTGCGTCGCCAACCTTCGGGCGATATCTTCAATATGCGGATTGAGCCCACGGTTTTGATGGATGACGAGAATGCTCGCTTGCCGCACACCGGCATGCACCGGCGCCTTGGGAATGGCGAGATAGGCTTTGAGATTGCCGGTCGCGCCGGCGATGCTCAGACGCTCGATCGAAATGCGCGGATCGGCCTCGGCAATCACAGCCGCGCGCGCATAATTCGAGGCAAGCGCCGGAAGCAGAGCCGCAGCCGCACTCGCACTGCCGAGAAGACGCGCTGCCGCTTTCAGAAATCGGCGGCGATCGAAATGGACATGAACATAATCGTCCCAGAGATCGATGATCCGCTGATCGATCCTGCTCTTACTCATGCTGATCCTCGAACAGTGTTCCGCGACGCGCCGGCGAGGATAGAATGCCACGGCTGTGCCGCCAAGCTGCGCGCGGCATTCGCGGCATCACGATTAGGCGAGATCAAGTAAGCTTTGTAGGCAAGCTTGACTTTTTAAATTTCGAAAATCAAAACTCGGCGCGTGCCATATCGGAAAATCACGCCCTCGGCAAACAAGCTCTAGCTTGCGGCGGCTTGCGGCAAGGCTTGATAGCGCTGCTGCGGAGCGCCGACGAAATTGAAGGCGCCGATATGCGTCAGCCGGCTTTCCGTGTCGAGCCAGATCTTGCCGCCGAGATCGCGCCACTTCTGGCAAAAACCGAAGTCCTCGCTGATATAGGTCTTGGTTTCCGGATCGATCAGACACTCGAAGAGCGCGTAATATTCATCGCCCTTGGCATTGCTGTAGGCGTGAACATTTTTGTAGCGGCTCTCCGGATAGGCCGCGATCATCTGTTCGATCGCCTGGCGCTTGATCATGAGAAAGCCGCCGCCGCAATAGATTCCCGTGGCGAAACGGCCGTGTCGCTCCAGCTCGTTGCCGACGCATAAGGTCCCGACATAAAGCAGCGGCGCCGTCTGAAACGTCTCGCCGCCGGCGAGCCGCTTCAGCGCCGCATTGTCCCAATTGATCACCTTCAAAGGATAGATGCCGGCGACGATCTCCTGATCGAAGGCCAGCATCTCATGCACCTGCCTCGGATCGAAGCTGATGTCGGCGTCGATGAAGAGCAAATGGGTGGCGGGCGAGTTGAGAAATTGCGCCACCAGAGTGTTGCGGCTGCGGGTAATGAGCGAATCATGGCCGAGCAGCGCCAACATGGCGTCAAAGCCCGCCTGACCGGCATATTGAATGAGGCTGATGACGGATTGCATATAATGTTGGGAAACGAGACCTCCGAAGCAGGGCGTCGCTATAAAGACCATCGGCCGCGTTGGACTTTGCATGACGATCCTTCTGGAGCGCGTTCAGAAAAATGGAACCCGTTTTTTTTGTCCGAACGCGCTCTCTTACCGAATCACTGCACCAGGCTGCCAATCGGACGCAGGCGCGCGTCCGCCCGGCCATCAAAGAATCACGCGGCGATCCTGTGGGTTTCGGGTAAAAAAGGCAATTGGCGTGGTGCCTCGCCGGCCGGGCGAGGGCAGCTTCGCGACAGTTTCATACCGCGCGCATCTTCGCACCCCGCGCAGTCCCCCTCTTCGATCGGAAACGCTAAAGCATTTTCAGGACGTGCTCAACCCGCGATGCGCAAGGTCGGCGCGGCCGAATCGCGGCGCCGCAGATCAGCCTCGCGCGCTGCGATGTAATCGCGCGTCAATGGCACCGCGTCGAGCTTCTTCGCGAGCTGGATCTGGAACACGACGGTTTCCTCGAAACGGAAGGTGCATTCGGCACCCGCCAGATAGAATTCCCACATGCGGCAGAAGCGCTCGTCGTAAAGCGCCACCGCCTCCGCGCGCCGGGCCAGAAATCGCTCGCGCCAATGCTTCAACGTCTCCGCATAATGCAGCCGCAAGACTTCGAGATCGGTCAGCAAGAGACCGGCTCTTTCGATCGCCGGCAAAATGTCCGACAGAGACGGAATGTAGCCGCCGGGGAAAATATATTTTGCCACCCAGGGATTGGTAGCCGCGGGAACGCCGTCGTAGCCGATCGTATGGATGAGCGCGACGCCTCTGTCGTCAAGCAATCGCGCGATCTGCTGAAAGTAGGAATCGTAAAAGCCGAGGCCGACATGCTCGAACATGCCGATCGAGACGATCTTGTCGAAACGCCCATTGATCTGGCGATAATCCTGCAGGCGGAATTCGGCACGGGCCGTCTGACCGGCATCGCCCAGCCGTTTCTGGGCGACGGCGAGCTGCTCGCTCGACAAAGTTATGCCGGTGACACGCGCGCCGCAGATCTCCGCGAGATAGAGCGCCATGCCGCCCCAGCCGCAGCCGATGTCGAGGACGCGGTCGCCCGGCTCGACGAGAAGCTTTGCCGCGATATGGCGCTTCTTGGCGAGCTGCGCCTCGTCGAGCGTCGCCCCCTCATGCTCGAAATAGGCGCAGGAATATTGTTGGTCCTGATCAAGAAAGAGCTGGTAGAGCCGGCCGTCGAGATCATAATGATGCGCGGTATTGCGGCGCGCCCGCGCGACATGGTTGCGCTGCTCGAGCCGGCGCAGCGCACAGCGGAGCCATTCTGCCGCGCGCAGCCAAAAGAACCGCTTGAAACGGCCGACATTGCGCGAGCCGATCGCCAGCACGTCATAGATCGTGCCGCGCGTCACCTTCACTCTTCCGTCCATGAAGAGTTCGCCGAAGCGCAGACCGGGGTTGCGCATGAAGGCCATTTGCGCCGCAAGATCACAAAAATGGACCCCGGCGGTCGCTGGTGTCCCATCACCGACAGTGAAGCGCTGCCCCGATGCCGTTTCAACATCCAGTGAACCGACCTTGACGAATGTCGAAAGAAAGGCGCGAAAGATCTTGTCCATCTCTCCCCTCCCACTTTGCATTGCGAAATGCACGGGTACATCCATCTTTGTTCACCGCCATAGCAAGCGCAAGTCTGAATTCTGTCAGCTTTTGCGCTTCGGCGCCGGCAATGGGCTCTTGAACCCGCGGCAATCTCAGAAGTTGCGTCCTACCGGCGGCACGCTCGCAGGAAGGACGCGCGCTGCGACAAAAATCTCCTGCGCGATATAAAAAGCATGCCACCCTGTGCAGATCGGGGAATTGAGATAGCGCAAAGACGCAAGTTGCGGTGCAACCTAAGTTGCCGAAATTGGGCTTCTACTTTTTGTGCGATCGCAGGTGGCGCGTCGCGCTGTTGCCCTCTGGAGGTGCGATGATGCCGGGTCTTAGGAAAATCTCGAAGATCTTGGCCGCCTTGGTGTGCACTGTGGGGATCAGCGCTGCTGCCCCCGCTTTGGCTGCGGGCGGCCATGGTGGCGGTGGTGGCGGTGGTGGCCATGGTGGCCATGGTGGCCATTTCGGCCACTTCGGCCGCGGCTACGGCTACGGATATGGCTTCCCCGACTGGGGTTGGGACTACCCTTATTATTACCCCTACAACTATGGCTATCAGGAAGCACCGCCGGCCGTCGGCCAATATTGCGCGACCCCTCAGCGGACCTGTGTGCTTTCGAGCCCCACCTATGTCGGCACGAGCTGCGCTTGTGAAAATCACTACGGTCGCGCTTACGGGCACGTCGCGCAATGACCGCCGCAGTGCGGCGCGACCCGCTACGGATCAGTTCCTCCTGGGCGAGTCATCAGACCATCTGCCGCTCGCAGGACGCTTCTTGAATGGGCAAAAAACGTATAAAAAAGCGGCACCGCCTTGCAAAGCCGCAGGTCGGCGCCGCGACCAGATGCCGACCTATGGGTCCCCTCCTGGGCCTCCACAAGGTCTCTTCCATGGGCCTCCATTGATCGCCATGATCGATCACGACCGACGATGGTGATCAAAGAACCGACAATGATCCTGCAATAACCCTTGGCCTAAGCTGGAATTTTTGCTAGCGCATCGTTCGCGCACGGGAGGCGTCAGTTGAATTATCAGGCAATCTTTGCAGAGGCATTGGACCGCTTGCGGGCGGAGCGGCGCTACCGCGTCTTCGTCGATCTCGAACGCGATGTCGAACGCTTCCCTTTCGCACGGCGCTACCGTCCCGATGGGGCGATCGAAGATGTCGTGATCTGGTGCTCGAATGATTATCTCTGCATGGGTGGCCATCCCGAGGTGATCGCGGCGATGCAGGATGCTGCAGCGCGGCATGGTGCCGGCGCCGGCGGCACTCGCAATATTTCCGGCACCAACCACCCGCTCGTCGCACTCGAAGCCGAGCTTGCCGATCTGCATGGCAAGGATCAGGCGCTCGTCTTCACCTCCGGCTGGGTCTCGAACCTCGCCGGCCTCGGCACGATCGGTTCAATTCTGCCCGACTGCCTGATCCTCTCGGATCAATATAATCACAATTCGATGATCGAGGGCATCAAGCGCTCCGGCGCCAAGCGGCAGATTTTTCGCCACAATGACCTCGAACATCTCGAAGAGCTTCTGCAAGCCGCCGGCCGCGAGCGGCCGAAGCTCATCGCCTTCGAGAGCCTCTATTCCATGCATGGCGACATCGCGCCGGTCGGCGCAATCGCCGATCTCGCGCATCGCTATAATGCCATGACCTATATGGACGAGGTTCATGCGGTCGGGCTTTATGGCCCGCGCGGCGGCGGCATTGCCGAGCGCGACGGCGTGATGGGCGAGATCGATGTCATCGAGGGCACGCTCGCCAAAGGGTTTGGGACGCTCGGCGGCTATATTGCTGCCGATGCCATGATCATCGATGCGGTGCGTTCCTATGCGCCCTCCTTCATTTTCACCACGGCTCTGCCGCCGGCGGTCGCCGCCGCGGCGAAGACCGCCGTGCAGCTCCTGAAGGACGGGCAAGACTGGCGCAAGCAGCATCAGCGCCAGGCCATGCTGACCAAACATGCGCTCTCGGCCGCCGGCCTGCCGGTGATGCCCAATCCGTCCCATATCGTGCCGGTCTTCGTCGGCGATGCGGAGCGCTGCAAGGCGGCTTCCGACATGCTGCTCGAACGCCACGGCATCTATATTCAGCCGATCAACTATCCGACCGTCGAGCGCGGCGCCGAGCGGCTGCGCATCACCCCGACGCCGCTCCACACGGACGGCCATGTCGCGCATCTCGTCGAAGCCATGGCCGATGTCTGGCAGGCGCTGAAACTGCCGCTCGATCATGCCCAGAACATCGTCGAATTTCCGCGCGCCCATGCCACGGCGGCAGGCCAATGCACCTTCTCGGATTTCAAGAAGGCGGCGGAGTGAATCCCTCCCCTTTAGGGGAGGGTGGCCGGCGAAGCCGGCCGGGTGGGGACACCCTATAAACAATCAGCTCTGTTGATCGCTCTGCACTCACGCCTGCCGCGCCTCTCCCCGCCTGCGGGGAGAGGTAAGGTGAGGGGCCAGGGGATTTGCTCAGACGTATCTCATCGCAGAGCTACGCAAAGTCGATTCACCGCGCGGCCAATCACCATGCCCCTCACCCTAACCCTCTCCCCGCAAGCGGGGAGAGGGGATCACCCCATCCGCCAGCGCTGCTGCGCAGCGCTGCCACCTTCCCCTTTCAGGGGAAGGATGAGCGCCTCACCTCTTCTTCCCCTTCCACGCCCTTGTCCCGCCCTTGCCGGCTGAGGAACGCGGCCTTGCTTCGCCGCCGCCGAAATTATGTGGTCCCATTTCTTCATCGGTCGGTCTATGCGGCCGGTTCGGCGGCAGATTGGCCGCCGAGCCATATTTGCGCTGGCCCGCATAACCGCCGCCCTGATCGTCGACCTCGCTTTGCCGCGCCAGCGGATCGCTGCTGACAGTCAGCTCGACCGCCTGCAGCCTCTTGATCTCGTCGCGCAGCCGCGCCGCCGTCTCGAAATCGAGATTGGCAGCGGCCTCGCGCATGCGCTTTTCGAGATCGGCGAGCGTCGCCTTGAAATTATGGCCGATCAGCGCCTGCGGCACCGCGAGGCCGGAATCGACCGTCACATGATCCTGCTCATAGACCGAGCCCAGAATGTCCTGGATCGCGCGCTTGATCGAAGACGGCGTGATGCCGTTCTCGACATTGAACGCCTGCTGTTTTTCGCGCCTGCGGCTCGTCTCTGCCATGGCCCGCGCCATCGAGCCGGTCACATGATCGGCATAGAGGATCACTTTGCCGTCGACATTGCGGGCGGCGCGGCCGATCGTCTGCACGAGCGACGTTTCGCTGCGTAGAAAACCTTCTTTGTCGGCATCGAGGATCGCGACCAAAGCGCATTCGGGAATGTCGAGGCCCTCGCGCAGAAGATTGATGCCGATCAGCACATCGAAGGCGCCGAGCCTGAGATCGCGGATGATCTCGATCCGCTCCAGCGTATCGATGTCGGAATGCATATAGCGCACGCGCACGCCATGCTCATGCAAATATTCGGTGAGATCCTCGGCCATGCGCTTGGTCAGCACCGTCACAAGCGAGCGATAGCCCTTGAGCGCCACTTCGCGGACCTCGCCGAGGAGATCGTCCACTTGCGCCCGCGCCGGGCGGATCTCAACCGGCGGATCGATGAGGCCAGTCGGGCGGATCACTTGCTCGACGAAGATGCCGCCGGTGCGCTCCATCTCCCAATGGCCGGGCGTCGCCGAGACATGCACGCATTGCGGCCGCATCGCCTCCCATTCCTCGAAGCGCAAGGGCCGATTGTCCATGCAGGAGGGCAGACGAAAACCATATTCGGCGAGCGTCGCCTTGCGCCGGAAATCGCCGCGATACATGCCGCCGATCTGCGGAATGGTCACGTGTAACTCATCGACAAAGACGAGTGCGTTGTCCGGCAGATATTCGAAGAGCGTCGGCGGCGGCTCGCCCGGCTTGCGGCCGGTGAGATAGCGCGAATAATTCTCGATGCCGGCGCAGGAGCCGGTCGCCTCGAGCATTTCGAGATCGAATAGGGTGCGCTGCTCGAGCCTTTGCGCCTCGAGCAGGCGGCCCGCTGCGTAAAGCTCGTTGAGCCGCTGCTTCATCTCCTCCTTGATACCCTTGATCGATTGAATGAGCGTCGGCCGCGGCGTCACATAATGCGAATTCGCATAGATCTTGACGAATTCGAGATCGGCGGTCTTCTGCCCGGTCAGAGGATCGAATTCGACGATCGTCTCGATCTCGTCGCCGAAGAAATTGATCCGCCAGGCGCGGTCTTCATAATGGGCCGGGAAGACGTCGATCGTATCGCCGCGCACGCGAAAGGCGCCGCGCGAAAAATCCCCAGCCGACCGCTTATATTGAAGCGCGACGAGATCGGCGATGAGCTGGCGCTGATTGATCCTTTCGCCGAGCTTCAAGGTGAAGGTCATCGCCGTATAGGTCTCGACCGAGCCGATACCATAGATGCAGGAGACCGAGGCGACGATGATCACATCGTCGCGTTCGAGCAGAGAGCGCGTCGCCGCATGGCGCATGCGGTCGATCTGCTCATTGATCGAGCTTTCCTTCTCGATATAGGTGTCGGTGCGCGGCACATAGGCTTCCGGCTGATAGTAATCGTAATAAGAGACGAAATATTCGACTGCATTTTCCGGAAAGAAGCTCTTGAACTCGCCATAGAGCTGCGCCGCAAGCGTCTTGTTCGGCGCGAGAATCAAGGCCGGGCGATGGGTAGCGGCGATGACCTGCGCCATCGTAAAAGTCTTGCCCGAGCCGGTGACGCCGAGCAGCACCTGATCGCGCTCGCCGCTGCTTATGCCGGCGACGATCTCCTTGATCGCCGTCGGCTGGTCGCCGCGCGGCTCATAGTCCGAGACGAGACTGAAACTGATGCCGCCTTCGGATTTCTCCGGTCGCTCCGGCCGGTGCGGCATCCAGGGCTGTTTATCGCGGAGATTAGGATCGCCGCGTTCCAATAGGTCCTTCAGCGAGGCGATGGTCGCCTCGACGCCGCCCATGCCGGCCGGCAGCACCCCTGTGTCGCCATCCTCGCGGAAGCCGATCCTCTCGAAGGCGCGCTGCGGGGCTTCGGCAAAGCCTTGCTGGCGTTCGTTGAGGGCAGGATTGAGAAGAGCGGCGAGATGTTCGCCGAGCGGCTTCAACTCGGGCTTCGAGGCTTTGGAGCGGGGGGATTTGCTCGCCGCCTTGCCGGTCGTGGATTGATCGCTGACGGATTTGCCGATGGGAGATTTGGGCGCTTTGGGCATGGCCCCAATATGGGGCCAAACCGGTGCTGCGCAAAGTCACGGCTCAGCGGCTCGTCCAAGTACTCACCCAAGTGCTCGGCCAAGCATACGAAGAAAATGGTGCAGCCGGCACGAGCCGGCGATACCTAAATTCAGGCGCGCAATATTCAGGCGTCTCGCCGCTCCGTGCCGGCGAAGAGGCGATAAAATAGGCCCGCGACCATGCCGGAAAAGACCTCCATCCCCAAGCCGCCAGGCCCCGGCGCGCTGCCCAAGGCATGCATGACGACGGCAAAGACCAGGGCGGCTCCGCCACCGGCGATGACATAAGAAATATGCGCCGTGCAGTCCATTGCCGCGAGCAGCCGATGCGCCACGAGAAGGCAAAGCGCGCTTGTCCGGGCGCCGCTCCAGAGCGCCGCTAGGAGCAGCGCGGTGACGATCGGCACGCTCGCCGAACCGAGTGAAAAGACGCCCAATCCGTCGGTGGCCTTGGCGGCAAAAGTCGCATTTGCCGCGGCGTTGAGAATGGCCACGATGAAGCCGGCGAGGATGGCCGCACGAAAGGAGCGCCGCACTCTCTCTGCGCTTTTGACCGCGGTCGAGGCTTCTGCACCGAGTGGACGCACTAGCGCGGCGACAACCTCTGCCGGCACAATACTGGTTTGTCGCGCATGGCCGGGTGGCGCGGCTGCAAACTGCGCCGGCCGCGCTTCGAATGCTGGGGCGCGGCCTCTGCGGCCGAACGGCTGTGTTGATCTCGTATACATAAGGCCAAGGATAACGTAGGCAGGCTACCGAAAGATTGAAACTAACCGCGAATTCCGCGGGTTCTGCGCTGATAAATTCTCCGCGCTTGCCCGGTAAATTCATGCTCTATCAGGATCGGGATCTGCGGCCGACGGCCGATCTACGCAATCTGTTGAAGGGCCTGCTCGCCGATCATCTCGGGCTGCCGGCGACCCTGCTTGGCGAACACGTGTTTCCGCATTCCCACGACGTCGCGCCTCGGCGCGGCCTCATCGCCTGATCAGATCAATATCGGGATAACCATAAAAAAGGGGCCGCGCTCTGGCGAACGCGGCCCCAATGCACGACTCCCTTACGGGGGGCTGTGGAAGTCGTGAGACCTGGCGGCGCGACAGAGCGGGGCGATTTGGCGCTCACTGCCGTCGCAGCCCAAAAGCAAAAGCCTAGCCTCGCATGCCGGTCGCGACATCGGCGAAATGGACTTGGTGGACCTTGTTCGGTGCCGGACGCGTGACCGAAGCCGGCTCGTCGAAATGCACCAGCAATCCAAGCGCAAAGGCCGCCAAGGCCAAAATCAGAATGAGCACGACGGAAACCTGAAACTGGCGCCGCGCGGCCTGCGAATCATACCGAACGAACGAAACCTGCGTCCGGCGCATGGTAGAAATGATCGGCGATCGACATACTCAACTCCTTCGCGGCATCTTTCCCCGAGACACGCAACGATTAAGGGATCAAGCCGCTTCCGGCTGTGCATTTGCGCACATGCTGAAGCCGTTTCTGCGATGCGGCTTTGATCTCTCGCAAAACCTTTGGCGGAGGCGGGTAAACAACCGGTTCGTTACGTAAACGCAACACACGTACAAAAAGTTTCTTTGATCCATATCATTATCTTGACTGTTGCGAATAGAGCACTGCAAATGGCCGCCGCGCCGCGCCATCCAAGGTCTGGGCCAAGGTGCTAGGCTCGCAGAACTATCCTTCGTGCTGAGCCGATGGAGCGCTCCGGAAGCGCGACAAAACCGGCCTCGTCAATAAATTCATACGTAAAATCATATGTTTACGATTCTATAGCGTAAACTTCTTCGAGCGCTGGCGCTGTTCGCTGAAGCGGCGCGCAGCTATGTTGTTATAATGCGGACCGCGGCCGAAGGGTTGCGTTAAGATCGATTGCAGAACGTAAATCAAGAAAAAAATTCTCACGCCATCGTCAAAAATTTCGTCGCTGTTTCATAAAAAGCACTTTGAATTGAACACGCCGCCCAATTTCCTGAAGACCGTCCCAAGCCGCGTTGGATCCGTCGTGCAGGGCCCGTCCCATGCTTGCATTAGACGGACGCGGGAACAGATTTTCAGCGGATTTTCGGGTTGCCCTTGGAACCTTGCGAACTTAAGGTCCCGCCGCCGCAGCGCTATGGGCGCGCGGCACTTTCAGGCACGTGGACATGTCCCGGGAAACACACCGGAACCGTTCGCCTGCGCCGTCTCTCCTGCCGCATCGGAGCCTTCGCCCATGGCCTTCATTTCCGACGCCTTGCTTCGGGTAAAACCCTCCGCGACCATCGCGGTGACGCAGAAGGCGCGCGGTCTGAAAAACGCCGGACGTGACATTATTTCCTTGTCGATCGGTGAACCCGACTTCGACACCCCGGACAATATTAAAAAGGCGGCGATCGCGGCGATCGAGCGCGGCGAGACGAAATATACGCCGGTAGCGGGCATCCAGCCCTTGCGGGAGGCCATAGCCGCCAAGTTCAAGCGTGAGAACGGGCTCGACTACAAACCGTCGCAGACGATCGTCGGCACCGGCGGAAAGCACATTCTGTTCAACACTTTCCTCGCCACCGTCAATCCCGGCGACGAGGTGATCATTCCGGCGCCCTATTGGGTGAGCTATCCCGATATGGTCGTGATCGCCGGCGGGACGCCGGTGACGATCGAGACCAGAATGGAGCATGGCTTCAAGCTGCAGCCGGCCGATCTCGACAAGGCCATCACGCCGAAAACCAAATGGTTGCTGCTGAATTCGCCTTCCAACCCATCCGGCGCCGCCTATACGCGCGCGGAAATGAAGGCATTGACCGATGTTCTGCTCGCGCATCCGCATGTCTGGGTGCTGAGCGACGACATCTATGAACATTTGATCTACGGCGACTTCGTCTTCGCCACACCGGCCCAGGTCGAGCCGCGGCTCATGGAGCGGACGCTCACCATGAATGGCGTGTCGAAATCCTATGCCATGACCGGCTGGCGTATCGGCTATGCCGCCGGCCCCGATTCTCTCATCAAGGCGATGGAAATGTTGCAGGGCCAGCAGACCTCCGGCGCCTGTTCGATCGCGCAATGGGCCTCGGTCGAGGCGCTGAACGGGCCGCAGGACTTCATCCCGGAGCGGCGCAAGGTTTTCGAGGAGCGGCGCAACCTCGTCGTCTCCATGATCAACCAGGCGAAATATCTGAAATGCCCATCGCCGGAAGGCGCCTTTTATGTCTATCCATCCTGCGCCGAAGCCATCGGCCGCAAGACGCCCGAAGGCAAGAGCATCGAAACGGATGAGGATTTCGTCTCGGCGCTTTTGGAGACGGAAGGCGTGGCTGTCGTGCAGGGATCGGCCTTCGGTCTCGGACCGAATTTCCGCATCTCTTATGCGGCGTCGACGAAAGTGCTCGAAGAGGCTTGCACGAAGATCCAGCGCTTCTGCGCGTCACTCGTGTGAGGCGAAGGCGCCCAATCTTCGGGCGCCACACGGAAAAATGATCGGCAAACGAAAAGCCCGGTTTCATTTCGATGAAACCGGGCTTTCGCCTACCCCTCAACCTGTTTGCAGATCTGAGCCGTAGCCCCCCGGCCGGCTCCACAGGTCGTCAGCGCTATCTTTATAGCAGCCAATGCCTGTGCCGTCTGTTGCGCAAGCGCCACAGAGTGGCTTAAAAACATCGATGATCCAAGGCCATGGCAGAAGGTCCATGAGCAAAACCGTTGCTGTGTCCGGCCGCGCGTCTCATCCTATTTTAACGTTAGGTCGTTATCGCAACGCACCATAACAATCGATTCGCCGGTCATCATCCCTCCTGACGCCTCGCACCAACTCGAACCCGTCTTTGTCACCCGATGCCGCCAACGAGCTCCTGCTTTCGGCGGCATGGCTAGCAGGTCGGGGCCCGCAGCTTACGCGGAGGCAAACGGAGGCGCGGGACGGGCTGAATCTCCAGGGGGCAGTACGTGCAAAGCTATTTTCGCGCTATCCGACTTACCCATTGCTTCGCCCTCGTCATCGTCGCTTTTGCTCTGCTCACCGGCGGCAGTGGCGGCATCATCTGGACAAAAATCGTCGATCTGCAAAAGACCGACGCCGACATCATCAACCGCCAATATCCGGCCCGCGTTGCTCTCGGCGAGGCCAAGGCTTCGGAGGGGGTCTTCGGAGTGCTTGCCTATCAGCTCAAAGACGCGAAAGAAGATGATCGGCACGAGACCCGCTATGCGATCAAGGAGGAAGCCGGACGCTTCCACAATTGGCTCACCACCGTCGGGGACCTGTGTCCAGAAGCTTCGCATGACATCGCTGCCGTTTCGGAACGCTTCAATCGGCTGCTCAAATTTTTGGATGATTTTCCTAAGCCAGGCACGGAAACGCCGGACTTTCAATTGGACTATCGGTTCTCGGCGCTCCGCGACGATCTCGAGGCGAGCCTCACCCATCTTTCGCTCGAACTCGGACGCGAGGCGCAGGATCGGATCGAATATGCGCAGAATGTGAAATCGGCGGGTGTGCGCAACACACTCGAGATTTTCGCCATCGGCTTTGTCGCTTTTTTCATCGGCGCGGTGGCTTGGGCTTCACTCGCGGTCGCACGGCCGATGCTGCGGCTTGCCGATGCGATGCACCGGATCGCCAGTGGCCGTTTCGACACTGCGATCGGCTACACCGGACGCCGCGACGAGGTCGGCGAGGTCGCGCGCGCCATACTCGTGTTTCGTGACAAAGGGCTTTCGGTCCAACGGCTCGAACAGGAAACCGCCGCGACCGAGGCGCGCGCCGCCGCGGCATTGGCCAGCGAACGCCAGCGCGTGGCCGAAGTTTTTCAGCAAGAGGTCATGGAAGCCATTGCCGCGCTGACTTCGGCGACGGCGGAGTTGCAGCGCAATGCCACCGTCATGCGCGATATTGCCGGAGCTACCGACGACCGCACGAAGAAAGTGGTCGCCTTTTCGCAGGATCGGATCGAAACGAGCGAAAAACTCTTTGCTTCCTCGTCGGGTCTGACCACGACAATCACCAAGATGAACGAACTCTTCGTTGCTGCCGGAGAAATCGCGACGCTCGCGACCGGCGACGGAAGAGCGACCTCCAGACGCGCCAATGAACTCGTCGAAGCGGTCGAGACCATCGGCCAGATCGCCGATTTCATCGGCGGCGTCGCCTATCAGACCAATCTTCTCGCCCTCAATGCGACGATCGAAGCGGCGCGCTGCGGCGAGGCCGGCCGCGGCTTCGCGGTCGTGGCGAGCGAGGTGAAAACGCTGGCTCATGAAACCTCGCGTGCCGCCGCCGATATCGCGCAGCGCATCGAAACGGTGAAATCGGCCACCAATCAAGTCGTCGCCGCGATCAGCGTGACCGTCAATCGCATCGGCCGCATTGCGGAAATGTCGGGCCAGCTCGGCGACGCGATGGATCAGAAAGACCGGGCCAGCCGCGACATTGCCCGCTGCGTCGGCACCGCGGCCGACGAAGCGCAGAATCTTTCGCTAGTCCTCAAGGAAGTCAGCCGCTCGACCAGCGAGACCCAGCGGGTCGCCACCGAAATCCTCTCCGCCACCGACGAAGTCTCGCTGCAGTCGGATCGCTTGTTCCGGCGGTCGCGGGAGTTCTGTCAGCAGATCCGCGTCGAGTCGAGGCCGGCCGTTGCCGCCAATGACCCGGCGCGCGCCGTTGAGCCTGACTCGCAATCGGCCTGAGGCGGGTCAAGCCGGCCGGTCCACGTCGGCCAGCCGCAGCGGAAACGTGTTGCGGCGCGCAAGCTATTCTGATTTGTTCGCGCCAAATACCCGTCTGGCTGCGCCATCACCCCGTATCGATCGCAGCATTATTTTGAGGAATTCCCCATGTTCAGGGAAGACAATGGCGGCGGCGGTGGTCGCCGACCCTCCCGCAATGTGCTCGGCCTGCCGCTCGAGCCTTGTTCACATGCGCCTTTGACCGGCTTTTACCGCAATGGCTGCTGCGACACTTCGCGCGAAGATACCGCCAGCCATACCGTCTGCATCGTCTCGACCGAGGAGTTCCTCGCCTTTTCGAAGGCTTCGGGCAATGATCTCTCGACGCCCTCGCCGCAATATGGATTTCCCGGCCTAAAGCCGGGCGAGCGCTGGTGCCTTTGCGCGCCACGTTGGCAGGAGGCTTTCGAGGCCGGCAAAATGCCGCGCGTGGTGCTGCGGGCGACGCATGAGGGCGCGCTCGAATATTGTGCCTTGGAAGATTTGAAGCGCTACGCGGTCGATCTGTCGTGAGCGCGGAATAGTGAGCGCGCATCCCTCTCCCGCTTGCGGGAGAGGGTGGCCGGCGGAGCCGGTCGGGTGAGGGTTCTTGCGAGCGGCATTACCCCTCATCCGTCATGCTTCGCATGACACCTTCTCCCGAAAGCGGGAGAAGGCGCGCGCTATGCGCGCGCTGCGTCTCCATCAATGATAACAATGCCCAGCGCGCAGCCGGAAATCTGCGGCAAGGAGTATGGCGCAACACATGCCCAAAAGGACGGATATTTCGACCATCATGATCATCGGCGCCGGGCCGATCATCATCGGCCAGGCCTGCGAATTCGACTATTCCGGAACCCAGGCCTGCAAGGCGCTGCGCGCCGAAGGCTATCGCATCGTTCTCGTGAATTCGAATCCGGCGACGATCATGACCGATCCGGACATGGCCGACCGCACCTATGTCGAGCCGATCACGCCGGAGGTCGTCGCCAAGATCATCGCCAAAGAGCGCTATGCCGTGCCGGGCGGCTTCGCGCTCCTGCCGACAATGGGCGGCCAGACCGCATTGAATTGCGCCTTGTCGCTCAAGCGCATGGGGACGCTCGCGAAATATGATGTCGAGATCATCGGCGCGACGGCCGAGGCGATCGACAAGGCGGAGGATCGCGAGCTCTTCCGCGAGGCGATGACCCGGATCGGGCTTGCGACGCCGCGCTCACATCAGATCAAGACTCTCGCCCAAGCGCTCGACATCCTCGACGACATCGGCCTGCCCGCCATCATCCGCCCTTCCTTCACCATGGGCGGAACCGGCGGCGGCATCGCCTATAACAAAGAGGAATTCATCGAGATCATCGAGCGCGGCATCGATGCCTCGCCGACGAATGAGGTTCTGGTCGAGGAGAGCGTCCTCGGCTGGAAGGAATATGAGATGGAGGTCGTCCGCGACAAGGCGGATAATTGCATCATCATCTGCTCGATCGAGAACATCGATCCGATGGGCGTCCATACCGGCAATTCGATCACGGTGGCGCCGGCGCTCACTTTGACCGACAAGGAATATCAGACGATGCGCGATGCCGCTCTCGCCGTGCTGCGCGAGATCGGCGTCGAGACCGGCGGCTCGAATGTGCAATTCGCGGTCGATCCGGAAAACGGCCGCATGGTCGTCATCGAAATGAACCCGCGCGTGTCGCGCTCCTCGGCACTCGCCTCGAAAGCGACCGGCTTTCCGATCGCCAAGGTCGCAGCCAAGCTCGCAATTGGCTATACGCTCGACGAGATCGCCAATGACATCACCGGCGGCGCGACGCCCGCCTCCTTCGAGCCGACGATCGATTATGTCGTCACCAAGATTCCGCGCTTCGCCTTCGAGAAATTTCCCGGCGCCGAGCCGATCCTGACGACGGCGATGAAATCGGTCGGCGAAGTCATGGCGATCGGCCGGACTTTTGCGGAAAGTCTGCAAAAGGCGCTGCGCTCGCTCGAGACTGGCCTCACCGGCCTCGACGAGATCGAAATCGAGGGGTTCGGCAAGGGCGACGACAAGAATGTCCTGCGCGCCGCGCTCGGCCGCCCGACGCCGGATCGCCTGCTCGTCGTCGCTCAGGCGCTGCGGCATGGGCTGATGCATGAAGACATCCATGCCGCCTGCGGCATCGACCGCTGGTTCATCGCGCGGCTGCAGGAGATCATCGATCTCGAGGCGAAAGTGCAAAGTTTCGGCCTGCCGCAGGATGAAGCCAATCTACGGATGCTGAAGGCGGCGGGCTTTTCCGATGCGCGGCTCGCCGCGCTCGCGAACACGACCGAAGCCTCGGTCGCCGAGTTGCGCCAAAGCCTCGGTGTCCGCCCGGTCTTCAAGCGCATCGACACTTGCGCCGCCGAATTCGCGGCGCCGACGGCTTACATGTATTCGACCTATGAAGCGCCTTTTGCCGGCGTGGCGGCCTGCGAAGCAAATCCTTCAGAGCGCGAAAAAATCGTCATTCTGGGCGGCGGGCCGAACCGGATTGGGCAAGGCATAGAGTTCGACTATTGCTGCTGCCACGCAAGCTTCGCGCTCCGCGAAGCGGGCTTTGAGACCATTATGATCAACTGCAATCCGGAAACCGTGTCGACGGATTACGACACGTCGGACCGGCTTTATTTCGAGCCTCTGACGGCGGAGGATGTGCTCGAAATCCTCAACAAAGAAAGCGAGGCCGGAACGCTCAAAGGCGCGATCGTGCAATTTGGCGGGCAGACGCCGCTGAAACTCGCCCATACGCTCGAAAGCGCCAAGATCACGATCCTCGGAACAAATGTCGATTCGATTGATCTCGCCGAAGATCGCGACCAATTCAAGCGGCTGCTCGACAAGCTCGGCCTCAAGCAGCCGAAGAATGGCATCGCCTATTCGGTCGAGCAATCGCGGCTCATTGCCGCCGAACTCAATCTTCCTCTCGTGGTGCGGCCCTCCTATGTGCTTGGCGGCCGCGCCATGGCGATCATCCGCGACGAGACGGCGCTCGATGATTATCTGCTCGGCACATTGCCGGGACTCGTCCCGAGTGATGTGAAGGCGCGCTATCCAAACGACAAGACCGGCCAGATCAATACGGTTCTCGGCAAGAACCCGCTGCTCTTCGACCGCTATCTCTCGGACGCGGTCGAAGTCGATGTCGACGCGCTCTGCGACGGGCGTGATGTGTTCGTCTGCGGCATCATGGAACATATCGAGGAGGCCGGAATCCATTCCGGCGACAGCGCCTGCTCGCTGCCGCCGCGCTCGCTGTCGCCGGCGGTGATCGCCGAGCTTGAGGAGCAGACGCGCAAGCTCGCCCTCGCCCTCAATGTCGGCGGGCTGATGAATGTGCAATTCGCGCTGAAGGACGGCGAAATTTATGTTCTCGAGGTAAATCCCCGCGCGTCACGCACCGTGCCTTTCGTCGCCAAGGTCATCGGCCTGCCGATCGCCAAGATCGCAGCCCGCATCATGGCCGGCGAATCGCTTGCAAGCTTCCGGCTGACGCCGCGGCATCCGGACCATGTCGGCGTCAAGGAGGCGGTGTTCCCCTTTGCGCGCTTCCCGGGCGTCGACACCGTGCTCGGCCCGGAGATGCGTTCGACCGGCGAAGTCATGGGCCTCGACCGTTCCTTCGAGATCGCCTTTGCCAAGAGCCAGCTCGGCGGCGGCACCAAAGTGCCGACGAGCGGCACCGTCTTCGTTTCGGTGCGCGACGTCGACAAGCCGCGCGTCGTCGACTGCATGAGACTGTTGCTCAGTCTCGGCTTTCGCATCTGCGCAACGGGCGGCACGTCACGCTATCTGGAGACCCAGGGCGTTCCGGCGCAAAAGGTCAATAAAGTGTCGGAAGGCCGCCCGCATGTGGTCGATGCGATCAAGAACGGCAGCATCCAGCTGGTTTTCAACACGACCGAAGGCGCCCAAGCGCTCGCCAACTCGCGCTCGCTCCGTCGCGCGGCCCTCTTGCACAGAGTTCCTTATTATACCACTCTGGCGGGGGCGATCGCCGCGTCGCAGGGCATAAGGGCCTATGTCGCTGGCGATCTCGAGGTTCGTGCGCTGCAGGACTATTTCGGCTGAGGCTCAGCCCCGAGCGCGCGCCGGAAAGTCCGCTCCCATCAAAAATAAGCGCAGGCCCATCTCGGAGAACCGGATCCACTTTTCCGGGACATGCCTCGTAAAATTGATGCATGTCCTTGCCGGAAAACCGGGTCCACTTTGCCAGGACATGCTCTAATGTAGCCAGAGCGGTTTCAGGTTGCGTGCCCACACGCAACCGTTTCGAAACCGCTCTCATTCGAAAAGTTAGAGCATTTTCAGCCGCAAAACCGGTATCCACTTTTGCTGAAAATGCTCTAAGGTCGAACCGTGGTTCGCAGCAGAAAGACGCGAAAGAGACTGAAGAATGGACAAGATTCCGATGACGGCGCAAGGCTATTCCGACCTCGAACAGGAATTGCGACAGCGTCAGCAAATCGACCGGCCCCGCATCATCCAGGCGATCGCGGAAGCGCGGAGCCATGGCGATTTATCGGAAAATGCCGAATATCACGCGGCCAAGGAAGCGCAGTCGCTGAACGAAGGCAGGATCGCCGAGCTCGAGGACAAATTGTCCCGTGCCGAAGTCATCGATGTCACCAAGCTCTCCGGCTCGACGATCATGTTCGGCGCCACGGTCACCCTCATCGACGAGGATACGGAAGAGCAGAAGGTCTATCAGATCGTCGGCAAATCCGAGGCCGATGTGAAGGCCGGCCGCGTCTCGATCACCTCGCCGACGGCACGCGCGCTGATCGGCAAGAAAGTCGGCGATACCGTCGAGGTCAACACGCCCGGCGGCGGCAAGAGCTATGAGATTTTGAAGGTCGCCTTCGGCTAGCCGAGCTAGATCGGCAATCGGCAGCCCAAAAGACACCGGCTGAAAGAAAATGGTCGGAGTGAGAGGATTCGAACCTCCGACCCCCTCGTCCCGAACGAGGTGCGCTACCAGGCTGCGCTACACTCCGACAAGCCGTCTCGGCAGATGGGCGAGACAGGCTAAGGCCTTATAGCGGCGTCGCCTAAGGCGGGCAAGGGTCTCAATGCAGAGACCCCCGCCAGTCTTTGCGAGCGAAGCAATAGCAAGCTCGGGGATTAAGCCGCGCCCGCACCTGCCGGCGCGGCTTCGATCTTTGCGACGCCCGCCTTCACGGCAGCCTGCACCTTCTCGAAGGCACGGACCTCGATCTGCCGGACACGCTCGCGGGAAATGTCGAATTCGTCCGACAATTGCTCGAGCGTGATCGGATCATCGGAGAGGCGGCGGGCTTCAAAAATGCGCCGCTCGCGGTCGTTCAGCACATTCAGCGCTTGATGCAGAGCGCCAAGCCGATTGTCGGATTCCTCACGGTCGGCGAGCAGCTTCTCCTGGCTCGCGCCTTCATCGACCAGCCAATCCTGCCATTCGCCTTCGCCCTCCTCCCGCAAGGGAGTGTTGAGCGAGGCGTCGCCGGACATGCGGCAATTCATGTCGATCACGTCCTGTTGGGGAACGCCGAGACGGGTCGCGATCTTCTCCACCTGATCGGGGCGCATATCGCCCTCGTCGAGCGCCGAGATATGGCTCTTCGCCTTACGCAGATTGAAGAAGAGTTTCTTCTGGCTCGCGGTCGTGCCCATCTTCACGAGCGACCATGAGCGCAGAATATACTCTTAAATCGACGCCCTGATCCACCACATGGCATAGGTGGCAAGGCGAAAGCCGCGCTCGGGCTCGAAGCGCTTGACGGCCTGCATCAGGCCGACATTGCCCTCCGAGATCACCTCGCCGATCGGCAGCCCATAGCCGCGATAGCCCATGGCGATCTTGGCGACGAGGCGCAGATGCGAGGTCACGAGCCGATGCGCAGCCTCGGGATCCTCATGTTCGCGCCAACGCTTGGCGAGCATATATTCTTCTTGCGGCTCCAGCATGGGAAACCGCCGAATTTCATTGAGATAACGAGCAAGTCCATTGTCCCCGGAAAGGACAGGAAGTGCAGAAATTGCCATAGAAACCCTCCAAACGGACCCCCATTTCGGCGGGCCCGAACCGGCGGCCGCTTTACCAAGCCGGCCGCGTAACATTAATATATAGGAAGCCCAGAGATGGGCTGAAAGAGGGCCGGGGCAAGGCCCGTTCCCTTACATTTATGTCATAAAGCTTGCGGCAGAGCGGTCAGCCCTGATCTGGATCAGCACAGCCTATACAGCTGACAGATCAAGGCTTTTGCGCAAGGCAGCCATGAAGCCGCTGCAGATCTTCCGGCATTTCGCTTTCGAAGTGCAAAGCCTCCCCCGTCACCGGATGGGAAAACCCCAAGCTCGCGGCATGCAACGCCTGGCGGCCGAGGCGCGCCAGCTCGGCCTGTGCCTTTGGCCCGAGCAAAGACGCTTTGGTCTTGAAGCCGCTGCTATAAAGCGTATCGCCAAGCAGCGGGCAGCCGATATGCGCCAAATGGACACGGATCTGATGCGTTCGGCCGGTTTCCAATGCGCAGCGCAAAAGGCTCGCGACCGGCTGGCCATTGTGGCCCACAAAAGTCTCGCAAAGCTGCCAATGGGTGATCGCCTCGCGGCCCTGCGGCGAAACCGCCATTTTTTCCCGATCGGTCTTATGGCGGTGGAGCGGCGCCATGATCGTCCCGGAAGTCTGGCTCGGCACACCCCAAACAAAGGCGAGATATTCTCGCGTAAAAGGTTCGGTGCGGCCATGATCGGCAAACAGTGCCGCCAGCCCCTGATGGGCGATGTCGCTTTTGGCGACGACGAGCAGGCCAGACGTATCCTTGTCGAGGCGATGGACGATGCCGGGCCGCCGCACCCCGCCAATGCCCGAGAGTTCTGCCCCGCAATGGCCGATCAGCGCATTGACGAGCGTGCCCGTCTCATGCCCCGGCGCCGGATGCACGACGAGACCGGCCGGCTTGTCGAGCACGATGAGATGCGCATCCTCATAATGGATGTCGAGTGCCAAAACCTCGCCGCGCGGCACCGGATCGGCAGGCGGCGGAACGCCGACATAAATCATCTGGCCGGCCCGGACTTTGATGCCGGCGTCTGCCGCGATAATGCCATCCAGCGTGACCGCGCCGCTCTCGACCAGGCTTTTCAGCCTTGTGCGGGAGAGGCCGGCTTCCTGTGCCGGCGCGCGACTTGCGAGAAAGCGATCGAGCCGCTCGCCCGCCTCGGCCGCACCGACTTCAAAGCTGAGGCAAGAACTGAGGCAAGAGCTGGGACCTGCGCCGGAAACATCGGTTTCGGCTGCAGCCATATCGAGGACATAATCGGCCTCCTCCTCTGCGTCGAATGGCGAGGTCAGGCCGAAAGTCTTGTCCTTCTGTTGGGTCATGCTGGGACTCGTAAAGCCTTTGAAGCGGTCCATTAAACTTTTGCAGAGGGAGTTGTCAGCACAATGCGGCTCGGCAAATCGTCTTTGAGATCCCGCCGCACGCGCAAGCTTTCGCGCATGACTTATATAATCATTTGCACCATTCTTCGAAAGTGATCCGGCTGAGAGCCATGTCGTTGCCCCGCATCTATATCCGCGCGCTGCGCCTTCTCGGCCATGAGAGTCGATTGGCCGTCTTCCTCGTCCTCGGCAATCTCGCTCTAGCTTCGGCGCAATTCGCAGAACCCGTGCTCTTCGGCCGCATCGTCGATCGGATGAATGCGGGAGAGGCCATGCACCACAGCCCCGGCCTCGGCGCGCTTTTGCCGCTCGTCGCGGCCTGGATCGGCTTCGCCTTCTTTGCCATTCTCGGCTCGGTCTTCGTCGGCCTGCATGCCGACCGCCTCGCGCATCGCCGCCGCCTCGCCGCCATGGGCGCCTATTTCGAACATGTGCTCAATCTGCCGATGAGCTTTCACAGCGCGACCCATTCCGGCCGCCTGCTCAAGGGCATGATCGAAGGCACATCCGGGCTCTTCTGGCTGTGGCTCTCCTTCTTCCGGGAGAAATGCGCGGCGCTCGTCGCGCTGACCGTGCTGCTGCCGCTCTCCCTCATCATCAATTGGCGGCTCGGCAGCCTTTTGATCCTGCTCGTTATGGTCTTCGGCGTGCTCATCACTTTCGTGGTGCGGCGGACCAGTACTTTGCAGCATGAGGTCGAGCGCTACCACACCAGTCTCACCGAACGCGCCTCGGATGTGTTCGGCAATATTCCCGTGGTGCAGAGTTTTACCCGCATCGAGAGCGAGATGCGCTCGGTCGCCCATATGATTGAGTCCGTGCTCACTGCCCAGCTTCCCGTGCTCAACTGGTGGGCGATCGCCGTCATCGGCGCCAAGGCCGCCGCGACCTTGACCTTGCTCGCAATCTTTCTCCTCGGCGTGGAGCTTCATGCGAGCGGGCTTGCGAGCATCGGCCAGATCGTCACTTTCACCGCTTTCTCCACTCTGCTGATCGCGCAATTGAACGAGATCGTGAGCTTCATCAACGGGCTGTTTCTGCAAGCGCCAAAGCTGCAAGAGTTCTTTCGCGTCCTCGACACCCACTCGCATGTCGTCGAACGTGCATCGGCCAAGGACCCAGGCCGGCTTTCCGGCCATGTCATGTTCGATCATGTCTCGTTTTCCTATGAGCCCGGCATGAAGGCGGTCGATGATGTGAGCTTCGTCGTTATGCCCGGCGAGACCGTCGCGCTCGTCGGCGCGACAGGCTCGGGAAAATCGACGACGCTCAATCTTCTCCATCGCGTCTTCGATCCACAGGAAGGCGCGATCCTGATTGACGGCATCGACATTCGCGACATGACGCTTTCTGGGCTGCGCCGCAATATCGGCGTCGTCTTTCAAGAGCCCATGCTGTTTGCCCGCTCGATCGAGGAGAATCTGCGGATCGGCCAGCTCGATGCGACGGCGCCCGAGATTGCGCTTGCGCTGGAGCGCGCCCAGGCGGCGGATTTCGTCGCCCGTCAGCCCAATGGGCTTGCGACCATGATCAGCGAACGCGGCCGCTCGCTGTCGGGCGGCGAACGCCAGCGGCTCGCCATCGCCCGCGCGTTGCTGAAAGATCCGCCGATCATGATCTTCGATGAAGCCACATCGGCGCTCGATGCGGAGACCGAGGCGCAATTGCAGAAGGCGCTCGTCACAGCTACGGAAGGCCGCACGACCTTCATCATCGCGCATCGCTTTTCGACGATCCGCAATGCCCATCGCATCATCGTCTTCGACCATGGCCATGCGGTCGAGAGTGGCACATTCGACGAACTCGTCGCCAAAGGCGGAAAATTCGCCAAACTCGCGAGCCGGCAATTTATTGAACCCGCGCCGGCGGCAGAGATGGTAAGCGCGGCGGCGGGGTGATGTTCCCCTCCCCCTTGTGGGGAGGGGTTAGGGGTGGGGGTAGAAAACGCTCGCCTTGGCCTTGCAGCGAAGCTCAGCAACCACTACGAGATTTTGGCCGGCATTTGCCGCTGCTATCTCGGGAGTCCCGTTGAGCTGGTTGCTTCGAACGCGGCGCGGCCTCCGCAAGGCGAAGGATTTTTCTGACATCCCGATCTAGGTCAGAGATTTTGTTTACCTCACGCCCTCCCGCGGGCGACGGGGAGTGCATGAATGTCCTTACGTTCTTGTCGTACATGCGGCTCGCTAGCGCCAGATATTTCTCCTCGAGCGGCGGTCCGTCTTCTCCGAAATACTTAAAATGGCGGAACCTCAGTCGCGGGCCGCGACGAGCGGGGCCATCACAAATCGGGGCGATTCCGATCCAATTCAACTTGCCAGCTATACCGTAACTCCTCGGCTCTGGTCCTATCCCTCCGATGCCGATCACCGCATCGAATTGCCGCCCACGGACCGATCCCATACAGTCGTTATTGCCAAATACGCCCGTTTTAGGATCGGGATCGCCGGTGTGCGTCCTTTTGTAGATCAATGTTCGCATATGTCTGTCATGGGCGCACGGCCCACCCTCACTGCTGAATGGCGGCCTGCATGGTGCGAAGCCATTCCCTTGCTGCCGCTTGGTCGCCAATGTTTGACACAAATTCTTGTCCGCGCGAAGCAACGTGAAGTTCTTTGTTGCCAGCCCAACGAGCTGGATTGCTATGATAGGTCAGCCCGGCCGCTTTGAGCCAGGCTGGAACCGTCCAGACAGAGACGGGAGCGCCGGGCTTGGTGAGACGCAAACAAGGATGCGCATTCCCTGCCTTGGCCCCTGAGCCGAGGTAAAGCGTGTTGTTCTCGTTCCACTCTCCGATCGTATGCGGATGCCGCCGCAGGAATCCTTTGGGATTATCGCTCTTGGAAGGTCGGCTGCCCAGTCGGCGTATTTCATCAACTTCCAAGTATCCGAATATCCGATGATGACGGTCCCGGCCGTCGCGCGACGCGAACAAACCGAAGAAAAGAAACACATCGCCGACGCCGACACCGTTCCTCTCCAGGTGCGATTGAGCTGCGCCTGTCTGCCCGAACGCCCATCGCCCGTTCAAGAACATAGGGTCTTCGTGGCAGAGATCGCCGGCACCAATGCGCCCTTTAGTTATGTCCTCGACGATGTGGCCAAGCCCAGCGAGACGGTAGCTTGTCTCAGAACGTCGCTGCGTTGGGATCGGAAGACTAATCGGCTCGCCCTCGATGATCGGAGAAGGAGCCTTGCCGGCCGCGCTATCGAAGCCTTTTCTGCTAAAGATGACTTTCATGGTCGGCCGCGTCGAAATGGTTTCTAGGGCTTGTGTCCCGGCCTCGCGCACGCGGGGGCGCGCCAGTCGCATAAGCCCCAATGTGGAACGGCTGCGAGCTCTCAACCTTGGGTCCGCGTCGGGTCAAAAGCAACCGCTTCCACTGACCCCCACCCCTAACCCCTCCCCACAAGGGGGAGGGGAATGCCCTCACCTCAAAAACAACACCGTCACCAAAATAAACACCGGCACCAGCACAGCGCCCGACCAGGCCATATAGCCAAAAAAGCCCGGCATATTTACACGCGCACGGCGTGCCATTGCGAAAACCATGAAATTCGGCGCATTGCCGATATAGGTGAGCGCCCCCATGAAGACCGCGCCGAGCGAGATCGCCGCAAGCGTCTTGGCGAGCGGTCCCATCAGCGCCGCCGGATCGCCGCCCGTAAGCCCAAAGAAGACGAGATAGGTCGGCGCATTGTCGAGAAACGACGAGAGAAGCCCGCTCGCCCAGAAATAGGCGGCGTCATTCGGGCGCCCGTCCGCATGCGCCAGAAGCGCGATGACCGGCGCGAACGGCCCTTCTGAATTGGCGGCGAGCATCGCCATCACCGGAATGATGCAGATGAACATCGCCGCAAAGAGTTTTGCGACCTCTTCGAGCGGATCCCAGACGAAATGATTGGCGGCGCGGTCCTCTGTCGGCGTGATCGCGAGCGAGATGAAGCCGATGGCGATGAGGCTCGTGTCGCGCAGCAGATTCTGCAATTCGAGCCGCGTGCCGAGATATTCGATGGCAATGCCCGGATGCCAGGCGGCGCTCACCAGAATGATGGCGACGGCCGCCGCGATCAAAGCGAGATTGGGCAGTCCTTTGATGGTGAGACGCAGTTTTGGCTCTTTCTCATCCTTGCTTTCCTGACGAAAAAAAGTGCTGTCGAGCAGATAAAAGACGCCAAGAAGCACGAGTGACGCAAAGACCATATGCGGCCAGAGCGCGTGCAAGGGCCAGAAGAAGTCGATGCCGCGCAGAAAGCCGAAGAAGAGCGGCGGATCGCCGAGCGGGCTCAAGACGCCGCCGATGTTCGAGACGAGAAAGATGAAGAAGATGACGACATGCACCTGATGCGGCCGCTTGGCATTGGCCTGGAGGAGCGGCCGGATCAGAATCATTGAGGCGCCGGTCGTGCCGATGAACTCGCGCCCAATGTGCCGATCGCGAGCAGCGCCGTGTTGGTCAGTGGCGTCGCGCGGTCGAGCTCGGAGACGACAATGCCGCCCGCCGCCGTATAAAGTGCAAAGAGCATCAGGATGAAGGGCAGATAGTCGGCAAACATGGCGTGGCTGAAAGCCGTGAGCGTCGGCCAAAACCCTTCGGTGAAGATGAGCAGACCGAGCGCCAGCGCGGCCCAGAAAGCCGCCGCCATGCCGTAATGCACATGCCAGAGTTTTTTGGCGAAGATCGGGCCGAGCGCAATCGACAACAAAAGGCCCGCGAAGGGCAGAGCCTCCCAAAGCGGAATTTGCGCGCCGTGAAGATGCTCCGCCGCTGCAGCGGGGGTGGCGATGGCGAGAATGAGAAGCAACGCGGAAAGACACACAATTACGCAGCCTGCGCTCCTGTGATCCTCACCTGTCAAACGCGTCCCGAATGGAAATGATCGCAACTTTGAGCCTCGGCAGTTCATCGATAACGACATTCCAGATGATTCAATCGGACAAGGCGTGATACTCATGCCGCAGGATATTGCCGATCGCCGAGACCTTCACCCAAGGAATTTCCGCCCTTGTCGCCTTGACATCGTCGGGGATTGAACGGCTTGCCTCCGAAATGATTTCGATCGCCCTCTAAATCGCGTGGCGGAGCACCCATTCCCGAGAGAAATCGTCGAAAGTCTTGCCCGTGATCGCCTGCTCGATCCCTTCGATCGCTTCAAGATATCGTCGACGGCGTGGAGAAAGGTCCGCGCCATCAGAATATGCGGACGGCTGATTGTTCGATGACGGGCCGCAAGCGTGCATGCAAGCCATCGCGCGTCGTAACATCGACGCGAGTGCGCAGCTTGTCCTCCAAGAGCAGCTTGATGCCGATCAGATCGAAGGCGTTGAAGCGGCTCACCGGATCATAGTCAATGAAGAGATCGAGGTCGCTCTCGGGGCTGGCCTCGTCGCAAATCGTCGAGCCATAGAGGTAAAGCGAAGTCGCGCCCAACGCCCTGATGGCGGGGCCATAGGATTGCAATTTTGCAATGGCTTCTGTCCGTGTCATAAATCCAATATACAGAAAAACTCGTAAGCCGTCACTGCGAATGGGCTATGTCAACGCTGCGGGCCATGGGCCGCCATCAATGCGCCTCGTCCCAATTCTGCGCGGCTTTGGCATCGACATGCAGCGGCACGGCGAGCGTGAGTGCCGGATGCGGCGCCTCCTCCATCACCTTGCGGACAAGGGCGATCGTCGCCTCGACCTCCGCCTCCGGCACTTCGAAGACCAATTCGTCATGCACCTGCAGCAGCATTTGCGCGGAGAGCTTTGCCTTCTCCAGAGCCGCATCCATCCGCACCATGGCGCGGCGGATGATGTCGGCGGCCGAGCCTTGGATCGGCGCATTAATGGCGGCGCGCTCGTTGAAGGCGCGCTCTGAAGGGTTCGACGCATTGATGCGCGGATAATGGCATTTGCGGCCGAAGAGCGTCGTCACATAGCCTTGCTCATGGCAGCGCATTTTTTGTCTCATCCATATAGGCGCGGATGCCCGGAAAACGCTCGAAATATTTCTTGATATAGGCGCCTGCCTCCTCGCGCGGAATGCCCAATTGGTTCGCGAGCCCGAAGGCCGATATGCCATAGATGATGCCGAAATTGATCGCCTTGGCGCGGCGGCGCACATCCGACGGCATGCCTTGGACCGGCACGCCGAACATTTCGGACGCCGTCATCGCATGAATGTCGAGCCCATCTGCGAAGGCTTGGCGCAATTGCGGAATATCGGCGATATGGGCCAAGAGCCGCAATTCGATCTGCGAATAATCCGCCGAAACGAGCTTGTGGCCCCGCGTCGCGATGAAGGCGCGGCGGATTTTTCGGCCGGTCTCATTGCGCACCGGAATATTCTGCAGATTGGGCTCGGAAGACGCAGAGCCGTCCCGTCGTCGTCGCCGCCAGCGCGAAAGACGTATGTACGCGCTGCGTCGCCTTGTCGACATGATTGGGCAGAGCATCCGTATAGGTCGATTTCAATTTCGAAAGCTGGCGCCAGTCGAGAATGCGGGCGCAGAAGTGATTGCCTTCTTCGGCGAGATCTTCGAGCACGCCGGCCGCAGTCGACCAGGCGCCAGTCGCCGTCTTCTTGGCGCCGGAAAGCCCCATTTTGCCGAAGAGAATATCGCCCAATTGCTTCGGCGAGCCGAGATTGAAACTCTCGCCTGCAAGCTCGAAGATCTCGGCTTCGAGCCGCGCCATGTCCTGCGCGAATTCGCCCGAGAGGCGCGACAGCATTGTCGCGGTCGATCGCGATTCCGCGCGCTTCCATTCGCGCCAATGACTCGACCATCGGCCGCTCGAGCGTCTCATAAGTGGCGTCATGTGCTCGGCCGGCAGGCGCGGCTTCAACACGTCTCCAAAGCCGCAGGGTGACATCGGCGTCTTCGGCCGAATATTCGGTGGCTTTGTCGATCGCAACACGGGCGAAACCGATGAAGTTACGGCCCGAGCCGGCCACTTCCAGAACTCGATCGGCTTGTGGTTCAGATATTTCTGCGGAGAGCACATCCATGCCGTGATCGGTCAGGCCGGCATCGAGCACATAGGAGAGAGCATCGTGTCGTCGATCGGCGTGACCTCGATGCCGTGCTGGCGGAAGACCAGCCAGTCGAATTTCATATTATGCGCGATCTTCAGCACGCCGTCGGCTTCGAGCAGCGGCTTCAGCCGCGCGAGCACGGTTGCGAGCGGCAATTGGCCGGGCAAGAGATCGCCGCCGCCGAAGAGATCGCCCTTGCCCTCGCTCGCGATGGCCCGAGCGGGATATAGCAGGCGCGGCCCGGCGCCGAGCGCAAGCGAAATGCCGACGAGCTCGGCCTGCATGGGATCGAGCGACGTCGTCTCCGTGTCGACGGCGAGCTGGCCGGCTTCGTATGCGGCGGCGATCGACAGCAAGCTCTTCGAGCCTCGTGATCGTCTTATAGGCCGTGCGGTCGACTCGGCGTCTTGCTGCTTCGGCGGCGCTTGCGGCGGCGAGCGCGCCGGGCCCCGTCGCGGCGGCGCTTTGCACGAGCTCGCCATAGCGCGCATTCTTACGCGGCACCAGCACTTGCGGCCGGATTGCGTCGGCCGGCTTCGCCTCGACCACTTTGTCGCCGGCGATTTCGGCAACACATCGCCATTGCGGCCGCGCCAGCCGGCCGGACCGACAAAGGCCGGATCGGGCTCGATCGCGCCGGCATCGATGCCATAGGTCTCGGCGGCGCGCTTGGTGATGGTCGTGAATTCCATCGCCTTGAAAAAGGCGACGAGCGTCTTGCGCGTCGGGCTGATGCAGGCCGAGATCGTCGAGCGGCACTTCGACGCTGCGACGTCATCGACGAGCTTCACAAGCTCTTTCGAGATGCGGATCAGCTTGACGCTTTCCGGATCGGTTAGCGTTTCGCGCCGTTTCGGCTGCTTGATCTCGGCGGCGCTGGCGAAAAGCGTGTCGAGATCGCCATAATCGCCGATGAGCTGCGCGGCAGTTTTGATGCCTATGCCGCGCGCGCCCGGCACATTATCGGTCGAATCGCCGGCGAGCGCCTGGACGTCGACGACCTTTTCCGGCGGCACGCCGAAATAAGCGACGACCTCCGCTTCGGCCGATCTTGCGTTCCTCGCGTGATCCCTTGGCGCCCGCCTCGCCGGAAGCCGGATCATACATGGAGACGCCCGGCCCGATGAGCTGCATCAGATCCTTATCGGCGGAAATGATCAGGACATCGGCGCCGCGCGCGCGCGCCTGGTGCGCATAGGTCGCAATGAGATCATCGGCCTCATAGCGGTCCTGCTCGATCGGCGTGAGGCCGAAGGCGCGCACCGGAGCCCGCATCAGAGGAAATTGCGGAACGAGATCTTCCGGCGGCTCGGAGCGATTGGCCTTATAGGGCGGATAGATCTCCTTGCGGAAGGAGTTCTCGGATTTGTCGAAAATGATCGCGAGATGCGTCGGATTGATGCCGGCCGCGCCGTCGCGGATGAATTGGAAGAGCTTGGTGCAGAACAGCCGCACCGCCCCGGTCGGCAGCTTGTCGGACGCGGTAATTATATTTCGCATCCTGCCGGATCGATTGGAAATAGGCGCGAAAGACAAAGGAGGACCCGTCGACGAGAAAGACATGGTCTCCAGCTTGGACAGGACGATGGGTCAGGGTCATGCGGTTTTTTTAGGCGGCAATCAGCTCATATGCCAGCATAAAGCGGCAGCATCGGCAGCGGTCGCGTGACCTGCGCAATCGCATGGCGACGCCAATGACACCGCCGAAAGCGCCGACGACGACGCTATTGGCCGCGGCAAGCCAGGACATCGCCGCATTGCGACACAGCTTTGCCAGATTTGTCCCTGCCGACTCACTAAAAAGACATTCAACTTGTTGTCATATATGTACAATTGTCATGGTTGCGAATCGCTCGTGCCCTATATTGCAATGCAATATATAGGTTGCAGGACGCACGGCTTCGCCCGGCGCTCGCGAACGAGGTTAAACCATGCACATGCTCGAAATGATAGGCCGGCAAATGGAGCAGGCCTTCGGCCGCAACGGCACGGCCTGGCCGCCGCAGCACCTGTCGCTCGCTCTGCAGGGCGGCGGCTCCTTCGGCGCATTCACCGCGGGCGTGCTCGACCGCCTGCTCGAAGAGCCGGAGCTTAGCTTTGACACGGTGAGCGGTGCCTCGGCCGGCGCCATCAACGCCGTGCTGCTCGCGGCCGGCCTCGCCGAAGGCGGTCGCGAGGCGGCCCGCGAAAAGCTCACGCGGTTCTGGCGTCGGTTGAGCCGCGCCGCAACCCTCGTCCCTTTCGGCAACAACGCCGGATTGATGCATGGCGCAGCCTCAGGCACTCTTTCATTTTGGACACGTCTGGTCTCGCCTTATCAATTTAATCCGCTCGATCTCAACCCGCTGCGCACAATTCTCAATGAAGAAGTCGATTTCGACCGTCTGCGGCAGACAAAGCCGGTCGGGCTTCTGATCGCAGCGACGCGTGTCCGCGACGGCCGCGCCCGGATTTTCGACAATGACGAAATCAATGCCGACACAGTGCTCGCCTCGGCGAGCCTGCCGCTGCTGCATCATGCCGTGACGATCGACAATGAAGCCTATTGGGATGGTGGCTATTCCGCCAATCCGCCGCTTCACGAGCTCGTCATGGCGAGCGAGACACCCGATATTCTCATCGTGCAGATCACGCCGATGCAGCGCGCCGCCACGCCGACGACCCCGCAGGAGATCATGCGCCGGCTTGACCAGATCACCTTCAATGCTTCCTTGCTGACCGAGACCGACCGGCTGGCCCAGCAATCGGATTTCTATCGCGGCATTTTCGGCCGTCTCTCCCGCGACGGACGCAAATGGCGTCGGCTCGCGCTCCACCGCATCGTTGCCGAAGAAGAGATCGACGGCCTCTCCGAGGCGAGCGCCAGCAATCTCGATTGGAGCTTTCTCTCCAATCTTCACGCACATGGGCGCAATGCCGCCGAGGCCTGGCTGCTCGGCAAGGCCGCCGAGCCAGCTCCCCGAGCCAGATCCCATAGCGAGCGAACCAATGGCGAGCGAAGCAATGGCGAAAGCCTCTTGGCTGCCCGATGAGCCGTCGTGACGCCAACATCGGCCACTTCGCCGCAGGCGCGACGAATCGGGCTTCCAGACAAAAAGAGCCGGGCGCGAGGCCCGGCTTGAGGTCGACAAGGATATAAGATCGACCAAGATATGATGAGGGGGGATCTGTGACCCTTCGAAGGCTCAAGCCAATTCGCGACCGAAGCATTCGACCAATTCATTAAATCATGAATGCGACGGCGCGAACATCTGTCTTTCGAGGAATATCCCCGTCTCATTTCCGGCGCTTCTGTTTCGAGCGTAGGTGGCCCACGGCGCAGCCCGTGACGCAGGCAGAAATTGTCCTATATATTTGTGTACGAGCTCCGATGAGCCTGTCTCCGATGAGCCTGCCTCGGATCGCTCAATCCGGCAGCCGTCCGGCCCGCAGTTCCATGAAGAAAAGGGGGATTTCCCGGTGCCACATTATCCTGACGTCTTGCTGTTGATCGACGGCCAATGGCGGCCTTCTCTCTCCGGCAAGACGATCAATGTGATCGATCCCGCGACAGAAGAAAAAATCGGCACATTGGCGCAAGCCGGCATCGCCGATCTCGATCTCGCGCTCAGCGCTGCGGAAAAGGGCTTTTCCACCTGGCGGCGTGTCCCCGCTTTGGAACGTTCGAAGCTGCTACGCCGCGCCGCCGAGATCCTGCGCGAGCGCGCCGATCAGATCGCGCCGCTGATGACGCTCGAACAAGGCAAGCCGCTGATCGAATCGAGGCAGGAAATCCTTTCCAGCGCCGATACGTTCGACTGGTTCGCCGAAGAAGCACGCCGCGCCTATGGCCGCGTGGTGCCGGCGCGCAGCGAGGCGGTGCTCAATCTCGTGATCAAAGAGCCGGTCGGCCCGGTCGCCGCCTTCACGCCGTGGAATTTCCCGGTCATGCAGATCGCGCGCAAACTCGCCGCGGCGCTCGCCGCCGGCTGCTCGATCATCATCAAGGCGCCGGAAGAGACCCCCGCCTCGCCCGCCGAACTGATCCGCGCCGTCGTCGATGCCGGCGTGCCAGCAGGCGCCGTCAATCTCGTCTATGGCGTGCCGGCCGAGATTTCCGGCTATCTCATTCCGCATCCGATCATCCGAAAAATCTCCTTCACCGGCTCGACCGCGGTCGGCAAGCAGCTCGCCGCACTTGCGGGTCAGCATATGAAGCGCGTGACCATGGAGCTCGGCGGCCATGCACCGGCCATCGTCTGCGATGACGCCGATCTCGATGTCGCGGTGAAACTGCTCGGCAATGCCAAATTCCGCAATGCCGGACAGACCTGCATTTCGCCGACGCGGTTTCTTGTGCAGGAGAAGGTCTATGACGCCTTCCTCGAGAAGCTCACCGCCATGGCGCAGGCGCTGAAGATCGGCAATGGGCTCGATGAGAGCACGCGGATGGGGCCGCTCGCCAATGCACGGCGCATCGCAACGCTGGAAAGTTTGGTCGCCGATGCGACCGCGCAGGGCGCCAAACTGATGCTGGGCGGCAAGAGGCTCGGCAATAAGGGCTATTTCTTCGCCCCCACCGTGCTCGCCGAGGTGCCGGTCACCGCGCGGGCGATGAATGAAGAGCCCTTCGGTCCCATAGCCCTCGTCAATCGCTTCCACAATGTCGAAGAAGCGATCGTCGAGGCCAATCGCCTGCCTTATGGGCTCGCCTCCTATGCCTTCGCCCGCTCGACTAAGACGGCGACGGCGCTCGCCCAATCGATCGAAGCCGGCATGCTGACCATCAATCATATTGGCTTTGCACAGCCGGAGCTGCCCTTCGGCGGCGTCAAGGACAGCGGCTATGGCAGCGAGGGCGGCTCGGAAGCGATCGAGGCCTATCTCAACACCAAGCTCGTGACGCAGGCGGGAGGATAGAGCAAATCGTTGGCCGCAAACCTTCTCCCAGTGGGAGAAGGTGCCCCGCGGAGCGGGGCGGATGAGGGGTTACAATCTTTCTCAATTGAGAGACACCGCAACCCCTCACCCGGCTGCTCCGCAGCCACCCTCTCCCACTGGGAGAGGGTTTGCGCGCACCACTCACTCCGCTCGCGCCACGGCGCAGCCATGATCGAGCAGATCCTCGCCATGCGCGCGCAGAGCCTTTGCCGGGTCGGCACGCGCAGCCAAGAGAACGAAGCCATTCTGGCCGGGCGCAAAGAACACGCCGGCAACCGCCAAAGTCTCCTGCGCCATGTCCTTTCGGGCGCCAGGCAGGCCCTCGGCCAAGAGTTTGAAAGGATCTTGAGTTGCGAGATCCGCCGCCATGAGGCGGCGCGCAAAATAGCCTCTCCCGGCAAGATCAAAGGAAAGCTTCGCCCATGTCGTGCCGATCTCGGCGAGGTGCTTCGCCAATAGAGCGCGGACATCGGGGCCCAGGCAATCGATATGAATATGCAATTGGTCTTGGCTGCGCGCAGAGGATGAATTAATGGCGAGACCGATCATATCTGAGGCGAGATCGCGCTTCGCCCGCGACGACACGAAGCGCCGATTGTCCCAGGCCGCCGCCCAATAGTTCGGAACATCGGGCGCGAGAAGATCGGGAGATTCGATCCCCGAGATCCGCCTTGTCGGGATCAGCAGGAATTGCGTCAAGCCGACGAGATCCTTCAAGATCACATAGCCTTGCTTCTCTCCGCCCTCGAGATCGACGAAGGCGCAAGGCGCCGGATTGTGATTTTGCTCTTCATCGGGCACGCATTTGTCATGCGCGATCGTCCATAGGGCGTTGCGATCCTTGGAAATGGCGAGCGAGTGGTAGGCCGCAAGAACGCCGCCGACAACGAGCAGCACGAAAGCGATCCGCGCCGTGAGCCAGCGATGTTCTTGGCGAAGGGACATCAATCTTTCACTCACCGGCCCGCAACGCGATGGCCGTCCCCGGCCTTGATCCGGGGATTGCCCCAGTCATCCATCGCAAAACTCTCTCCGCACTCATTGAGCGGGGCCGGTCCTCGGTCAACGCACTCGAGCCGCCGCTTTTCCGGGTCCGTGCGGCCCTCGGGTCCGGGGAAGGGCGCCGTTTTATACCAAATCTTTAAAAGGGTAACTCATGCCGTGTCTCGAACATGACGCGTGGGGCGTCATTGCGAGGAGCGCAGCGACGAAGCAATCCAGACGCGCGGGAACGAGGCTGGATTGCTTCGCTTCGCTCGCAATGACGACGGCAGGCGTCGGTTCTCATCAGAGAGATTTGATATTAGGCACCGGGCAGTGACGATTCCCTCTCAATGCCCGCCGGCTTTCTCTTGCGCCGCATGTTTCAGTTCGCGGCACGTATCGGTCGCGACCTTCTTCTGGTTCTCGGTCAATGCCTTGTCGGCGGCGATCGCCGCCTTCATTTTGGGCATTTCGACGAGTTTCGCATCCGGAAGTTCCAAGACGAAAACGGTGAGCGCGGCGATCATCCCACGCAGCTCGTCGATCTTCTCTTCCAGCGCTTTCACATCCTCGGCCATGATCATCTCCACCACAAATTGTCCTGGCAAATGGTCTTGCCGCTTTCTGCGCTCTTTCGCTGAGGCGGCATAGCTGCTGGACTCCATGCAATCTCAGCGCCGATAAAGGACCACGCTCTGCGGCAGGCGCGCCTGCCAGCCGTGCCTTTCGAGTTCGGGATCGAGATGCTCCTCCTCCGGCCGGCCGATGCAGAGATAGGAAACGAACTGCCATTCCGCCGGCACATCGAGGCTTGCGGCGATCTCGCGAGGATCGAGAATCGAGACCCAGCCGACGCCGAGGCCGCGCGCGCGTGCCGCGAGGGCCAAATTTTGCACGGCACCGACGACGGAATAGGCGAGCGTCTCGGGCATGGTCATGCGGCCGAGGCCGCGGCCGGCGATCGGCGCCTTGTCGCAGAAGACAGCGAGATGGACCGGCGCCTCGCAGAGCCCGGCCAATTTGAGCCGCGCGTAAAGCGCCGCCTCCTCGCCTTCATAGGTCGAAAGCGCGGCCGCGTTGCAGCGGTTGAAATTGCCGATGACCGCCTTGCGGCGCTCCGCATCTTCGACGCTGACGAAACGCCAGGGCTGGCTATGGCCGACGGAGGGCGCGAGCGTGGCCAGCGCGACGAGCTCTTCGATCACCTTCGCATCAACGGGATCGCGACGGAAACGCCGGACATCGCGGCGCCAGCGGAAAAGCTCAATCAGCAGAGTTTGGAATGCAGCGTCGAAGCAGGGCGACGCGGCGGTGTGTTGATCTAACTCATGTTTTTCGACATCATGGCTTTCGCAAAGAGGGTGCGGCGCAGCAGGGCGGGTCACGGCCGCATCCAATGCGAAGACGGACCGAGGCTCGTGACGTCGAAAGACCGTTTATCTGTCATTTTGGCTGCCGCCTTGCCTCACGCAACGATCGGATCGGCGCAGTCTATCGAGCCCGGCGGCAATGAGCAAAGTCTGCCATTTCGGCCCGAAATCGCCTGTCGCGGGGCTGGTGCAGCTGCCGCGGCAAATCTATCATAGAGATGATAGGTCTCCGGCGCCGCCGGCCGCCGTCATGACCGATGGCGAGATTTCGGTCGGTCGGGACGACTGCCGGGCCAGTATAAAGTATCGACACAACCATGTGAGGGAATGATGTTTCAGCTGCAAGATTTTCTCGACTTCAACCATTATCTCACGCCATCGATCATCCGCATCTTCTATCTGCTGCAATTGGCTTTGATCGCGCTGTTCGGCATTTCGAATATTTTCGCGGCGCTCGCCGCCATGACGCATCACTTCTTTTTTGGGCTCGTCTGGCTCGTCGGGACGCTGATCGGCGTCGTCATTGCCGCGTTCGCGGCACGCATCGTGACCGAGATCGTCATGGTGCTGTTCCAGAACAATGAACATCTCGCGGCGATCCGCGCCCGCGCCGAAGGCCATTGAGAATCACTTTCATGCACTCTAAGCAGCGATCCAACGGCCGCCGCGATCCGGCGACCATGCAGCGTGCGCACACCGCGTGCGCTGCAGCGCTTCGGCATCGGGCTCTGCAGCTTCCCCGTCAGCGAACAGAAGCGCCATGGTGAAGGCATCGACGAAATCTGCGCCGCGCCGGGCAAACCGCCGGTGCCGCCCCTCTATCTCGAATCCGAACTTCTTATAGAGCCCGATGGCGGCCGCATTGTCGCTGAAGACCGTCAATTGAATTCTCTGCAAGCCGACGAAGACTTGCGCGGTGGAGACCAGCATATGCAGCAGGATCGAGCCGATCCCGCGTCCTTGAAACGCTTCGCGGACACCGAGCATGAGCCATCCCAAATGACTCTGGCCGTCCCCCAATGTGTACAAGCCGCCGAATCCGACGATCTCACCTTGCAAGACCCCGACGATTTCGAATTTCTGCGCAGCGACGACGCCGTCGAGCCAGATCCGCATATCTTCGCATGAGGCGAAAGGCCCTCGCGCCGAGGCGTCGCGCAGGAAGCGCTCCTCGTTGAACAATTCGAGAAGGCCGCCATTGTCCTTCTCTTCGCGAGCGCGGAAGGTGAGGTCATCGCCTCGAAACGGTGCGGACCCCATGCGAATCTCCGTCGCTGCCATGGATGAGATCAAGCGACGACATGTGATCGCCCCGCAGTCGGGCTCGAAATCGTCATCAGAACATCACGTCAATCTTACTTGAGCCTTGCGCCGCGGATACGGCATGTGTAAGTCGCAAATGATTCGCGCGTAATTGAAAGCAAGGATCGGTCGCAAGACGCGCTCAACACTATTGCCTTCGCGCACGCTTCCTTTGCTTGACGCGCGGTTACAGCAAAATCAAACGGCCCGCCGGGTCTCCGGCGCCTCGTTCAAGCGGATGCACCCAGAGGCTGGGCGGGATCATGCGTTCAATCAACAATATCGATGTCGATTCTGTTCGCTTCGCAACCGACACAGATGTCCCCATGCCCGTCATGGTTTGCTCGCATGAGCGATCCGGCACACATTTTCTCATCAATTCGATCGCAAAGAATAGTTGCTTCAGAAATGATCCGCACCTCAATTTCGATCTTATGCCTTTGGGGTCATTCCTGAATTTCTATGACAGAAAATCCGTCAAAGATTTTTTTTGCGATCTCGCGGAAAAGAGTTGCGCAAGCATAGTAAAGAGCCATTTCGCTGCGCAATTTTTCTTCGATGACGACAATAAGTTTATCCTCAATGATATATGCAAGACATTGTATATCGTACGTAACCCAATCGAAGTGATGCTGTCTTATCATCGGTTCATAAATTATTTGTCTTGGCATGAAGGCCAGAAGCTTAAAGCTACAATCGATTTCTTGAATGCCGTTCCAGAAGGTCGAATGCTCAGATATCAGAGCGGCCAGGTTGGCACTATATTGGAGAGGTGGAAATTTCATCTCCTCGCTTGGCTCGATGCCGCCGCAGAAAATCAAGCAAATGTTTTGATAGTAAAATTCCAAGACCTCGACCGCAGCCATGAGGCCGAAACGAAGAAGGTCCTCTCCTTTATTGGTATTAAATCTCCCGACGTCATTCTCAGACCAGATCGAGTCGTACGAACGACTTATATCCCCCCAAATCAGGTCGTTTCTTTCGAGGAGAAAGAGCAAATTCGCAAATTGATCGTCGAAAAGATCGGCTATGTGCCATCGATCGAAAATCTATTTCCCGAACTCTATAGCTAAGGGCTATTGCGGAATGGATTGTCTAGATTTTAACGCATGATCTTCATCCGAAAAGTCGAGCCAACTTTTCGGGATCATGGGTTAATTCGCAAATCTGAAATGCATGATGTCGCCGTCTTGGACGACATAATCCTTGCCTTCGAGGCGGAGTTTTCCCGCCTCCCGCGCGCCGGCCTCGCCGCCGCCGGCAATGTAATCTTCATAGGCGATGGTCTCGGCGCGGATAAAGCCTTTTTCGAAATCGGTATGGATGACGCCCGCCGCCTGCGGCGCCTTGGTGCCGATGGAAATGGTCCAGGCGCGCGCCTCCTTGGGGCCGACGGTGAAATAAGTGATGAGCTGCAGCAGATCATAGCCGGCGCGGATCACGCGATTGAGCCCGGGCTCTTTGAGCCCGACCGCTTCGAGATAATCCTTCTGCTCCTCCGCCGGCAGGATCGCGATCTCGCTCTCGATCTTGGCCGAGACGACGACCGCGACCGCGCCTTCTTCCGCCGCGCGTTTCTGCACTTCTGCCGAGAACGCATTGCCGCCGTCGGCCGCACCCTCCTCGACATTGCAGACATAGAGCACCGGCTTCGAGGTCAAAAGGCCGAGGCCTTGAAAGTTCTTCAGCTCTTCCGGCTTCACTTCGACGAGGCGCGCCGGCTTGCCGTCGCGCAGCATGACGAGACAGCGGCTCATCAGATCGAAGAGCTCTTTCGCCTCCTTGTCGCCGCCCTTGGCTTTCTTCTCCAAAGGCACGATGCGCTTTTCGAGACTTTCGAGATCGGCGAGCATCAATTCCGTCTCGATGATCTCGATGTCGTCTATGGGTGCGATCTTGCCTTCCACATGGGTGACGTCGGAATCTTCAAAACAGCGCACGACATGGGCGATGGCGTCGCATTCGCGGATGTTCGCGAGGAACTGGTTGCCGAGCCCTTCACCCTTCGAGGCGCCGCGCACGAGCCCGGCTATATCGACGAAGGTCAAGCGCGTCGGGATGATCTCTTTCGAATGGGCGATCGAAGCGAGCTTTTCGAGGCGGGGATCAGGCACGGCGACATCGCCGACATTGGGATCGATGGTGCAGAAAGGATAGTTCGCCGCCTGCGCCGCCGCGGTCTGCGTCAGCGCATTAAAGAGAGTCGATTTGCCGACATTGGGCAGACCGACGATGCCGCATTTGAACCCCATGGATGTCTCTTTTCAGATAGCGCGGGTTTTGGGCCTGCATTGCCCGTCATGGCCGGGCTTGCCCCGGCCATCCACGCGATTCATTTGATGATATGTGGGAAGCTCTTTGCAACTATTGCAGGCTCTCCCGATCGCTCGAGCATCCCCTGATCCAAGGCTATGAATGGCACGGCGTGGATGGCCGGGACAAGCCC